>CAZSYD010000040.1:0-11890 GCA_964611355.1 uncultured Ignavibacteriales bacterium | reverse complement strand
AATATCCTGGGGCAGAAAATAAGGGCGCTGCTTGACGGCCCGGCCGAGCCGGGGCTGAATAAGATAGAATGGAACAGCCGTGACCGAGCGGGCCGGCCGGTCGCTTCCGGGATTTATATTTACCGATTGAAGGCCGATGATTTTACGGCCACCCGGAAAATGCTCCTGCTCCGGTAGAACGGCTGGCTTAGTGCGCATCCGGACGGTCGGCAAAAGAAAAAAGCAAAATTTTTTCCAAAGGATAAAAAAATATATTGACAGACCGAAACATTATACGTATTATATAACCGGTTAGTTAAACTAAATGGTTAGTTATTTATGGACAATCAAAAGACATCAAAATCAGGTTCACGCCCCAAAATACTGAATGCCGCCATGAACGAATTCGCCGAACTCGGTCTGGCCGGGGCCAGGGTCGACCGGATCGCCCGCCGGGCTAAGGTCAACAAAGCTATGATATACTACCATTTTGCCTCCAAGGAAGATCTTTACCAGAAGGTTATAGAAGGAGAAATGGAACGCCTTATAGCTCTTTTTCAAGTTCAGATCGAAGAAGTCAGGGATACGGAAGAGCTGCTTTTGGCTTTGTCGGAGAATTATTACAACTTGTTAGGCGCAGGCAGCAAATTCGGCCCGATCGCCATTCGCGAGATGGCTTCCGGCGGTAAAAGGCTAAAGGCAGCTATGGTTAATCTGATAGCTAAACGAGGTCTGCCGTGGAAATTGAAAAGGATAATCGATCAGGGGAAGCGGGACGGGCGCTACCGCGATATTGACAGCTGCCAGGCCCTGATTTCGTTTATCAGTATGAACCTGTTGTACCTGGTAATGGCCCCCGTGGTCAACGCCATCTGGGAGATAAGAGATGACAAAAAGTTCAGAAAAGAAAGGCCGCAGGCGGTGGTCGATCTTTTTATGCGCGGTCTTGAAGCCAGATAGACCGTCAACGTTGCTTTTAGCGATAATCTTAACGCTTCTAACTTGTTTATATACAACGGCTGTGGCAGACAGGGGTCTTTCGCTCGTCGAAGCCATTGCCCTGTCGCTGGATTATAACTATGGCGTCAAATCGGCCAGGTACGATTCGGCGGCAGCCGCATTTAATTATGTGAAGGCGAAAACGCTGCGTTTCCCGACACTGTCGCTCGAGGCGCGGTCGAATTTCATTGACGAGGTCCCATCACTGGAATTGCCCTTTATGAATATAGAAATGGGGTCAAAAGAAAATTATCAGGCTGATTTCAGGCTGTCCGTGCCTTTATATACCGGCGGATGGCTGTCCAACGTAATCAATATCGAACGCGAAAACAGCTGCGCGGAAATGGCGAAACTGCGGGCTGAAGAATTGTCGACGGCGTATGATTGCCGTCGCATTTACCTGCAGTTGATGATGGCCCAATCATCGGTTAACATCGCCGGGGCGTCGCTGGAGCGGGTGAAGATCATCGAACGGGACATCCGGAATTTGTACGACAACGGCCTGGCCGATTCGATCGACGTCCTCGAAGCGGCGCTGGCGGTGGAAAAAGGGCGGCAGGTTCTGAATCGGCAGGAAACGGTACATAAGATCGCAATGGCATCTCTGTATAGAATCACCGGCCTTGACAGGGCCGGGCCAATCCATCCCACTGAAAATATTCAAGCGCCGCGGGAGCCGGATTTCTTGAGTCAACAAGAGCCGCCCGAGATCAAACGGGCCGAATTGGAACGTCTAAAACATCTGGCGCGGGCCGCCGATTTTGCAGCGTCTCTTTCGCAGGCGGAGTATTTTCCCGCCTTGGCCGGTTTTGCCGGGTACTCGGCGGGCAAGCCGAACCTGGATATGTTCAACAAGGATTGGAACGATTATTTCACTATTGGTCTGACTTTGAACTGGGAGTTCAATCTGGGCGGCAAAACGGGTAAATCGAGGGCCGCCGCCCGGAGGCGGGCATTGTCGGCGCGGATGGCCGAGAAGGAGTTACTCGATGGTCTTCTTTTACAGTATGAAACGGCCGCAAGTAACCTTGAGCATGCTTATTGCGTGATACAGATTTCCGGCCGCGAATATGATCTGGCCGGCCGGAGGTTCAATCTCGCCTCGCAGAAGCAGAAGGCCGGCCGGCTGTCGGTTAACCGACTTCTGGAAATGGAGGCGGAATTGACCGCCACCGAACAGCAATACCGGGCGTCGATTATTCAATATTATCTGGCCGAGGCTGATTACCTTTACGCCCTCGGTTCGCCTGAAATTTTCGGAGGTTTGCGATGAACAGGGTATTTTGCGCTGTCCTTTTCAGCATTGTTGCTTTCGCCATTATTTCGTGCAGCAGCGGCGATGCCGTCCCCGGCGGGTCGGGTCTGATTGAGGCGACCGAAATAGTCATTTCCGCGGAAACGGCCGGAAGACTGGAAAAACTTTTTTTCGATGAAGGAGACCGTATCAATCCCGGCGATACCATTGCTCTGATTGATACCACGACCCTGTCTCTTCGGTCGGCACAGGCGAGAGCGTGCCGTCATGCGGCCGAAACTCAAAAATATTCAGCCCGACTCCAGGTGGAAAAGACGACGTTGGATATCAACCTGGCTGAAAAAGAATACAACCGGATCAGCCGCCTGTTAAAAACCGGTTCGGCCAACCAGCAGCAGTTTGACCAGACAGAAAACAGGTTTCAGCAGGCCAAACTGGCCAAAAAGGCAGCCGAGGCCGGTCTTCAGGCGGCCGAAGCCGACCTGGAAAGAATCGACGCTGAAATCGCCCTGCTCGAAAAACAGCTTTCCGACTGCCATCCGACCGCTCCTTCCGGCGGCATTGTGGTTACTACCTACATTGAAAGCGGTGAACTGGTTGGCGTGGGAAAACCATTAATCAAAATGGCCCGGCTTGATACGGTATGGGTCAAGATTTATCTCCCTCCGGAGGATCTGACCCGGATTAAGCTGGGCGACAAAGCCGAAGTCGATCCCGAAGACGGTCGCGACAGGGCGCTGTCCGGTTATATTAGTTGGATATCATCGGAGGCGGAGTTTACTCCCAAGAATGTGCAAACCAGAGAAGCCAGGGCCGATCTGGTTTATGCCGTCAAAATAATTATTCCCAATCCCGATGAAACGCTCAAGATCGGCATGCCTGTTTCGGTAAGGATTCTATGATCCCGATAGAAGTCAGGAATTTGACCAGGAAATATGGTTCGCTGACGGCGGTGGATGATTTCAGCCTTACCATCGGCGAGAGCGAAATAGTTGCGCTGGTCGGCCCCGACGGCGCCGGCAAGACATCCCTGTTTCGTTCGATATGCGGCCTTATTCGTTTTGACAGCGGGGAAGTCCATATATCGGGTTACAGCGTGGCGGCCGATTTCGAGAAAATAAAGCCGCTTCTTGGATATATGCCACAGACGTTCTCGCTTTATCCCGATCTATCTGTCGAGGAAAACCTCCGTTTTTATGCCGGGCTTTTCGGGTTAAGCCGCGACGAATTCGAAACAAGAAAGAAATTGCTTTATCGATTTTCGGGACTTGGGCCTTTTTGCGACAGACGAGCCGCCGACCTGTCGGGCGGAATGAAACAGAAGCTGGCTCTCAGTTGTAACCTGATTCACAACCCGAAGATACTTATCCTTGATGAGCCGACCACCGGCGTTGATCCGCTGTCACGGCGACAGTTCTGGGATATTCTCAAATCGCTGCGCGATGACGGCTCGTCGATTGCCGTTTCTACTCCTTACATGGATGAGGTAACGCTGGCGAATCGGGCGGTATTTATACATGGCGGGAAAAAGCTGGCCGAAGGCGCCCCGAATGAACTGGCCGCCCGGTATCGAGGAAGCGTTTTTCAGTTACGAGTGGAACCAACCGCCGATCGTATGTATCAATTGGAACAGATTGAGGACATCAATGCGCACCGCTTCGGAGCTTCGGTACATCTATATGCGCCCGAAACAACCGATCGGGATGAAATTGTCAGGAGATTGAGCGCGGCCGGCATCGGCGGTGATTTGGTCGAGAAAATTCCGGCCGAACTGGAAGATGTTTTTATTCAACTGATGGGTTCGCGTAATTGAGCGGTTTATGGTCATGGACAACGCCGTAGTCATAGACCGATTAACCAGGAAATTCGGCAGTTTCACCGCCGTTGACCGGATAAGCCTGACGGTTGATTATGGCGAAATATTCGGTTTTCTCGGCGCCAACGGTGCGGGCAAAACAACCGCCATCAGGATGCTCTGTGGATTGCTTCTGCCCACCTCGGGAAACGGCATCGTAAACGGTTTTGACGTCAACCGCGAGCCGGAAAAAATCAAGCAGAGCATCGGCTACATGTCGCAGAAGTTTTCGCTTTACAGCGACCTGACCGGGCGGGAAAATTTGAGCTTCTATGGGACGGTGTATAAGATTCCGGCGCACCGCTTGAAAATGAGAATCGAGGAACTGACCGGTTATCTTGGTCTGCAGGATTTCATTGACCGACCGACCGGTCCACTGCCGGTTGGCTGGCGGCAGAGAATCGCCCTGGCGGCCGCTATACTGCACAAGCCCAGGATTGTTTTTCTGGACGAGCCGACCGCGGGCGTCGATCCGGTTTTTCGTCGGCGTTTCTGGGAAATCCTGTATCGTCTGGCCGATTCCGGCGCGACTCTGTTTGTCACCACGCACTACATGGATGAAGCCGAGTTCTGCCGTCGGATTTCAATTATGCATCACGGCCGGATCATCGAAGCTGGGCAACCTCGGGAACTCATCGAAAAACACAACCAGCCCGACCTGCAGGAAACCTTTATCAGCCTGATCTCCGGGAACGAAGCTGATGGATAAACTGCGATATATCGCCCTCAAAGAGGTGCGCCATATCCTGCGGGATACACGCTCGCTTTTTATCGCCATCCTGATGCCGATCCTGATGACGCTGCTTTACGGTTATGCCATCAATCTTGATATCAAGAATATCAAACTAGCGGTTCTTGATTATGATCGGACGGCCGAATCGCGAGAACTGGTCGGCCGTTTTTACAATTCCGGCTATTTTACCGGGCCGCTCGCCGAAGCCGATTTATCCGACCCTGAACGGGCGCTTAAACAAGGTGACGCTAATGCCGTCTTAACCATTAAATCGGGATTTGCCAAAGCCGTGAAAACCGGCAATAAATTCCAACTGGGGCTTTTGCTTGACGGCGCCGATGCCAATACCTGCGCGGCGGCGGCCGGTTATTCGAACGTAATTGTTTTTCAATTTATGAAAGACCTTTTGCCGCCCGGCTTCGAGATGCCGGGAGTTGTTCTTTCGCAGCAGGTGTTGTACAATCCCGATTTGAAATCGTCGCATTTTTTTGTGCCGGGTTTGATTGCCGTAATCCTGATGATGATCTCGGCGCTTTTGACGTCAATCACCATCGCCCGCGAAAAGGAGACCGGCACCATGGAGCAGCTTCTCACCGCGCCGGTGAAGCCGCATCAGATAATTATCGGCAAGGTGATTCCATACATTGGGCTGGCGGGGCTTGACGGCCTTCTGGTCTGGGGATTCGGCATTCTTTTTTTTGGCGTCCCGATGACCGGATCGGTTTTCCTGCTTTTCCTTTTCGGCATTATCTATGTTATCGCGGCGTTGTCCCTGGGGCTTTTGATCTCGACCCTGGTCAAAACCCAGCAGGTGGCGATGATTGCTTCTATGGTGGTTACGATGCTGCCATCGGTAATGCTTTCCGGATTTATCTTCGAGATTAAAAATATGCCACAGATTCTTCAACTTGTAACCTATCTCATACCGGCGCGGTATTTTATTTTGATTATCAGGGGGATCATGCTCAAGGGATCGGGGATCGATGTGCTCTGGCCGCAGGCGGCGTTGTTGGTGGTCTTGTCGGTAGTACTTCTCGGCGTTGCCGCGAAGAAGTTCCAAATCAAAATCGGGTAAGTAAGAATGCGAACGGTACTGGCGCTGGTCAAAAAAGAATTCCTGCAGGTTTTCCGCGACCGCATAATGCTGAGCCTTATTTTTCTCATGCCGATCATCCAGCTTCTGATACTGGGATACGCCATTAATGTCGATGTGAAGCAGATTTATACCGCAGTCTATGATTATGACCGCAGTCAACTGTCCCGCGAATTCGTTCGTTCGCTCTCGGCCGGGGATTATTTCGTCTGCCGGTCAAGCGATATTCCGCTTCCGGAGGTTGAGCGGGGATTTACCGAAAATCGTTATAATACCGCCCTGATTATCCCGGAGGATTTTTCGGAGAAGCTCGAAGAAGGTAAGTCGGTCAAAGCCGGATTCATCGTTGACGCCACCAACGCCAACTCGGCGGCCATCGCCATCGGTTACGCCGGCCTGATAACCGGGCAGTTCAACCAGCGCATCGCCGGTGTTGAAAGGCCTGTTTCGATGCGGCAGAAAATCCTTTATAACCCGGAAGGTGAATCGGTTTACTACATGGTCCCGGGGATAGTGGCCGTTCTTCTGACTATGATTACGGCCATGCTGACTTCAATGGGGATTGTGCGCGAACGCGAAGTGGGAACGCTGGAACAGTTGATGGTTACGCCGATTTCCACCCCGGCCTTTATCCTGGGGAAAACCATCCCGTTTGCCATTCTTGGTTTTGTCGAGATGTCGATCGCGCTGGCTTTCGGTATCTTATGGTTTGACATTCCGTTTGCCGGTTCGTGGACGCTGCTCTATAGTCTTTCGTTTATCTATCTGTTCACCGCGCTGGGCGTGGGGATGTTTATCTCGACGGTAACGGGCACGCAGCAGCAGGCGATGTTTTTTGCCTGGTTTTTTTCCATCTTCGCTATTTTGACTTCCGGCTTTTTCACGCCGATCGAAAACATGCCGGAGCTGGTGCAGTATATCACATATCTCAACCCGCTGCGATATTTCATGAAAATCGTCCGTGGCATCATGATGAAAGGTTCCGGCGTTGACGCCCTTTATCCTGAAATCCTTGCAATGATAATCTTCAGTGCGGTAATTTTTACCTTCTCGTGGCTCAGATTTTCGAAGCGGATAAAATAAATATCTGAAATTCGAAATTCAGGGTTAAAGGTTGTTTCCGTGCGCCGCTGAAAACGCAACTTACGGGAACTTATTGCAGGCCACAGGATAGAGGTCGTGATTTGGGTTCGTTTTGTCATTATTTTGGGGGCCCCATTTCATTTTTGGTCTTTTCGCCGGATTGATTCCGGCTTTTGGCCTTGAGCTTGCGTTCACTTACCGACATAGATATACCTATAGAATATGGTTGTCTATAAATGCGAGCGGGTCAGGAATCAGGGGTGGTTTTGTGGTGAAAGTGTGGGGGAATTGGAGGCCGCCTTGATATTGAATCCTATTTCTCAGAAGGGAAAATGATGGACTGGCGAGTTGGTAATATACAGCTCGGAGATAATAGAGGAATTTAACGAAAATCTCCGGGATTTGTATAAACCTCCAAGAAGAGAGGAGCACCTGTAAATGACAAAGGCGATACCGATCCATAGAACATAAACGGGTACCTATTATTCGCACCCGGATCAATGAATGATCTGTACAATTTCATTGCGCTATCGTTGTTTACGATATTGCCTATCACCCTCATCTCCGTACCCAGTGTGAGTCCATATCCAAAAGCAAATATCCGGGTTTGCTGCAAGATCTCTTTATCGAGCGACTCGATTGTCTGAGTAATGAACATATAGCCGATGCCAAATTTTCGAGTAGTTCTAACGGAATCGATTATCTCGTGAGTTAACGCCTGAATCTGTGGATCATCGGCAGTTCGTGAAATATATCGATGTGCTTCATCCATCACGATCAAACAATTTACCTTTTGCCCTTCGGCATAGTACCGTTGCCCTACTTCCTTTATTCGTCCTTCGATCAAGCGGACGAAAAGAGCCTTAACATTTTCACTACCTAATCGCTCTTGTTCGCCACTGATATCCAAGATAACGATATTTCCCTTATGATCTTTATCAGATATCAGATTTATCACTTCGTCAATCGGTTTTTTATTCACGCCATCATCCGATTTGCTTTGAAAATATTTAACGATCGGATGCCAGTAATTTGAAAAAAGAGCATCGACCTCTTCCTTCGCATTAATCAACCGTGAAATATGGTCCATAAGTTTGTTCTTGTACGGTCTTGAAGTATATATTGAATCAATATATTTATTAGAATCACTGTTTGAATCTGTTTTAACAAAACGATTAAGCAAATCAGTCATCAATTTCTTGCTGGTCGTTCGATCAAGCCGATTCATATTTGCCGCAGAACCTCTGCTCTTCTCGAAACGTGAGGCTAAATATTCGGCAACTGCCAATCCCGCATCAAGCTCTCTATCGCTTTTGATATTAAAAGCTTTTTGGATAAAGCGGTTTTTCTGTAACATTGATGCAAAGAGCTCATGTTCATCTCCCGGCAAATATAGCTCCTGAAGGAGGTGGTATTTTATATACGTCATGCCGCACTTTTCAATCATATTCTTCATCTTAAGCAGTGGTGGGAAGTCCTTTTCATAATAGAACTGTGCCTGTGGATCCAAGACCAAAATATTCATGTTTTCTTTATTCTTTGCATAACCAAGTAGCATATAGGCTGCGGTGACTGACTTTCCTGACCCGGTTTTGCCGAAAACACCTATGTGGTGGGCATCTCCAGCACCCCCATCTCCCTTATCAAAATGCCTAAACCAAAAAGGGAGATTTACGTCAGTACCGTAAACATGCCCCATATAAGTTATATACTTTTCATGCGGTCTCATGAGTGCACTCATTAATGGATTTGACATTTTCTTTACGGGGAGACCAGTGGAAGGTGATGTTCCAAGGACATGTCCTTGAGCATTGGTTTCCTTTTTTACAGAATAAGCTGCTTGAACACTTATTGTCGCAACACGATTATCGGCTCGACCGCTTAAATGGGGCAGGTTGCCATGTAACCGTATAACCCCTTTGAATGTGGGATCCTGGTGCCAACGATTCTGTGTTTCAATTGATATAACTTGACCGATTACTAATATAGGATTTTCTTCCTCTTCTACCACAAAATGGACCATTTGGCCTAAAATACGACCTAATTTGCTTTCTTCCTTAATATCTATTGTTATATCAATAGTCGTGCTTGGCGATCCTGTAATACCAAGTATCTTGCCTTCATCATCTTCAATAACTTTTAGGATATCAATTTCTTGAGACATAGCTATTTTGTCCTATAACCAAAAATAAGATTAAATCTCCCTTTATCCAATTCCAAATTAGGAGATAATTTTATACCCTCTTGAATCGCGTATAAACCGGACGCTACGCTTTTGGCCATCAAATCAACTAAATATTGTGGGTATGGTTCGCGAATTTCGGGAAAAACAACCTGCTTTTTCAGACTTAAGAGGGTTTTTTCAAAATCATCTTTATTCTCTGCAAGGGCTTTTTTTAATTCAATGCGATAAGCGGGGCCATCGGCGTAAGGCTTAAAATACGTAAAATGTAGTTCTGACATTTTGTTTTTAGTAATTAAAGGATAGACTGCCTTTTCCAGGGCATTATTCAAATCATCTTTTTCAGGTATCTCAAGATTACATTTGATATGTAGATCATTCCATATTTTTCTACGCTCATTTTCACTTTGCCCGACAGGAAGCGGATTAAGGTATTCATTCTCATCGAGCGTAAGGGCAAAAAACGTTTTATCATCGACCGATATTTTAAAATCGTGCGCGTATTGATCAAGAATATCACGTGAAGATGAGTATTTGGCTATAGCGATTATCGCAATATTTTGAAATGCCGAAGCAATTATATCAGGTATGTCAGGTATAATTTTTTCGTAAGTATCCGATAAAAAATCCCTCAGAGCCTGAATGTATTCAGGACCAGCATTTTCTTCTTTTGCTGATAGCATGCTGTTTATTTTTAAGATCGGTGTGAAGTGAGTACCATCCATAATCCTTATTTCATGTTCCGATTGAGCTAATACACTTAACTCCATTAGAAACATGATACCCTGGGCCAAACGAGGCGTTGCTTCTTCGTGCGGTAAAACCGTCTGCCATTGATAATATTGATTTCTGTCAATGCCCCAACCGGCTTTCGGGTCTTCACTTAACCCTTCGACACCAACCGCAACAGCTAAAAGTAAATCCGAACCTGTCATCCGATCAACTACCATTCCACCGTCCACCGCAATCAATGATGTCGAATAATCATCAGAAGATATAAATTGAGTCATTCCTAATTTTCTTAGCTTATCAATAGCCTGCTTTAATGGCTTTTCTTGAACGTCAAACATCTTATTCATCTTGTCAACCGTCTGAGGAACCGATTCCAGAATCTTCGACATTAACTCTTCAGGAAGATGGGCATAATTTCCCTTGTTTTCGATTTGGCCTTCCATGCGTCACTCTCAGTTTTTGGAATTGCAGATATTTTCTAATTCGTGTTCCACATCGTCGAAAAATTCTGAGGCTTTGAAGTTTCTAAATGATGTATCGCGTTCGACTCGTGGTATAGCCCATCTCTGTTTCCAGAAAGATGTTAAGTCCGAAATTGGTCTATCAAACCATACAGGTTGCTTATTGAACTGAATAACATTATCTAGGTTCTTGGCCAAAGGAAACAGATAAACTGCGCGCAAAATACCATGTTTAGCGCCATCTTTAAATCCCAGTAAACCAAGCGCCGTGTCAATAAGTCGTAACTTACGGGAAGGACCTGCGCCGAATCCCCTTTTGATATTGTATCCCCGACGATCAAGATACATCAATAAGTCATCATAAATTTCGTTAGAAATATGGAATGAGCCCGAGCCATGCGAATATCCTATAAATTTCGCTACAACTTCATCTTTAAACTTTAGCCGTTGATATATACTACTCTTACCGTAGGCTCCCGTTGTCGTAATAAATAACAATCGCGCAGGCAGTTTGCGACGATTCATAATAGTCATTTTATTATAGTATTTTTTTCGAAAATCTTCTCTAATATTATTACTAGTCAAGAGTAGAGAGACCAATTTTCCGCCCAAAATCTGATTATAGGGCGGCACAGCCCCTAAACGCTGGGCACTTAAGGATTGATTTATCCAATAGTCTCTTTGCTCCAAAGATATGTTTAGGTAATCATCGCGGACGCCCCATCTGAGGATTGGGCTCTGAAGTCCGATCAAACCAATAACAGCATTGTGATAAGTATCCCAAATTATGTATCTCATCTGTCTGCCATAAGCTTTTTCATATGGAAGACTCCACCATACCAGGTTCCACCAACGGAAATATTCCTCTTCGTCCGAGTCAGGCTTTATCTCAATGAGTAATGGATCAATTTTCTCTACTTGAATATCGCTACCATTTGGAATATTTGCGCCAACTACTGACGAAAAACGCTTGATAAAACTAATTCTTGGCCTAATCCTTTCCGCTTTTGCCAATTCATGAACCCGGCGGCGCGTTTCTCTACTGTTCTGTATTAAAGAGAAATGTCCCTTTTTATCTACAGCGTAACCCTGCGCGTTAAGAATCGTTACAATTCTTGACTTTAATTGTGATATATTCCTATAGGCCATATTGCTGCTCTAAAATACATCCAAATAACGAAGAAAAACAACCTATCCCCGCTTTTCCGGGTTGGGGCCGCGTCTCCTTAATATAATCCATTCTCCGAATTCTCCTGCAGTGCAATATGATAGAATCAATTTATATCTGTCTACCATTTTTTGCAAGTAATAATTCCGCAAAAAAGAAAAACCGGCGGACGATGACATCCACCGGCTTTATAATTATGCTTATATGTGCGTCGGGGACATTCACGCGCACGGCGAAATTATCCTACCCCAAAAACGTCAAAAATACGCCTGCGGCGACGGCGGAGCCGATCACCCCGGCGACGTTGGGACCCATTGCCGGCATGAGCGGGTTAACCCGACCGTCGGTTT
>CAZSYD010000039.1:0-22341 GCA_964611355.1 uncultured Ignavibacteriales bacterium | reverse complement strand
ATATTTTCAATTCCAGCGTACTTTCGGTATTGTAGAACTGAAAGTCGATTTCGTCATCAACCGGATGACCGTTAACCTTCAGCAGATCGGCTCCGGGTGAGATTCTGCCGAACAGCGGTGAATTTTCGTCAATGGCGATAATATTCATGGCAATAAAAAAAAGCGGGCGATGGGGGTCGAACCCAATATAGGTTATGAAGGCAACTTAAGGATTCCAGCCCGCTCAGCTAAACGTAGTAGATAGTTAGCAAACGCCGAACAGATGACCAGCATATACCGAGCATCGTCGACAGTTAAATCATCCTTATCCATCATGCCATGCCGAATACCCGACTCATCATCACTGGTATAGCCGTAGAGCTTCTTAAACCCTTCGACTTGAGCCGGATGCAGATTAATCTCCTCCTTGAGGATCGGGAGCAGTTTGCCGAGTGTCCCTTTCGGATCATTTGCAGCAAGCCGCGCAGCAGTCTCAACAGCACTAATGGACTCCTTAATGCAGTTGCGAAGGTCCGGCTTTGGTTTCTCAGACAGCTTCTCTACTGCCGAGCGGATTTGAACACGAACTACATCATAGGGGGTGCTAAGTGCCTTCTCGATTTCCTTTACCTCAATTTCATTCGTAATGGGTGCGATATACGGTCCCACGAAGCGAAAGGCAGAGTGCTCCTCTTCCAGAGTGCGATTACAGCACTGCGCAAATTTCTCGGTGTTGGTTTCTGTAATACTATCAGCCTGTGGTGCCAAGAATTCAAGAAAGTCATATACCTTATACCACTCGCACGCAAAATAGTAGTCTTTAAGGAGACTAAACAGCTTACTCCATATATTAGGTATTTCATCGGCAGGCCACCTGAGATGGCGCGTCCAAAGAGATTCGATTACCTTGGAGAGAGACCCTTTCACGCTGCGTCCTGCAAGACGAGGTCTAGCAGAGGGGTTGGGAACCGGCCGTCGAAACGACCAAAAATGTTCGTAAAGGCAATTCCACAAGCTTGTTCGGAGGTTCCCATCCATTGAATTGGCCTGGATCGGCTTTTCGGGTTGATACCCATATCTCTTCGAAAAGTCTGTCACATTGCCCCTTAAAGATTATTCAATAACCACCGCACAGCATAGACGATGATGACGATCCCCAAGATGAACGCGGCCTAAACCATGTGAATCTTGACCCAACGTAGAGTCCCGAACATGGCTAAAAGTAGTAATCTCTGGGCCGATTTGTCAACCACATTTTAGAATCAAACGCTCGGACTGTTGGCCGGACTGAACTGATCGTAGCTCTTTACCATATCTTCAGTCAGCAGGTGAGTGTAGATCGCGGTCGTACTGATGTCCGAGTGGCCGAGTATTTTTGGCAGCTTCAATGAGTTTCCTGATAGCCTGCATGGTCTCATCTCCTTGGAGCTTGTCTTCTGCAGCCCCGGTTATCGGAGATGAGCTGACCTCAGGATTCGCATTTTCTCTTGGAAGACTTGAGATTAAAGCGGGCGATGGGGGTCGAACCCACGACGTCAAGCTTGGGAAGCTTGCATTCTACCGCTGAATTACGCCCGCCGGTTAATTCTTAAAACATTGCCGGTCTTTTCCGGCCTTTATTTCCAGGCCAAATCTAATTAGTCCAAGTCGAGCTGTCAAGATACAAGGCTCATGCTACGCGCCAATAGAATCAGCTTCCCGCCTGCCGGTCAGCCAGACGACGATAATCGAAATCTCATACAGTAAGTACAACGGCCCGGCAAGAAGGAGTTGGCTGATCAGATCGGGCGGGGTTAAAATCGAGCCCAGAATTAGAATACCGACCACTGCATAGCGGCGGCCTTTGGCCATAATTTTGTGATCGATCACACCCATCCGGGCCAGAATAAAAGAAGCCACCGGCAATTCAAAAACTATCCCGAAAGCCAAAACCATCATTCCCGCAAAACTGACGTAATCGCCGATCATAATCATCGGCTGCATGTTGCCGGTGGAAAACCCAAGCAGAAACCTCACGGCCAGCGGAATAACATAGAAAAAGCAAAAAGAGCCTCCCATGAGGAAAAAAACGGTCGAAGAAAAAACAATCGGAATCACGACCTTGGCTTCGCTTTTAAGCAGACCGGGGCCGACAAACATCCATATCTGATAAAAAACAACCGGCACGGCGACAATGGCCCCGGCAAATATCGATAATTTCAAACGAACCAGGAAAGCCTCGGCCGGAGCCTTAAAATACACTCCCACATCCCGGAGCGGTGCGGAAACGATATCGATCAGCCAGGCGCTGATAAAATAGGCTCCGACGGCAAAGATAATAACGGCGAAAAGCGATTTTAATATCCGCCAGCGCAGTTCCTCGAGATGATCGAGGAAAGCCATCTCTTTTTCGGGTGGTTTCTCCAGCATTTTCTAAAACACTAAATAGCATTATCGTCATGGAAAGTCAAATCGATTGCAGGTAACGGGAAATGCCGGAAGGAATCAATCCAACAGCTTTTTGAGTTCTTCCAGAAATTCGGTCTTGTCGGCGAATTTGCGATAAACCGAAGCGAACCTGACATAAGCAACTTCGTCAACCTCTTTCAGCTTTTCCATGACCAGTTCACCGATATACTTGGAAGAAACCTCGTTTTTGGACAATTCCTGAAGGCGCGCCTCGATTTCAGACGTTATCACTTCGATCTTCTTGGGACTGACGGGACGCTTGTTGCAGGCCAGTTTGATTCCGCGGATTATTTTTTGACGATCAAACGGTTCATGCCGGTCGTCCGACTTGGTGACCGTCATGGTCACCGCTTCGATATATTCGTACGTGGTAAACCGTTCCTGGCAACCCAGGCATTCCCGCCGCCGCCTGACCGCCCGGCCATCCTGAACGGTCCGGGAATCAACCACCTTGTTTTCCTCGTGTCCGCAGAAAGGGCATTTCATAGGTCAGTCAAGCTATCGTTCGAGCCGTTACCTGGCAACAAGAATTTCGATTTCTTCTTTACACCCAACAGAGAAAAAATCAAATGCTGAGCCGTCCCGCACGGCAATCTCAAGGCGCCCACCCGAACCGATATAAGCCAGCGGCCGGCCCGCTTTGACATCGGCAAAGGTGCAGCGGATAGGGCCTACGGAAAGGCCGTTGACGGATACTGAAGAGTTCTCAGGCCATTCGGTAATATTTGTAATCAGGTTGCCGAAGCGGTCAACTCTGATAACCTGTCCTTTTAATCCGCGGCGCGTCTTAACCGGCTTTGCCATTCGTAGCACAGCGATTTTTTTACAGACTCGTCCCAGACAGGAAGGATCAACGCCAAGGCTCAGGTAGGCCGCCGCCGGAGCCATTATATCGCGGCCGTGGAATACCGGCGAAACCTGCGCCAGCGCGTATTTTCGGTTGGTTATGGAATGAATCGAAATAATCTCTCTTTCGGGAAGAAACGAAAGCAGGCCGTTGTCCGGCGCGACGAAGATATATCGACCGGTTCTGACGGTTATGATTTTACGTTTTGTTCCGACGCCGGGGTCGATTATGGCCAGATGCACGGTACCGGGCGGGAAATAACGGTGATGGGTTTTGAGCAGATACCATCCGTCGGCTATATCGCCCGGGGCTATGTCGTTGGTGATGGTTATAACTTTGGCTTCGGGGTTAATACCGGCGATAATACCTTCGAGAACGGCCTGATAACCGTCGGAAGTTCCGAAGTCGGTCGTCAGTGTTACTACAGATCCCAAAAATTAAAACCCATCGCAGGGTCATGGAAACGGTTAAGCCGTCGGTTGATGACCTGAATATAAATTTCCAGCGTTACCGAAACCTTTCCTTTGAAGAAATGCCCGCCCAGAAGCTTTTGATCCGGCCCGGCAACTGTAATATGAGCGTGAACAAATGGCTTTTTATCGACGTAAGATATATTCCCCATCAGGCTGACGACCTCGACGCTTCCTCTGACCTTCCTGGTGCGGTATCGATTTACTTTAAGGTCAAAATAACCCAGTTCGACATTTTGGATAGCGCCGATTCCCAGGAATATTCCACAGGGGATTTTCTTTTTAGCGATAAAAGCGGTCAGCGTTTCTATCGCTTCCTCGCCTTTTTCCAGCCGCACCAGATATCCGCCGGTTACTTTGCGGGATTTCATGGTTGTTCTTCTATTTCAGTTTCCGCTTCCTCTTCCGGTTCGATCTCTTCTTCTTCTTCAAGGAGACTCTCATCTACCTTGATTTCCTTGCCCGAAAGCCAGTCCAGATAGTCTTGATTACCGGCAACGATATCGAAAGATATAGCCTCAGGAACCTCGTAAGGATGTAATTCGCGCACCCGTTCGATGAGGGCTTCGGTTTTTTCGGTCATCGCCTTGATAATCAAAAGATCTTCGGTCGATTTTTCGACCTGGCCTTCCCACTTGTAGATCGATTTGACGTTCTCCATGATATTGATGCAGACCGCCAGACCTTCTTCAACCAGGGCGCAGGCGATCTGTTCGCCGACCTCGGTCGGAGCGGTCACGTACGTAATTCGATGTTCGCTCATGTTCGCAACTTTCTCTTTATAATTTTTTCCACGTCTTCAACTTTTCCGGCCAGCCTGTTTCCGGCCCCCTTGCGGTCGTCAATAACAATCGAAGTATAGACCCGATTATGCGACCGCTTCATAATATAATGACATTTCTTCACCAGGGCCATGACGTCGTCCCATTTTCCTTCGACGATAGTCGACATGGCCGTCGTCTTATAAGAAAGGCCCGATTTATCGATAATGTCAATTACTTTTGCGACCTCCCGGGCCAGCGATTCTTTTGGCCCCACCGGGAATATCGATATTTGCGCCAGCATACCCTAACTCCGTGTAATTGTTGTTCAATCCACTCTTGCGAAAGAATATACGCAGGCAGTTGATGGCTGGCAACATGAAAGCCGGGAAAAGTTAAACAGTTGACCGTTTATTCCGGTTATTCCGCCTAAAATGAATCAAGCCGCCTGAATCGATTAGTTTCCATCGCCCATATGCCGGGGGGATATCGAAGGCGGCGACTTTCGCTGAAAAACAAAATAATAATACCCCTGCACGCGAGGATCGCCTCCTTCCGGCGCGCATACCTTAATCGCCTGATACATCGCTTCAAAAGTTTCGTTATACGCCAAAACCTGTTCCCGCCAGAAGCTCAGTTTTAGTTTATCGGATTCAATATAACCGACAAGCACAAAATAATCGGGCAGGCGCATAAATTCCCGTTGCAAGCTGAATCCCTCGTGTCCGATATCTTCATTCACCAATCCGTAGATATCGTAATAATAGATATTGTCGGCATAATACGGAATGCGACCCATATCCGAAATCGAGATAGTCGTCTTTGCCGGCAAAGTCCCGGCCCATTCGATAACCTTCCATTGAGCTTTCATCATGTCATTGGTGGCATTGACAAAATGGACGACTTTCGGTAATGGCAGCACAAGCGAAACGGCAAAGGCGGCTATTGCGACCCGACACAGAGCTGCTTTACGGAAGCGGGAGACCATCAAAAGCGTCGCGGCGAGGAAAAAAGGCATAACCGGAATCATATAACGGAAAAGGAAATTCATTACCGGATCAACCCGGGCGCTTATCAGTCCCTGCATCACAAACATGACGACATAGACGGCCAGCTCTTTTTCGGCGGCTTTGCGAGAAACAACCCGATAGATCGCCCATAAAAATGCAATGGTAAGCGGCGCAAAAAGGCGCAGCATCCGGCCTAATTCATAAAAGCCGAGCTGCCACTTGTGGTGTATTTTGGCGTAGTACGTATTCGGCAACGGGTAGCCGAATATCTGCAGTCTGAAAATAATCAGAGCCCCGACAGTAATTGCCAGCACGGCCAAACCGGTCAAAAAATACGTTTTGTCAAATCGGCCGTTGACAAAATCCGCCAGCGCGCCGATTACAATCAAACCGACACCGATGGCAATTCCTTCCGGGCGGCTGAGAACTACCAGCGGCAAAAGGGCGTACAGCCAGCGCGAACGGCGAAAAAGCGCCACCGCTGAGCCGACCACCAACATGGTGTGCAGGCCCAGTTCAAGACCGCTCAATCCCCAAAAGGCGGTAACAGGACAGAAAAGTAAAAGCGGCGCCGCCAACCAGGCCGGTGTGGTATCATCTCTTTCGTGATGATAAAATAAAATACCGGCGGCAATAAAAAACGAAGATAGGCCGATCAGTTTGGCGCTCAGACAGGTCGGCAGACCAATCTTGTACAAAATCGATAGCAGCAACAACCACAGAAAATTGGAATAACCTTCAACCGGCTTATCGCCGATATTGAATACCAGGCCATAGCCGTCGGCGAAATTTTCAGCATATTTGAAAGTGATAAAAGCATCGTCTATCGAGTAATTCCAAAAAACAAAAATATATACAAAATAAACAATCGCCGAGGCGAGAAAGATAAGTCTTTTGGATGTCAGCATGCTTCTTTGATGCCGAAACGATTATACTTCAGGTTGGCCGATTACTCCTGCCTTCCGACATAGAGCGGGAAGCGGTAACAAAGCTCAATTACGTCTTTGGCCACCTCGGCATAAAGCTCTTTATTGCCCAGGTTTTTGATGACACGGTCGATAAACTCGGCTATTTTTTCCATTTCCGGTTCTTTCATGCCCCTGGTGGTAATCGCCGGAGTCCCGATACGAATGCCGGAGGTAACAAACGGCTTGGCCGGATCGAACGGAACGGTGTTTTTGTTGACCGTGATGTTGGCCTTGTCAAGTGCGTTTTCCACCATCTTGCCGGTAACTGTTTTTCCATCGGCGCGTTTTTGACCGATAAACGACATAAGCATCAAATGAGTATCCGTCCCGTTGGCAACCAGTTTGTGACCGCGCTCCATAAGATTTTTGGCCAGATGCACGGCATTGGCGACAATCTGCCTTTGATAATCATTAAACTCCGGGGTCATCGCTTCCTTGAAAGCGATCGCCTTGGAGGCAATTATATGCATCAGCGGGCCTCCCTGGATTCCGGGCATTACCATCCGGTCGAGATCGGCGGCGTATTTTCCCTTGCACATAATCATGCCGCCGCGCGGTCCGCGGAGGGTCTTGTGCGTTGTGGTAGTCACGAAATCGGCATAAGGCACCGGCGAGGGATGAATGCCCGCCACAATCAGGCCGGCAATGTGGGCAATATCAACCATCAAAAAGGCCCCTGCGGCGTCGGCCGCCTCCCGGAACTTTTTGAAATCAAGCGTTCGCGGGTAGGCCGAAGCTCCGGCCACGATAATCTTCGGTTTAACCTCTTCCGCCTGCTTAATCAGCTTATCATAATCAATTACTTCAGTCTCCGGTTCCACCCGGTACGGGACGATATTGTAGAATTGTCCCGTGAAATTAATCGGATGACCGTGAGTCAGGTGACCGCCGTGTGACAGGTCCAATCCCATCATGGTATCGCCCGGCTTGAGAACCGTAAAATAAACCGCCATGTTGGCCTGCGAACCTGAATGAGGCTGGACATTGACATGCTCCGCGCCGAACAATTTTTTGGCGCGATCACGAGCCAGGTTTTCGGCGACATCGACATATTCACAACCGCCATAGTAGCGTTTGCCCGGATACCCTTCGGCATATTTATTGGTCATGACGCCGCCGGCCGCCTCCAGAACAGCCTCCGAAACGAAATTCTCCGAAGCAATCAACTCCAGCTTAAAAGCCTGTCGTTTGGCCTCCGAAGTCAGCGCCTCGTACAGCTCCGGATCAATATCTTTGACATATGACACTGGTTATCTCTCCATGTTTTAATTCATCGAAATTCCCGAACCCGGGATCTTGGAAAGCCGCCGCAGGTGCCGGCCGCCTTCAAACTCTGTCTCAAGCCATGCTTTAAGTATTTCTTCCAACTTGTCTTTTTCCATATACTTCGATGAAAGAGTCAAGACGTTGGAATCATTGTGCGCACGGGCCAGCATGGCCATGTCGGGATTCAACGCCAGAGTCGCTCGAATCCCGTCAATCTTATTAGCCGAAATAGTAACGCCGTTTCCTGTCCAGCAAACCGCCACGCCGCGGTCGGTTTCCCCAGCGGCAACCGCTCGCGCCACCTTAAGAGCAAAATCGGAGTAATCGACCGACTCGGTGGAATCGGTGCCGTAATCGATTACTTCGTGTCCCCGGGCTTCAAGAATAACTTTAACTATTTCTTTCAACTCAAAGCCTGCGTGGTCAGAACCTATGGCAATCCGCATGAGTGTCCTCAGACTTCGGCCGTAGCCGAAGCCGGCACAAAGGTCAGCCAACCGTATTTATCTTCAATCCGGCCTTCGACGATGTCGAAGAAACGTTTCTGGAGCCGGCTGGTAATTTCGCCCGCTTTGCCCTTGCCGATAGTGATGCCGTCGATTTTTGAAATCGGTGTGACCTCGGCGGCCGACCCGGTAAAGAATACCTCGTCGGCGATATATAACGCTTCCCGCGGGATCGGCTGTTCAATCACCCCGATGCCCATATCTTTGGCCAGCGTAATGACGGTGTTTCGCGTAATCCCCGGCAGAATCGAGCAGCAGAACGACGGCGTAATCAAAGTGCCTTTCATAACAATGAATAAGTTCTCGCCGGAACCCTCGGACACCATTCCCCGCGTATCGAGGCCTATCCCCTCGACATAGCCGTGAGAGAGCGCTTCCAGTTTGATCAGTTGTGAATTCATGTAGTTGGCGCCGGCTTTGGCCATCATCGGCATCGTGTTTGGGGCATTGCGGTGCCAGGAAGAAACGCAGACCGATACCCCCTGCTCCAGGGCCTCCTCCCCGAGATATTTACCCCAGGGCCAGACGGCAATGGTAACATCGACCGGGCAACTTCGGGGGTCAACACCGAGGCTGTCATACCCGCGATAAACCACCGGCCGGATATAGCATGAATCGAGTTTATTGACGGCAATCAGATCGAGTTCCGCCCGGTTGATTTCCTCTTTGGTGAACGGTATCTCCATTCGATAAATTTTAGCGGAATTAAACAGCCGGTCGGTATGCTCCTGCAATCTGAAACAGGCCGAACCATTGGGTGTATTATAGCATCTCTGTCCTTCAAAAATCGAGGAACCGTAATGAACGACATGAGAAAGGACGTGTATCTTGGCGTCGTCCCAATTAACCAGCTTCCCGTTCATCCAGATTTTGTCAGCTTTATTAAAAGGCATTTCTTACTCCCGGTCTTAACGGTTACAAGTCAGCATACTACTATAGTATAATATATAATTATTTTCAAGGGCAAAAACGGAATACCTCGCCGCAGATGCTGATGCCCATCCAAATATGGTAATAAAAAAAGGGCCTTTTCAAAAGGCCCTTTTGGAATTCAATCAATATGCTGCGCTACGGACAATTAGCACAGGGAACAGGCCCGTCATGGAAAACGTAATTGAGCAGATAAACGGCATCGCCCATATTTACATTCCCGTCGCAATTGGCGTCGCCTGCGCCGACCGTTCCGGGAGCGGGGCCGTCGTGAAAAACATAGTTGATCACGCAGACGGCATCGCCGAGGTTGACGCTTTCGTCGTCGTTGGCGTCACCGCAGATTACTTCTTCACAGACCAGAGCCGTTACCGTGAAACAATCCAGACCGGCTTCGACCACGCTTTGAGGGTAAGCATCATTGGCCGTAAATCGAATCTGCATACTTGACGTCGGTACTACTCCCGCCAAAGCGAGATCGGCGGCGGTAATTTCGTGATGACGCCAGACCAGACCGCCGCTCATTTCGTGGCGGGCGATTTCAGTCCAGTCGCCGACCCCGCCGTCGTTATTGATCTCAACCAGCAATCGGTCAACTTCGCTGCCGGCATCGGTCAGGTAGAGATAGTAATCATAACCTATATCGGCTCCCTCAGGCAGACTGAAAACCGACGATATCAACCGCACCGCCCCATCATCAATGTCGGTATTGCCGTAATCATTTTGAGTCAAATAGCATTGGCCGCTGCCGTCGGCGTCGGATTCGGGATCGTACGCCCAGTTCATATCGTTCACCGGAACGCCCCGTTCCCATTCGCCGCTGGTTGCGCCGAGGTTTTCGGCGGTCCAGCCAAGATCGGTTTCAAAGCTGTCGACAAACAATACCGTTATTTCGCCGACATACGAAGCATATACGCTGTCCGGCGCGTCGGAAGGATTATATACCTTTCCGGACATCTCGGCCTCGGCGCTGAAGTAATATTCCGGAACATACCCGCATAATGCCGCCGGCAGCGTGGCCTCAAACAGATCGCCGCCCAGCGAAACCAGCGGAATGGTAGTGAAAGTCTCGCCCATACTGCGATAATGAAGCAATCCCGATCCCGGTACATAGGTATCAGCCTGGTCGGTGATTTCAATTGCTACCGTCGTCGGCACGCCCGGCTCAAGGTACTGCGGCACACCATCGGGCAGAATTATATTCAGAGGCGGGTTCCTTTCGGCCAAACCTTTAATGCAGAAATTCGCGGTATTATCATCGTCGTATAAGTCCATCCATTCCGCGCCGCTGCGGTAATAACTTTGTCCCGGCTCAGAAGCCGATTCAACAAGCACCTTGTATTTCGCTCCCAGAAGAACCGGCACCTCCGAAGTGCGGTCAAAGGCGTGTCCCCCATCCGACAACTCCAGATAAATATAGAAATCATCGCCGGGTAAAAATTCAATCGGCGCATCCAGATCGACAGTATGGAACCCGGTATGCGCGATTGTCCCGGTTTTGGCGGATAATTCATCCAGAAGCTCGCCGCCTTCAAAGCGATTAAATATTTTCGCCGTATAGGTTACGCCATCCGTCGTGGTAAAAAAGCTCACCGCCCGCAGGATTTCAAAACCATCGACGACAAAAGCATTAAAGGCCTCGGAGCAGTCTGTTTTTTCGTCGCGCCAGCCATGATAGTCGTGGTAATGAATTTTGTTATAAACCTGGAGTTCGACGTTCTGGAATGAAATGGCGCCCATCTCCGGGTGCTGACAGGAATGCTTGTCATAATACGAAATCCAGAAACAGCCGCTTTCACCCCAATCGCCTCCCCAGCTGTTCTTGCAGAGCCAGGCGCCGGGTTGAGGAGCCTGAGTAACTTTATTATCATCCCAGCCAATGATGGCAATAGCGTGGTTGGGATCTTCTGTGGTTTCCGGCGGCTGGTAATGGACATAATTGACCATATAGCCGCCGCCGTAGTACATACACGTTCCCAGCACGCCGTATGTCATAATCGCGTTTTTTATCGTATTAATATTACTCAAGTCCGCCCCCGCCGTATACCATTCAATATCTCTCGGATAATAACGGTGGAAACCGGGATCAGACCTTGCCGGCGGCGTGTAGTATGATTGTCCGTCGATATCCCGAACCGCGCCTTCTCCACGGGTCAGGTAAGCCGATGTAACCAGATAGTCGCCTCCTTCGTGAACCGTCAGGCCGCCGCCGGTAGGAGGGTCGATATCGTCGTTGTTATGTTTATTGAATCCGTTCCACCAGTCGAGGTGATATTCGGCAAGGTTGGGCTCGCCGGTTTCCCCTGCGGCATCCCAGTTGCCGGTCATCATTAAATTTCCTTCCATGGCCGCCATAGCGCCGTGCGTCCAGCAGGTTCCGCCGGTCTGATCCTTTACTGAGCTAACGTAATTGTAGCCGCTTACATTACGAAGGTCAAAGCTGGCCGGCGGGTCGGCAAGCAAAACGCCGGGAAAGGCAACGAGGATAAGCAGAATAAAAAATATCGCCTTGTTCATGGTCTCCTCCAGTGTGGCAGACTTGATTTATCCCCCGGATTCTTTCGAATTATTGTAAAGAAAAAGCTTGGGCAAGTCTGGTCCTTTGGTTGGTAATCTGTAAAAGCAATATACTTAAAATTAAGTTTTCGTCAAGAAGGTTAAGCCGGTGAAACGCCATGTATAAATACCGGATTTATATGGTATTCGATTATAGCCTTTTCTTGTTCGCAGGCCGGATATGGGAAATCCTGTCGGTTTCTCTCCGCCTTGCACAGCAACCACAGCCATCGCAGGCAAATCCGCTGGAATCCTGCCATACCCTTTTCCCCACAAACCAGACAGCCAGCGCAACAATGATAAAAACTACTATATATTCAATCATTGAATAGTACCCGTTTTATCCAAGACCCATAAGCCTGCCGCCCTGATATACAACCAGCGACAATAACCAGGCCAGGCCGGTAGTATATCCTATCTGGAAAGCCAGTTCCTTCCATGAACCGGTCTCTCTGAAAAAGACTACCATCGCCGCCATACAGGGGATATAAAGCAGGATAAAAACAAGGAAAGCGTATGCCGTCAGCTTTGAATATTTCGGATCGCTCGATAGCTTTTCTCTTAGCGAGGAAGATTCCTCGCCGCCTTCGCCGACGCCGTAAATGGTTCCCATGGTTGATACCACCACCTCTTTGGCGACAAATCCTGCAATTATAGCCACGCCCAGCCGCCAATCCAGTCCCAGCGGCCTGATTGCCGGTTCAATGAATTTGCCGACGCGGCCCGCAAAACTATATTCCATTCTTTCAGAAGATATTACGTTTTCATATCCGGTCAACCGCTTGTCGAGTTCCTCCCCGGTAATCTCACCTGCGCCACGCGCAGCCATCGCGGACGATATCAGGACGTCATAATCCTGCGTAAAGGATTGTTTGACCGGAAAGGTCATCAGAAACCACATGATTATCGAAATACCGAGGATAATCGTTCCGGCTTTGCGCAGGTATAACCATGCCCTTTCCCACATGTGGATTACAAGGCTGCGCAGGGTAGGCACACGATAAGGCGGCAGTTCCATGATAAACGGAGTCGACATTCCCTTAAAGCGGGTGGATCGAAGCAATTTTACGGTGGTGACGGCTACTATTACGCCCAGAGCGTAAATTGAGAAAACGACATTTCCGGCGTTCTGCGGCCAGAAAGCGCCGCAGACCAGGATATACACCGGCAGCCTCGCGCTGCAGCTCATAAAGGTCGTTACGTGCATGGTGACAAGTCGGTCGGACTTGTCTTCCAGAATCCGGGCGCTCATATAAGCGGGAACCGAACATCCAAACCCGATGAGCATGGGAATAAACGATTTTCCGTGAAGGCCGATTTTGTGCATGATGCGGTCCATCACAAAGGCCGCCCGGGCCATATAACCGGTGTCTTCCAGGACAGCGATAGCCAGAAACAGCAGCATGATATTGGGCAGAAATACGATTACGCCGCCGACGCCGGCGATGATGCCGTCAACAATGAGCGAACTCAATATCCCTTCAGGCAGGACCGATAAAGCAAATTTGGAAAGGAGGCCTATTCCGGCTTCGATCCATTCCATCGGTTTTTCGCCAAGGACGAAGGTTAGATTAAACATCAGCCACATCAAAAGGGCAAAAATCGGCAAGCCAAAAAAGGGATGAATAAGAGCCAGATCGATTTGATCTGAAATATCATGCCGACGATGTTCGGTAAGTGATACCGCCTCCGAACAAGCCCCGCTGATAAAGCCATACCTGCGGTCGGCTATTACCGTCGCAGGAGGATCGCCGAAAAGCGATTCAATACGCTTGCGCCCCTCCCCCGCCGTCTCCAGTATTTTTTCGGACGACGGTTGACTTATAACAAGCTCTGTTACTTCCGCGTCATCTTCCATGAGCTTTATGGCTAACCAGCGCGGTCGATATCCGCCGGCAAGACGGCAATCTTTTTCGAGAACTTCGGTCAGCCTGATCAGTTCCTCTTCGAATTCCTTCCCGTAGTTCACCGTAGCCGGTCTGAAATCGTTGGTGTCTTCAAGTTGTTCGACGACGGCCTCCCGAAGTTCACCCATACCTCTACGCTTATTTCCGATTGTGGGCACTACTGGAACGCCAAGCAATTGAGAAAGGCATTTGACGTCGGTGACAACGCCCCTTTGCCGCGCCGTATCTCCCATATTAAGGGCGATGATTACCGGCGCGCCCAGTTCAAAAAGTTGAGTGGTCAGGTAAAGATTGCGTTCGATATTGGAAGCATCAACGATATGTATGACAAGGTCAGGCCTTTCCTTGATAATGAAATTCCTGGCGATGATTTCTTCTATGGAGTGTGCGGAAAGCGAATAAGTTCCGGGCAGATCGACCACCTTGATTCGATGCCCTCTATGATTGAAAAAACCCTCTTTTTTCTCTACCGTGACTCCGGGATAATTGCCGACGTGCTGATTGGCACCGGTCAAATTGTTAAAGATGGTGGTTTTCCCGGAATTGGGGTTACCGGCCAGGGCTACAACGAACTGCTTCCGGTCATCGTTCAATTTCTTTGACTCTGATCCTTCTGGCCATTCCCCTCCCGATTCCAAGTCTTGTCCGTCGGACTTCCAGCTCCACCGGCCCGTGTCCCGGATTTAGCAGAATCCTGAATCCGGTTCCGAAATTCAACCCCATTGAATATATTTTCTCTTTCAGCATCTGTCCGGTATCAAAACCGACCAGGATATATGTCCGACCCGGCTTCGCTTCACTTAGAGCCAGGATATTTGCATCGCTGTTCATTCACATCTCCCGAAGATCTATTCGCTTAAAACCGCATTCACGGCGTATTTGTTTCCATAGTTTATTTCGCTTTTCCTCCCGCCATTCGCCGGCAGACGTATTTTTGCATGGCGGGACATCATTTATTCCTTTTTCCGACAATCATTGCAAAGGCCAAATATCTCGTAGCGATGGGAATGCGCTTCAAAACGGTACTTTTCAAGAATGGCCTTCTCTCCCTCGTCTATCTCCCTGCTTTCAAAATCAATAACTTTTCGGCAGCGCGTGCAGATCAGGTGATGGTGATGCCGGCGATCAAGAGCGTGCTCAAAACGTGACACGCCGTCGCCAAAAACGACTTCGCGGGCCAGACCGCAATCGGCAATAAGCTTCATCGTTCGATAGACCGTTGCGAAGCCGACCTTCTTATTTCGCCCTGCCATAATCCGGTGAATATCTTCAACGGAAACATGATTATTTGTGGCAAGAAAGGCGTCCAGAACAAAATTTCTTTGCGCCGTTTCTTTGAGACCCGAAGACCTGATATAATCCTCAAAAATCTGTCGCGCCCGGGAGGCCATTATATCTCCACTAATCGAAATTGAAAATCATTCTCAATTTATACGTAATACGGAATTTGTCAACAATTCTTTATCAAAAATGATTATTATTTTGGGGGAAATTAGATGTTCACCAACTCTAATCTGAGAATAGGCAGGTTTAACCCAAGCCAATAAATCGGCATAGGTTAGACGGCCAGGCGAGGTTTTTCAAGTTATACCACCGCCTTTTCCATTCTCTCGGAGCTAAGCAAATTCTGAACCAGATTGAAAGCGTTTTCCGGGGCTGATTTCAGAGCCGATTCAAATTCTTCCGGAGCATCTTCGGCGGCGGAATCGGAAATAGTACGAATGACCAGAAACGGTTTATCATTCATCTGGCAAACCTGAGCCACTGCGGCGCCTTCCATTTCAGTAGCCACAGCCCCGAATTCACGTTGCAGCCATGCAATGGTTTTATGATCTGAGATAAACCGGTCGCCTGAAACCACGGTTCCGACTATCATTTGCGGCCGGTTGGACATCCCGGCAAAGACGACATCATAGGCATCGGTAACCTGTTTCAGCATTTCGGAATCAGCCTCAATCATTCGACCGACGGAAGGAACTTCACCGACGCGGCGACCAAAGGCCGTCAGATCAACGTCATACTGAACCAGATAATTGGCCACGACCAGATCACCCTGCTGCAAATACGGCACCAGAGCGCCTGCCAGACCGGTAAAAATCATCCTGTCGATATTATACCGGTCGATCAGTATCTGTGCCGCAATCGCTGCATTTACTTTGCCCACTCCGGTTCGGACAATAACCGCCGATTCCTCGCCCAGTTTACCCCGATAGAATTTCATGCCGGCATATGTTTCAAACGTTTCAATTTCAGCTTTTGATATATAAAGGCTGACCTCTTCCTCCAACGCGCCCATTATTCCAATCATTTCTCCCACCCTTTAATTATTTGCACTGCATATTTTTGAGCCGTATAAAGCGAATGGTCCCGCCAGTTGCCGCATTGGCATTCCGAAACACCGGGAACATCCTCTATTTCCAGAGACAGGATTTTGCGCAGCGACCTGCTTACGGCCTGCCTGACCTCTTCTTCGTCCGGTTCCCCGAAAAAGAAACCGGCAGTTTCATAGAATAGTTATCGGAATTATTTTAGATATTATTGAGGTACGACAGCTATTTAGTCAATACCGCGATAATGTCTTCCGAATCGGGTGAGTCGGGCTCAGTCAGGCCCGGGTCAGAATAAAACTCTACTCTGGAAAATCGGGCGATATTCGAGGCAACCGTTAAAACATCATTATTGATCGGCAGAATTCGCTGCGATGTAAATTCATATTTGGTCTTACCCATGTCGTGTTTTATGACGATAACATTGAACCGGGTCTCTTTTTCTTCGAAATCGAAAAAACGAACAAAAGTATAGTTTTGCGCGCTGGAAACTTTTATGATTCGGCGATTAGTACGACGGAACTTTATGAAATTGAGCAATTGAACAATTGCGCGCCCGCCCGGTTTCAGAACACGGTGAAACGACTTAAACGCCAGCGCTAACCTTTCCCCCGTTTCGATGCCGACCAGCGAATTGTCCGGGCAGAAAACGGCGTCAAATTTCCCCGTCCAGCTACCGGGCATCGATTCGAAAAATTCCTGTTCAAAATCCGGCTCCACGCCCTCCCTGAGAGCATTGGTTCGGGCTATTTCGAGCATATCGGGCGACGAATCGAGCCCGATAACATCAACGCCGATTTTGGCAAGGATTATTGTAATAACGCCCGTGCCGCAACCGGCGTCAAGGGCCGTTTTTACGTTGAATTTCTCGACCAGGTATTTGACAACCCCGAATTCATTGATAAGCCGGTCTTGATAGCCGGTCATAAGATCGTAATATTGGGCAATCGCCGAAAAGTCAGACATATTTACTCTGTCGGTATGATTGCATTCTCCCCCATCAATTCTTTCGGTATTATAGAAATCTTCTTCAGTCGCAACGGAATTCTATCCGGGTCCAACGATTTGACAAAAAGAGGAGTTTCCATACGCCTCGACCGGCGCATGGGCCGTGACTAATCCCGTTTGCGGCTGATTTTTTGAAGAAGCTCTCGGACATGTTTGATCAGATCGCCGCGAGGGATGGTTTCCTGGATATTTTCGGCTTTAAGCCAGGCCTCCCGGTCGGAAACCTCCGGCGCCTGCTGCCGGCCGGCGACAAGGTTTTTAACCGTTACCTGATTCGTTTCAAATTCTTCCGAGCCGAGAATTACCGCCACCGGAATGCCGACCCGGTCGCCATATCTTAGTTGCTTTGTCAGATTCCTGGTTTCGCCCAGAAATATTTCGGCCCTTATCCCGGCGGAGCGAATTTCATTGAGGATTTTTATATAATCCGGTATCCTGTCCCTGTCCATGGCGGTTACAAGCACTTCGGAAATCGTGCTATCGGAAGCGATATAATCCCGCGACATCAAAGCGGCCAGCAGTCGATCTATTCCGGCCGAAGCGCCAACGGCCGGAATCTTGCGGCCGAGAAAACGTTCCACAAGACCGTCATACCGTCCGCCGGCGAAAACCGATCCGACCTCAGGGACATCATCAAGAAAAGTCTCGAAAACCGGCCCGGTATAGTATCCCAGGCCGCGAACGATTGTCAGATCAATTTGAGCCTTATCGGACGGCACGCCCAGATCAATAAGAAAATCACGAATCTGCCGCAGTTCGGTTATCCCTTCTTCGGCTACGGCAATGCCCTTTAGGAAATCGGATGCTCTGTCCAGGATATCGCCGGAACCTTGCAGATGCAGGGTCAGGTATTTTTCAATCGTATCGACCTGCTCCCGCGGCAGACGCAGACCGGGAATCCTGTCGCCTGATTTATCAACTCTGCCCGGCCCGAGTTCCAGCTTAACCGCTTCCATTCCCTGCCGTTCAAGTTTATCAATAACGCGGAAAACGTCACCGGCCTGATCCTGCGGAATACCCGCAAATTCGGCCAGGCCGTTTAGGATTTTCCGGTTGGAATAACGAGTCCGATAATTAGGCAAACCCAGTTTTTCGAACGACCGGCAGATGGCCGCCATAATTTCGGCGTCGGCCAGCATCGAATCAGTCCCGACGGTATCAATATCAAACTGGATGAATTCGCGGAATCGCCCGGGCCCGGGCTTATCTACCCGCCAGACCGGGCCGATCTGGTAGCGCCGAAACGGAAGAGGCAGGTCGGGATTTCCGGCCACGTAGCGCGCCAGCGAAGCGGTCAACTCGAACCGCAAAGCCATATCGACATTTTCCGGGCCGGTGAAGCTGAAAATGGTTTCAAGATTATCTGTACCGTAATCGGAACCGGTGAGGATTTCGACCTTTTCCAATGCCGGCGTCTGGAATGGCGAAAAGCCGAACGATTCGAACACTTCGCGAAAAACCGAGATAAGCTTTTGCCGGGCGATTTCTTCTTCCGGCGGGTAATCCCTGAAGCCTTTCAGGACTTCCGGCTTAATTTTATTCGGTTTGCTTTTCTTTTTGCCCATATACCCGCGGAAATGAAAATAAAAAAATACTGGGGGGCGGAATTGAACCGCCGGCCTCCTGATCCACAGTCAGGCGCTCTAACCAAGCTGAGCTACCCCAGCATAAGCTCCACATATATTATTCTATATCGCCTGCAAGTCAAGCAATTTAACCATGAGCGCCAACGAGTGTGCTGCTTCTACCGAATAGCGCCAAGGCTGTCGACAACGGTAATGGAGCCGTTATTGAATCTGACGACAGCAGTATCGAGATAACCGGTTCGCATTCTTTTCCACGACAGGCAGGAGTCGCCCCTATATTCGCGACAGACCCTTTCGATTTTGGTCACCACTCCGATACTGTATCCTTTCGGGTCGGAAAAGCCCGATTTTTCAGGGATGACTTTGATGACAAAAACGGAATCGTCGGCGATGGGGAAATAACCGTCAAACCTGAACAGCAGTTTTACCAGAAGATCATCCTCGCCCGGCGGAGCGGGCGGCGTTACCTTTTTGTTCGGCCAGTCGGCCATGCCCGATACCTTGAGATCAAATAAACTATCTTCAAGCGAATTGATTCCCATCCATTCCCAGCCGGACATTATCGTTTTGGAGGTATCGGCCGCCATCCAGAGACCATCAGGCCTGATATCGTCCATGGCAAACGTGAAGTTCCTGTTCGGGTCAATCTTCAGATACAACTCCATTCCGGCAATCGAATCGCCCGGATGGGAAATATAAACCGGCACGGTTACAAGAGTATCATCGCGCAAGGCGATGACATTATCCACGGTGAGGACAATCCGATAATCCTGTGCAATTACCGTTTCCACCGATAATAACACTAACAGAACAATGCCAATCTTAAACAATGTCCGCATTATCACTTCTTTTCTCACGATTAAATATCCTTGAGTAATCTATTTTCTCTTCAGCATAAAAGGGTGCGACTTATCCGGAATGCCTGTCGGAACGGCGTTCCGTATATTGTGCGCCAGCACAATTGACGGGCGGGCGTCTTCGAGCCCGAAACCGCCGCCGTTCAAAATATCCTGATAAACAACCGTGTGCAGGTCGGTAAAGCCGCCGGAAAATTCGATCTCTTCGTCATCTATGGTAATTGAACGATATGTCCTTTTACCCTCCCTGACGGCAACTTCCGGAAGATCCCTGTCGTCGATGGACAAAAACCAGTTGACACGCGCCCTTTCCAATTCCATATATCCGCCTGTTCTGGCGGCGTCGGCCAGATGCACTTCGGAGCGATCGACGGGGCCGAAAAGCCAGATCAAAAGATCAAAAAAATGAATACCGATATTGGTCGCCAAACCGCCGGAGCGTTCCATGTGCCCTTTCCAGGATACCAGGTACCACCGCCCCCGGGAGGTGATATAAGTCAGGCAGACGTCATGCTTTTTGCCTGAATTGTCGGCCATAAGTTTTTTGCGCAGGGCAATCAGCGACGGATGCACTCGCAGTTGCAAAATGGTATATACCCTGCGGCCGCTCTCCTGCTCAAGCTCCGCCAAAGCATCAAGATTCCACGGGTTCAAGACCAGCGGCTTTTCGCAAACAGCGTCGGCGTCGACCCGAAGGGCAAAACGCACGTGAGCGTCATGCAGATAATTGGGCGAACAGATGCTGACATAATGCACCCGGCCGTCCCCCCCACGCCGTCTTACTTTTTCGATATGGCGGTCAAAACGTTCAAATTCGACAAAGAACCTGACGTCGTCAAAATAGCTGTCGAGAACGCCGACCGAATCGCCGGGATCAACTGCCGCCACCAGCCTGTTGCCGGTATCGCGAATTGCTTTGAGGTGTCTTGGGGCGACATACCCGCCGACGCCGATTATGGCAAAATTACTGGACATATCATGCTCCAATTTCAATGCAAGAGGGTCCAACTCCGTCCTGTTGCCCGAATATCTTATTACACTCGATCAAGTACAGGGTTCAACCTCTTAAACTACCCTTAATTAAAAAGATACCCAATTTCGCCGCAAGTATTTTGTACAGGGATAAAATCAATGCCGGAGGCCGGACTCGAACCGGCACGCGCCTGATGGCGCAAGGGATTTTAAGTCCCTGGTGTCTACCAATTCCACCACTCCGGCTGACAACAACTTACGAGAATTCAATAGGTAACACAAGGGACTTTTTGTCCCAAGACTCCTGCTGGCTAGTTTCCTCCTCAGAAGCCCTTCTGCGGGCGTTTAAGACGCCGTAGAGGGTCTCCAGGCTCGGAAATCGCTCATCTGGTGGGCGCACGGCCCATTGGCGGTGAGCATCGTGCAGATTTTGTGACATTTGATCCTCCTACTGTTTGATTGGGATTGATTGTGGAAAGAACAGCGGCATCGAACCGATAGCCGCCCCTTCAGTGTAGGAGAATTAAAGGATACTGCAATAGCCTGTAATGGCCATTAGATACTTCAGCGGATGTGTTTCTGGGGAATTCGTGACACAATCACCACGGCTTTGCTATTTTCAGTCTAGTTGCTACTGCCTTTGCCAGAATTCGATCAGCCCTATCACATAGGCTAGTTACTGCCACGATGTACTTGCGAACATCTGAAAACGTGGCAGATGCGGATGCATCACCATGCGCGATGTTGTTTCGCTTGTCGACTACTTCCTTTATCCTGAACCAAAGGTCACTACGTGTGGCCGATTTCCGTGTAATTGCCTTAAAGATGTCTTCGATTCCCCAGTACTTGTAGTAACGAACAAGACTTGCTGGCTTCGGTGACTTCATCCAAGATAGAAGACGGCGGTGCTTTAGCTGTCCAGAATTCCCTGCCGACCAGAGCCAAGCGTCCGTCTCGACAAAGTCTACCAGCTTGCCAGATCTGTTATCCCACTGGACGGGCTCAATCTCTTCTATAGGAACCTTGCTGTGCAAAAGTCGAATGCCTTCAGGCAACACCTCACCAATAACGTTAGAGGCGACAAGACAATCCACTAATTCTTCATTTACGGCACGCAGATAGCGTTCCATGTGACTGGTTATGAGTACAATAGCAGCCCTGCCGAGTGCTTTTTGCTGGGCAAGTTTCATGGCACCGGGCCTTGCACAACTCAGTAGATCCACGACCTCCACCATTGACCTTCTAAGTGCAATTTGCGAATTCGACGGCATAGTGAAGTCACTCGCTAAGGTCAAATGGTATAGTCAATGCCAAACCACTCCGCTCAAATGCTGAAGCCATCAATCTGATACGACGGCGCGTGTTGGATGTGTTTCCAGTAGCTTTCTGAATTGAATCGAGAAAATCCTGGTCCTGATAAAGATGCGCGAGTTCGCTAGTTAGCCGAGTCTTGACGCTAGTATTAAATGGGGATTGATCCGTAATCCAAGATGCTGCCATCATTTGAGCATCAAATAAGGCCCTATTAACTGTCCTCTCGATAGGAACCCCACTCTCATCGCATAGTCTAAATGCACTTCCTCCGAAAAGTTCTCTGAGCCTTTCTACAGTCGACTCGAATTTGCGCGTGTATTCACCCAAGGCACTCTCATCGGCATCTCGCACGTCATCCATATATTCGTTGAGAAACCTCTTAAGCGGAGCTCGGTAATCTCCAAGTCTGTCACTTAGGGCAAAAAACCTGAGAAGTAGCTCTTGATCGACCATTCTCCTACGTGGTTCCTTCGTCCCCAATAGCTCCCTCAGTCCTAAATATGTTACCAGTTCTTGCAACATGCGGTTGAATGATCCGCGGAAAAGAGAATTCCGCATCTCTTGGGAGTTTAAAGTAATCGAGCCAGAATTCAAGCGCTCAAAAACCTCAAACTTGATATTGGGATGAG
>CAZSYD010000038.1:21821-22406 GCA_964611355.1 uncultured Ignavibacteriales bacterium | reverse complement strand
TGGAAAACGTACCGCCTGATGCTACTATTCACCATGAAGAGGTATTCGGCCCGACCGTTAATCTCTATCCGGTTGACGACCTTGATAAGGCAATCAAAGAAGCTAATTCGCTTCCTTACGGTTTGCTGGCGGCGATATTCACCAGCAACGTCGATGTCGCCTTCAAGGCGGCCTACGATCTTGACTGCGGCGGCGTGATGATAAACGATTCGACTGATTACCGTCTCGACTCGATGCCGTTCGGCGGGGTGAAGTATTCCGGTCTTGGTCGGGAAGGCCTCAAGTTTTCGCTTCAGGAGATGACCGAACCGAAGGTGGTCTGTTTCAATCTGCCGAATATCTGATTGACATAGAGCAATACAGCCATAAAAAAACCCGGCGGGGAAAGCATTATCTCCGCCGGGCTTTTACAATCAATCAATGCTGCATTGATTGATTCACGGACCGCCCCCCATGGTTATTTGAGAAGCAGCATCTTCTTGGTATCGGTATTGCTGCCGGCCTTGATCCGGTAGAGATAAATACCGCTGGCAACGGCATTACCGTTATCATCTTTGCTGTCCCAGGTGATTCTGTGCCCTCCCG
>CAZSYD010000038.1:0-21811 GCA_964611355.1 uncultured Ignavibacteriales bacterium | reverse complement strand
AACAAGAGTCGCAACCTTTTGTCCGGCGACGTTGAATACATCCAGCGTAACGTCGGACGCTTCGGGCAGGTTGAAGCTGATCGTCGTCATCGGGTTGAACGGGTTGGGGTGGTTCTGGCTGAGTGAGAAAGCCTCCGGCAAAGAAGCGATCTTTTCGGTTGATCCGATGACAATTTCAACTGTCGTGCCCTTTTCGTCTGCGCCAAGAGCCGACAGGATATTTGCCGCGCCGGATATTTCGAGGATTGTCCTCTGACCGGCGGGTATGTAACCCTCTCCTTTCATGTCAAGCAGACCGATGCGCGCCTGATCGCCCGAATGTCCCTCATAAAGCTGGGTGTTTTGCGCAAGATTTGTGATAACGGCGTTTTCGACGCATTCGATATCGAATTGAACGCCATAGAGGTCAAAGGCCGATTCGATTTCGATGGTTGTCTTTTCACCATCAAACCGCGTATTTACCGCTGGTGAATCCAGCCTGTACGCCTTTGCCATTTTCTCGCCGCCGCCGCCACAGCAAATTGATTCATCGTCAGGAACGTTGCCGCAATCAGGATCAGCGCCGCCTTTGAATACGTAATTAATGAGATATACGGCGTCGCCAAGATTCACGGAACCATCTGCGTTGGGGTCACCCGAATTGGGTGGCATTGGCGCTGGACCGTCCTTAAATACGTGATTCAGCAAATACACAGCATCGCCGACATTCGCAGCACAATCCGCATTGGCATCACCCGGTAGGTAACCAAACAAAACATTAACCGTGTCAAATGCTACAATTGGCACAATACTGACTCCAACCGGCTCTTCGCAACCGTAGAATAGCAGAGAAGAGGGACCTACGGTCGTCGTATCAAAGGTTAATTCAAACGGCTCGGTCGGATAACCTTCACCGGTATAGACAAAATGCAGTTTGGCAATAAGCTGATTACATCCCGCAGGGATAGGCGTTCCTTCCCCGACGGCACCGCCAAAATTGACAAACTTTTCGACATTATTTATCGAATCGCCCATGTAGCCCCAGGTTGCCAACCCTGTACCTGCGTATTCAATTTCAATAAGTTCACAATCTGTCGGTCCATTCCATGAAATAGGTACCTGCAAACCGCACACAGGGCTGGATACCGACGCATATACAGGTACGATTACTCCACCAAGAGAATCTTTCCACCATACGCAGGTATCGATGGCGGGGATGGAGATTTGGCTGGGATAAGCTAAAACGACGAGGGAATCGGCCGCCACGATAATCTCCGGTATGCCATCGCCATTCAAATCGCTGAGGGCTATTTGCTGGATGTGCGGAGCATCGTATGACCAGATTTCATTGAGGGTGTTGTTAAGCACTCTCAGTTTGCCGTTTTGGTAATCTGTGACCAGTATATCATTGCTTCCGTCACCGTTCAGGTCGGTCACATTTATCGTAATTCGGTTGTTGTCAGCGTTTACAACTGTATCATTTACAAACAATTGCTGACTGAGATCATCGTCTATTATACGCATAGTATAATCGGTAGTCAGTCCAAGTGGAGCATTCCAGTCACAGACTATTATTTCTTCCCGGTTGTCGGCATCGACATCTGCTATCGCCCAGCTCCCAGCCCTAGTAAACCTGTTTTCCGGCCCGTCATATGTCCACGTACTGAGGGTGTCGCCCTGATCGTCCAGAAGCAAAATATTCATGGTTCCTGGATAGTAACTATCGTGCCCCCGAAAGCACAGGATATTTGCATCACCGCTGCGATCCAAGTCTACAATAGCGTGATATAACCAGCCCCTTTCAGGACTGTAGAATTTCGTGAAGGCCTCGTCTCCCGTGCACGCATCTACAACTATCGTTGCGACTGCATTGTCATAAGTACAGGTGTTTTGGCCATTAACACCGCACCCCCAAGCGCCATTGAACACCGTCGCGGCGTCTTTGATTACTTCTAGGTCTCCGTCCTCGTCAATGTCTCCAACCGCCCCATTGCAGATTTGCGGACCCATATCATAGTACCACAACTCCTGACCTGTTTCGTAATCAAAGAGCGAGACTCCCCGGGGCTCATTACTCCAAGCCGCATCTTGGATGGCAAGTATTTCTATTGTACCGTCACTGTTACAATCGGCGGCGAGCCAAGGACGAATACTGCTATCGTAGCCACCCGCTTTGCCAATTGTTTTTAGTAGAGTACCTGAACCGTCATAGACGAGTATCTGCAAGCTGTCTGAGCTCGTTCTCCTTCCAACCGCAATTTCCGGGACTCCATCTCCTGTAGCATCTAACAAGGATGGTTCTCGAACAAATCCAGATATGGGAACGGTCCACAGCTCTTGACCTTCGTTGTCAAAGACTCGTATATTCGGCGCGTCCCAAGACACAACCTCAAGCTTCCCGTCACCATTTATGTCACCAGTCAAGACGGCCTGAGTTGCGACTGGCACTATCCACGCCGGTTGAAAATCATCAAACGAAATCTCGTAAGATGATCCGTATGGATAATAGTGGGTACGGGCGAGGTCGTACTCGAACCTTTCCCATGCTGGCCCATCAGCTTTTGCTGCTGAAACAATGCAAAAAGCCGCGAGACAGAGCATCAGCATCAGGTTTTTTACCTTTCTGAACATGTCAGTTCCTTCCTTCTTTAATTCGCGAAGTTTCAGGTTTTCGCCAATTCTCGTCCGGCGCTGTTGACCAAGCCACCCTGGGTTCTGTCAACAAAACCTGACTGATCCCTTAAAGACTTCCGTTAACGTGTCTTTTCTATATCAAGGGATAGATACTAACCGAGCGATTTGTAGAAAATTATTTTGCTTTTTGTTCGGATTTGCGACGTTGGCCTTCTGTTACCCAGCCGGACTCCCTCCAGTAGGTCAAAGAGTCGCGCAAATTGTTGCAGTATGTTGACCAATTGATAGCTGAGAGCTTTCCTTCTGCGACCAGGCTGTCGCGGCATGGTCGGAAACAGTCGTCGTACGATACATTAACCACGCGAAAGCTGCTGTCAAGATAGTAGCTGAGTGCCGCACTTTTAGCGTCCCGCTCAAAGACATCGGCCCTGAAGCGGCCGTCAGACTCGAGAAAGAGTCCGCCCGGGGAGTTGTAATCGGCAAATACTGCTCGGTTCAGGTCAGAACGCGGAAAGAGCACGTAGTATATCTGGTTGCCCCGCTTCACATTATCGAGATTATAGCCTGGATCGGTATAAGGTGGAGACACGCCATAACTTGAATATGGCTCCAGAACATACAAACATGCGCATTCCATCCTATTGTTGTAGCCCAGGAATACGAACTGCGAATCGGAATAGCGTAAGAAGTTGCTGCCAAAGGCTCCGCTGTAGCCGGCATTTATATACCAGCCGAGCAAGTCGCCTTCGTGATTCCAGAACATTAGGTATAGCCGAGCAGGGAAGGATCGTGTGGCTCCTGTTATGATTATGCTCCTGTCACCAACCTTCTCAACCACCACTGGTTTAACACCACATGGTGGTTGGGTGCCGGGGTACTCATCGTCTTTTGCGCAATATCGTTGAAACAGCAGAGTGCCATCGTCATCGTAAACAAAGAGGTTTGCATTGCTTCCACAACGCAACGTTTTTGAAGCTCCTGGAACAAACGCCACCTCGTTTCTCCCGTCGCCGTTAAGGTCGCCGATTCTCCAACTGGATGTTGTATCAATAGAATTGCACTCATACTCCACTGACCACAAGGGAATGGAATCCTTATTCATTGCAACAAATCCTGTGGATGATGCATTAAACTTCACATACTGGGGATTCCAGTCGAAAAAGACCCAGGCTTTTGGGTATATCAGGCATAGAAAGAAGTATAATAAGATCAGCATTATCGGCACTTGGACCTTTGTCGCGCGGCTGTATTTGGCCGCTTTTCTGACCACAAACTCGCCGATGCAGACCTTTTGGGAACGGACGACGTTGTGGTTTTCAATAACGTCAGTCAGGCGTTCGTGGCCGATCAGAAGCAAACGGCGGCGAGGATATTTGCGGGACAGGCTGTTCAGGTATTCTCCGGCATCGGCAAGGCATTCTTCGGCCAGAGCCAGATATTTTACCGGCGAGAAAAACGCCCGCTCGATTTTGACACCCAGCGTGTCTTTGTCTATCGGGAGCAGTCTGCCGTCTGCGTCAAGGCCGCCGGTGAAAGCAACTTCGGAAGCGACAAACCTCTCCTGACGCATGATTTCTGTTTTGAGAAGCTGAGTATAAGCCACCAGCCCCGCCGCCAGACCTATCGAATCGCCGGTGAACGTCTGCCGACTTTCCGGTATGGAGAAAAACGCTCGATATGACCCGTCCGCCTTACCTGAAAAGCGGGTCTTTTTCAGGAGATTCCTGACCGCTGTCAGGGAATCATAGACAACACCGATAAAAGGGTCATCCGGTGATTTGACCTGGTTGTCGAAGGTGACGGTGTCAGGGGCGTCGCCATCTTTTTTCAGTGGAGCGCGAAGCTCAACCGTTCCGTGAAGCGTTCTCATTCGCCCGCGCGTTGCCTGACCGATTTGATTTTTCTCCACAAACAGGCACCAGGCGCGGTCATGATTCAGGCACGACCTTTCGCCTTCCCAGCATTCATAGATGTCCTTCAGGATATTTCCCAAAGCCGGATGTTCGGGCTTGTATCTTTCAGAAAGAACCCGCAGCGCATCGAAAGCATCCAGATCTTCCAAATCCTCGCTATCGGGAAAAGCGATATCTCCATCAGCGGATAATTCGGCACAAAGCGGTATCGCCTTTTCGAAGTCTCCGACATAGCAGAGAATAGTCGCCAGCCTGTAAGTAACAAGTCGCAGTTTATGACTATTCAGGTCGCGCGTCGATTCGGTTTCGTTTGACTCATCCAAAGAGCGGAGAATGTCACGGAGAGCCGAAAGCTCGTCGATCGAAAAATCAAACAACGTCTGTTCGGTAACGAGATGGTGAATGAAGGGAATGTATTCGTCAAAATACGTGCGGTACGATACTTTACCTGCCAGCGGTTTAAGATCGGGCCAGAATCGGATCAAACGAAGCAGCTTCAAATCCGGTGCCAACAAAGTTGGCAGGTCGGATTTCAGCCGGGCGAAATTTTTGGCGAATTGTAACGGCGATACGCCCATTTATTGAAACAACCTGATATTTATCGAACTTTCCGGATCGGCTATGTCGAACGTGACCGATTCATTCGGCCCGGCTTTGATCAGCCTGCCGATCTTGTGCTGGGAAACAAATACCTTGATGTTTCCGAAATCGGTTTTGCCGTCGAGTTCGATTATGCGAAGCGTAATCTGTTTGCCTTCGGTTTTTCCCTCGAAGGTTACCCGTATCTTATCCCTGTTTTCGGTTTCAAGGATGGTCTCTCCGGAATACTCGACTTTGTTTGGATCATAAACGAGCGGTTCGAGATCGAAGACGGCGTCCGGCATTTTGATCTGCCATTTGAGTTTGCCGCATTCTTCAGGAGTATCGCCTTCGATGACAGCGTGGCCGTTTTCATCGGTGATATATTCGCGGCCCAGCTCGGGAAGCTGCACCATGACACAAGACACCAGACCGGGGTCATCGCTGATTAACTGAAGGTAGTCGTGATCGCGGTCAGGGTCGCGCATGACGCGCAGAACGACCTCCGGGTCTTCGGAATACAAAGTGGTCAGGTTTTGCACGGTTGGAGTCGGTTTTTTTTGACCGTCGGCGGCGAGGAGAATGATTGATTCGATTTCAGCCGTAGTGAGCGGGAAAAGATGAATAATACTGGCCTTCATAGCTTGTCGGAATATCCGGTCGGCCAGTTCCATGGCGGCGGGCGGGATTTTTTGGTTTTTTGTTTTATTCAGGGAATCCAGCAACAAGCGATAATTTTCGCAGAACTGCCGACAGAATTCGCATTCTTCGAGGTGGTCTTTGATCGGCTCGACCTCTGAAATATCCAGCCGGCGTTCAACAAAAAGCTTCAGTTTGTCTTTTGGCGGATGCACAATTTACCTTTCATAGTTCTCTACATCTTTAAGATAGATACCATAATTGGTTTTTATAGGTTTTTTCTTAATCTTTTTTTGAAATCATCTTCGGCTTTGCGGATAGTCGTTTCGAAGATATGTTTATAATCTTTCAGGTAACGGTTGTGTTCATTTTCCGGCATTACCTCTCTGAAATACACGGGAAGCAGGTCAACCCCCGGCGAGTGAGCAAGATCCGACAAATACCGTTCCGCCGCATCCCGGAACCGGTCAGCAACTTCGGTTGTTATACGATCCTTTTGGACGAATTTTCGCAATACGTTTTTATCCAACCAGGCAAGAGTCTGCTTTTTGGCGATTTCAATCGCCTCTTTCAGGATGCCGTTATCGGCTGCCTGGGAGTATGACGGTATCAGGGCGTCAACCTCAACATATTTCATGTTGACCGTTACCACCGCACTGAGCAGTTCATGTTTTTTAAGGCAGTTCTGAACTGATATCTCCGCATTCAGAGCATTGAAGATATTCCGGCACCATTCCTTGCGGCTTTTGCTCTGGTGGTAGGCATTCTCAACCAAGGCCGTCAACCTGTCATATAAAATCATCGGACGGTTCTCGTGTTTGTCCGTTTCAACATTGGCGAGCCTGATGTATTCGATTCGGTCGTTTCCGGTCGAAAACGAAGTATATTCGTCGCCTTTAAGAACATCTTTAAACCGTCTTTTGAGATGATCGAGTTGAGTGTCGGCGTCTTTTCTCAGGCGGCTCAGTTCCTGGCGGGTGAATCCAAACAAGAGAGACCTGAATAAGTCGTAAAGCTTGACCGAATCAGCCGATTTAAAATCGGTAATTCCCCGCCTGTGGAAGAAATCAAAAACCAACACGCATGGTCGATTGCCGGAGCTTTGCAGAAAAGGCCCAAGAACATCAATAGCGAGATCGGATAACGGGTCGCGATCGGATTTTTGCTCGATCGGCAGTAGAAATCCCCTGGCCCTAAGATATCCCAAAAATCCGAGAATATGCCGGTAACACAACTCGAAAAAGGCGTCAAAACGTTCCCTGGAGCGAGGCTCCTCAAGAAAGCGTTTTACAACTTCATGGTCACTGTCTTTTCCCATATACCAATCGGGGCCACAGTCATATTTGATAAAAAAGGGATATTCGGTTTTAAGATAAGAGGCAGTTCCTTTATTCACAAGGACTTTTGCCTAATACCCGAAAGGCAGTTGATATGACTCGCCGTTTTGGCTTTTCTTTAATTAGCATTTTGCCGCATAGACTCGGTCAAAGTCGCACGGGCAGGGCTATGCGCCTGGACGTTTTCGATTTCTTTACGGCCGTGGCGCAGAAGATACGGCAAACCTCGCGTTAATTACTCAAACTCTCCTGCGATAAGCAGCAGGAAGTCGGAAGATTATACCGCTAATCTTCCGGAGAAAATTCATCTTTACCCGCGCCGCACTCGGGGCAAACGAAATCCTCAGGGAGATCTTCGAACGAAGTGCCCGGATCAATACCTTCTTCCGGCAACCCAACCTTAGGGTCATAAACCCATCCGCAGACATTACAGACGTACTTCTTCATTTTATGTTCTCCTTTGCATTGAGTAGAAAACCAAAGATCGATTCGTCGATTCTACCGTCATCTTCATTCAGCCAAGTCCTTTGCCTTTGTCGCCAGCAGCTTCCCGGCGCTGCGGCATTCATCCAGTATCTCCGCTGTAGGGCGGTACCGGGCCTTGAGCGGATCACGCAATATTTCCCATTTCATGGCCTTCATATACTCATCTATTGCCTCCGGCCCGCCTCGCCCCCAACCGTATGAACCAAAAGCGAAGCCGGCTTTACCGGCGGGTCTTAAGCCCTTCAGATACGTCAGAGCTGCCGCGGCCATCGGCATCATTCCCGAGTTGAGCGTGGATGAGCCAAAAGCAATAGTGGCGGCGTCAAGTGATTCAGCCGCTATCCGAGTAAGGTTTGAGCTGCGGATGTAAATAAGCTGCACCTCAACGCCGGGAAGAGAAGCTCCTTCGAGAATAGCCCGCGCCATCTCGCCGGTGCTGTCCCACATGGTGTCGTATATTATCAGCACTTTTGGCTTTGGACGGCAGAGCGCCCAGTTTCCGTAGGCTTTCATAATTTCCGGTATGTGGCTGCGCCAGATCAATCCATGACTCGGTGCGATCATCTCGATATCGAGCCCGGCTGCGCTTTTCAGCGTTGCTGCGACGCGCGCGCCGTATGGCATTACTATGTTGGCGTAATAAGTCCGGGCCTCAGCCATGATATTCGATAATGACGCCTCGTCATCAAACCTTTGCGAGGTCGCATAATGCTGCCCGAAAGCGTCCATTGAGAATAGCAGCTTCTCTTCCGGGACATAGGTAAACATCGATTCAGGCCAGTGCAGCATCGGCGTTTCGACAAATTGAAGCGTCCGCCTGCCGAGAGATATCGTATCGCCGCTCGCAATAATCCGGATTCTCCAGTCGGAAATGTCGTAATATCCGGATAATGCCGCCCGGCATTTCTGGTCGCACACGAGTGTCGCGTTGGGTATCGCCGCCATAACTTCGGGAAGGGCTCCGGAATGGTCAGGCTCGGCATGGTTGCAGACGATGTAGTCAATACCCGACAGTGCGGTTAAGGCTAAAACGTTCCGGAGTAAATGTTGCCTGTAGGGAGCCTTGACGGTGTCGATCAGCGCTGTCTTTTCGTCCCGAACGAGATAGGCGTTATAAGTTGTGCCTTGTTCGGTCCGGTAGCCGTGAAAGTCGCGGATGGTCCAATCCACATACCCGACCCAGTCAATATTTTCTCGCAATGTTATATTCATAAGCGTCCTTTAATAGATCAGTTCTCTATCTGCTTCCATGGGAGCAGCAGGTGTCGCCCGCCGGGATATCAAAGCCGCCTTCATGAGAATAAACGGTTGCCGCCCCGCCGCTCTTTCCCGCGTTTTTAACATCGTCTCCCGGATGAGCCTTCGATATGTATGAAAATGCCAGCACAGTCAGGAGCAGGACAGCCCAGACGTGATGCGACCAGCTGCCTCCCGACAGCGCGTGGGCATGATCGGCAAGCTGTGGCAGCGACGAGCCCGTCATCGGAATCACCCGGTTCAGAAGTAGCCCGCCGCCCAGTGCGCTGCCGGCAACGGTCGAAAGGTATAATAGAGCAGACCTCGTGCCCAATACCTTCCAGATGGCGGCAAATCCTGCGGCATTGGTTGCCGATCCGGCGATCAGGAATGCCAGGGCCGCGCCCGGAGAAGCGCCCATATGTATAAATCCGGCGGCGATGGGCACGGATGCGGTGGCACACACATATAACGGTATGCCCACTGCCATCATTAGCAGAATTGACAGTACGCCGCCGCCTATATATAACGCCAGATAATCCTTCGGTATAACCGTCGCCATTGTTCCGGCAATGAGAATTCCCACCAGTAAGGCCGCGCCGATGTCCCGCGGCAGCGCCACGAAACTATAACGCAAGATGCGGCCCGGAATGCTCGCTCGGTGTCCTCCCGCGCAGCAGACGTCGGTGCCGGCAGCGGGTGTTGATCCGTCTGCGGCCACCGCCGCGTTTTGCTCGCCATAATGCCGTATCAGTTCACCGCCAAACAAGCCGGTGAGAAGAGCTGTCAGCGGTCGGAAGATTGCAAAAACCGGGCCGAGCAGGGCGTAGGTAACGGCGATACTGTCCACGCCGGTCTGAGGCGTAGAAAGCAGGAACGCTGTCGTCGCGGCGCGACTCGCGCCGTGCCGGCGCATGGACACCGATACCGGAATTACGCTGCACGAGCATAGAGGCAACGGCACGCCGAACAACGAGGCTTTCAACACGGGCCCGAATCCGTGTCCGCCGAGGTGGCGTTCAACCCACTCCCGTGAAATCAATACTGACAGCATTCCGGCGGCCAGGAAACCAAACAGCAGGTAAGGCCCCATCTGGCCGAGAACCAGCCAACTCTCCGTAAGGATTGCGGCTATGAAATCAAGCATTTTCAGTAACCTGTTAGTCTTCGAGTGAACTCCACTTGGCCTCCCCCAACCGTTGCTGAGGGCGATCAAGCAAACGAATCCTTTCTCCGGACTATTGGCGTTCTACCAGTTCTCACCCAGTAGTTCAAAGTGCGCCTGCGGATGCTCACAGGCCGGGCAAACATCGGGCGCTTCGGTACCTTCGTGAAGGTACCCGCAGTTCCGGCATCGCCAAACTACCTTCTTTTCCTTCCTGAAGACCGTTCCCGCTTCTATATTCGCCAGCAAATCAAGGTACCGTTTCTCGTGCTGCTTTTCAGCTATGGCGATAGCCTCAAAAACCGATGCGATTTCATTGAAACCTTCTTCTCTTGCCGCTTTCGCGAAATCGGGATACATACTTTCCCATTCGTAATGCTCTCCACCGGCCGCGGCCCTCAGGTTCTCAGCCATATTGCCAATCACCCCCGCCGGAAAAGCGGCTCGAATCTCGACCTCGCCGCCTTCGAGGAACTTGAAAAGCCGTTTGGCGTGTTCTTTCTCCTGGTTGGCGGTTTCCTCGAATATGTCCGCGATTTGGACGAAACCTTCTTTTTTAGCCTTGCCGGCAAAATAGGTATAGCGGTTCCGCGCCTGAGACTCACCGGCAAAAGCAGTGAGAAGGTTCTTCTCCGTCTGTGTATTTTTCAGGTCTGCCACATTGTCCTCCTTACGCAGGTTCAATTGGTATCATTGTGCAGTGTCGGCCGGGGGCGCAAAAGTTCTCCGTCCAAGCTCCCGGTCGATCTGGAACAGCCCGGCCTTCGAATCGCCAAACAACCTGAGCTGTTGGACTATCGCCTTGACGGACGCTTCTTCCTCGACCTGCTCATTCACAAACCACTGAAGGAAGTTGTACGAGGCATGATCCTTCTCAGCAAGAGCTAAATCGACAAGGTTGTTGATCAGGCTGGTTACCTTTTGCTCATGGGCATAGGCTGTCTCAAATACGTCGAGGACCGACTTCCATTCTGTTGGCGGAGCCTCCCAGGCTTTAACGGCAGCCCGGCCGTCACGCTCAATAACGTAATCGAATATCTTCTCCGCGTGGGTAACTTCTTCCCGGTACTGGATTCGCATCCAGTGGGCAAACCCGGGAATATCGATAGATTCCAGGTATGCGGACATTGACAAGTACAAGTATGCCGAATAGAATTCAGCAGCCACCTGGTCGTTTAAAGCGTCCTGGATTTTCTTACTAATCATCACACTTCCTTTTAACTTACTATTCTCATTAGTTATCTGTCAGGATCATGTCATCGTACTCGATCTCAAACCGTAACTTGTGCTTTGCCTCCTCTTGGGCCAGACCGAGGAAAATCTGTTTGAATTCAGGGTTATAAGTCAACGCAGCCAGATCGTTATACAACCTGAAAGCCGCCTTTTCCTCTTTCATCGCTATGATTAACGCCTGCTGATAAGTGAGGTTAGCATCAGGGGAGGTGTCTACCAAATAATCGCCGATTTTCAGATCCGTTATCTTTTGCGATAACGGAGAGAAATCCAGCTTACCATCTTTAATTTTCTCGAGCTTTACCTTGTGGTCTTTTTCTTCGAGAGCAAACTCCTCAAATACAGCCTTCATATGCTTTTTTTCCACCTTGCCGGCCAACGACGTATACAAATCGGCCGCTTCTTGCTCCTTCCGGATGGCGTAATCAAGGATCTCATCAACTGAACCAAACTTCATTCCATCCTCCTTTAATAACTAAGCTTTCCATAAACCATGCACGTTACAGTATTCACGGGCCGAAACCTTATCGGCCGTAATCATAAACGTTGCATCCGGCGTATCCCCCGGGTTCAGGAACCGGCGGTACGCCCGGCCGTCGGCAATCAGTTCAATCCATTCGATATAATGCTTCTCTTCCATCGGGTGAGCGACGCTGCTGACGGTCACCTTGTAGCCGCCGTTTGTCTTCTCAATCACCGGTACATGCTTTTCAGTGGCGGCGTCGGTACTGTTTTCCTTGAGTAGATTCATCGGCTGGCCGCAACAGACCAGCGTTCCGGCGCCGGTATGGATTACTTCAACGATGTTGCCGCATACCTGGCATTTGTAAATCTGCAATTTTTCAGTCATAACTTAAATCCTCCTGAAAATACCTATTTCTTTAATGTTTCGTTGACGGCCGTTAATACTTCATCGTAGTCAGGCTCATCGGTCGTCTCTTTGACATATTGGACATACTGTACCTTTCCTTCACCGTCGATAATGAAGATTGTTCTGGCCAGAAGTCCAAGCTCCTTGATCAGAACACCAAACGAATTGCCAAAAGAAGCGTTGCGATAATCGGAAAGCAATTGAATATTTTCTATTCCGGCAGATGCACACCAACGCTTCTGGGCGAATGGCAAATCCATACTAATCGTAAGAATCACGATATCATCGGCCAAATTCCCGGCTTCCCGGTTAAACCGTCGTGCTTCCATGTCGCAAACGGGCGTATCTATAGACGGAACCGAGATAATGACAACCGTCTTTCCACTAAAAGAGGAGAGTTTGACAGGTTCAAGGTTTTCGTTAAAAACCGTGAAATCAGGCGCGGTATCGCCAACCTTGACTTCATCACCGACAAGAGTCAGAGGGTTGCCTTTCATTTTTATTAGATCACTCCGTTCAGCCATGGTTAATTATCCTTTCAATATCGATTTAGCCACAGGGCATATACTTTTCTTGATTGTCGCCAATGTTTTGAGGGTTTTGTTATACTTCCCCTCATCAATCTGGAGATAATCAAGCAGGTATTCCTGCGCCGTCATCTTCCTGCCTTTAGGGCAGCCGGCGCCTTGTGTTGGAAACAATCTCCTTTTGAACTTCTCCTGTGGACATCAGTTTGTACTCCTTATTTTCTTTAATGTTGTTTCTTCCCGGCAATATTGAGATTCTGTTTCTTGAGTTGATCCCGCCTGCACTCAGGACAAATGCCGATGAATTCCAATCGATATCCGAGAATCTTCCAGCCGGTAATATCCTTATATGCATTACCTATTGGATCTGCCGGGATTTTACAGAGGTCACTAACCAGCCCACACTCAGTGCAGCGAATATGACTATGCGGCTCCGGGTTGCCGTCGAATCGCGCTTCCGTACCGCTGATATGCAGCTTCTGAATGATATTATTCCGGGCGAGAAGCTCCAGATTGCGGTAAACCGTCCCAAGGCTGATTTTGGGCAGTCGTCGGCGTACGATTTTATACAGGTCAGCCGACGTGGGGTGCGAGTTGAGTTTTTTTAATTCTTCCAGAATCACCCGGCGTTGCCTTGTGTTTCTTTGAATTTTTCCGGTAGTCCTCATAATCTTTTCCAATAGTGCTAATGATAATTAATACTGATTATATTAATATTTGTCAAGCTTTTTTTGTTCCGGCAGAGCAAAAAAAATGAAAAAACCTATTTGTCAAGCTTTTTTTGTTCCGGCAGAGCAAAAAAAATGAAAAAACCTATTTGGCCTGTATTAACCCATAATAAGCCAATGGCATACAAAGTCGGATTAATCAGTTGCCAAATTTTCGATTTTACGTATATTAACCCAAAGTCCGCGTGTCTATTACAACCGTTAGTCCAGCAGGTACTGCGCCGTCAGACTTATATCGTCATCGGAGGTATTCATGTCAGCAAAGTCCGAGCTTCGATTATACCTTACCCTGGTTATATCATCCGTCTTTTCCCGGTCACGGAGATTATTAACAAGATCAGCCGGGTTTTTGGCTCTGTTCCTGATTATGTTTTTATTTGCCCCTGCTTATTGCGCCGCGGAAGACACGCCTAATATGCAGGTGCGCGTATATTTTGATTCCCGTGATGAAATCCGGCAGTTACAGGCGATGCATCTTGATATTGTCTGGTGTGACGAAAACTTCGTCGAAGTAATCACCGACCGGGATGAACTGGGCCTGATTCAAGCCGTGGGGTTTGCGACCGAGATTATTCACCCGGACGTGGTGAAGTTTTATCAGTCGCGGATGGCGGTCAAGGGAATGGGCAATTACAAGAACCTGGAGGAGATCAATCAGAAAATCGACAGCATTGTCACTTCGACTCCGAGCATAGTCTCGCCGAAGATCAGCATCGGTCAAACGATCGACGGGCGCGACATCTGGGCCTTTAAGATTTCCGACAATCCCACCGTGGATGAAGAAGAACCGGAGGTATTATATACCGCCTGTATTCACGCTCGGGAAGTCATCACGCCCGAAGTTCTGTTTTATTTTATTGACCACCTGACCTCGAACTACGGCGGCGACCCGGATATTACCTGGCTGGTTGACAACCGTGAACTGTGGTTTGTTCCGATGGTCAACCCGGATGGCTATTTTTGGAACCAGGTCATCAGTCCGGCCGGGGGCGGAATGTGGCGAAAAAATCGTCGCAACAATGGCGACGGCACTTACGGCGTTGATCTCAACCGCAACTTCGGATACAAGTGGGGCTATGATAACACCGGTTCGTCTCCCGATACCGATGACCAGACATATCGGGGCACCGGGCCGTTTTCCGAGCCGGAAACGCAGACTATGCGTGATTTTGCCGAGAGCCGTGAATTTGTCGTTTCTGTTTATTATCACTCCTATTCCAACCTGATTCTATGGCCCTGGGGATATGCGGAGATATATACACCTGATGAGGATATTTTCGCCGCCATGGGTGACAGTCTTTTGTACATGAATGGTTACTGGCCCTGTCCGGGCTGGATGTTGTATCTCACTAACGGCGACAGCGACGACTGGATTTACGGCGAACAAACCGCGAAAAACAAGACTTTTGCCTTCACTATGGAAGTCGGCGATTACATGGACGGCTTCTGGCCGCCGGGTAATCGGATACAGGCTCTCATCCACGAAAACCTGGAACCCAATCTGTTTTATGCCAGGGTCGCCGATAATCCCTTTTATGCCGACAACGCCGGCAATGGCTTCGGCGCCTGCTATTCGGATGAACCATTGATCGTAGCCCCGCAGGAAGATACCAGTCTTGTTATTACTTTATCAAACAACGGTTATTATTCCTTTGATAACAATTTCTACACCTCGGTTGCATATAACGACGGCGCAGGTTGGATTTCGATAATCCCTCCCGCCGGTGTCATTCCGTACGGCGAAAAAAATACCATCGACCTGCAGGTAATCGTTAATGCGCCGGCGGGCGCTCCGGACCCGTCCCTGTGGCGGGCCACCATCAGGATTCATCACGACGGTTTGGGCAGCCCCAATGATATCCCTGTCTGCCTGGAAGTGGCTTCCGATCTTATGCGCCCGCAATCGGCCGATCTGGCCACAGTATGTAAACGTTTCCGGATTTACAATAACGGCGGTCTGAGTAAAAACGCCGCCAACGCCTCGCTCGATTATATCGATGATTGCGATACCTTTAACGTCTGTACCAATCCGGAGATCTACCTTTACGAGGCTTCGCCGATTATCTGCCGCCTTGGCGACGGCGGCGATACGCTCAGGTTTACCATGTATTCAAAAATGCTCGCCGCCGAGGACGCTTTCCGTCCGCAAAGCAATCTGCAGGTTGATTCGACAACTTACCCAAATTTCACCTATGCCAGGGCCGAGTATCGCACGGCTGACGACGCCGTTTCGTTGTCATCCGAGTATTTTGTCCCGAAAAATGAAGAAGCCTGCGATTTCGTCGTCGTAACGCAAACTTTTAGGAACCTAACCGGCGATACTCTCTTTGGGGCGCTGATCGGCGAGTTTCTTGACTGGAACATCCCTTCCGACTCCGGAGCCGAAAACGGTTCCGGTTGCCATATCGATACCATAGTGACCACGATTCACCAGCCGAACGATGACACCACTTACCTTGCCACTATTTACCAATTCGGAGCCGAACTTTATGATTCGCTGATGGGCGACTGCGGCCAGTACTCCGATGACCGCTTCGGCGGTATTGCCTGCGACCCGCGCACGCTTTTTAAGAATGCTCAGACTTTTAATAACGCGGTTTATGTGGACACCAATGGCCCCTACGGAAGTCAGGCGCCTCTTCCGCCCGGGGCGATGTACAGGATAATGAAAGAAAACGAAGGCTTCAATCCTTACCAGCCGGGCGATCCTTACGATTTCCCCAATCTTTCCACCCTGGTTACTTTCGGCGAGTATGACCTGCCGCCCGGCGTGGAATATACTTATACTTATATCCTGGTTACCACCAAAACCGGTTTGTCGAATTACCTGGCGCTGGTTGAGGCCGCCAACGAATGGGTCAAGGCTCAGCCTGAGATCAGGCGTCACTGTCTCGATCTGGCCGGTGACGCCAACAATGACGGCGCCGTCAATCTCGGCGATGCGGTATATGTTAATAATTTCGTCTTCCATGCCGGTTCACCGCCGCCGTCCTGTATGGCCGAAGGCGACGCCAACGGCGACGGTTTGGTCAATCTCGGCGATGCGGTCTATATTAATAATTTCGTCTTCTGTCCCGGTGCGCCGCCTCCAAGAGAGGGCCCGGAAAAGTAGTACCCGACGGGGATTGAAATAACACGGGGGAACCGAAAGGCTTCCCCGTTTTTTATCATCCGGATTCACATCCGAATTTACTTGCGCATGTATCCCGCTTGACGGCGTATCGTTTTTTCGTATCTTTTGTATATGTATGATATTCCCGATATTATAGTCGAACGCCTGCGCCGGTCGCAAAGGATAGTCTTTTCCACAGGCGCGGGTGTTTCCGCGGAATCGGGCGTGCCGACCTTCCGCGGCGCGGGCGGGATATGGTCCAAAATGAGGCCTGAAGAACTGGCGTCGGTTGATGGGTTTATGAAAAATCCTCGACTTGTCTGGGAATGGTACCAGTATCGCCGCGAACTAATGAGCAAGGTAGAGCCGAACCGGGGGCACCGGGCCATCGCCGAATTTGAAAAGCATTACCCGGAAATGATACTCATAACTCAGAATGTTGACGGGCTTCATGCCCGTGCCGGTTCCACCGCTATCCTCGAATTGCACGGCAATATTTCCCGCAATAAATGCTTGAAATGCGGCCATCCGTTTGAGAAGGAGATAAATCTTGACGAGGGGCTGCCTCTCTGCGAATGCGGCGGGATGATCAGACCGGACGTGGTATGGTTCGGTGAAATGCTGCCTCAGGACATCCTCCGGAGGGCTTTCCGGGCGGCTGAAGAAGCCCAGGTTTTCTTCGCCGTGGGAACTTCCGCGATAGTGCAGCCGGCCGCTTCGCTTCCTTTGATCGCTTCCCGAGGCGGCGCATTTGTAGTTGAGGTGAACGTCGAGCCGACCGGTTTGACGCCCACGGTCGATCTTTTTCTTCAGGGAAAGTCAGGCGAGGTTCTCCCACGTATTCTCGAAAAATACGCAGACTCGGAGACGAACTGAAAGTTTAACCTCCTCGAACTCTCAGGCGCATAGATAAGGGAATGAATTTGCCGAAAGGAAAACCGGCTTCGGAAAACGGAAGAGTGCAAATGGCTGTCAAGGACCCGGTCCGGATAATGGAAATCGGCGATCAGCTTATGGATCAACTGACCGCCTGCCGCTTTTGCCCGCACGAATGCGGCGTTAACCGTACCGCCGGCCAGACCGGCCGGTGCGGCGTCTCGGACAAACCGAGAGTTGCCAGCGTCAACCTTCATTTCGGCGAGGAGCCGCCAATTTCCGGGTGTCGCGGTTCGGGAACGATATTTTTTTCCGGTTGCTCGCTTAATTGTTGTTATTGTCAGAATTACCCGATCAGCCAGCACTTAGTTGGATCGGAAATATCTATTGAGGAGTTGGCCGGTCAGATGATGACTCTTCAACGCCGTCGGGCTCATAATATCAACCTTGTAACTCCCGATCATTTTTTTGGTCCTATCGTCAGGGCGATCGGGCTGGCTGTCGAGCAGGGTCTGGATATTCCGATCGTTTGCAATTGTTCCGGCTGGCAGAAGCTGGAAACGCTTCGGCTTCTTCGGGGTATATTCGATATTTATCTGGTCGATATGCGATACTCCGATAATGATATCGCGCGCAACTGTTCCGGGGCGGAGAAGTATAAAGAAATAAACCGAGCGGCCGTAAAGGAAATGCTTGAACAGGTCGGCAACCTCGTTTTGGAGCCGGACGGAACCGCGCGCCGGGGCGTCATTATTCGTCACCTGGTGCTGCCGGGCGGTTTTTCGGGTTCGGCTGAAATATTTGGATTTCTGGCCGAAGAGATTTCCAAGGATATTTACGTTAGCCTGATGAGCCAGTATTTCCCCGCATACCGCGCCGTCGGACACAGCGAACTTGGCCGGCCGATCACGCCATCGGAGTTTGACAAGGTTGTTAAGATGTTCTATAATGCAGGGTTGAAAAACGGCTATATCCAGAAGATAGGTCCCGGCAGTGCCTAAGAAATCGATTCCGGTATTTATTATTATCTTTTTGGTTTTAACCTTCAGTTCCTGCACTTGTATTTATTTCAACACCTTCCATAATATCCGCAAAAATTTCAATGCCGCTGAAAAAACGCGCAATAAGGACAAGCGCGAAAAAGCCAGAGGCGCGGAAATCAAACAATATAACACGGCCGTTACCAAGGCTTCCGGGGTACTGGAGCGGCATCCCAATTCAAGCTATGTTGACGATGCGCTGTATATAATCGGCACTTCTTATTATTATCTCGAAGAATTTGACAAATCCGCGCGCAAGTTCAAAGAGCTGTTTGCCAACTACCCCGAATCCGAATATATCCCCCGCTCACGGCTTATGTTTGCCAAGGCGAAATTGCAGCTTAAGGAAGAAGCCGAAGCGGTGGTTATTTTTGAAGAGATTTTTGAAAAAGAGACCAATAAGGAAATGAAAGCCAATGCGGCCCGTTCGCTGGGGCAGTATTTCTTCAACGCCAAAGAGTATGAAAAAGCCAACCTTTATTTTAGGTCTCTGATCGATTCCCTCGGAGGGGGATCCGATAGACTGCAGGCTTATACCTTTATAGCGGATGGGTTTTTTGACGTGTACCGGTTTGGTGACGCTCTCGAAAATTACAGGGTGGCGCTTAAGCATGATCCCGATACGTTGGAATACTACCGGATCATGTTTCGGATGGCAGAGTGCGACTATTTTCTTAATAACATCTCGGCCGGCCTGGATAAATTGACGAAGCTGTCAAAAAACGAGCAGTACTACGACTCACTGGCGGCTATCAAATTGATGATGGCCGAAGGATATGAACGGGACGGTGATCTGGATGCCGCCATTTATACCTATGAAGAGGTGGTCATTGAAAACGCCGGCAAAAATTCGGCTGCGGTCGCCAATTATTATCTTGGCCTGGTATATCAGTACGATTTGGAAGACCTTTTTAAAGCTCGAGTGTACTATAATAAGGCATTTAAGGAAAAACGCAATTCACCCATTTACGAAGATGCCACAAGGCGAGCTTCCACGCTGTCGCTTATGGAGCAATACAGCATGGGAAGAGAGGATACCCTGACGGCTGATTCAGCCGGTCAGGTAAATCAGAACAGAATCGACCAAATCAGCGAAAGTCAGTATCTTCTGGGCGAGCTGTTTTGCTTCGATCTGGAAAAGCCTGATTCGGCGCTGGAGGTTTTTCAAACCCTGCTGGATAGATACCCGGAATCGCGATATGCGCCGCGCGCGCTTATGTCGATGGCCTATATATATCGCAACGATTTTAGCGATACCGCTGCGGCCGACAGCCTCCTGCGCCGCGTGTTGTCCGATTATCCCCGTTTCGACGATGCCCAATCGGTCGTGAACCTTCTCGGGCTGGCCGGAACCCTCGCCGATACCGGATATGCCGCCCCGACGTTCTTCAGGGCGGAACGCTTTTTCGAAGAGTTCCAAGAACTGGATTCCACCCGATATTATTTTCAAATCCTGGCTGATTCGATCCTGGCCGACTCGATGCGCATGGCCGATTCCATCCGCGTAGCCGACTCGGTGCGAGCCGCCGATTCGACATTGACGCCGGATTCCACCGAGATCGACGATTCAATAATGCCTGTCGATTCCATACCGATTACGGATTCCACTCAGATGGCAGATTCAGCTATGGTGGTCGATTCCACTCTTATGGCTGATACTACACAGGTTATCGATTCGGTCCTGACCGTGGACTCTGTCTGGGCGGTTGACTCCATCTGGACGCCGGATTCCGCGCTGAAGATCGATTCCGTATGGGCGGTCGATTCGATATGGTCGCCTGATTCCATCTGGACGATAGATTCCGCAACGGTGGATGATTCGCTCAGGCAGGCTGATTCCATTCTGATAACAGATTCCATCCTTACAACCGATTCCACGTTTTCGATTGATTCGGCGCTGGTAATGGATTCCGTCCTGACGCTCGATTCCAGCCTGACCTTCGATTCGACCTGGGCGGTGGCGGAACCGGCGGTCGATTCGTTACCGGCAGTCGATTATTGGAAGGAAGCCTTTGCTCTTGCCGGAGAAAAGTATAACCGGCAGCAGATGCAACTGCTCGATTCGGCTTATTATTACTACCAGTATATAATTGACAGTTTCCCGATGTCCGACTACAGCATCCAGGCTCGATACGTGCTTCTGTATATTTACGACAACTACCTCGCACCGGGCGATTCGTCGCTGATTGATCTTTACGGTGCTTTTGTCGATTCTTTTCCGGAAACCGAGTACGCCGACGCCATAGCCGAGGAGTACAACATTCACCCGCTTAATATTCTAAAAAGCAAAACGCAGGAAAGAGAACAGGAGAAAGAACCGGAAGACTCCCTGTTTAACGATGAGGAGCCGGAAGAAATAGCCAATGCCTATTCAACCTCGGAGCAGACAAGTGCGGAGTCGAGGTTCATCACCGACGAGGAAGGCAATCAACTGCCTCCAGCCAATGAATATTACCTCAGGGAGGATGTGGCCTTTCAATACCCGATTGAGGCGGTCGCTTATAATATCCAGGATAAACTCTATTTCAAGATACGGATTGATTTTTCCGGCGAGGTGGCCGAGGTCAAGCTGATGAATCCGACCGTCTCGGACGAGTTGAATGACCGGATAATCAGAACCATTGAAAACACCCGGTTCGACGTGGGTCGAATCCCGCCGGAATGGTACGACACCTGGTTCTACTATACCAAAGAAGTGATCATGCCCAGAGAGTACAGGCAATGAGAAAAATCGTTCCTCAGCGATGCCGGGTTATTCGGAACAGAAAACTCGATAAAGCCGGTCTGTATTACAGTCTGACCGTCGGCGGTTTCCGGACGCCGCGCCGTATTTACCCGGGCCAATTTGTTCATGTAAGGACGGCGAACGGCAACGATCCCTTCCTTCGTCGGGCCTTTTCCGTTGCCGACTTTAATGAAAAAGCCGGCAATCTGGAAATTATATATAAGGTTGTTGGCAGAGGAACCGCTTGCCTGACGCAAAAGACGAAAGACGATACCCTGGACTTGATAGGCCCTTTGGGTAATCGGTTTAGGCCGTTATCCAAAAAACAGACGGTAGTAATAATCGCGGGCGGTATCGGCTTGCCCCCGCTTTATTTTCTGGCCCGACATTTGACCGACCGGGGTCATGATCCGGGAAGGATTTTATTCTTCTACGGCGGGAGCACGAAAGATGATCTTATAGAAATGGGACGCCTCCGCAGGCTCGGAATTGATTTCAACCCCTGTACTGACGATGGGTCATACGGATTCAAAGGATTTGTTACCGACGCCGTGGCGCAACGGCTGGAAAGTCTGGGCAAAAGGAATACTTTTATCTGCGGCTGCGGGCCGGAACCGATGCTGGCGGCTCTGCAGGATTTAACTCTTAAAACCGGGTTTTCAGGGGAAGTTTCCCTCGAAGCGCCGATGCCGTGCGGCGTTGGCGTTTGTCTGGGCTGTGTCAGGCCGTCG
>CAZSYD010000037.1:10780-22913 GCA_964611355.1 uncultured Ignavibacteriales bacterium | reverse complement strand
ATTCCATCATATCAGGTGATGCGGCCAAAGTCGGCACGACGCCCGAATCGGTTTTTGATTTCATTTATTCCGATGGTCTTGATGAATTCGTCGGCTTCACTCAGAAGCAGATCATTTTTCGAGGCGATGCCGCCCGGTGCGACTGCTTTATCCATAGCCCCGACGGCCCAACCCGTCCGGTAACGATTACCCTCCGCAAAGAAGACGACATCTGGCTCATCAAAAAAATCGAACCACGCATCGATGACGATTTGAAGATAGAGAACGACAGCACATAGCATCCGGTGTACAGGATATCTCTCAGGCTCAGAATAGAAAATCCATCCGCTGGGTTCGGCCCTGGTGTCGGCTGAAAAAAGTGATTGACTTGATGCTTTGAAATGCTATAGTTTACTTTCAATCGCTAAGTGATAATGACAGGGTTGGACAGATGACCACTTGGTTGACTTTGCAGGAAACGGCGAAACATCTGAAAATGGTAGGTCTATCTGAAAGCCATATATTCAATAGTTAGGTAGCATTAGGAGGAGACATGGATTTCGATACATTCCGGCTGATAGTGAAAGGTATCATCCCTGTAGGCACGGTGCTACATAACCCAGGAGGTGGAACATCAATAATAGTATCGTACTCCAATAATCGAATCTCCTATAAACGTGGTAACTCCCCTATCAATGTATCCTTTCGCGGTCTATTCGACGCCTACTCCCATTTTAAGGGTAAGGGTCAACAGGTATCATCAAACGATTTGAGATCGTATGCACCCTCTATCTACCATTCAAAAAAAGGCGGGCATGATTGTAATTGTACGTTCCTGTTCATGGTATTATGCCGTTTACCACTGGTCGTTGGGATTAAAGGTAGGGGAGGGCCAGGTAGCCCCTTTTTCGTAAACATCCCTTAAATGAAGCTAAACATGCAGAAAATGAAGTTTGAAACATCACAGAGGAAGCATGAAATACGACAGACAACGCTTCAAAAGCTGCAAAGCAGGCTTGAAATGTCGTAAATCAAGCGTGAAACGTGACGGAGGAAGCTTCAAATGTCGTATTTGACGCTCTCCGACCAGGAACGCGGCAAGGAATGGGAATACCGCGTCATCGCAGTCAATCCGCCGCGGCGGACCGGCGAAGGCTAACCCAGCAACACCGTCATGGCGGTACAGTAAGCCGTACTATACAAATTGTACAATAATCGATGGATCATCTGTAAGAGAAAGTCGTGAACTACAGGCCCGGTCTCAAGGAAAAGAGTGAAGGTCTGATCACTGCCCGTCGTTGGGGCATTGGGATCATCACAACACTGCTCGGCGCAGGGATGTTGCTGTCTGAGGTCGACCGCATCAGAGAATCTTGGCCTGATATTATGATCATCTGTTACGTTGCTCTATTTGCCTTGACCGGAGTGCTTGTTTGGCTTTGGGTGTGGGCTACGAGACATGAACTGGTTATTTTGTGGCGCTGGCTTGATCCTAAGAGGTACAAACCTCCATCCGATTTGCGAGAAACCGCAATGATCACTTTGCTGGGTGTCCTTCTGAGTGCACTGTTCTTCGCATCTAGGGATGTGCTTCTCTACACCCTGTTGTTCTCAATTTACAGCATAGTAAACCTATTTGTTAATCACTATCTCGATAAGGAAGTCTCATCAGCCGTGGAAAAGAGTAGGCAAAGGCTTGCCGATGAGTTGAGAATACACCGGGACGATCGGTGCCTCCTTCTGTATAGTAGCGCCATAGACGAGCTTGAGCATTACTTCATTAAACAACCTCATCAACTGCGCCAAGTGGTCATTCTCGTGTTTTCATTTGCTGCTTTTATTGTAGCATATCTTGCAGGAGTCCGCGATTCTGCGGAGTGGCGCGTCGCGGCGTATATTCTTGTGTTCATGACAATAGTGACATCTGAGATCGTCATCGCCGCCTGGCGAATCTATCGTGATGATCGGCTCAGAGCTTTCGAGGCGGAGGTAGATGACTTAGAGAGGTCCGAGGCGTCTTCGTCGGCAATATGACAATAAACACAGAGCTTGGCAACGATCTGGATTTCCCGGTCGGACGTTTTTCACTTTGAACATAATCAGGCATCTCCATCAGCCGAGAATCTTGATTTTTGCCATGATATCTAGACGCGTGATGCCTTGGCCCAGCTCGGACCATACCAGCCAACCGGCCCTAAAACGGGTCTTCTGCTCCATAGCCTCGGTCTTGAGGTTTTTGCGCACAGGCATCTTGCCGACTGTGCCTCACCCAACGGGTGAGTTAAAATATCCATCCTGAGACGCTACTGACAATTACCAAATCACCATCTACAAAACAGTTTCACAACATCTTCACCGCTAATTCAAAAATCCCCGCCTTCTATGGGTAACTATGTCAGATTATTCAAATATAGATGGACAAAACATAAATCACTCCAACAATCACCACCAAACCTGTAGTTGCAAAACATAAATATTACAAAACAAACCCATTTCGCCGTATCCGCATGACCATTATCAGGATATACGATATTTACGACATCTGGAATTGTGGATAACTATTATGGCCGGTAATCAACAGCTTGCCGTGCGATTTTTGGCAGTCTGCTTAACAAAAAAACCCGCCATATCCGGGCGGGTTTTTTCAGAGCATCAGGGAGGTATCAAAGTTTTACAATTCGGCCTTTTCTTCCTCGCCTTTTATCAGCCGCGTGTATTCCTTGTCGTCAAGTATCAATTGCAGCGCCTTATGAACGTCCGGGTCGGTACTGGTGATAATTTCTTCGTACAGACCGGTCTGACCGAAAAGTTTGCCGATAACGTCACGCCGAATAGCCCGCTTGATATAATCTTTCGACTTTTCAAAATCCGCTTCCTTTTCGTGAACCACCAGCTCGGCCAGCCTCTCCAGCGACGCATCAAAGATTTCCTCTTTATTTTCCTCCTCGACGACCTCTTTCATCTTGTCGAGCGAAACCTCCAGCGAGGTTTTATAATCGAATTCCTTTTCCTTTGTGAATTCCTTGAATTCGGCCAGGATCTCGTCGGTGACTTCAAAATCGCGGCCGATATCCGGATGTTGGGAAGTATAACGGATGGCGAAGTCAAAGAGCATCGACTGCCGTTCAAGGTTCATCTCGATAGGGTACCATTTTTCCGGTTCGATTTCCACGTCCGGCACAATACCGCCGCCGCCATATACCGTCCGGCCGCCGTTGGTGAAAAAGACTTCTTTTTCCTCGGTATTCAGCGTGTCGGCGGTTTCTTCGGATGTCTCTTCTTCTTCGGGGACGCTGCTCTTTTTATTCCGTTCCGGTTTCTGGATGCATCGTCCAGAGGGAATATAGTACTTGGCGGTGGTCAGTTTCAGAGCGATGCCGTGTTCGCCGCCCGCCGGGAAAATCTGCTGCACCAGCCCTTTGCCGTAGGTGTCTTCGCCCATTATGATGCCGCGATCCCAATCCTGAATGGCTCCGGAAACGATTTCAGAGGCCGAGGCCGTACCGGGGTCAACAAGAACCACCAGTTTCCCTTTGGGGAGCAACGGCTCGTTTTCGGAATAAAAGCGACGTTCCGTATCAGGCGTTCGGCCCCGCGTATAGACGATCAATCTTTCCTTTTCAAGAAACAGGTTGGCCGTTTCGACCGCCTGATGCAACAGGCCGCCGCCGTTGGAGCGGAGATCGAAAACCAGCCCATCGAGTTCCTTCTGATTCTTGAGATCGGTAATAGCTTCTCTGAGTTCGTTGCCGGTCTCTTCGGCGAAACGGGAAAGGCGGACATAACCGACGTTAGTCCCCTCGAAAAACCCGTAATAGTTGACCGATTTAAGTTCAATGACCGCCCGTTCAATATCATAGTCGAGGAAATCAGGTATGCCTTCCCGTTTTATTTTGAGATGCACCGACGTTCCGGCGGTTCCGCGCATAAGATTGGCGGCTTCCTGCGTGTTCATTTCTTCGGTTGTCTGGCTGTCGATTTCCCAGATGATATCCCCGGCCTGCAGGCCTTTGCGATAAGCGGGCGTGCCTTCAATCGGAGAAATGATCCTGATGCGGTCGCCGCGACTGTCGATCTGCATTCCCAGGCCTTCGTATTTGCCGTGGGTCGATTCCATCAGGCGGTCGTAGGTCGTTTCCTCCATGAGGACGGAGAACGGATCGAGATTCTTAAGCATGCCTCTTATGCCTGCGCGAATCAGGTCCTCGGCTTCAATATCCTCCATGTAGCGGTTCTTGATCTGGTAGGCCATCGAGTTGAACAGCTTGATGTTTTTGAACATCGTTTCGCGGGTGTCCGGTTCTTCTCCCGGCGTCTCCAATCCCGGCTGTTCTTTGGCATCGATGTTGACCGTATCGGCCAGCATCTTGTTTTTGAGATTATCAACTCTGGCATGGAGCGTCTGATATAGTTCATCCGCCGAGGCATCCGATGACTGCAGGGCGACGCCGGAACCGGAAATCCAAATTAAGGCGATTGCGAACACCGCCAGTGCAACAAGCCGTATCGTGAATCTCCGCAAAGGTGTCATTAAGACCTCCTGAAAAATCGACAAAGCCGTAATTTATATGGACATAATAAATGAATGTCCGACGAGTAGTAAAGCAAAAAAATGTCCCGCCATCGCGTCGGTTTTCTATTTATTTAACGTTTAACGGGTTAGATAAGTTTCAAAATTTGAACAGTATTGCCCGTTGTTTTATAACTTGCTGATTATTAATGTCTTGGTCCTGAATCTTGATTGACAATGAAACGAGGTAAAATAGTTGCAAATAAGCAAAATATTTTGCGCAATATGCAGCTTAATGCATTTTTTTAAATGGCCTTAATGTTTATGATTGACATCAAGCCCTGTCGTGAATATAATCGAACCCATGATGCATGATGCCATTTGGCCAGATGTTAAGAAAGTAATCTTCAGTTATGAGATAAACTCGCCTGTCGGGAAACTGAGACTTCTGTCATCGGAAAAAGGTTTGTGTTATATCGGTCTTTCTCGGCAATCCGATGGCGGCATTGAAAATTTCATTAAAAAATGGTTCCCCGATGCAATCATAAGAAATGGCGGCGCTGTTAATAAAGAAGCTGCCCGACAGATTAAGGCCTATTTCAACGGCAGGCTTCGGAAATTTACGGTCAAACTTGATTTGCACGTGAAGGGCTTTTACGGAAAGGTTCTTCAGAAAGTAAGAGCGATACCTTACGGCAAGACTCGAACCTATGGCGAAATCGCTGCGGCTTTGGGCAATCCCGGCGCGGCTCGCGCCGTCGGCGGAGCTAACCGCTCAAACCCAATCCCGATTATTATCCCATGTCACCGAGTTGTCGCCGCAAACGGCCTGGGCGGTTACAGCGGCGGCCCGGACATCAAAGCCAAACTTTTGGAACATGAAGGGGTTTATCTCAAATAGATATTCGGGATTATATCATGGGCCCAGCTTAGAACCTTTGGCTCTTCCGAGCAATGACCCCGATATAAGTTCTATTAATAAAAAAAGCCGGCCTGGAGGCCGGTTTTTTTTTTGCCCTAAAAAATTACTTCTCAAGCGGCGCCGGGCCGTCATGAAAGATGTATTGGCAAATATAAACGGCGTCGCCGATATTGACGTTACCGTCGGCGTTGGCATCCCCTGCCCGTTCGGTAATTGGGGCGGGTCCGTCATTAAAGACAAAATTCACCAGGTAAACAATATCGCCGACATTTATATTGCCGTCAGTATTTGCATCGCCGCGAATAGTGGCGTAGATTACTACCTCGCCGCTGTTGACATAAGGCACATATTCATATTGGCCGGTGGCTAGGTTAAGGCCCATCTCGTCAATCGTCACCGAGTCTATGGCGGTTGTCATTCCGCCGATGGCGCCGGCATCGGCAGTCAAATAGAACTTCAGTACCGTGCCGGTTCCCGGGGGCAAAGGTGTTCCTCCGGTAAGCGATATGACATATTTATCGTTTCCGCCTCCGGCCGCCGCCTGCTCGGCCGTGTAATCGGATGTTCTGGTTTCAGCTACCGAAAAGGAGTCGAGAGTAAGCGTTTCTCCGTTGGAGAAATCGATCGGAACAAGCAGGCTTGTCAGCGTTTGAGAATTAGTCAGTTCAACCTCGACTATCGCTTGATGGGCGGGGTAAGTTGAATCGCTGACATAAGTCATTGTATCGGCCTGGGCGATAATATAGTACGGTTCGGTAACCGAGATTTGGCGTCCTATAGACGTTGTTACTGCCAGCGATACTTCATAGGCGCCGGGTTCGGTATAAGTGCGTATCGGGTTTTGTATCATGGCGCTGTCGTCGACGCTGAAGAACCATTTCCAATCCGTGGTCGGTACGTAAGAGCTGTCAAAGAAGGAAACCTCCAATGGCGTCTGGCCGGAGCGAACATTGGAGCCGATTTTTGCCCCCCAATCCAGAGCGGCCAGCATATTTACAATTCCCCAACCATAGGTATTGTCGGGATTGTCCGCCCTGCTGGCGGTTTCCATCAGCGCCAGGCGAACAGCCTGCGGGGTCATCGTCGGATAGATAGAGAGATAAAGGGCGGCGCATCCGCCGATAATCGGCGTTGACAGCGACGTGCCGTTGACATAGCTGTAATTCATGGTACCGCCTGCTGAAGCGCAATAGGTTGATACGCCCCGGGCGCACACTTCCGGTTTGATGCGTCCGTCATAGGTAGGCCCGTGCGAGGAAAAGCCCGCGATATCTCCGCTGGAATTTACCGCTCCACAGGAAAGGATTTCAAAGGCGTCGGCCGGAGCGATCAGAGTCCCATAACCGGAGCCTTCGTTTCCCATGGCGTTGCAGACGACAATGCCGTACGAAGTCGCCAGATTGGCTGCGGTCGTGGTTACCGCCGTCTCGCCGTCAAGATCTGAATACTGGTACCAGTCGATATAACCGAGAGACGACGAGATAACGTCCGCGCCAATGGAATCGGCCCACTCAACGGCGGCCACCCAGTTATCCTCCTCAACCTGAGTTTCGGATCGGACGTCTTCCGTTTTGGCCAGGATGAACGATGCCCCGTAAGCCGGGCCGTAAAGCTGTCCTGACGTCGCGCCTCCCAGAGTCGACCATGTATATGTACCGTGATTATGCTGACTGGACGCATCAATGCCCGGTTCGTTCTGCGTTTCGAAATCACCGAAGACGAAATCGTATTCCGCCAGTACCCGGCTTGTGGCAAAGGCGTCGGCAAAAGCTTCGTGGTCTTTGCGGTAACCGGTATCGAACATGGCTGCCAGGACGCCGGACCCGTTATACCCCAGGTCGTGCACGGCCGGTACGTTGACCTGGTCCAACTGGCCGAGAGAGGGCCCATAATCAAGCGAATACGTCCCCTTAAGATCGTAAGCAGGGCCGCCGTAATCGGGCTGCTGGGCCGGCTCTTTACGCTTATATGTCCCAACCGGCCGGACGCGGGCGACGAAGGAGAGATTATTTATTTCATCAATCCTGTCGAACGGGGCTTCGAAGCTGGCGGCATTAAGCCATCTGGAAGATCGGCGCAGTTTGCCGCCACGGGATATAATTCCAATAATATAATCCTTGGCTACCGGCAGATCGCCGAACGTAATATCCTGCCGACCCATTTTCTCCCGTCTTTTTATGGCCCGCTCGGTGAGATTAACCTTCGCCGCCGAAACGGCAAATTGATAGCCGTCAAAGATGTTCTTATCGGTGAAAAATACCCAGATTTTGACCTGTCCGTCTTCGGCGCGCGGTCGCAGGTAAGTCTTTACTACTTCTATTTTATTGTCGGTTTCTTTTTCAATTATGACTGGGCCCGAATCCAGGGTTTTATTGGCGGCGGTGAGGGTAGAGGTGAGAGCAAGAATGCAAAGAGATGATACAAAAACACGAAGATAAATCATGGCAGGCCTTTCATCTTATGTGTTATTAAGTTATCATCGGCAGGTAAAACTGTCCTCTGCTCCGAAAATTATGGAAAATATGGATTTTGTCAATTGAATAATTGATAATGGCCGATACCTGTTGGAATCATCCCATATATTCGGCTTTTTCGGCGGTCGGTTTCTTTCTGAATCGTTGCTGTCAACATAATGTATCATGTTGTCTTTTCGCGAGTTAAGATAAGAGAGCTTTTTTTAAGCAAGATATTTTCCAGACGGCATTTTGCTTGCATTCCCACGAGTGAGTTATTGACACGTGACTAACTGAACACCCTAATCAAGGCGGGTATGGTTATGAGACATATATCAAACAGGAATGGTTTTACGCTCATCGAGATGATGTGCATCGTGGTTATTATCGGTGTTGTCGCCACTATGTCTTTCCCGAAATTCGAGACGACCATACACAGGTTGCGGGTGCGTAATACGGCTCGGCATATGGTATCACTCATGAGGCTGGCCCGTTCCAACGCCATATCCCAGAAAAAACAGGTCGGGGTTTATTTTGATGATGAGGGTACGACCATGACAATGTTCGTTAATATCCAAAACCCGACCTCATATGGCTTCGAACCCGGTGATTCGGTCATTTCGGTTGACACTTTGCCCAGGAATTTTTCCAGTGTCTATACTGAAATTTACGATCCGGAAAACCCCAGCAACGGTTCCGCTATAGTCTATATGCCAAACGGTACTGCCTCCATAACCACTAACTTATATTTCTTAGCCTATAGTGAGAAAGATGATGTGGATTGGGGCACGATAGAGGTGCTGGCGGCGACCGGGCGGACCAGATTGGCAAGTATAGAAAGTTCTTAAAATCCCCAACGAATTTTGCTCCCTCCTTCTCGTCCTCCAGGGGCTTCATCTTATTATGATGAAGCCCTTTAATTTATTGTGTTTGAATAGAATACAGTCAGAGTAAAGAAATCGTCCTATAGTGCCGAAATAAATAGACAACGTTACCGGCCGTGCAAAAAGGTACCATGGCAAGAATGTCAAATCCGGTAAATAAATCGCCGGAGCGGACGATATAGTAATAGGATAAGAAACGACCTAAAAAGAAGAGAGCTTATGTTTTTCTCACGAGGCCACAAAAGCGCCGTTGGGCTCGACGTAGGCGCCAATTCAATCAAGATGGTTAAGCTCAACCACAACAAAGGTGGTTATATCCTGAATTCCATGGCGATCAGGGAGTTACCTCCTGAGGCGATAGTCTCGGACGAAATTCGTGACCGAGAAGCGGTGATGTTTAACATTCAATCGGTTATGGATGAATGCGACTCAACGTCCAAGGATGTTATTGTCTCCTTATCCGGGCACGCTCTGATTACCGATAAGCTGGTTATCGATAAAAAGACCGGCGCCGAAGCCGAACAGGCCATTCTGTTTGAGGCTGAGCAGCGTTCGCCCTTTGACGTCGAAGACGTAGCTCTTGACCATCATGTCATCCGCTTGAATGAAGAGACCAATAAGATGGAGGTCTTGCTGGTAGCGGCCCGGAAAGAGTTTTTGGAAGGCTATCTGACCATGATTAATGACAGCGGGTTCAATCCGATAGCTGTCGATACCGATGCTTTTGCCGTGTATAACGCCTATGTCAACAACTATGAGGTCGATCCCAATCGCACAACGGTTTTGGTCGATCTTGGACAGGACGTGACCAATGTATTATACATCCACGACGGGTACTATCACTCCACCCGCGACCTTTCCGTCGGAGCGCGATCAATATTCAACTCTATTCAGCATGAATTTCGTCTCAATCACGAATTGACTACCAAGGCGATCCAGGGACAAATGGATGAGTCTATTGACCAGGATATGCTCAAGTCAACCATCATATCAGCCGCCGAGGAAGTGATAAACGGTCTGGAAATGGCTTTTAACTATTTCAAGTCGCAGGCTAAAACGGATACTATTGACTGGATGGCGCTTTCCGGGGGCGGCGCTTTGATTCCGTATCTGCCCGAATATATGCAATCGAAATTGCAGATTCCGCTGGAGATTTTTAATCCGCTCCGCAACGTCGAGTATGATCCGGAAAGACTGGAGGGTTTGGAGCCGGAAAAGATCGCTCCTCTTCTGGCAGTGCCGATCGGCATGGCGATGAGGAAAGAGGGATAGATCATGGATATGATACAAATAAATCTTCTGCCCAGGGAGTTTCGCAGGAAAACGGGCGGGTTGCAGTTTGGTAAAACCGGTTATTATGCTATTGTTGTCACCGTCGGCGTAATCTGTATGATTGCCCTGATTACGATATACCAGATATATCAAATCAAAGAACTGGACAATAAGATCGCGGTTGCTCGTTATCGGACACAGCAATTGCAGAAAGATATCGCGGTTGTGGATGCCCTTATCGAAGTCAAGGGAAAGATTATGCAGCGAATGGAGGCGGTCGATAGGCTCGATCGCCACCGTACCGTTTGGGTAAGAATTCTTGAGGATGTAACTCGGCGTGTCCCGGAATTTGCATGGTTAAGCCAACTTAACGAGGTCGAAAATAAGCCCGCCAAAAAGGCCGATTCCGCTGTTGCGCCGGGTACCGATGACGGATTGACCAGGTCGGTTGAAATCCGCGGGTACTCTTTCACGCTGAATTCGCTGGCCAATTTCATGATAAAGCTGATGCGTTCCAATTTTTTCAGCGATATCGAAATGACCAGAGTTGAAGAAGAGGAGTTCCAGGAACAGAGAGCGTACCGTTATGAATTGTCGGCTACTTTGCACTATCTGTCCGACGAGGAGTTAAAAAAGATTTTGGAAAAGCAATCTGGCGCCGATTTACTGGCCAGCTTTTAGGGATTTTAAGGGAGATCAGGCAATATGGATTTCAGAGATCCTAAGGTTCAAAAAATAGCGATCGCATGCGTGGTCTTTTTCATCCTGGTCTATTTCTGGTATTCGCGGGTTTACTCCGGCCAGGCTAATCAGATCGAAGCCAGGCGGGGCGAATATCAGTCAATGATTGTCAATCTCCGAAATGTTGAGATGAAGTCCAAATCACTGGAGGCGCTGCGGGCCGAATATGAAAATCTTCTGGTCAAGTATCGCGAAATCGAGCAATTATTGCCGGAAGTCAAAATGGTTCCTTCGTTTCTGGTACAGCTTCATACCGCTTCATCGCTGACCGGAACCAAGATTATCTCTATCAGACCGATGCCGCCCCGGTCGGAGTCTTTCTATAATGTTGTCGATTTCGAGGTTAATCTGGTAGGTACCTACAATGACTTCGGCAAATTCGTAGGTTATATGGCCAACTTTCCGTTTATCGTAAATATCAACAACATGAATATCGAGACGCCGGAAGATTCCAGAATAGTAAAAGTCGGTCCCAAGCTGGGTATGGAAGAACCGACGATTAAGGCCACGTTTACGTTGTCAACCTATTATGTCAAAGCGGAAGAGCGGCTCCAGGAGCTTGAAATATAAGCGGAGAAGATCTGATGTTATATAGATACAAGACATCTCCACTGCTGGCGATATTGATCCTTTTTGCGGCCGCGGCGTCTTTGGCGGGGGCCAGTCATATTTCCCGGCTGGGCCTGACGCACGAGGGAACCCATACGGTTTTATCCATTTATGGCGACGGGCCGGCCCGTGTCGCCCATCAGTCGGTAGAAGCCGTGGAAGGTAAACCTTTCCGGATTGTCGTCGATTGTCTGGCCGCCCAACACAAACTGTCTCAAAAGGAATTCACCAATCTGCCGAAGTCGATTATTAGCTCTGTTCGGACCTCACAATACTCCGTCAAGCCGGAGGAAGTCGTTCGCGTGGTACTTGACCTGACCAAAGAGTCGGTCTATCGGGTTGAAACCGAAGGAAATGTCGTCAGGGTCTTAATTTCTGATCCCGAAACGTTGTCATTGATGCAATGGACAAGCGAGCGCCCTGATGAAAAGCCGCAGAGCCTGACAAAGACAACCGGTTTGGAAGTCAATGTAAAAGCCGCCGGTCAGATACCGCAGGAGCCTGATAATCAATCGGTAGCGGCCTCTATCGGCGGAAAACCGATACCTATTCAGTACAAATACAAAACCCCGCCTGCCGAGAATAAAACGATTGTAAAGAAGCCATCTATTATAAAAGGACAGGAAACAAAGAAGAAGACATCTGAAACGAGCGCCGCCCCGGCATCGACCGAGTTTGTTAAAATACCTGTTTCTGGAAACAGCGAGTCATATGGGCCTCGTTTACCCGAAAAGGCGAAGCCTCAGCCTAAATTAAGGCAGAA
>CAZSYD010000037.1:0-10680 GCA_964611355.1 uncultured Ignavibacteriales bacterium | reverse complement strand
AAAAGATGGAAAAACCGTCGCCTGTCGTTGCTTCCGCCCCGCAACCGAGCGATCAGGTTTATGGCCCCATTCTGCCCAAAGACTTCAAGCCTCAGGAAAACCGGCCTGCGCAAACCGGGGTAGCTGCCGTAAAGAAGAAATCTTCGAATTCCAATAAGGGTGTTGCCGATCAGTCGGATCAAAAGGCGAAGGAATTGGCCGTTGTCGATGAAGATCACAACAAACCCCCAATTCCCGGCAGGATTCTAGGCGTCGAAATCAGGGATGTCCATAAGAAGGCATCAAGTAAATCATCGAATGAAGAGAAGTCGGTTTCGGTGGAGATCGGTCCCAAACCGGATGCTGCTCCGGATGGAAGCGATAAAGACAAAGCGCGCCTGAAAGGCAGCGACTCGGGTAAGGGGCCGATAGCGACGCTGGCACAGGTTGATCAGAAGGCGGCTAAAACTGATCGACTGCCGGCCGATAAAAAAACCTCACGCTATCGCCGCAGCGCCGCCAAGTCGCAGCGGATGAAACAGACTCAGGTCGTCCGGTTCCCGCAGCGCATTGTAATCAAGTATAACGGCGTTTCCCGGGATCCGTTCAAAACTCTTTTTGGTAAGGGCGCATCGGGCAAAGGAAGTATCAGCATCGACAAGATACCAAATGTCGAGACCTTGTCTCTGGTTGGCGTTCTTAAGTCAGCGGCGGGGAAAAGCGCGGCTCTTTTGGAAGATATTGACGGTATTGGATATATTCTGAAACCGGGTGACAAGGTCAAAAACGGCTACGTGGCTCAAATCACGGATGATGGCATTTATTTCCAAATCAATGAGTACGGTTGGACCCGCACCCTGGCCAAGACCCTTGAAGAAGAATAGAGACTATAGAGAGCGAGGATAAATCAGATGGCAAAGACCGGGAAAAATAGACTGATAGGCATCGGCGCGATGCTGGTTTTGCTGATATCGGCGGGTGTTTCTTATGGTGAGACTGGCGATCCCTCGGAGCCGATCAAAAACCTGAATTTCCAAGCCGCTGAAATCAGGTCGGTGATTCGATTTCTGGCCGACTACGGTAACGTGAACGTGGTGGTAGCTCCGTCTGTCGAAGGGAATGTCACTATTTCGCTTAGCAATGTTACCTGGCAGCAGGCAATGGAAATAATCGGTCGAACTTATGATCTGGCCATTGTCTTTGAGGAAGAAGGATACATCCGGATTCTGCCGGCTTCCGATTACCGTGCCGAGACGACCGATCAGAAAAAGTACCAGAAAGAACAGACGACACTGGTCGGGCTGGAAACCAGAATTATTAGAATAAGCAATTCAACCGCCGGCAGTGTGGTGGGTGCAGTAAAGTCACTCCTTTCGTCCCGGGGGCAGGTATCAGCAGATACGCGGACCAACTCGATAGTGTTACAGGAGATACCGGATAATATCGACAAGGTGATCAAATACATTGAAGAACTTGACCAACCTCCAAGACAGATCAGGATTTCGGCGCAGTTACTCGAGGTCAGCTCCAGTTCATTAACCGAGCTGGGTATCGACTGGACGTTTAACGGAGCCAGCGGTGGCGACGTTGTCGATCCAGTCACCGCGGCGACGGTGCGGGAGACCAGACATACCACGGAGCAGAACCTTGATCTGCTCGTTCAACCGGCTCCATTGGATTTCAGGATTACCACCATTCAGTCCGGCTGGGATCTGGCGGCCAGAATATCCGCTCTGGTCGATGAAGGCAACGGCAAGATTATAGCGCATCCGGAAATTACGACGATAGATAATTCCGAGGCGACCATACAAATGGGGCAGAAGATTCCGATCAAGCAGTTCGACGAATCGGGGAATACCGTTGTTACTTTCGAAGAGGTCGGGACCCTTCTGAGAGTAACACCGCACATTACCTCGGAGAACAGGGTACTGATGCATCTGGTGCCGGAGCGATCAACCTTTGAATTTGACCCTAATGGCGTCATTATAAACACCAATAACGCCGAAACTAACGTAGTCGTTGAAAACGGGCAGACCGCCGTCATCGGCGGATTAACGACCCAGGATGAGGTGGAATCCAAGGTCGGAGTGCCGATCCTGATGGATATCCCCATAATCGGTCACTTTTTCAGTTACACTAACAAACGTATCGAAAACCGTGACCTGGTGATTTTTGTTACGCCGACGATAGTGGACGATTACGCGTCAGTCGAACCGGAGACTCCGTAGACGCCGAGACTGCAAGAGAGGTTATGAACCCCCAGCCCCGGCAGGGGTTTTCCGGATTTGGAAGGAATAAGCAGTAAGCGGCAACTCACCGCAATTAGTGAGAATTTAAAACCAAAATATACAAGGAGAGAATATGTCTCTTCATTCCAAAACTCGTCGAGTACCTATGGTCTGCCTGGGGGGGTTGCTGCTGGGATTAATTCTACTGGTTGGATGCGAGAGTAAGCGGACGCCCTCCGGCGGCGGTGATGAATACGACGTATATTTGAGCCAGCCGACGGCCTCGCCTTCATCGCTTACGGAAGGCGGAACCACTGTAATCGAGGTGATAGCCACCGATGCGCAGTCAGATCCGATCGAGGGCTTGCAGATTACTTTTGTCGGATCTGGAGGCAACTTTACGCCCGCCACGACAACCACCGACAGCAATGGTATCGCCGGCACGATCTTTACCGCCACGCAAACGGGAAATCTATCGCTTGGCGCTTCGGCCACGGGAGCGGAAACGAAATATGTCAATGTCAGCGTCTCGACCGGCGGCCAGCAGTCCACCGGCAATCTGAGTATCTCGGTTACGCCGACGCTTCTTACGGCCGACGACACATCCAGCGCCACGGTGATCGTCAGGGTACAGGATACCAACGAAAATCCGGCTCCCGATTCAACCATAGTAAAGATGACCGCCGGTGAAAAGTTTGTCGATGTTGACGGCAACGGCTACTTCTCCAGTGGGGTTGATTCACTGGTATTCGATTACAACGCCAATGACATCTGGGACCCGATTGGTTTTATTCCGGCAATTGCCTACACCGAGGCCGGTTCCACGGTGGTTTCCTATACTGCCGGCGTTGAAGCTACGACAGCGTATATCAAGGCTACCGTGACCGAAGGCGGCGATTTTGACGGTTCCGTCGAGGCATCGGTGCAGTTGACGCCCAACGCCTCCGTAAATTCTATTGCGCTTTCAACCGAAATTCAGGGTATCCAGGTGCGCCATACCGGCGGCATCGAGACCACCAACCTGTACGCAATTTGCTACGACGTCAACGGCAATACCGTCCCCGAAGGACTGGATGTGAACTTTATCATAACCGACGGGCCCGGCGGCGGCGAGAATATTGCCGAACAGGGTCTGGGGCCGGTAATCGCCCGGACAAATTCCAACGGCGTCGCCACAGTGCCGATCTGGTCTGGAACCATTTCCGGAACCATGCGTCTTTATGCCAGCTCCGGTACTGTTCTTTCCAACGCCACCTTCCTGGCCGTCTATGCTGGGCCGCCCTATTATATCGCCGTAGGCGCCGTGGACTGCAACATCCCGGGCTGGAACAAGGTCAACGTGGAAAACGAGATTGTCGCCGTTGTTTCTGATTTCTACAAAAACCCGGTTCAGGATTCGGTGGTCGTTTATTTCACCTGTGATGAAGGGAGCGTGAACTCCTACAACATAACCGGCGATTCCAGCGGCGTTACATCTGTCCCGTTCCGAACCGGCGATCCAATGGGCAATGGTGAAGTCTGGGTATGGGCCGAAACTTCGGGCGGAACCCTCATCGATTCCACCTTTTTCTGGAACAGCGGTATGCCGGCCATAGTTAATATGATCATGTCGCCGAAGAATCTCACGGCCAACGGTAAATCCCAAGCCTTCTTCTACGTCGAAGTGCTTGATATTAATAGCCACTTTGTCGTCAACGGCACTATTGTAAAAATGGCAACCTTGTTTGGATCAGCTACCGAAGGGACCACCGCCGACGGATGTCATGCCTCGTTTTTTGACGGCAAATATACTGCCCCGGTTCTGGACCTGGATTATTCCATGACCGGCGGCACCGATAATGGAATCGGCGCTATTGATGTAATTACGGCAAAATCGGGATTCGTCCAGTCGTCGATTGTCTGTACACTATCCACGTCTTCGTCTTATTATAGTAACTCTACGGTCACAACTGAAGCTATCATTCCTTACAGCACCGCCAATGTTCCCGTGCGCGTGGTGATCAAAGATCGATACGGAAACCCACTGGGCGACCATTCGGTATCCGCGACTGTCAGCGTCGGCACAATGTCCGTCGCGACCGCATCGACCAATACATACGGCGAAGCGTTTGGCCTTCGTCTGGATGCCCCCGCTGCGCCGCCACCCGAGGATGGCGAGGTTCCAGACACCAAAGCTATCATTACAGTCGTAGACAATGATCCCACCTACAGCGGCGGTTTGGTAATGACGGCCAATGTAACCTTCACCGCTCCCGAATAATCGGCAAAGCGCAAACTTCGATTGTCCTATAGCCGCCGGAGATAACCTTCGGCGGTTTTTTTATCTATATAATTTGCTTTTACATCAAAACCGATTACCGTATATTCAGACAGGAATCAGGCCTCGTGATGAATATCTAAAATCGGCTGAATACGATGTTCTCCACAGATGAGATAACCAATATCGCGGCGCGGTTTTTCCAGGCGGCCGAAAAATATGGTGACAACCCGGCGGTCGGGATTGCCGGTGAAGACGCGTATCTTACTTATAATCAAATGGCGAGAAAAATCCGCGAGTGTGCCACCTTTTTGGGGCCTTTGGAAAAACGGCAGCCGGTTGGTATGCTTTCCGAAAACCGCCCGGAATGGTGCAAGGTCTATCTCGCTGTTCTGGCCTGCGGCGGAATGGTAGTACCGATCGATCCGCAGTTGAAGGAACAGGAATTATCGCGGCTTTTCGCCGAATCGCGCATCAGGAAACTATTTGTTTCTCCAAGGTATTTGGAAATCGTCAAGGCTGCCGCGATTTCGCTTGAGAACGGCCTTGAAATTATAAACTTGGAAACGATTCCTATAAGCGAAGACGAAATTCCTGAACTTGAGTTTCCTGATGAACCGGATAACCCGGCGGTAATGATTTTCACTTCCGGAACCACAGGGAAAGCAAAGAAGGTGATTCTTACTCACGGCAATATATTATCCGATATTGACGGGTTCCTGAAAAGGCTGACCTTCGGGCCGGGGGATCGTTTTCTTTCGGTACTGCCGCTTCATCACACTTTCGAGGCTACTTGTGGCTTTATCGCTCCGCTTATAAGAGGTTCAACTATTTACTATGTAAAGGAGATAAACTCCAGGGAAGTTTTTAACGGCATCGAAAAGCATAAGATTACTCACTTTATATCGGTGCCGCTTTTATACGAAAAGATATATCATGGAATCCTGAATTCGGTAAAGAAAACTTCGCTGGCCAGACGAGCCGTGTTTAAGATTACAATGACGGCGACCAAAGCGCTTCATTCGCTGGCCGGAATCAATCCGGGCGGAACGTTGTTTACCTCGTTTCGTGAAAAAGCAAGTCTGCAGTCAATTCGACTTTTGGTTTCCGGCGGAGCGCCGCTTCCGCCACAAATATCGAGGGGTTTCAGCTTGATGGGGCTTAATTTTGTGGAGGGTTACGGCCTGACGGAAACCTCGCCGGTATTGACCGTTAATCCGACTGACCGGGTCAAATTCGGCTCGGTCGGACCGCCGCTGGAAAATGTTGAGATCAAAATCGATAACCCAAACGAAAAAGGAATTGGAGAAATCCTGGCCCGGGGGCCGATGATTACTCCCGGATATGAGGACAACCCCGAAGAAACCGCAAAGCTACTGGAAGATGGCTGGCTTCATACGGGCGATTTGGGCCGTCTTGACAAGGATGGTTACCTCTATATCGCCGGACGGAAGAAAAACCTGATAGTCTCGGCGGCCGGAAAGAATATATATCCCGAAGAGATTGAAGCCGAACTGCTCCGCTCGTCTTATATCCTCGAAACGTTGGTATACGGCAGGAAAGGCGCAACCGGCAGGGAAGAGGTTACGGCAATTATCTATCCGGATTTCGAGCAACTGGCAATACGACTTAATAAGGACTCGGAAGAAGTAAATCCGGACAATTTCACCGCCGAGGAAATAAAATCGGTTCTTGATCTCGAAATAAAGACAATCTGCCGGGGTATGGCCGACTATAAGAGAATTAAAAATATCAGCTATATCCGGCAGGAGTTTGAAAAGACGACAACCCGAAAAATCAAAAGGCATCTGTATATCTGATGGTAGTTACGAAATCGATTAAATTCTCAACCAAAGGAGCCGGTGATATTATCGATATAACCGGCTATGTTGGCGATATGGTCAAGTCAAGCGGATTGAATTCCGGTACGGTGACTGTTTTCGTCCCCGGCTCAACGGGTGGCATTACTACTATCGAATATGAGCCGGGACTGCTTTCCGATCTGCCGGAGTTGATGGAAAAACTGATTCCGTGCAGTAAACCCTATAAGCATGACCAGACCTGGCATGACGGCAACGGGTTTTCGCACCTGCGGGCGGCGATGATCGGGCCGGATATCACCGTTCCTTTTTCGGCGGGGAAGCTTGTTCTGGGCACCTGGCAGCAGGTTGTTTTTCTCGAATTCGACAACCGCAGTCGTCGCCGGGAACTGGTGGTTCAGATTATGGGGGAATAATAATGCGTTTTACGACGATACGGACTGAAGATAAGAAACTTATTCTTCTGGATCAGACCGCGCTTCCGGAGAAACTGGTCTATAATACTTATACCGATTATCGCGACGTTATCGAAGCCATCAAGCGTCTTGAAGTGCGCGGCGCACCGGCTATCGGCATTGCCGCCGCTTATGCGTTGTGCCTTGCTATCGAGGCCAAAGCCGACGTCTCCCTTGAGCAATTGCGCAGATTGATGCCTGACATTGGCCGCGAAATCAAAAACGCTCGCCCGACGGCGGTTAATCTTTCCTGGGCGGTTGACCGCGTTCTTGAGGCTGCCGAGAAATACAATGGAAATTCCATTGATGAATATCGACAGATTCTCCGGGACGAAGCGATTACTATCCATGAAGAAGACCGGCGGATGTGTGATGCTATCGGTCGTCACGGGGCCGAACTTCTAAAAGATAACTCGACGGTTCTGACTCACTGTAACGCCGGGGCGCTGGCGACAGGCGGTATCGGGACGGCCCTGGCGGTGATTTATAAGGCGGTCGAGGCGGGCAAAAATATAAAAGTCTATGCCGACGAAACTCGACCATTACTTCAAGGGGCGCGCCTAACCTGCTGGGAATTAATGCATAATGGCATTGATGTAACGCTTTTAACTGACAACATGGCCGGTTATCTGATGTCTTTAGGGAAAGTCAATGCCGTCATTACGGGCGCAGACAGGATCACGAAAAACGGCGACGTGGCCAACAAAATCGGTACTTATACGCTTGCCGTTCTGGCAAGGGAACATAAGATTCCGTTTTATATCGCCGCGCCGGAATCGACTTTTGACAAAAATCTCGAATCGGGCAAAGATATAATCGTCGAGCAGCGTTCGCCCGAAGAAGTAACCGACGGTTTCGGCAAACGAATTTCTCCCGAAGGCGTCAAAGTTATAAATCCCGCTTTTGACATCACCCCGCACAAGTTGGTGACGGCTTATATCACCGACACCGGCATCAGGCCGGGCGGCCGGAAAACATAATCTGTAAATATCGTCTTTCATGTCAGGGGCGGGCACATCTTCGGCGCAAGACCCGACGGAACAATGGATTTCTTTTAACATAATGTCGTCCTGTTAGTTAGACGAAAATGGGTTTGTTCCGTCATATTTTAAAATATGCGCTACATATCTTGTGGTGATTACGAAAGGCGGCTGGCCTGACAATGATCTGGAAACTGTTTTTTGAACAGCCAAAAGTCCTCCCTTGGAAAACGTATCCATTAACCGGGACAGATTATGAAACAGCAGAAAGAATGTATTGTTGTTGGTGAATCGGTGTTAATATTGAGTAGTTTTAGGGATTGTTTATGACGATTAATTTGACCTCGTTGTTTGGATTTGGTATATTCGGCCAGTGCTCGTTCGATTGGCGCATTTTGAGAATATTCGTTGTTAAGCGGGAACCCACGCCGCCGAGGGCGGGATGGGCCACCGGTCCGATAACAATAGAAGGAGATATAAGATGAAAAAGGTACTTCTAATTTCCATGGCGGCGTTTTACCTTTGCTTAGTTGCTCGGACTGTTTTCTCTTCGGAACCGCTGTTCGAGAGGAGTGACTACGACGCAGGGCGCGGCCCGGTTGACGTTATCTGTGCTGACTTTGACGGAGACGGCGATTCCGACGTCGCTGTGGTTAACAATGTTGTCAGCCTGAACGACCAATCAGTGGCGATCTTGTTTAATGATGGCGACGGGAGTTTCGCATTTGCGGACAAGTATCCCATGAATTGCCCTCATCAAGCGTGCGTAGCCGACTTTGATAAGGATGGAGATGTTGATCTGGCTGTCACGGATGAATATGTCTGTTGGTCCAACGGCTCCGGCAAGATCACCATCCTCGACAATAACGGGGACGGGAGTTTTACGTACGCAGGCGACTGGGGTCTCGAGGGTTGTCCATATGGTGTTTGCGCAGCCGATCTGAACGGTGACGGATATCCTGATCTGGCGGTAACACTTCGATTAAAAGACACTGTTGCGGTCTTGATGAATGATGCACAGGGCGGCTTTGCACCGGTCGTCAAATACGCTGTCGGGGACAATCCCCATTACATCTGTTCGGGAGACCTTGACTTGGACGGTGATACTGACCTGGCCGTCACAAACTCGGGTTCAGATAATGTTACGATCCTGATTAACAACGGAGATGGAAGCTTTGAGCCCGACAGTACTTACTCTGTGGAGGATGGTCCGCAAGGTATTTGCATTGCCGACCTTGACCAGGACGGGGATTTTGATCTCGCCGTATGTAACTTCGGCAGCAGTGACAACCTGTCTATTCTCTTTAACCTTGGAGACGGCACCTTTACGCCAGGCGGTAACTACGCGGTTGGCGTTAACCCGAAGGATGTTTCCTGTCCGGACATTGACGGGGACGGATATCTTGATTTGGCTGTCGCAAATTGGGGGGACGGAGCGACGGGAGGGCCGGTTGACAGTGTCTCCATCTTGATTAACAACGGGGACGGTAGGTTTGCTTCGGCAGACAATTACGCGGTTGGGGATACTCCCTGGTCCATTTGCTCAGTAGACCTCGACGGAGACGGTGACTACGACTTGGCCGTGGCAAATTATCACGGGGGAACTGACAGCACTCTCTCGATACTGAAGAATATGATGCCATCTGGCACCGGGTCAATCTCTGGCTTTGTCACAGCTGGTTCATCAGGTCTGCTGGGTATCCCAGTCGATCTGTATGACTCAGAAGGCATTCTCCTGTTTTCGGCTGTCACTGACGATTCGGGATGGTATCAATTTGCTGATCTTGATTACGGGGTATACTCGGTGTCTATATCAACTCCCCTTGGCTATCAAGCAGACGAAGAAACCAAAGAAGTAGTAATAGACTGTATACATAAAACGGTTGATTTCGAACTAAGTCAGCTTGACATAATACCCCAACAGCGAGGTCGCGGTTACTGGATGCACCAGGTAAGCGCTCTTCTTTCGGGTAAAGGCAAATCGCATGAAACATATGAGGACATGTGCAATTACATGGAGTTGATCCGTACTCATTTCAACGAACATGGCCTGAACCCTGTCAATGTATTTGAGGTTAATCTCAATTCCGACTGTAATCAGCGGCTCGAAGCTCTTCGCACAACCATTTCCCCCCGGGCAAAATCCAGTATGAATGACAAAGCCAGGGCTCATCTAACGGCCCTGCTACTCAATATGGCGTCGGGTAAGATAGCTCAGTGGAATGAGATCAGTGAGGATGCAGCGACGGTTTCACAGGCGATCACATATTGCAACGATTTGATAGCTGACAGCAATCCCGAAAATGACGAAAGAGCTAAGGATATTGCTGAAATGATCAACGAGGGCCAGACGGTGCCCGCAGGCTGGATTGACCTGGCTACGCCAGACATAACTTACAAACAGGCCGGTGAAGAGCTATTGCCAACGGATTTTACTCTACACCAGAACTGCCCCAACCCATTCAACCCGATCACAGAAATCAGTTTCAGTCTGCCGGAAGAATCAGAAGTCAGACTTGAAGTCTTCAACATCATGGGCCAAAAGGTAGCGGCACTGATTGATGATCATCTTGAAGCTGGAGAGTACAAGTTCCAGTGGGATGGTAGCCAGGCGGCCAGCGGTGTTTATTTCTATCGTCTTGACACCAGTGATTATTCTGCAACGAGAAAAATGGTGCTTCTGAAATAATCTTGGAGGCGGCCGCCAAATGAATGCGGCATTGACTGATTGCAAAAGCCCGGCGGAGATTATGTTTTCCCTGCCGGGTTTTTCTTTTGTGCTTAACCTGTGCCCACAAGTCACACCGTACCTCACCCAACTGGTGAGTTTAATATTTGTGCCTGAGGATTATATTTTTTTGCGCCCGGCAAGCGGGAACCCACACCGGCCAAGCTGGGATTGGCCACCGGTTAGATCTTACGACGCCTATTCATGCCGAAGAGCATCGATTGGGTCAAGTA
>CAZSYD010000036.1:0-23425 GCA_964611355.1 uncultured Ignavibacteriales bacterium | reverse complement strand
ATAGGACATTTCTATCTTGCCAAGAATAGGACATTTCTATCTTGCCTTGACATTGTAAGGGGCCTGATTGACAAATCATCGGGTCACATTTATATTATGCAAATGCAGCTTTCCATTATTATGCCGGTCTTCAACGAAGAAAAAACTCTCCCCCTCATAATGGAAAAACTGCTGACTCTTCCGATTGACAAACAGATTATCGCCGTCGATGACGCTTCGACCGACAGTTCGGCAGAAATATTGAAAAAATACGCTGACGAGGGTAAAATCACTTTCCTGCCTCACAAGAGTAATCATGGCAAAGGGGCGGCGATATTGACAGGACTCGGCAGGGCGGAAGGCGAGTACACCATAATCCAGGACGCCGACCTGGAGTACGACCCGAACGATATCGTCAAGATGCTGGCAACGGCCAGACAGAATAATGCCGAAGCAGTATTCGGGTCGCGTGTCGCCAATCCGGACTCAGGCAGGTCTTATCATCGATATTACTGGGGTGGCCGTTTCCTGACCTTTCTGGCCAACCTTTTGTATTGGGCCGGTATCACCGATGAATCAACCTGCTACAAGATGGTCAAGACGGAACTTCTTAAATCTTTGAATCTTGTCTGCCGTCGCTTTGAATTCTGTCCTGAGGTGATTGCCCGGCTGAGGAAGAGAAAAATTAAAATATTTGAAATACCGATCAATTATTACCCGCGCAAGATCAAAGAAGGCAAAAAAATCAGATGGTACGACGGGGCGGTTGCTATCTGGACTTTAGTTAAGTATCGGTTTTTGTCTTAAGGCGATATATAATCGGGCCTGCGATCGCCATAAGAATAGAGATTATTGAGACAACAAGGCCAAACGTGAAATAATCGGGAAAGTAGTATATTTCAATATGACTCTCACCGCGAACGACGTCGAATGAAAGCAGATCAGAGCGCGGCTTTATCTCGCCGCCGTCCTCCCGGCGCCAGCCGGGATCGTATCCCTGGGATATTACCAGGTTGCCCCCTTTTTCGGTTTCTATTTCGAATGCGATCCGGTTGGGACTGAATTCCCGCTTTATTACCCGGACGGCATCGTCGTCGGAATACCATTCCAGGGTCTGGCCGACAAACCCCAATATGCAGCGGCCGGGCCGATAGGCCGACAGCCAGGCGGCTTTGATCGTTCCCATATTGGACAAGAAAGCGGTGTACATTCGGTTGGGATCGCCCTCTATTTGTTTGAATTCCTTACGCGGCTGAGGATGTTCGGGCGGTCGGCGAAAAGCCTGTCCCAAAACAGGCAGGCAGACAAAAAGATGAGTTCCCAGAACGGTGGCCAGCATGACCAATGCCATAGCCCATTTACGATGTTTAAATAACGACAGGATAGCATCCGCCCCCCGTCCGGCTAGGATTGCTACGCAAATTATAGCAAGAAGCGAAAATCTCGACGGCACCCGCATCGATTTAAAGCCGGGCAGATGATGCAGAAGATCCCACGGCGACAGCGACGTGGAAAACGATCCCAAAACCAGAAGGAGTGAAAAAATTATCAGTACAAGATACGGCCAGTCTTTCTTGAACCTGACAATCAATCCAATTACAGCCAGTAAGGCAACCACCGGGCCGATGAAAGCGCCGTATTCGTGCCAGCCCCAGAAATATCCCTGGATATGATCGGCAAAAACCGACTGGTTGAAATTGAAAAACATATCCGGTAAAATCCACAGTGGAGTAGTCTGAACGGTCGTTTCGGGAATCCACGGGTGGCGGGCAAGATAATCGAACATCGGGAAAAACTTGACTGCGGCAAACAGGATGCCGCAAAGCCCGGCCAGAACAGCAAAAAACGGCGGGCGGAATTTGTGTTTTTGCCCGATGTCAAAAATGCTGAACAGGAAAAGGAAAAAAAGGGAAAACAGCAAAGGCACGGCCGCGCCGGAACCGAGAATCATAAAGGCCGCCACGCCTCCGGCGGATAGAATATGCAGGGGACAACCGAGCGATTTCTTGTAGAAGTACAAAAGCCACGGCAGGGCGCAAAAATAATGGAACGGGACGTGGCCTGCGACAAAATGAAGGGTCAAATAAGAACTGAGCATAAATACCGGCGGCGGTAAAAGGGATCCCCAAAAGCTGATTCCCAATTGCCGGGCCAGCTTGTAAAATCCCGCCATGCCGATGAAATAGACCACCAGAACCTGAAGTTTAAGCCCGATCAGCGGCCCGAAGATCAAAAGCAATCCAAAAAGAGGGTTCAGTACCGGCACTTCGGGGTGGGTAAACAGAATGTTACCCCCGCCGATATACGGATTCCAGAAAGGGAACTGACCGTATTCGAGAATCGACCGCACGGCGGCGGCGTGCAGGGTGGTAAAAAGATCCCAGTCGCGGATGCCCCAGTTACCGAGATTCCTTAAAATCGGAATTGCCAGAATAGCCGTAACCGCCAAGAATAACAAATACGGCAGCCACCATAGCTCGGCAGGCCGGTTTTCTTCTTCGTCGCCAGGCCCTTTATATCTCATCGCAACGAATATCGGGGCTTATACAGCCGAAGACAAGCGGAAAGTATAATCAGTGGTGACGCAGAATGCAGAGTTCTTCAAATATGCTTTTTATATTGTAATAATATTTCCGCGCACCCAATCAAGGATTGATATGAGCCGAGAATCTGACCGAATCAACCGGTTGATCACCAACCATCATATACACCCACATCCAGGTCCAAGACGGAGAACCAACAGAAGCCATTATCCATTGGGCCTGCGCCATGCCGTCTTCGGCGGTTCTCGTATAGGCCGTATCGGTTGCCGCTGTCGAGTCGGTAAAAACCAGACACTCGCCAAATACGACAAATTTTGTCCTGAGATCGGGTACGGGATTGTTGTATTTGTCCGTAACTTTTACCACGCAAGGCTCAGACAACATGTCGCCGGAATTTCCCTCCTGCCCATCGCCGCTTTCTATAATAATCGTATTGGCGCTATCGGGAACGACCGTCACAACAAAATGGACTACTGAATCTTCAATGTCGGAAGCGGTAACCATAATCGTATCGATGCCGACCACGGTATCCGCATAGTATTTGTTCCTTGCGTAACCGTCGCCGTTGGTCGTCTGTACACCCCAACGAAGCCCTTGGCCATCAATCGGAGTGATCTGTTCATAGACAATCTGGATATCCGGAATCGGTTCTCCCATGTCGGTGGTAACTCTGACCATCAGGGAGTCCGGCAGAAATGCGCCGGCCCTTGGTATCTGGCCGTTGCCGGAGATGATCTCTAATCTGGTGGCGGGTACGGGCAGAGGGGGGACTCCTTTATCGCCGCAGGAGATGGCCATAAGCGAAAGGAGAAAAAAGGGCGCCAGAGCCATAAGTAAACGCATATACTTGTTACCTTCCTAAAGCAAATTCATCCCCTCTCAAACTGTCCGCAATTTAATACAATTCGGGAGACTGTCAAGTTCCAAACCGCGTTAAATCGCGCCGGTGCGGATATCCGATAAAGGCCGTGAAAATGACGGCGCATTTTACTTGACACTGATATCAAGGCGGCTATATTGCCGCTCGAATTTCATGAGAATCAGCTAATTATGGCGGCGGAAAAGACCGCTGTCGGAGAAATAGCGTAATTTGGCTGCCTCGAAAACATCCATCTACATAAGATTGATCCTGCTTTTTGGCTTTTTGTATCTGTTCCTTTTATCCGTCGGACTTTTTGGAAGCTCTTTGAGGCTGTTCGGAAAAGGTTTTGCCGAAACAATGATATCAACAACGTCCAACCCAATCGTTGGCCTTTTCATTGGTGTTCTGGCTACAAGTGTCGTTCAATCATCCTCAATGACAACTTCCCTGGTCGTCGGCATGGTGGGCGGGGGGCTGATGACGGTTGATAACGCTATTCCGGTCGTAATGGGAGCTAATATTGGAACAACCATTACAAATTTACTGGTCTCACTGGTCCATATCAAGCGGTCCGTTGAGTTCAGGCGAGCTTTTGCCGCTTCAACTGTTCATGATATATTTAACCTGCTGGCGGTGGCGATATTTCTACCGATTCAGATAAAGACCAATTTTCTTGGTGCGGCCAGTTCTCAACTGACCGGCTTGTTTTCCAAACTGGGCGGGGTGACCCTGTTTAATCCGTTGGCTGCAATTACCAAGCCGGTTATCAAAGCCCTCCTTGATATTCTCAATCAGAATGCTGTCGTTTCCAGCGTTCTTGCCGTCCTGCTGCTGTTTCTTTCTCTTAATTTTCTCGTTAAGACTCTCAGGTCGATGGTGATCTCGCCCCTGACCGGATTTTTCCAGCGCTATATTTTCAAAACGACGGCCAGGTCGTTCCTTTTAGGCTTGGTCCTGACGGTTATGGTCCAGTCTTCTTCCATTACCACGTCGTTGATAATTCCGCTGGCCGGTTCCGGGATTTTATCCTTGGTTCAGATTTTCCCGTACACCCTCGGGGCCAATCTCGGCACTACCGCCACGGCAATCCTGGCCTCGCTGGCCACAGGCAATATAGCCGCCGTAACCATTGCTTTTGCCCACATGTTATTCAATTTCTGCGGGATAGTCGTCTTCTTGCCGCTCAAGAAAATCCCGTTATACCTGGCGCGCAAACTGGCCGATTATTCCGTGAAAAATAAGGCTGTCCCGTTGGTATTTATTGGTGCTATATTTTTTATAATACCTTTGGCGCTGATATATTTCTGGAGGTAAATGATGTTTCGTTTTTTGAAAGAACTTTTCACTTCCGATAATCTTCTTCAGCAGGCTTTTGAGGCTATGGCTGAAATGCTTCGCGAAGATTACCGGATGTTCAAGGAATCGGTTCACACGCTGCGGTATTCCGACACCGCAGAACTGCAAATCGATATTTTCGCCGCCGATAAAAGGATAAACAAATATGAACGCGAGGTGCGCCGCAAGGTACTCACTCACCTGGCCCTGACTCAGCCCGGAGACGTCAGTCTATGCCTGGTCCTGATATCGGTGGTTATTGATGTTGAGCGAATCGGGGATTACTCCAAAAATATCGCCGAATTGGCCCGGGATCATCCCATGCCGCTTCATGGATTCAAATACGAGCAAAAGCTGTGTGAGGTGGAAGCGGCCATTGACGAGAAGTTCAAAAGCGTCACCGAAGCATATTCGAAATCGGACAAAAAGCTCGCTTCGAAATTAATGAAAGAGCACAAAGAGATAGCCAACTGGTGCGATTCAGTTGTTACGGAATTGATTACTTGCCCCCCCGATGACATTTTGGTGGGCCATGCGGTTGTTCTGACCATGTACATAAGATTTCTTAAAAGAATATCGTCTCATTTGACCAATATTGTCTCGTCGGTAGTCAACCCGTTTCCCAGAATCGGGTACCGGTACAAGACGAAGAACAATAAATAGGTTATTTGAATTTCAAACCGATCCGGGCCAGTGACGGCAGATGCCTGCGGTCGCGAATCAGGATCAAAACGGCAAACACCAGATAAATCGCAAATACCTCCATCCGAATATCAGCGATTATCAACTGCGCAATAAACAGAATCGCCAGAAGGATTGCGCCATACCACGAGATTCTCAGGTTGGATAGAATAGCTACCGCGAATATCGACTGTCCGGCTGTCAGCCAGATTTCGTGATCCTGCCGCATATCCAGTGGCAGGGAACCAAGCTTTCCCAGCGATATGGAAAAGACAATCGGCAGCGTACCGACCAGCAGGGTCCATTGATTGACTTTAGATGATATCAAAGCGCCCAAAGCCTGCTGTACGTGGCCGCGAGAGGCCCAGATGCCGGCCACCATAAATTCCGGCGCTTCCGATGCCAAAGGCGCGAGCCATTGAACCAAAAGGAATTCGTCAATCCCGGATTCCCTCCCGAAGGCGACCAGCGATTCGGCGAACGGCTTGGCCAAGAGAAATATGATTACACCCGAATACAGAAAAAGCGCTACCGTTGTCAATCGCCGCCAGGACGGTGTAAAGGCGCCGAACATCGCCGCCGGCCCGACCAGTTCCGGCTCTTCCACTTTCGTGCGGATAGTGCGTATAATATACATGGTAAAAATAGCCACGAGGATTAGCATATCAAAAAGGTTAAGACTACCCTTAAACGGGATGGTGAAGGCATACACGGTAGCGCAGGTCAGATAGAATATTTCCGTCGAATGCTCCTTGACCATCTGAAGCGATTTCTTACGCGTCCGCAGGAAAAAGATAAGAAGGACCATCGGCCAACCCAGGCCGATGAGCAGACGGTTGGCGCCGGTCATATTAGCAAGAGCCAGCGGCGCAAAAGCGATGTCCTTCCCTGCCTTCCAGGCGAAAACCATATCGACCGCATACTCGGGAAGCACGGCGATTAAGGCCAGAATCGCAACCGCAAGCCCCTGCGAGATATCCATCTGGGCGACCTCGGCCGCCCAGGAAATCATAAAGGCGGCGCCCAAAAGTCCGATGCCGAAAATAAACGCCTCGGCGCCATACCCGGCGCGGATAAGACCGAATCTTGCAAGCAGGCTGAGTACGGTCAAAGAAATCGCAGCCGCAATAATTATGATTCTGAAAAGAAAAGTTGAGGATTTTGATGGCATGCCGTATTTCCCTGACTCGCCGCCTCTTGGGTCGTATAATTTAATGCGGCAATCTACAACAGTATAGTTCCCCTGTCAAAGACAATTCGCTGTCTGTTAAAAGCTGCAGGATTTATGGTCAATGAAAGGATAAAAAAAAGGACGCTCCGCTATCCGCGAATAATCATATGGACGATATCCTTGCGAAGCAGAATACCGATCAGCTTGTTATTTTCCGCGACAAAGACTCGACGCAGATCCTTAAACAGCATCATCGCCGCCACCTCGACAATCTTCGTATCGCAACTGACTACCTCGTGGTCCCGGGTAAAAAGCTGTTTGACCTTGATTTTATCTTCACGCTTGAGAAGTTCTTCAAAAGGCTCAATGTCCATCGAATAATTAAGGTTGGAAATAAGCGTTTTGAAATCGGGCAGGGCGGCTTTGATCAGTTCCTTATCGGTAATCTGGCCGAGCAGGTTATTGTCCTTGTCTACCACCGCCAGCGCCGACAACCGGTTACGGAACATCAGGTTAGCTACCTTTTTCAGGCTGTCGTCGGGCGAGACGCTAACCACATCGTGGCGCATAAGGTCCTTAGCGGTTATTTCCTTTTCAACCGTAACGCCCGATTCCCATATGGCATCGATTATGGTCCCCGGTGAATTTGCCCTGACGGCTCTTTCAATATTCTCCGGGTTTCGAGCAAAGGCAGCAAAAGCTGAAAGCGTTTGCAGGTACAACTTGGCGATAGCTGACGGCGTCAACATAAGGCAGATCATCTGCAGCGGCTTGTTATCGGGAGTCTTGTCCGACAAACCCGAACGCGATATCCCGATCGCCACGTACATTTCGTCAACGGCGTTGGTGCGCGCGTGGGGAAACGCAATCGCCCGACCGTAGGAAGTATCCTCGATTTCTTCTCTGTCCAGAATCGATTCGAGAATAGCGTCATAGTCATACCGGGGATAATTCTTTTGCACCAGGTTGAGTAGCTCGGCGATCGCTTCGGTTTTGGTTTTTGCCTTCAGGTCGCAGGTGACCAGGCTCTCATCCAGCAGGTTAGCCAGTCGCATGAGTAGTCTCCCGGCAGTTGCGTCCTTTAATCATATTTATGACCGGAGGCGTCGCGATGCCGCCGGAAACCATGATCTTAACCGCTTCTTCCAGGCCCATATCTATCGGGTAAATATCCTTTTCAGGTACAAAAATCACCAGCCCGGTGAACGGGGTCGGCGTCGAGGGGATAAAAACCATACGCACGGATTTCGCATATTTATTTTCCTCGTCCCGCAAACGGCTTTTTCCGGACAGGAATCCGATGATGTACACTCCCTTGCGAGGATATTCAACCAGGGCCACTTCGGAGAAAGCCTTTGCCGAAGGCGTAACCAGCGATTGAACAAGCTGCTTGGCGGCGGTATAGATGATTCTGACCAGCGGCGTGCGGCCAAGGGAGCGGTCGCCCCATTCGTAAATACGGGCGCCGATAAAATTGGTGGTGACAATACCGGCCAGCAAAATAAGAAGTACGGTAACCACAGCACCCAGGCCGGGAATATCGTATCCCAGCAGGTTGTGGACAATCGGATTGAATATACCGTCGAGGACATTGAACAGAACCCGCAGAACAAAATAGGTAGTAATCAGCGGAACCGTAACCAGCAGGCCGGAGATGAAATTCCTTTTTATGACGGTCTTAATCCCTGACAATATCGACATAGCTATCCCTGCTTCGATAGATCGGCACCGCACTTCGAATCTATATACGGAAAAAGCGGCCTGAATGTCAATCGTTGCGTTATCCAAAAGACTAAAAAGCAAAACTCGATGCCGCTCGAAGCGCCAGCTCCAGAATTGACTGCGGCAGGATACCGACCAATACCACCCCGACGCCGGTCAGGGCCAGCACCAGCCCGGCCGGAAAACCCGGAACTATATGATGCGGATTGGGCTCATGCACCATATACATCAGCCGGATAACGTTGGCATAATAATAAAGCGAAATCACCGCCGTCAACAGGGCCAGGATAACCAGCCAGGTATAACCGGCCTCAATAGCCGCCGCAAACACGTAATACTTGGCCAAAAACCCGGCCAAAGGCGGAATCCCGGCCAGCGACAACAGGAATATCGCCAGCAGAAATGCCAGTACCGGGGATGAACGGGCCAGGCCGGCGTAATCGGCAATCTTTTCCGAGCCGCTCCGATCGGCGAAAACAGTAACCACGGCAAAAGCGCCCATGTTGGCCAGCAGGTAGGCGAAGGCGTAATAACTGATCGAGGCGATGCCCAGCGTTGACGTGGCCACAACGCCAACCATTATATATCCGGCCTGTGCGATTGACGAATAAGCCAGCATCCGCTTGATGTTGGTCTGACGGATCGCGACAACGTTGCCGAGGATCATGGATACCGCCGCCAGGAAGGCGACCATATTGCCCCAGTCACGCGGCTGCATCACATCGTCGGCAAAGGCGACAAACATGCCGCAGAAAATTCGGGCAAAAGCGGCCAGGGCGGCGGCCTTGGAACCGACCGACAGAAAGGCGGTGATAGGAGTCGGAGCGCCCTCATATACGTCCGGCGCCCACATATGGAACGGGACAATAGCCAGTTTGAAGGTCAACCCGGCGATAATCATCATCAGGGCCACGGAAAAGGCCGGACCGATTTCGCCAAACGACAACCAGTAAATCGACAGGTTGATGGTAACCTCAGGTATATAGGTGGTACCGGTCAGGCCATAGATGATAGAGAACCCGTAAAGCAAAATTGCCGACGAAGCGGCCCCGATAATCATATATTTTAAGCCCGCTTCGCTGGAAGCCCGGCTTGATTTTATATAGGCGGCAAGAACGAAAAGCGGGATAGTGGTCAGCTCCAGCCCGATATAAAGCGTGATTAGCTCCCTGGCCGACACCAGAAACATCATCCCCACCGTGGAAAAAAGAATCAGCGAAAAGTACTCTCCCCGGTGGTGAGTCATCCGTCCGACCGTACCGAATGACGAGCCGATGGCGCAAAAGGCGGCACCCAGAATGATTATCTTGAAGAAATAAGCGAAGGAATCGGAGACAAACATTCCTTCCCAGAGCCGGCCGCCCTGAAATTTATACAGGAGAAACCCGGTAACCACCAGGCCAGCCATACTGAGGTATGCCGGCAGCGACACCGACCGCCTTTTTGAGAAAAGATCGACCCCCAGAACAACCAGTGAAACGCAAAAGAGAAACAACTCAGGTATAAGAGGCCTCAGGTCAATCATTTTAACGAGCCATCAGGGTTACAATGTTTTCCAGTGTCGCCCGTATCAGATCGGACAGCGGCTTGGGATAGATTCCAATAAACAAAGTCAGAATCCCCAGGGGAGCCACCGCCAGGGTTTCCCGAATGTTAATGTCGGTAAGGCCGCCCCATTTGGCACTGTCGAATTCGCCCAAAAAGATATGCTGGATCATACGCAGGAAATAAGCCGCCGTCAGCACCACGCCCAGAACGGCGATACAGACCATAACCGGATAGGAGGAAAAAGAACCGATAAAGACGAGAAACTCGGATATAAATCCCGACATTCCCGGCAGGCCGAGCGAACCCATGGTAAAGAGCATCATCAGGCCGGTATAGACGCGCATCTTGTTGGACAGCCCGCCAAAGGCGGCGATTTCGCGGGTGTGCGCCCGATCATATAAAACCCCGACCAAAAGAAACATCGCCCCGGTGAGCAAACCGTGCGACACCATCTGGAACATACATCCCGCCAGAGCTTTTACCGAAGTGAAGGCCGCCAGGGCCAGCATACAATAACCCATATGCGACACCGAAGAATAAGCGACCAGTTTTTTGAGGTCTTTCTGAGCCATGCAGACCAGCGCGCCGTATATAATGGCGATTACTCCGAGTATCGCTATCGGAAATGCGAAGTACCGGATACCTTCCGGCAGCATCGGCCAGGAAACCCGGAGCATGCCGTAAGTTCCCATCTTCAGCAGGACGCCCGCCAGGACGATTGAAATCGCGGTGGGTGCTTCGACGTGAGCGTCAGGCAGCCAGGTATGGAACGGCCAGACGGGGACCTTGATGGCGAAAGCAATAAAGAAAAAGGCAAAGGTGAGAAGCTGGATACCGTGCGAGAAGGTCGGGCCAAGCCGCATCATCTCCAGCATGTTGAGCGTGTGCGGTTCGGAGGAGAAATAAAGAATCAGAATCGCCACCAGCATAAAAATGGAACCGAACAGTGTATAGAGAAAAAACTTGATGGCGGCGTATTCGCGGCGCGGCCCGCCCCAGACACCGATCAAAAAATACATCGGCACCAGCATGACTTCCCAGAAGACATAGAAAAGGAAGAAATCCAGCGCGGCAAAAACGCCAAGCATACCGCATTCCAGCAGGAGGAAAAAGGCAAAATATTCTTTGACCCGCTTGGTGATGTTAAAACTTATGACGATGGCAATCAGCGAAAGAAGACTGGTCAGCGCCAGCATCGGCACCGAGATGCCGTCAACGCCGAGGAAGTATTGAGCGCTGATCGCGGGGATCCACCGATGCATCTCGACAAACTGCATCTCAGCCGTCGCACAATTATAATCTTTAAGGACGATTATGGTCAGGATCAAAGTGATAAAGGCAAAAAAGGTCGAAACCCACCTGATGGCGTTGTGTTTTTCCCGATCAAGCAAAAGAACCACAATCATCCCCGCCAGCGGCGCAAAAACAACACAGGATAATATCGGAAAACTGTAATTCATCTTGTTTATTTATCCTCCCGGCCTGTCTCTCTATTTTATACCGGCCTCCAAAAAAGCCCAGTTCAAAAGGTTCGAAGTTGACAAAAGAACGATAAGAATCAAACCGAAAAGCACCACCAGAAGGTAGTGCGCCAGCCGCCCGGTTTGCAAAAGACGCATAACTCCGGACGCGGCGTCGGTGACGATACCGAGACCATTGACGATGCCGTCGATGATATAGACGTCGATCCAGTATTTGACGGTCGATAACAAGAGCGTAACCTTGGCGTGCAGGTTTACCAGTCCGTCGATAATCCGGTCGTCGAAACTCCACAGGAAACGCGCCAGGGCGTGAGTCGGTTTGATAATAACATGGTCGTAAAACTCATCGATGTAATATTTATTGTAAAGCAGCGTGTAGATCGGCTTGAAGCGCTCACCCATCGCCTCGGCTGAAATCGACTTCTTATAATACATTAAATAGGCCAGCCCGATGCCCGAAAGAGCCACCGCGGTCGAAACCGCCATCAGCAGAATATTCGGTTCAACATGGTGAGGATACCCGTGATAAACAAAAGATGCGTAGCCGTGTTTGAGCCACGGAATACCGACCCACCCGGCCACCACTGACAGAACGGCCAGAAAGATAAGCGGCAAGGTCATCGACCGGGGTGATTCGAGGGCGCGGTCGTATTTTCCCCTGTCGCGCGGTATTCCGAAGAAGGTCAAAAAGCAGAGGCGGAACATATAGAAAGCGGTCATAAAAGCCACGATCAGGGCGACAACCATGAAGAACGGATGACGATAAGCCGACCCAATTATTTCATCCTTGGACCAGAAACCCGATAACGGAAAGATACCGGAGATCGACAGCGCCGCGATAATAAAGGTCATGGTAGTTATTTTCATCTTGCCCGACAGCCCGCCCATTTCCCGAATGTCATTGGTATGGACGGCGTGGATGACCGAACCGGCGCCAAGGAACAGCAGGGATTTGAAAAAGGCATGCGTAAACAAATGGAAAGTACCGGCGGTAAAACCGCCCATCCCCAGAGCCATCATCATATATCCCAACTGGGACACGGTGGAATAGGCCAGAATTCTTTTAATGTCATTGTGTACCAGCGCGATTGACGCAGCCATGAGGGAGGTAACCAGGCCAATCCATGCAACCGTCCAGGCGCTCGTGGTCAACGCGCCGGTTTCGACGAAAGTATGCCAGTCCGGCAGAAAGAGAGTTAATGTCCGCGCCACCAGGTAAACACCGGCGGCCACCATAGTGGCGGCGTGAATCAAAGCCGACACCGGCGTAGGACCTTCCATGGCATCCGGCAGCCAGACATGCAGCGGGAACTGGGCCGATTTCCCGACCGCGCCGCAGAAGATCAATATCGCAATAGCGGTCAAAAGTCCGCCGCTTATATGTCCGGCGGCGACCTTGGCGAAGATTTCCTGAAAATTGAAGGTTCCCACGAACATGGCCATCATCATTAAGGCCACCAGAAAACCAAGATCGCCGATCCTGGTTGTGATGAACGCTTTCTTGCCGGCGTCGGAGGCCGACTTCTTTTCATACCAGAAACCGATCAAAAGATACGAAGTCAATCCGACCAGTTCCCAGAAGATGAAGATGAAGAAGAAGTTGTTTGCCAGCACAAGTCCCAGCATGGAGAATGAAAAAAGCGCCAGGTAAGCGAAAAACCGGGAGAAGCGGGGATCGCCGTGCATGTAGCCCAGCGAATATACGTACACCGCCAGCGAAACGGTGGTAACGACAATCAGCATTATCGCCGCCCAGGGGTCAAGCCATATACCGAACTCCAGCCGGAAGGATGCAAAATTGATAACATCAAAAGCCTGTTCCAGCCGGTAAGGTTGCGCGCCATCGTAAGCCAGCATTTCGACCAAAACTACGATCGACATCACCCAGGCGGCGGCTATCGAGATTATCGCCAGCCAGGATGAGAGTTTCTCCCTGGGGTGGGTGAAAAAGACAATTGCCACAAAGGCGAAAAGCGGCAAAAGCGGTATTATGAAAGCCTTCTCCAGCATGTTACCACTTCAACAGGTTGACCCGGTCGGCGTCGATATGGCGCCAGTTCCGGTAAATTAAGATCACGATCGCCAGCCCGACGGTGGCTTCAGCGGCGGCCACGACGACTACAAAAATGGCGAAAATCTGTCCCGTAAACCCGTCCGGCGTAGTAAAACGATTGAAAGCCACCAGGTTGATATTGGCTGCGTTGAACATCAATTCCAGCGACATCAAAATGGCAATCGCATTGCGGCGGGTCAGGATACCGTAAAAGCCGATCGAAAACAAAATCGCCGCCAGGGTCAGGTAATGCATCAGTTCCATGTCAGTTTCCCTCCCGGCGAGCGATAATAATAGCTCCGATCAGGGCCGCCAAAAGCAGGACCGATACCAGCTCAAACGGCAGAACGAATTCCGTCATCAGCAGTTTGCCGAGCTCAAGCGTCGATTGCGGAGCCGGTTCGGTGTCGGCCAGCCGGAAGAAAGTATTCGACAGAGAATAAACCAGGCTGAAGACCAGAATAAGAGCCAGAAATGCTCCAATAAAAGTCATCTCGTTGGTCATGATCGGGTCCCGCCCGGCCAGCTTCGAAGTCAGCATGATGGCAAATATGATAAGGATCGCCACCGCACCGACGTAAATAAGAATCTGTACCGCCGCCAGGAATTCGGCATGCAGCATAACGAAAATTCCGGCCACCGAAAACAGGCATAGGACAAGAAACAGGGCGCAATGAAAAATATTCTTAAGCGACACCACCGCCAGGGCTGAACTGATAATCAGAAAGGCGAACAGGTAGAAGACAACTTGCTCCATCTATTTATCCTCGTCCATGTTTTCGCCTGCCGGTTTGGCGGTATCAGCGTCGGGTTTTTCGGCTTCCGGCTTTTCGGCCATCGGCTTTTTCCGTTTCGGTTTTTCATAAGGCACATCGAGACCCATGGCTTGCAATTTTTTCATATCCCAGAGGAGATTCTTTTTATCGTATTCCGCGAATTCGTATTTGGGGGCCAGCTTGATAGCGGCAAAATTGCAGGCTTCCTCGCAAAGACCGCATAAGCAACATATATGGTAATTTACCCTGAATTCCTTCAGATGCCTTCTGCCTTTTTCGTCCTTTTCAAATTCGATATCTATGGCTCCGGTAGGGCAGGCTCGCATGCAAAGCAGGCAGGCGGTGCAGTTCAGCTTGCCGGTCTCGTGGTCGGTCAGAAGCACGACCATACCGCGCGAACGTTCCGGCATAGTCCAGCGTTCCTTTGGATATTGAATGGTAACCGCATGCCGGCCCAGATGTTTGCCGGTGGTAAACATCCCCAGAAGCAGGTTGTAAATCCCCGATGCGAATTGTTTCACCAATTCAGCCATTTGGCGAATACCCCGACATAAACAATGTTAAGAAAGGCCAGCGGCAAAAGAACCTTCCAGGAAAACTCCATCAATTGATCAACGCGCAAGCGCGGATAAGTCCAGCGGAACAGCATCATGATAAAGACCATAAAGAGCGTCTTGCCCAGAAACCATACCCACGATGGTAGAAACGGCCCGTTCCAGCCGCCCAGAAAAACGGTAACCGTGATGGCCGAAACGGTAAACATGTTGATAAACTCGGCCAGAAAAAACATGGCGAATTTCATCCCGGAATACTCGACGTTGTAGCCCGCCACCAATTCCTGCTCCGCTTCCGGAATATCAAACGGCGTCCGGTTGGTTTCAGCAGTAGCGGCGGTAACGTATATTAGAAATCCCAGCGGCTGGAAAAAGACGTTCCAGTGGAAACCTCCCCAGCCGGACTGGGCGCGGACGATATCATTCATTGACATCGAACCGGTGACCATGACCACGCCGAGGATGGAAAGCACCAGCGGGACCTCGTAGCTGACTCCCTGAGCCGCCGAGCGCATACCGCCCAGAAGAGCATATTTGTTATTGGAACCCCAGCCGGCCATAAGCAGCGAAATAATGGTAAAGGTCGTAATGGCGATGATATAAAGGATACCGATATTCAAATCGGAAACGATAAGGCCGTCGCCGAACGGTATCACCACGTAAGCCGCAAAAGCGCAGGTAAAACATACAACCGGCGCCCAAAAGAAAACATTGCGGTCAGCTATAGCGGGGGTAATATCTTCTTTTTGAAGCAATTTTACCGCGTCGGCGACGGTTTGCAGAGCGCCGTGCCAGCCGGTCATCATGGGGCCGAAGCGCTGCTGAACGTGAGCCGAAATCTTGCGTTCCCACCAGACCAGAAACAGCGCCACCAGGCATAAAAAACCAAAGACAATCACGCTAACTACAATCAGCGAGATCAAATTATTCAGCGTATCGCCCAGTCCGAGCGCCGATAATTGGTTATACAGCCAGTCAAAAACGGGCGCCAGTTCCATTACCTGTCTATCTCCGGCATAATAATATCAAGCGAAGCGAAAATCGCTACCAAATCGGCGATCTTGGTTCCCCGGACGATATCGGGTAACGCCATAAGGTGATTATAACTTCCTCCCCGGGCGCGCACCCGGAACGGTTTCCTGGAACCGTCAGAAATTAAATTGATACCCATTTCTCCCCGGGAATTTTCAATGCGGGTGTAAACCTCGCCCGGTTTGGTTTTGAAATTCATGCTCACTTTCGCTCGAACCGGGCCGTCCGGTAACCCGTCCAACGCCTGGCGGACGATGCGGGCCGACTGGCGGACTTCCGCTATCCTCGCCCGATAACGATCATAGCTGTCACAGCCGTAAAAAACGGGAACTTCGAAATCAAAGCGGTCATAGATCGAATAGGTGTCGTGCTTGCGGATATCGAAATTAACGCCGGAGGCGCGGGCCGACGGCCCGGAGATGGCATAGTCGTAAACCATCTGTTCCGGTATAATACCGATTCCCTTATTGCGGGCGATCCAGATCGGGTTTTCGGTCAGAACCCTTTCATAGTCGTCAACCTTGGCGTCTATGATATCAAGGAATTGGCGGCACATCGGAACAAACTCCGGCGGAATATCTCTGGATACGCCCCCGACGCGGATATAGTTATAAGTCAATCTCTGGCCGCAGGTCATTTCAAACAGATCAAGAATCATCTCGCGTTCGCGGAAGGTGTACAGGAAAGGCGTCAGCGCGCCAATGTCCATGGATGTCACGCCGATACAAAGCAGGTGGCTGGCCATCCGGTTGAGCTCGGCCATGATGACGCGCAAATACTCAGCCCGTTCGGGGATTTCAATATCGGACAGCTTTTCGGCAGCCAGGGCAAAAACCCAATTGCAAGACATGGCGGTGACATATTCGAAGCGATCCATAAGGGGAATACACTGGGCATAGGTACGGTTCTCGCAAATCTTTTCGATGGCGCGATGAAGATAGCCGATAACAGGAACGCAGTCGTTAATTACCTCGCCGTCGATGGTCAATATCAGGCGGCAAACCCCGTGCGTCGAAGGGTGTTGCGGCCCCATGTTGACCATCATTTCCTCGGTGCGAAGCTGCTCGGCCATTACTTGCTACCTCTCCGGGAAAGGAATAACATCTTTGCCCACCCAGTCTTTTCTAAGCGGGTGACCTTCATCCCAATCGTCCGGCAAAAGAAATCGGGTCAGGTTGGGATGGCCACGCACGTTCATTCCAAAAAGTTCCCACACCTCGCGTTCATACCAGTCGGCCGCGGGCCATACCGACCGCACCGTGTCGAATTCCGCGTTTTGGCGATCAAGCAGGATCTTGAAATAAATCCGATGCTTCAGGCGGTAGGAACAAACGTTGTAAACGACCTCGAACCGTTCGCCGGTATCGACGCCCGACAGGTTCATCAAAAAATCCATTACCAGGCCGGGATCATCATGGATAAACCGGCAGAATTTAACCAGATTATCCGCTTTGATGATAAAATATGGCTCCGGCTGCTCGTTTTCGATTACGTCAAGCTCTGCGGAAAAATTTTCCTTTATATGCCTGGTCAGCTGTTCCTTGGTCATTGGGCGGCTTTAGCTCCAGTCTTCCAGTTTCTGTTGCCTGATCTTTTTGCCGACTTCCAGGCAGCCATTAAGAAGCGCCTCCGGCCGGGGGGGACAGCCGGGAACATAAACATCGACCGGAATGATTTTATCAATGCCTTTCAAAACCGCATAGCTGTCGTAATAGAACGGTCCGCCGCCGATGGTACATCCGCCCATTGCGAGCACGTACCTCGGTTCGGCCATCTGATCGTAAAGCCTTTTAACCACCGGGGCCATTTTCAGCGTAATGGTGCCGGCCACGATCATCAAGTCCGACTGCCGCGGCGAGGCGCGAAACATCATCCCCAGGCGGTCGAAATCGTAGCGCGATGCCCCCGTAGCCATCAGCTCAATGGCGCAGCATGCGGTACCGAAAAGCAAATACCAGAGGGACTTAGCCTGACACGTCGTCAACACATTGTTTAGAGATGTCGTAACAAGGCCGCCGCCGGGAATATTCCTGGCAAACACCGGGAGTTTTTTGATCACACCCATTTCAGGGCTCCCTTCTTCCAGGCATAGACCAGTCCGACCAGGAGGATGGCAATAAAGATTACCATTTCAATCAGGGCAAAAAAGCCCAGTGAATTGTACGCCACCGCCCAGGGAAACAGAAAAATGGCTTCCACGTCGAAAATTACAAAAATGAGCGCAAAGATATAGAAACGGTTGTTGAACTGCACCCAGCTTTTCCCGAGGATCGGGATGCCGCATTCATAGGTTTCGTTTTTTACTTGATAAGGGTGGTGGGGTCGAATAAGGCGCGCAAAGAAAAAAGTAAAAAGAACCAGGCCAATGCCGAGAAGGATGAAAACCAGGACGGCATTATAGTCAACCGGCATATCTACCCTTTCCCGCCGCGCGATGATTTATAATAGTCCATCCAACTTTTCTCCACAGGAGCGGCGCAAATTAAGACGATAAGAAAACCAAAAACAAACGTTTGTCAAGTCGGTACTACTGGAAAACGATTAAATTGTTATCTCGGTTAAATAGACCAATGATGGCGACTTCTTTTCCAAAATCCTGCGTTTTCCGGTCTTGGCGATTTTCCAATCAATACCAACTGCGTTTTACATGCCATTTAAAATTGACTTGCCGTTTATAAACCTGCATAGTTGTCAAAAAAGAGAAGGAGGATTTCTATGTTGAGCGCCATTGAAAAATATTTGGGAAAAGAGGCAGAATACCTGTTAAATCACAAATCGACGACGGTCGTCAAAGAACAACTGCATCTTCCCGGTCCCGACTTCGTTGAACGGGTGTTAATCAACTCTGATCGCCCGGTGTCGTCATTGAGGAGCCTGCAGATGCTGTTTGGTCACGGCCGTCTGGCCGGTACCGGCTATCTCTCGATACTTCCGGTCGATCAGGGTATCGAACATACCGGCGGAGCCAGTTTTGCTCCCAACCCGATCTATTTCGATCCGGAAAACATCGTCAGGCTGGCTATCGACGGCGGCTGCAATGCTGTCGTGTCAACCTTGGGTGTGCTTGGCGCCGTGGCCCGAAAATACGCCTGGAGAATACCGTTTATCGTCAAAATAAATCATAACGAATTGCTCACCTATCCGACCAAATACGACCAGGTTTTATTTGCCGGCGTGGATCAGGCGATCGACATGGGAGCGATTGCCGTCGGGGCGACCGTTTATTACGGCTCGAAGGAAAGCAACCGCCAGATCCAGGAGATCTCCGAAGCGTTCGCTTATGCTCACAGCAATGGTTTGGCCACTGTCCTGTGGGCTTACTTGAGAAATTCTGCCTTCAAGACCGACCAGGCCGATTATCACGTGTCCGCCGACATGACAGGTCAGGCCAATTATCTGGCCGTTACCATTGAGGCCGATATCGTCAAGCAGAAACAGCCGGAAAACAACGGCGGTTTCAAAGCCCTGAAGTTCTCCAAAACCGACGATCGGGTCTATTCGGAATTGACCTCCGATCATCCCGTCGATCTTACCCGTTATCAGGTGGTCAACTGTTACATGGGCCGGGCCGGACTGATCAATTCCGGCGGCGCATCCGGTAAAGACGATCTGGCCCAGGCCGTAAGAACCGCCGTCATCAATAAGAGAGCGGGCGGTATGGGTCTTATCAGCGGCAGAAAATCATTCCAGAAACCGATGAAAGAAGGAATAAAGCTCCTGAATGCGATCCAGGATGTTTATCTCTGCAAGGACATAACCGTAGCCTGAACGAAGATCAAATCGGTTGCCGGCCACGGAAAAGCGCAATAATAACAAATAAAACCAGAACCCCGCCGCAGACGACAAATACCACCGGAAGGCCAAGATGTGAAGCAATCAGGCCCACTATTACGCCGGAAATCACCTCGCCAATTGAACAGGTCAGGTTGTAGCCGGAAAGAAAAGTCGCCCGGCCGTGAGAATCGATCAGGCTGTTTATCGTAACGGAGAACAGGGGGGTAATCATCTCTTTGCTGAAAAAGTAGATAATCAGCAGACCGGGCAGAAGAAACTCCGGCGAGTTGGGCAGAGACGATATGACCACCCCCGCCAGAAGTAGAAACAACAGGGGCAATGACAAATTTCCCGAAAAACGGCGGACGATTCTCCCGACCAAAAAGAAGGCCAAGACCGCCCCGGCGGCGGTGATAAGACCGAAGTAGTTGACATTAAGGTTAAACAGCTCCAAACCCAAAACCTGCCAGTACTGATCAGCTCCTTCGAACGAAAAATTGGCCACCAGGGATATTACAAAAACGATCTTAAGAACATTTGAAAGGCGGAGATGACGAAACATGGTTTTTAGCGGCTTAATAAAATGCCGACGATCTTTGGCTTCGGGAATCGGCCGGTCGGCGATGAAAAACAAGGATACGGCGAAACCGACCAGTCCCCCGATCAGAACGGGATAAAAAGTAATCGATACGTTTCGGGCAAAAAGATACCCCGCCGACACCATAAAAAGCGAAGTCATGACAATTCGCACGCGGCTGCGCAGAACATATATTTTTTTCAGAATCGGTTCTTTATTCGGTTCCAGGATAGAATCAACCGCCAGCGCTTCGCCGGCCCCGGAGATAAAAGCCTCGGCCAGGCCGAAGATGATTTCGGCGATGATAAATCCGGTCAGATTGCGAAAAAGAATAAATATCGTGCCGCTAACGGCAAAAAAGGCAAAGCCGATACTAACCGACAGTTTTCGACCATACCGGTCGGCAAAAAGCCCGGTCGGGATTTCACATATCAGAATCGAGGCTTCGAATACCGCCGCCAGAAGCGCCACCTCAAACAGGGTTATATAAAAACAGCGAAAATAGAGGACATATATCGGCAGAATAAATCCGCCGCAGGCGGCCAGTATCGCCTCGGTTAAAAGAAAAACCCTGATGTTTCGCGTCATCGTTGTCAGAGTGCCGCGATCGCCTCAATTTCCACTCCGGCTCCCTTGGGCAGAGCCGCCACGGCAAAGGCCGCCCGCGCCGGAGCATCGGATTTGAAACAGGAGGCATAGATTTCATTAACGGCGGCAAAGTCGTTAATATCACTTAAGTAGATGGTCGCCTTGACTATTGACGAGAAATCTCCTCCCGCCTCGGTCAGAATGGAACCAAGGTTTTTCATCACTTGTTCGGCTTCGGCTTTTACTCCTCCGGAGACCATCTCCATTGTCTCCGGGCTAAAGCCGAGTTGTCCGGAGATAAAAAGTAACCTCGCTCCTTCGACCATAACCGCCTGATTGTAAGCGCCGATGGCTTTGGGCGCTTTGTCTGTCGCGATAATCTTTTTACTCATAACTTCTCCGTGATCTATCGAGAAAATATAGCAATCAATTTTGATTGAGGAAAATAAAAACGGCCCCAATATCACTCTCGGAAAACTATTGTCAGCTTTGAATTCCCAATCTAATTGCACTATGTAATGATTGATAGTTGAACGGTCGGCGCAGTTTTGGGAAAATACGATTCCCTGAAGCTAAACCATGGAGCGGGTAATCCGATCCTTGAGAGATTCCAGAAGATTGGTGACGCTTTCAATACTAAACGGTTTCATTAAAAAACCATCCGCAATAGAGGCCGCATTCTCCTGTTCAGCGGAGAGGTATGCGGTAACTAAAATAACCGGAATACCGGGCCGGCTTTTTTTAATATTTCCGGCAAGCGATATCCCATCCATTCCCGGCATTTTAATATCGGTTATGACCGCGCTTATATTTCCCTGCTGCAAAATATTCATGGCTTCGTCAGCGTCCGATGCGCCTGTGACGCTGTAATTCGACAGTTTAAGGGTTTCCATCAGCATTACCCTGAAGCTGTCGTCATCGTCGACAACAAGGATACGCTCTTTTTCCCGCGGCTCGACGTCGGGCGGGGGAGTGACGGCCCGCTTGATCATATCCTCCAGCCGACTGATGCGGAACGGCTTGGTTAAAATCGTTTCATCGTCTTTTCTATGCACTATGCTTGAGGTGAAGACGCCGGTGATAAATACAACCGGCAAGCCCGGGTGTTTTTTCCGAACGATGTCGGCCAGTTCGAAGCCGTCCATGTCGGGCATTTTAATATCGGTGATAATCAGGCTGACCTTGGTCTCGGTCAGAATCTTAAGCGCTTGTCGGCCATCGGCCGCGCCGACGGCGTCGTACCCGATAGTTGTCAGCGTCTCGATCAACAGGTCCAGAAGACGGGGATCATCGTCAACAACAAGGATTTTAATCCGGTTCGGCATTATTTACGACCTGATAATCTCCAGAAGCCGGTTAATCTTTTCGTCCAGCAGTTCTTTGTCGTTCGCCTCGATATTAAGCCGCAATAACGGCTCGGTGTTGGATGGCCGCAGGTTGAACCACCAGTCGCCGTACTGAATGGTTAAACCATCGAGACGATCGGTTTCGCCGTCCGAAAAAGCGTCGCTTACGTCTTCAATTTTCCGGTCGATATTTTCTACGCGGCTGTTGATTTCGCCGGAGCGCACATATGGATCAACATCACCGATTATTTCGTGCAGGTCGCGCTCCGATTCGGACAGAAGTTCAAGGCAAACCAGAAGCGCGATGAGTCCGGAGTCGGCGAACCAGTTGTCGCGGAAATAGAAATGCCCGGAATGCTCGCCGCCGAAAACGGCGTTATATTTTTTCATCAGCGGTTTGATAATCGCGTGGCCGACCCGGGTGCGGATCGGCGTGCCGCCTTTGCGCCTGATAAGTTCCGGCACCGCCCGGCTGCAAATAAGATTGTAAAGAATAGTCTCGCCGGGGCTTTGCGAGAGAATATTATCGGCCACCAGTGCGACGACCATATCGCCGCCGAGTGGAACGCCGTCTTTTTGCAGCAAAAACATCCGGTCGGCGTCGCCGTCAAAGGCAACACCCAAATCAACTTCCTTTTCCGCCATTACTTTTTGTAGATCGGCCAGGTTTTTCGGCTCGATCGGGTTGGCCGGATGATTGGGAAAAGTCCCGTCCGGTTCGTAATATAAAGGCGTTACCCGGCAGGGGAGTTTTTCGAAAACCGGCGGCAGAGTCAGCCCCGCCATGCCGTTGCCGGCGTCAATGGCAATCGAAAACGGCTTTATGATAGTAGTATCTATAAACGATAGGGCGTGCTCGCCGAAATCATGACTGATATCTTTTCTGGCGATGGAACCCCGGCTGGGGGATTTTTCTATTCGATCATTTGCAATATCGTCGGCGATGACATCAAATCCTTCCGAACCGGATAACGGCGCCGCCTGTTCGCGGCAGATCTTGAAACCGTTATATTGGGATGGGTTATGGGAGGCGGTAATCATTACCCCGCCATCATATTCGAACCTGCCGACGGCAAAATAAAGCGCATCGGTTGAGATCATCCCAAGATCGACGACATCGACGCCGCGATCGATAATACCGGTCGTCAGGCCGTCAAACAACTGATCCGATGAGATACGCATATCCCGGCCGACTGCGATCGATTTCGGTTTCAAGTACCCGGCCAGTGAATTTCCGATGCGATAGGCTATATCGCTCGTCAACTGATCGGGAACGATTCCCCGAATGTCGTAAGCCTTGAAAATCGACCGATCAAAATCCATGTTGCCTCCCTTATGTGGGCCGAATATATCTTTTGTAACTGCCTATGTCAATTTTATTAACGCGGCGTGTCAAGGCAAGA
>CAZSYD010000035.1:0-24134 GCA_964611355.1 uncultured Ignavibacteriales bacterium | reverse complement strand
GTTTATCCTATGACTGACGAACAAGTACATGAATTGGGCGCTCAGAATCATCACAGATGATCGGTCAACAAAATGGTCCGCTGGTGCTTCACACCGCCGGATTAACCCTATCGTCAGGTGTTGTTTAACGACATAAAATACATTATTAAAATGGAATTAAACAAACAGATATCCAGGCTTAATTATTATGCTTTTTTATGGCATGGTATATTTCTTGCGTTGGCAACGAATTTCATGGATGTGGACACAATTATTCCAGTCATGATGCTCGATGCGGGATGTACTTCGCTGCAACTTGGAATATTAATTGGAATTATGCTGGGAGGAGGAAAGATTGCTCAACTATTTTTTGCTCCATTCTTAAACAATCAATCTTTGAAAAAAGGATATCTACTGGGTGGAATTAACGCTCGTGTTTTCGCTCTTGGTGGAATGTCTCTGTTATTTTATTTTTCGTTTCATGTAAATGATAGTTTTATCATCTGGTCTATTTTTATTTTGATTTCCCTGTTTTCATTAAGCGGTGCTTTTGCAAACATAAATTATGTTGATATTCTGGGTAAGTCGATATTGCAGGAAAGAAGAAAGGCATTTTTTTCTATTAAGCAGGTAATTTCCAGTATTTTAGTTTTTATTTCAGCCTTTTTTGCAAGGAATATTTTAGCAGAATATGGTTACCCCGCGAATTATGCCAACTTATTTATTATCGCCGCCGTACTGCTTGGAATTGCGTCTCTTGGGTTCTGGAAAATCAAGGAGGTTCCAGCGTCCAATTCCAAAATTGACGGATTGACGAAATTCATACATATTGTTATTCAAGAAATACGCTTCAAAAAAAATCTGAGGAATTATTTGTTTTTGATAAACACCCAGGGGCTTTGTATAGTTTTGATGCCTTTTTTGACTCTTTATGCCAAGAAAACACTTGATATAGGAAATAAAAATATTGGTGACTTTCTACTTCTAAAAGTTATTGGTGTCGTTGTAGCTGGCAGTATAATTTTTTATTATTCCCAAAAAGTAAAATATAAATACTTATTATACATTACTTCCTCCATTGCCATATTGATTCCTTTGTTTATTTTGATTCTGCCGGGCTCCATTCTTTTCCCTTACATTTTTTTGGCTGGGGGTGTCGTTTTTTCCATTCATACTATTTCGATCAGTGGAGTTTTGTTGGAAGTTACCACCAATGATAACAGGGCATTATATACGGGGTTGACCGGAGCGGGAAGCATTCTCCCTGTCATATTTTCACTTTTAGGTGGCTGGATAATCGCTGAATTCGGATTTACACTGTTTTTTATGTTGTTTATACTTGTTATCCTTTTATCATTCTTTTTTATCCACAAAATTGACTGTGAAAATGAATTTAAAAACAGACAAAATATATCCTGACTCAGGCGTTGAATTAACAACCTTAACGGCAATAAACTATGATAATGTAATGAACATTGCCACACTGGGTTTTTATCGCAGCTTTATTAGCAGGGCAATTAAGGCAATGGGTATTCAGCCTGGAGATAAAATTCTCGATTTAGGTTGTGGCACCGGGCGTAATGCCTGCATTATGGAAACATATTTGAGTGATGCTGGAGAAATAACCGGCATCGATATCTCGCATGTAATGGAAAGACAATTCAAAAAAAAGTGTGCTAAATATCAGAATACTAAATTTATCAGGCAAAGAATTGATCTTCCATTCTCCCTGTCTGAGCAATTTGATAAAATATTTATTAGCTTTGTGATCCACGGTTTTCCGCATAAAGTCCGCCAAACGGTTATGGAAAATATTTATACCCACTTAAAACCAGGCGGATTATTTTTCATGCTCGATTTTGCTGAATTTAACATGAGTAAAATGCCGCCACTATACCGCTTTATTTTCAAAACCGTTGAATGCAAATATGCTTTTGATTTTATCGAAAGAGACTGGAAGCAGATACTGGGAAACAATAATTTCGCTGACTTTGAAGATTTGTTTTTCTTCAAGAAATATGTAAGATTATTGAAAGCCAAAAAATGAATGTGAACCAACAAAAGCGCATAAGAATTGCAGTCCCGACCAATGATGAAAAAAATATCTTTCCAAAGATGCTGGGCATGGCAAAATATCTGTTTATTTATGAAATTGAAAATGGAGAGGGCTTTAAGCTCATTGAGAAAAGAAAGAATCCTTTTGCAGATACGATGCAGCATTTAAAGACCCTGGATGTTTATGATTTAATTAATGATTGTTCGATCATTATATCTGATCACATCGGGAAAAAGGGAATAACAAGACTGCAAGAAAGAGGTATAAAACTCTTTTTCGAAAAAGGGAATATACGGGAAGCTCTTACTTCGGTATTAAATGATTTGTGAGGTTCGTTTCGGCCAAGCATGTGAATAGGAGGAATCAAAATGAAATTATTAATGATATATGCAAATAGATTTGCTTATAAGACAAATTTGAAAAGTCTTGAGTCTGTACCTGAAATTACGGAACAAAACGTAATTGAAAAAGCTGTTGTCGGCTTTATTCATGTAGAAGAAAAAGATGAAGAACATCTTTCTAATGTCGAAACAAAGTTGATTAAAAATCTTAAATGGGCAGCCAGAAAAAACAATACAGAAAGAATAGTACTACACTCTTTTACACACTTATCTGAGAGTAAAGCATCGTCTGAAATTACAAAGCAATTGCTTGATAATTCAGAGCAGCGATTAAAGAAAGCAGATTACGAAGTCTATCAAACGCCGTTCGGTTATTTTCTTGATCTGGATGTCGATGCACCAGGAAATCCTTTGGCAAGGTTGTTTAAGGACATATAGTGCGGGTGTCATAACAAAAGGTTTGATTACAAAGGTACTTAATGAATTAAAAGTGATGGGTGTAATTCCCTATTTCGATTTCTTTTCTTTTGGGTTGTTCATAATCGGCCTTATTTTATCTGTAAAAGTTATCCTCTTCCCGGACAGTATGTGAGTTGAAAAACAGATGGCAGTCATCTGCCTCTTCGACCGGTGGCTCACGCCTTGCCGTGGGATTGTTTTAAATATCGATCTCACCGCAAGCGGTGAGCCACCCAAACGCGGATATAGGGCACCCGGCTGACAAACCTTCCAGAACGATCTTTGTTTTCGCCCTGGAATCCCATTTACGTCGCTTCATGGCTGAACTCCTTTGAATGTCCAGCCGCAATTTACTAGCTTAACAACCAACTGTCACTAATGGGGGGCAGTATATTAGTTACGCCGGTGTTACATGTGAACGGCCAAAATATTAGCTTCACAAGATGCTCACATTTACTAATCATAAGCATTAATCCTCCCAACCACTGAAAGGTACCCAGGCATTCTGTTCGGTTCCGATTAATGTACGATAAGAGTGTAACATACCATGATTGGAGCATCTTAAAGAATACCATCCTATATCAGGATTATGGGCCAACTTGTCCTTTATTTCATCTACGACCGTTACGCTAGATTTTTCTTCAGAATGCACCGTTTGAATTATTGCATTTTGATCTTCGGGTGTTAGAAAAGAGTAGACTGGCGCCAAAGCGCTCGTATCCACTATATCTACAATGTCCTCAGGGTAGATTTCCTTTTGAGGTTCTATTTCTATTGTAATAATACTTAGTTGGCCAAATAATCCCCCTGGCTTTCCGGGGTCTGAAGAGGGATCAGTTGTAATAACCGGAACATCAATTTTAAAGATAATTTTGGGCTGATTATTAATCGAAGGTAGTTTTGCAGAATAAACGCATTTGTATTTGACAAGACATTTTTGTTTTGATACAGGCGTTAATTTCTCCACAAAGAATGGATATTCAAAATCGATCCGAACCGAGGACGCTTCAAATACTTCTTGATAATCAGCAATGTTCTTTTTCAGCGTGGCGGGACCAATACTATCTCTATGTTGATGTATGATTTGTATGAACTTGTCTATCCATTGGGCCTCAAATTCCTGCATTATGCGTGCATGAACAGATATATTTGCAATAGTGCGTTGACCATCAGGATTGTCCCTTGATGGAACTTTCATCGGAAATGGCAGACTTTGCATGCCAACATCGACCAAATACCCGCCAGATTCTGACATTATAAACCTCCTTTATATAATCAGATTCCATATCGAATTTGTTTTTGTTCTGACCTTTTTAATTTGCATTTTCCTTTTCATTTTTGTCTATCAGGTAAGCCAGTGTTTTTTCAATAGTCTCAGTTGTGAATGGTTTTTGGATAACTTTCTCCACTCCCAGCTGGAGCGCTTTGGATATGATATTGTCATTTCCAAAGGCGGTTATTAAAACCTTATGACATTCTGAATAAAGAGGTTGAATTCGTCCCAAGAATTCTAATCCACTAATGCCGGGTAACTTATAATCGGTGATTATGATGTCATAAGGCTTAATTTCTAATTCACTCAAAGCCTTTTCGGCCGTTTCCATTGCAGTAAGTTGACACCCCTCACTTTCGAGGAAAATAGTCATCGAACTCCTTATCCACTCGTCGTCGTCAATCAGCATTATTCTCATTTTTTTTAATTTATTAAAAAATTCCATCAGTCTAATTCCTGTCACGGGTCGGGTTAAAACCGTCCATTGCGGGTCGGGTTAAAACCGGTCAGTTTCTCTGTTTGGTATCTTAATTATGATATCTTTTTCTCCTTTTGGCAAGCTCAATCTTTGAGCCGGTAGCTTTTTCCTGTAATCTGAATGATCTCAGCCCGGTGCAGAATGCGATCCAGGATAGCGGTCGCAGTCGGCACGTCGCCAATCAGTTTGCCCCATTCTTCCAGTGGTCGGTTGGAAGTCATGATGGTGGAGCGTATTTCGTGTCGGCGCATGATGATCTCAAAGAGGTATTCCCCGGACTGCTTGGGCAGCTTCTTAATGCCCATGTCATCGATTATCAGCAGATCGACTTTGAGATAGCGGTTCATAGTTTTGATACTGTCGCCGAAGTTCTCACCCTGGATCAGTTCGGTGATGGTATCAAAGATTGAGCGATAGAGAACGGTGAAGCCGATCTTTGCCGCCTGACCGGTGGCCGACGGCTTGCCGTGGGATTATAACGCTGAAAGTCGTCGCTTCTTCACCAACAACAATACATTCTTCCTGCTGTTTCATAATCTGTCTCCGTTAATGAATACGTTTTCCAATGGAGGACTTTTGGCTGTTCAAAAAACAGTTTCCAGATCATTATCAGGCCTGCCGCCTTTCGTAATTACCACAAGATATGTAGCGCATACTTTTAAATATGGCAAAACAAACCCATTTCGCTGTATCCGCATGACCGGTATCAGGATACGCGATATTTTCAACGTCTGGAATTGTGGATAACTATCACGGATGCCTGATTGACAGGTGGCTCACAGCTTGCTGCGCGATTATACCGCTCAACGCCTGAACCGGTCGTCGGCGTCTTTGTTTTCCGCGCGTTTAACCTTGCCGGTCAGCCAGCCGATACGAAAATCAATAACTTCGTCGAAAACGGTAACATAAGGCTTTATATCCAGCAGCGGGGTGCCGTCCAGAATATCGATATCTTCGATATGAAGCGTCGCGCCTTCGATCTTGTTCAACCTGACCACCGAAAGGCCGATCCGGTTGGGTCTTCGAGGAGCACGGGTGGCAAACAGCCCGCGCGGGGTGTCGTCGAGGAAAGGAGTTACTTTTAATTGATATCCTTCCGAACGGTGAAAATGATAGATAAGGATTATATGTGAAAACCCGTCCAGATCGTCGAGGCCTTCGGCATATTCCGGAAAAAGCTCAATCGTGCCTTTTGTTCCTTTCCCGCGTTTGGGCTGAATCGGGGTTCCTGCCGGTCCGGCAAAAGGAGTATGAATTATTCCGATAGGCTTGTACTTTATCTCGTTCATTGCGATTATGTCCTATCCCTTTTCAATAACGGCAATATACGGCCCGCCGCCCGAATCTATGGTCATAGAGAAGCTATACTGAGATGGAAAATAGCAATTCAAACGGAAGGAATCAAGCCCGGTCAGATTACCGGAGATCGGGTGAAAGGATTATATCCGGGGTTGCGTCGCGGTTGGCGTCATGGCGCCGGTATCGCCGATGTATCCAAAATCGCTTCTAATGCCATTATCATAAAGCTCCGGGTTTCCGGCAATGGCACAGGCTAAACGATCTATTTCTTTCCTGGTTTCTTCGGTGCCTGCCGGTAAGTTTCTATAGCGCAAAACGACGGATGTTATGTGAATAAATAACCGGGGTTTGCGTTTTACCGGAAGTTGCCTGCGGTCTTGCCGAGGGTGGTCGACCAAACGTTGTTCCGTCCTTGTTTTTTAAAAATTTTTTAATTGACATACAATACATTTATAGTGAGTTTTTGGTGCAAAGGAGTAGTGTATCCATAGGCGTTACACAAAGGGAATTGGAAAAACAGCCTGAAAAGATAATATCCAAATATAGGAAGGAGCGCATAGGATAACTAAAATAAAAGGAGTGTGCTTATGGGAAGAAAGTTAACGTGAAAGTAAAGGGAATTAACTTGTCAATACCAAGGACAAAGGAGGAAAATCACAGCATGAAACAAAAAGTCTTTATAGTAGCGTGCCTAATGGCATGCCTGCTTGCCGGACCGGTTTTTGGCGCAGTTACCGGTGAGATTACCGGTACGGTGGTCGACGCCAAAACCGGGGAGGCCCTCGTCGGCGTATCGGTGAGTATCCAGGGTACTACCATGGGAGCTAAAACCGACGTGGACGGGAAGTACATTATCCTTAATCTTCCTACGGAAACATATACGCTGGTTTTCAGTTCGGTGGGATACGCCACGGTGGAGGTTTCCAACGTCCACGTTTCGGCCGATCTGGCAACGTTCCAGGATATGTCGTTGACTTCCGAGGTTACCGATCTCGGCAAGGTTATTACGGTCAGAGCCGAAAGACCGCTGGTCATCAAGGATAAGACCACTTCGATCAACATCATCACGGCTGACGAGATTCAGGCCATGCCGGTTCGCGGCTTTGAGGATGTGATCGGCCTGCAAAACAGCGTGGTCAGAATGAAAACCAACGTTGATGTTCGCCAGCGGGGTAACCGTGAATCCACGGCTCTTAACGCGGAAATCAACCTCCGCGGCGGACGTCCTTCCGAGGTGGCCTACTATGTTGACGGCTTCTCTCAGCAGGATCCGCTAACCGGAAACTCCACCACCACCCTGGCCAACAACGCCATCAAGGAAGTTACCGTTACCTCGGGTGTTTTCTCGGCCGAGTACGGTCACGTTGCTTCCGGTATCGTCAACGTGGTTACAAACTCCGGTACCGACGAATACCACGGCAACCTTGATATTTTGACCGACAATAAGCCGGGGATGGACTGCTGGGATCACAATTACTATTCCGGCGACGTCAGCGGACCGATTCCGAATCTGGAGAAATCGTATTTCTTCTTTTCCGGCGAGCGCCGCTGGCTGGCCGACCGCAGCCCGTCGGTAAAAACCAAAGAGATTTATGAAGAGTACGGCATCGACACTCTTCATGACAAATACGGAGAAATGCCCTACGGCTATTCCCACCGGTTGCCGAGCAACTGGCTGAGCGGCTGGTCGGCTCAGGGAAAGCTGGATTTCGAAGTCAATCCGAATCTGAAGCTGGCCGTGAATGGAAATTACTCATTAGACATATGGCGTCAGTATTTCCACGGCTACCTGTACGACTACCGGCATTGTCCTCGCACAGAGGATAAAAATCTCGGCGTCAACGCCAAGATCACGCACGCCCTTGATCCGGAGACATTCTATAACCTTAGCGCTTCTTATTTCCTGACCGAGCGAGTCCGTGGGGATGGCGAGTTATTTGACGATATCGACACCTATGTGCGTGATTATTTACCGGTGAACAACCCGGAGTGGGATGATCTGGACCTGTTCCGCGAATGGATGGAGCCGATCACCGATACTTTAACCGGCGATACGATCGGTTACGCCGAATCTTACTACGACCAGATTATTCACCGGAAATCATCGTATATCGGGTTCAAGGGCGACTTCAACAAGCAGATGTTCAGTCACCATACCACCAAGTTAGGCTTTGATTTCCAGCGCCATACGCTTCGCTATTTCGAGCACTGGACGCCGGTTGACGGTTACGAGATCCGCACCGTAAATCGATTCGGCTTCGACAGCACCGGGAACGAATCGGATAACGAAGACTACAAAAACGAGACCAAGCACCCGATCAATCTTGGTGTCTATATTCAGGATCGGTTTGAATGGCGCGGTATGATTATTAATGCGGGTCTGCGTTTTGATTTCTTTGACTATAATACCCTCAGCGTTAAGGACCCGTTGAATCCGCTTGATCCGGCCAATGTCACAGGAGTCGATACCCTTGACCCCGGCGATCTGGAAGACAGTAAAACCTTTACTCGAATTTCGCCTCGTTTAGGTGTCGCTTTCCCGATTTCCGATAAGGCCCAGTTTCATATCAACTACGGCAAGTTTTTCCAGCGGCCCAATCTGACCAACCTGTTTTTAGGATATGATTTTTGGGCGGCCAGAATCGGCGCCGGGTCGTATCTGCCGTTCCCCAGCCCCAACCTGGAGCCGGAAAAGGTCACCCAGTACGAGGCGGGTATTACTCATCAGCTCGGCGACAACACCGCCCTTGGGATTACGGCTTACTATAAGGATGTCCAGGATCAGACCCAGATATTCCACCAGCCAGCCCAGCCTTACTCATACGATTATTATGCCAACACCGACTACGGTACAATTAAGGGTATTGACCTTAACCTGACCATGCGGCGGATGCACAATATCAGCCTGAATCTTAATTATACTCTCTCGTGGGCGACAGGAACCGGTTCCTATGCCGAGACCCAGTATAATGTTGCCTGGAAGGCCCCCGAACGCCCGCCCAAGATCACCAATCCGCTCGATTACGATCAGCGGCACAGCATAAACAGTGTCATCGACTTCCGTACCACGAAGAGCGAAGGGCCGAAGATCGGCGACGTTTATCCGTTCGAGGATATGGGCATAAATGTCCTGATCCAGGCGTCCAGCGGCGTTCCCTACACGCCGACCAACAAGTACGATGCCGCCAGAGAAGGAATTGCAGTCTCGCAGGAGCCGACCGGTCGTGTCAACTCGTCCAATATGCCGTGGTCGCTTAGCATCGACCTGAAGGCTGAGCGGAAGTTCAACTACGCCCAGTTCACCTTTACTCCTTATATCTGGGTCCAGAACCTGCTGGAGAACGAGAACGTCTTCAATGTTTACGAAGGTACCGGCAAGGGCGACAAAACGGGCTGGATGGAAACCGCCGAAGGACAAACCTGGACGGAAGTCTACGGCCCGGATGCGGTTAAACAGTATCGCCTCAAAGAGAATAATCCGAAGAACTACGGCAAACCGCGCATGATTTTAGTCGGTTTGAGGATGTCATTCTAAACCAAGGATGAGGGTAATGAAAATGAAAAAAACTCTTTTGGCGCTACTTATGGCATTGCTATTGGCCTTGCCGTCGGTAGCGGCGCCACCGCAAGAGCCGTTCAAGAAACCTGCAACGCCTTCAGGGGTGGCGAGTATAGACAATACAACGTTCATCGATGCCAACAACATATTGATGTTCGTTACAAATCACGGCAACTTCTGCCGCGACCTGTCCGATTATTTCGGGTACGATGCCGGTACATTCTATCCCTATAACACGGTGGCGGATATCGAAAGCGGCCTTATGGACAACTTGTGTCTGTATGCCTCCGGATTGTGGGTCGGGGCCACGGTTGACGGCGGAGTCCGCGTAACCATTGCCGAATACAGCGATGAATATGTGCCGGGCCCGATGCAGGACGGCTCATTCCTGCCTGACGATCCGACTTTCAAAGTCTATAAGCTGTATAAAGACAGCCTGGCGGATAATCCGAATGACGACTACACCAACTGGCCGGTTGCGCACGGGGCGCCCGTGGACGATCAGGGAAATCCAAAAATGATCGGCGACCAGATGTTATGGGCGGTCTATAACGACGCCGATCCAGTCCAGCACGATAATGCCTCGGGCGATACTGACCCGCTTGATATCGAAGTGCAGCAGACCACGTTTGCCTGGGATCGTGAAGACCCGCTGGGAAATATCATTTTCATCAAGCTTCAGATATTCAACAAGGGTAGTAACCTCCTTGAGGATTGCTATTTCTCACTCTGGTCGGATCCCGATTTAGGCGGCTCCGGCGACGATCTGGTTGGCTGTGACACCACGCTGTCGGTCGGCTTTGTGTACAACGCCACCAACGCTGACCAGCAATACGGATCGGCCCCGCCTTCAGTCGGCTATGACTTCTTCCAGGGGCCGCTGCATTCCACGGGCAGCGATGCCGACACTGCCAAAATGTGGGATACCATTTGGGCAGGTTACCGCAATATGGGGATGGTTTCATTTGACAAGTACATCAACGGTACCGATCCTGACAATGCTCAGGAATCTTACAACTATATGAGGGGTCTGAATAGGGATGGCAGCCCTTATACCTACAACGGTATTCCGACGAAATACTTCTTTTCAGGTGACCCGGTGAAGGGCACGGGTGACCTGGATGATACTCCAGCAGATCGTCGATTTATGCTTTCGACCGGGCCGGTCACCTTTGCCCCGGGTGACTCAACTGAGATTCTGGCGGCGATCATTGTCGGCGACGGCATTGACCGGAAATCCTCGATCTCAGTAATGAAGTACTATGACAAATTCGCTCAGGCTACCTATGAAAACGATTTTGAGGTTTTAGAGGCTCCGGCGGTACCGGTAGTAACAGTGGCGGAAGATGATAATAGAATCACGCTTTCCTGGACGACTATTTCTCAGGAGAATCCGGGTTCTTATCCGTTTGAGGGTTATGCTGTATGGCAGGGTGAAAGCCCGTCAGGCCCTTGGACGCAGGTCATCAACTTTGACGTTGTAAACACGGTCGAGGATATCCTTGATGAGGTCTTTGACCCGATTACTGGCGCTCTGGAAAGCCGCCTTGTCAAGGATGGTTCTAATCAGGGTGTTCTTCATGATATAGTCATCGATGAGGATTACATCTTGGGCGGCCGGCTGAATAACGCCACGGCGTATTATTACAAGGTCGAAGCCTATAGCTACTTCGAGGCCGGAACCCCAAAGACCCAGACGTCCAAGGCAATTGTGACCGCTACCCCGCAGTCGCCCCTTGCGGGAACCGAGCTTGGTTACAACTTCGCCGATACGATTCAAGTTACCCATGTCGGGATTTCGGATGGTTTTGTGTTACCGTTTACAATCGACTCCTATCTGTTTGACAACCATACCTACCAGGTCTCATTCACAGATACCACCGATCTTCACATTGAGTATATATTTGATCCGGCCTATCCCGGTGACACCGACGAGGCGACGATCATCAACTATAATATAGGCTGGCACCTGATTGACATAACCGACGGCGATACCATCCTGAGCTGGCAGTGGGATCAATCGGGCGACACCACGTTTGAACTGATTGAAGGTGTCCTGTTCAATCAATCCGGTCCGCCACTGGAATTAAATTACTATACCTGGACTGGTGAGACAAGATCTCTGACCGCTGTAGACTGGGGCGGTTCTTCCTTCTTCGGCGGGGTTGGTTTGCTGGGTGAGTTTTTCGGTTCCACCCTATTGGCTTCGGATCTGGTCGATATAGAGTTCCGCTGGGTTGAAGACGGTACCGGCCAGTATGCTTATTGCTACCGGCGCGATAAGGGGTATGGTTACGAAGGATTCTTCCAGCAGGATATTACAGTATGGGACGTTTCGGCAACACCTGAACGGCAAATCAATTTCGCATTTGTAGAATCCTATGATCCGACCGAAAACGACGGTCAGGACGCAGATTCGGTTTGGAACCCGGGAGAGCAGGTGAATATCGACGCTAGCTCCAACTCCCTTGGCGGCCGTGAGTATTTCTTCATTATGAAATCCGATTATTCGGCCACCGAAATTGCGAATTACGCAGTCGACGGCGCCTGCTTCAACGATAATGATGACTTTGACTGCCTGTATGCAGGTTGGCTGACAGCGAGAGGTGGCACAAGCGGTAAGCCGACTCCGGGAGATACGTGGCTTTATGTCCCGAACTACGTTAATACGGTTTCCGATACGTTCTATTTTACGGTGACAGACCCAACCTACACCACAACCGAAAGTGATCTTGATCGGATCAACGTGGTGCCCAACCCGTTCTACCTGTACGGTACGTATGACCCTGCGCCGGGGAATTACCAGTTGAAGTTTCAGCATCTCCCGGACAATTGTACAATCACCATCTACAACCTCGGTGGCGATCTGATAAGGACGATCGAGAAAAACGATCCGAGCACATCAATCGCGACCTGGGATACGCGTACCGAGAACGGGTTGCCGGTGGCATCGGGAATTTACATCTATGTCGTGGAGGCTCCCGGTTTCGGCACCAAGATAGGAAAGATGGCTATATTCACCGAGGTAGAGGTACTTAAGGTATATTAAGCAAGGAAGGAAAGGAACAATGAAGCATAAAATTGCAATCATATTGATGGTTCTCCTTGCCGTAAGCCTGACCTCGGTTTACGCAGGGAACGAACGACGGATCGGAACCGCCGGCGCCCAGGAATTGCGTATCCCGGTCGGGGCGCGCGGCATCGCCCTGGGCGGCGCGGTGGTCGCCAATGTTACCGGCGTGGAGGCCATCTACTGGAATCCGGCCGGACTGGCCAGCCTGGCCGGTACCGAGGCGATGTTTTCGCATCAGCCGTACTTGGCTGATATCGACGTCAATTTCGCCGGAGTTGCCACCCGTATCGAAGATTTCGGTACTATTGCGGCGTCGGCCAAGATTATCTCCATCGGCGACATGGAAGAAACCACCAACGAGTATCCGGACGGAACGGGTCGCATATTCAGTCCGACTCTTTCGGTCATATCGGTGGCATATTCGCGGATTATGACCAACCGGGTGTCGTTTGGCGTGACCGGTAAGTTCATACACGAAAAAATCTTCGAAGTGTCGGCGACCGGTGTAGCATTTGACGTTGGCTTTATCTATGACCCGGGCTGGCAGGGCTTTTCTCTCGGACTGGCGATCAGAAATTATGGTCCGGAGATGAAGTTCAGCGGCAAAGGCTTTGAACGGACGCTTGGCGAACGCCAGGCTTCGCCGGAAGCTCTCAAATTCGACCTGCCAAGCTCGTTTAACGCAGGTATGGCCTGGAACGCGTATGATATGGGTCCCAACCTGGCCACCATTACCGGGAATTTCGTCTCGAACAACTATTCCCAAGATGTGTGGCAGGGCGGTGCCGAGTATGTTTACGACGGGCTGTACTCAATCCGTGTCGGCTATAACTACGCGGATCAGGAGAGCTACCTTTACGGTTTCACGGTTGGTGGTGGCGTCAAGTATGATTTTGGCGGCACCAAACTCGCCTTCGAGTATTCCTGGATGGATACTGAAGTCTTTGACGCCAACCAGTTCTTTACCGTGAAGGTGGAGTTCTAAGGCCTGAGATTCTCATGAAGCGAATTGGCCGGGCATTCGGGAAGAATGCCCGGCTTTTTATTGGGTAATTGTACTAATATTAAGACGTATCAGGCCGAAATCACCGTGCCGGTAGAAAGGCCGGCACGGTGATTGGCCAAAACTATTCTCAGACAGAAACCTGATTTTAGAAGTTCAGGATAAATGATGTCTGGACGCGGAGATTGTCGCTCGGATCAGCGTCACCAAGATACTCCGTCCGCCAGTGAGAGACTTCCAATCCCAGGGTTACCAGCGGCACAACGTTGTATTTGATATTGCCGAAGATGCACTGGTTCTTTCCCTTGTCGCCATTGCTGAGGTCTTCATCCTTCGGGTCGTCCATTCCGCCGCCGGCATTGAATTGCACCTGGTCTGAAGGTTGGAACTGGAGCGATCCCCAGCCGCCGACGCAATCGACACCATCCAGGGTGCTTGCCTGCGAGATACCGCCGGCATAACTGCCAAGATTCCGGCCGGTAAAGCCTTCACCCATGATCGCAAAACCTGAGGCCAGCGATAACTTAAGATGACCGACCGCACCCCAATTCTCATAGGTCTCGGTATTGGTGCTCAGTTGGCTTTCGGCCTTCATTTGACCCCATAGGCCGGAAGCGCCCACTTGAAGTGAGGTTCCGGGGTTGAATTCGTGACGCAGCTCGAGCATACCCTGTATTGAAGGAATTCCGGCGTCGGTGCCGTCATCCGAACCGTCGGTGGCGTCTTCACCATCAGCCAGAGACAGGGTAAGCGTCGGGGTGTTGTCATTGCCCATATTGCGGAAAATTCCGGCGGCAAGTGTAATGTCAGTTTGATTGTTCGGTTGGGCGGTGTACGATAGTCTTACTTGCGGACGCCGCATCCCTATGTTTCCCGCGCCAAAAATCGGACTGGCGTTAAGCATCGACGGATTAAGTGGCGAGATTAGATCCCAGGTCTGGCCAGCCAGAAGCTGAAATTCGGCCGATCGGACGGTAAAGTAGGCATGACGCAGACGGATGAGGGCGGCGTTTTCCGGCCCATCGGAACCGTAGAAGTCAACTTCGACTTTGCCGTTTACCGCGGCGTCCCGAATGTTCTCACCGGTCATTTTCAGGCCCAACCGGGTGTGCTTCGGGGTCATGTTGAATTGCTCGTCGCTGTCATCCCCGTTTTGACGGCCGACGTATTTGGCCACGTTGCCGTTGGTTTCGTTCTGATCGTACATGCCGTCAAGCTTGAAAAAGCCGTACGGTTTGATTTTAATTGAAGGCTTATCAGCCGCGGTAGCAGTTACCGCAAAGCAGATAAAAGCCATCAGGAGAAAAGCGATCAGCAGATGAATTCGTTTCATCTTCAGACTCCTTTCGAAGGTTTATGAAATATCAAGTGTCTCCTATTCCCACACATGCCGTCATATCCGACCTCTCGTTGACGCGTACCCTTTGGTTACTGGTCTTTGACAGACGATGGCTGTAACCGATCAAGCTCGATTGGATCCGCAAGTGGCGTTTCACGATTCAACTGAACGGATTGTCGGTCATAAATGCTGCGCAACCTTGGATATGCGCTCCATCGGTTATGCTCCCCTTGTGAACACGCTTGTTATCTGATTATTCGGTCGAAGCTTATCAAGGCTTAAGAGTTTGAGCTGTATATAAATTGAACAATTATAACAGGATAAATATAGTTCCGTATTGTGCCGGCAAGTAGTAATGATGATTCCTCATTAGTACCGTCACCTCAATAACCTGTAAATCGGGAGGAATTATTCCGCCGTACAACGCCTATCATTTAGCCTATAAGTTATTGTCGTTTATTGAATTGCATATAGCTGTCCAGACGGTCATTTAGTCGGGGTTTGCATCGCGGACAACCTGGAGGAAAACCCGGATTTGTTGGTTTGTAATATAGATCGGTCAATATTTATCTTGTAGCTGTATAACGCATATCCCGACCATAGAATCAGCAGAACAAAAAAATAGTTGATTACATAAGAAATGCGCAGGATAATATGCACCTGATATATTTAGTGTATCCATTCCTCTGAAAAACCTATACCGCATGGCGGGAGGCTCGACGTACAATGCGAGATGGGTGTCATCATTGATGGTCCCCGGGAGGAAAACGACGAAATCTTCACCTTGTGATTTACGCGGGAAGAGATGACTTGTTTTAAGCGAACGGTTCCCCTTTTCTTGTTACTGTTTGTTCCGGCGTGTTCAACACTCGCCGATTCGACAGGCAGAACCGATCCGATTGTCGGATCAGCCTACGATTTGCTTATTGAGGCGCAGGACGTGCCGCTCCGGCAGCTTCTCGATACCATCTTTCCGGAGAATGGAGATTATCTCGTTACGGGGCCGCTCGACCCTCTTTTTAGTGGCCCGGACAACGCCAGCGATTTGTATCACGCGGTTCGAGTCATCTGTCCGGATCATGAGTCTTTGGGCCGGACCTTGGATGCCGTCCAAAAGGATTCTACAATTACAATAACGCAAATCGACCGCTGTCTGACCAGTGATTGCGATGGCAGACCGGCCGGGTACAGGGGCGCTTTTGTTCGTTTCCGGTGGCAGGGAAAAAGTTACCTGGTTCAGTTTAACACCGTTCAACAAACCCGCTGGCTGATCTGGGCGCAGAATATCCTGAAAAAAGCTGACCCGACTATCCCGCCCGAGAAACTTGATCTTTACGCCCGGGCGCTTTCCGATCATTTCTACGCCATCGATCGGAAGTGGGAATTTATCCCTGAACCGAAGGCGGCCGATTTCGCCCTGCCGGAAAGATATGATATCTACTGTAAACCACCCGATTACGTTATTCCCGGTTATGAGAATTACAGGAATTTCCTGCGCCGCCATGCCGGTATAAACACCGAGTTCGCCAGGGGCATTTTATCCTTTGTGCCGACCGATTCACTGTTGCAGGCGCTAAAGGACAACGCTCCCGGGGAAGCTTACCCGAATAAGGAAGCACCGATGTTGCAGCGTGAGTACCGGGAATTTGTCGAGCGTGGAGGAGACGTCCGCCTAATTAAAACGCTGACAGCCGACGCGTTTGATACTCTGAAACCGGGTGAATACTTCTTTGCCGTCGGGCTGTCGGGCAGGATTCGTTTCGGGCGGGAACTTTTACCTGAAGAGGAGAGATTGATTGAAGTCAAAACCGGCCAAAAAGTTCCGCGCGCCAACCATGCCTTTCTGTTTCCGGGCGAACCGGTACTGACAGCCGGAGCCTTTTTTGTTAAACGCGATTCGATGGCGCATATTGTCATGGTCAACGCCCTCTCGGGCCGTTATTTTTACAGCAACGTAACGCCGACAGTGCGAGAGGATATTGCGGTCAAATCGAACCGATATATCCTGAGCCTGGGACATTTTTTTCTCGCTCTGGACAGGTTGAACATACCGTACAGCGGGATAATAATAAGCAAGTTTTGATAATTGCCCGGCAGAGTATTTGGCCATCAGGCAAAGAGGATATCAGGATTGATAGGCGATAGATTTCATTAAAAAAGTAACAACAGGCAAACATCAATAACGTAAAGCGATTCCGGTAACAGGTTGCGACGCGGATTATAATAAGCAAAGATTTTTTGAATTTATTATGGCGTTGAAAAGATCAAAACAAGGAACGCCTGTGAGGGTTGGCGTTAGTTCCTGTTTGCTTGGGATGAAAGTGCGCTATGACGGCGGGCATAAGCGCGACCGTTATATAACCGACGTTTTGGGCAAATGTGTTCAATTTGTCTCCGTCTGTCCGGAATGGGAAATCGGCATGGGGGTGCCTCGGGAAGCTGTCAACCTGACGGGAACGCCGGAGGCTCCCGGGATGATTGGCGAAAAAACCGGCGCCGACTGGACAAAGCGAATGAATAATTACTCCGACAGGCGGGTACGAAAACGCGATATAAGACAATTAAGCGGCTATATTTTGAAAAAGGACTCGCCCAGTTGCGGCATGAAACGGGTCAGACTCTTCGCAAACAACGGCTCGCTGTCCCGGAATGGAGTGGGTTTGTTCGCCAAAAAACTTATGGAACGGTATCCGCTTCTTCCGATCGAAGAGGAAGACCGCCTGCAAGATATCAAGATCAGGGAAAACTTTATTGAACGGGTTTTTGCTTATCATAACCTGCAGAAGTTATTTATTGAAAGATTTAACCGGCGGAAGGCGGCCGAATTTCATACCGCCAACAAGTACCTGATCCGGGCTCACAGCCCCCGGCATTATAAACTGATGGAACAACTTATGGCTGATATCCGGAAATACTCGCCGGCTGAATTTCGCAACCTGTACGGTGCAATGTTCATAGAGGCCTTGAAAATCAGGACGACCACAAGAAAAAACGCCACTATCCTCCGTCATATTTATAACTTTACCAGGGATCGTCTAAATGCAGACGAGAAAAGGTATATTTTGGATAACATCGAGGATTATCGTAAGGGGTATGTGCCGTTGATCGTGCCGATTACGCTGCTTAAGCATTATGTTGGAAAATTCAAGATAGAGCATTTGGCGGGACAAACTTATCTTAATCCCAATCCCAAAGAGCTGATACTGCGTAACCATGCTTAGGATTCTCTCATAACGCGAACTCTCCACCGCCGCCAAAAATTCATGGAATATTCTTATCTGATTGACCTCACCGATTAGTAGAAAACGGCATTTCATAAATTGCCGTTTTTGGCCGATACATAAGGCGGTAAGATGTTTTGCTCCGGCTCAATCGGGTATAACGCGCTTTGGTATTCAGACCGGGTTTTTATCCGCAACAACCGTTAATCCGGCGCCTGCGCGTTAGATGACAAACAGGATAAATATGCAGCCTGCCGAAGAATTGGCGAAAATCCGTCAGACCATTGGGGAATTGGAAGCGCAATGTAAACACATTGAGAAAGCGCTGGAGATATATCTGCACGACGCGGGAGAACATACCAAAGAGCTTGGTTTTATTTTTGAATTGCTGAAACTAACCGCGAGAACAGACATTTCATCGGACGAAGCTCTTCAGGAAATTTTGGACCTGATTCCCCCGTTATGGCAATGTCCCGACGAAACCTGCGCTCGTATCATTCTGGGCGACAAGGAATTCAAGACGACCAATTTCATCGTGGAAACCAAATGGAAACACGCCGCCGATATCATCGTTTCAGGCGAGTCGGCGGGGACTTTTGAAGTATTTTACACGGAAGGTCGGCCCGAGGGTTATGACGGAGTGCTCCTCTGGGAAGACAAAAATCTGGTTGAAATGGTCAGTCGGGGAATCGGATTGTTTGTGGAACGCAGGGAGGTTGAGGATCGGCTGAAGGTCTATACTAATGATCTCGAAATAGCCAGGCAGGCCGCAAAGGAATATGAAGCCAGTTTTTACAACTATGCGTCGCGAATCAAAACGATAAAAAGCAAAGCTGATGAGTCAATCGCGGCTTTAAAGGGGTTCATCGGGAATTTAGGCAGAGAAATCAATACTGATATAAAGGCCATAACCGACGCCACTCAGGAATTCCTGACGACTGATTTGACCGAAGAGCAGAACAGTTTTCTGAATAATATCAAGGCTGTAATCGGTCGTCTAAACCGGTTTGCCGGTGACGTCATTGACTATGCCGATTTTGAAGCCGGACGATTTCAACAGCAGAAAACGGATTTCAGCCTGCGCGAACTTATTGGCTCGGTAATCGATTCCTTCGCCGCGCGCTCTCACGACCGCGGCATTGAAGCTATTACCTTTATCGATCCTCTGGTTCCGGATGGCGTTGCCGGCGATGCCGGGCGGCTGCGTCAGATATTGGAAAACCTGTTAGAGAACGCCCTGGAGTCAACTGCTGAGGGCGAAATCAGCGTCCGGGCGGAAGTTGAGGCCTGGTCGCATCTTCTTCCCATCTTTCACTTCAGTGTCGCCAATTCCGGGCCGGGCCTTCCGGAAGATCAACAGGGCGATGTTTTTGCGAGATTTGCCCGGGATGACGACTCCCCCGGCCGGGGAGATATCAGGACCGATCTGGGGTTGGCCATATCAAAACAAATGGTTGAACTGATGGGAGGGGAAATCTGGGTGGAGAGCCCGGCAAACCCGTCCGATGAAAGTAAACCGGGAACCAGATTCCATTTTACCTTGTGGCTGGATATTCAGAGATCGCAGAATTACCCGCTTATCGGCACTGACGCAACTGAGCCGATCACGCGGAAAGCATTGGTCGTTGATGACAACGCCACCAACCGGTTAATGTTTCGGACATTGCTTGAAACCTGGGGATGGGAGCCGACTCTGGCCGCAGGCGGCAAAGAGGCGCTGGATATGCTGATGATGGCCGCCGAGAAGAATTCTTTCTACTCCGTTATCCTGCTCGATGCCCATATGCCGGAGATGGACGGCCTTGAGGTGGCAAGACGAATTCAGGAGTATGATTGGCATAAGAAAATAGCCATCATTTTATTAAGCGCTACGCATAACGCTGACGAAACCGACCGTTTCGAAGAGTTTGGCATAACAAGCATCGTAAAAAAACCTATCAGGCAAAAAGAGCTTTACGTGGCGATCGGGCAGGCCGCAGGCAAAAAAGACGACGCCTCCGAAACGTCCGGGCAGGAGACTGACGGAGGACAGCCATCAATGGAAACATCCGCACCGCAGGCTTTACATGATGGCGAAGGCGGCATGCTTCTTCTGGTGGCGCAGGACAGAATAACGCAGGTGCTGGCGAAAAAGCTCCTGGAAAAGCGCAATTATCGCGTTGCCCTCCTGTCAAACGGCTCGGAAGTTATTGGCAAAGCTGAATCGGCGGAATACTCTGCCATTGTTATAGACGTGTTAGTGCCTGCGGCGGGATCGTTTGAAGCTGTCCGGGCGATTCGTGAAGGAGAAAAAAACGGCATAGGGCATATTCCCATCATTGGCATCTCGACCGACGAAAGTGAAGAAAGCCGCGAAAGATGCCTTCAGGTCGGGATGGATGATTATATATGTACGGTAAATGGGTATGGCGCCATTTATGATAGTCTTGGCGATTTAATCGACAAGTACCCGGTGAAAAAGGATTCCCCCTATTCCGAGCCAGGCGAAATCGCAAAAATATTCGATCGCGAAAAGGCGCTGGCGGCCGCGGACGGCGACTATGATCTCCTGTTTGAAATACTGGATGTATTTGAAGAGGAAAGCGGCAGATATCTCTCAAGAATCGACCAGGCGATCGGGAACAGCGACATTGACGAACTTACCAGGGCCGCCAGGACTCTAATCGGCGTTGCGACCAGCCTGGGAGCCACCGCCGTTAGTGCAACCGTTCAGGAAATTCTGAACAAGAGCCGCAATAGCAACTTCGAAGATGCAAATCCCCTTTTCGACAGGCTGAAAACGGAAATAAAACGCCTTGAAACGGAATTGACGAGCTTCGAGAGAGATGTCACTCTATCAATGCCGAACCATAAGGCCTAAGTTTATAAGAGACAAGGCATAAACTGATTTGGCCGGACCCGCTTTCTTTATTTCCCCAGAAAGATTTTTGCAGGTTTCAGACATACGACAGTGGCAAGGGCTATAACTGCTTTGGGCATGATCAACTATTTTGGCGCCGGTGTTCAAAAATTTCCGGCATATTTTGATAATACACACCCGAGTTTTCGGTCACATAATATGGAATTTAGTAATTGGCATTCGCCTGTGGTTCATATTGAATAGATTGCTATCAAGTATAAATATATAGGAGCCAAAACGGGATTATCCGTCGATATTTCTGTTTATTTGGCAGGTATGAACCGGGTAGATAGGTAACAGTTTGAACCGGGCAGATAGGTAACAGGTAGAATAACGGTATAATCTAAGGAGGTAAGATTGTGCCGTGGAAAGAGACCTATCCTATGGAAGAGCGTATGAAGTTTGTGGTATATTATTTGGAACAAGAGTATTCAATGGCCGCATTATGTCGCGAGTTTGGTATCAGTCGCAAGACGGGCTACAAAATTATTCGTCGTTATTTTAATGAGGGAGTAGATGGTCTTCGTGATCGTAGTCGGGCTCGCCATCATCATCCCAATGCGATATCAGAGTCAATTGGTCATGCCATTGTGGCGGCTCGCGTTAGTCATCCGAGTTGGGGCCCGAAGAAGCTTCGTGCGTGGCTTCAACGTCACCATGGTTTGGTTAATTGGCCATCGGTAAGTACTATGGGTGAGATTCTTCGCCGCCACGGATTGACAGTTCCCCGTCGTCGCAGCCGCAAGACTCGGGCATATGATCAACCATTTGTTGGCTGTGAATCTCCCAATGCTGTCTGGAGCGCCGATTTCAAAGGTTGGCTTACTATCGGTGATGGTAGTCGCTGCGATCCGTTAACAATAACGGATAACTATAGTCGTTATTTGCTTCGTTGTCAGGCCATAAGGCCGACTACCGGTTATGAATCAGCCAAGCCGGTTTTTGAGGCGGCTTTCCGGGAATACGGACTACCGACGGCGATTCGGACCGACAACGGCCCGCCGTTTGCGACGACGACCGTCGGTTCTCTTTCACGTTTATCTATTTGGTGGTTGAAACTGGGGATTGTTACGGAGAGGATCGAGCCGGGTAAACCTGCTCAGAATGGCCGTCATGAGCGAATGCATCGAACATTGAAACAAGAGACAGCATCACCGCCGAAGCGCACTTGGCGTGCTCAGCAGCAAGCCTTCATTGACTTTCTACATGAGTACAATCATGACCGTCCACACGAATCGATCAATATGCAGACTCCGGCTGATCTGTATATTCCATCGTCTCGAGAGTATCCCCTGATCCTTTCTGAGATGACCTATCCCGATGACATGGCTATTCGATCGGTTAAGTCTCAGGGAGATATCTCATGGAAAAGTCGCCATATCTATCTGAGTGAGACTCTGGCCGGTGAATTGGTCGGCCTGCGCCAAAAGACGGATCGAATATGGGATATCTATTTTGGACCGGTCAGGCTGGCACAACTCGACAGCTATGAAAAACGATTGATTCACCTGCCAAGGCAAATTAAAAGGAAAAAACAAAGATATCAATAATGAAATTAATTAAAAATAGTGTTACCTATGTAACCGGTTTAATGTGTAACTTATGTAACAGGTCATACAAAAATAACGCCGGCCTGGCGGCCGATTCGACGTCACTTGAACAAACTCGACCACGTCCGTAATCAGGAGAGGTGCCGCTGTGCATGAGCTTGGTGTAGCACAAGAAATAATTAGTATTGTGGAAAAAGAGATGGCCAGGCTGAAATTGAAAAAGGTGGAAGCGGTCAATATCCGTCTTGGGGCTCTCACCGGTCTTAATCCTGACGCTTTGTCCTTCGGCTTTGAAGCGGGCATAATCGATACCCCCCTGGCCGACGCAAAGCTGATAATCGAAAGAATTCCCATAAAAGGGAAATGCCGTACCTGCAGGAAAAATTTCGAAGTGGATGAGTTTACTTTTGTCTGCCCCCATTGCTGTTCTACTGACATGGAAATAACTCAGGGCGAGGAACTGGATATTGATCATCTGGTCGGGGAATAAGAAAGGCCACGGCTGCAAATAGGCCGGATTTTCCGTCGAAAAAAGCGGAAAGTGCGGGTGACGGCCGGGGCGGAGCTTTTGTGGATTTTATTTGTCTTTAGGTTGAAATATGAACACAAAGATTCCTATCGAAAAAAAGGTTCTCTCCAAAAATGATGAACTGGCGCAGGAGATACGGCAAATGCTTGCGGAACGTCGTATTTTATCGCTCAATCTTGTCAGTTCTCCGGGCTCGGGAAAAACGAGCCTGCTGGAGAATACCCTGAGCGCCTTGAAGGGTAAAGTGCGTATGGCCGTTATTGCCGGCGATGTTCAGACGGAAAACGACGCCAAACGGCTGGAAAAAACCGGCGGCGGAATAATACGGGCGCTTACCACCGGCGGGGCCTGCCACCTTGACGCCCGAATGATCCTTAAGGCCATCGACGACCTTAATCTTGACGATATTGACGTGCTGTTCATTGAAAATGTCGGTAATCTGGTTTGCCCTTCGTCTTACCATCTGGGTGAAGATATGAAGGTTGTTCTGATCAGCACTACCGAAGGCGATGACAAGCCGCTTAAATATCCATCGATGTTTCGCAAATCGTCGGTTTTGATATTGAATAAGATTGATCTGCTGGGTTATTCCGATTTTAGAGCTGACGAGGCCCTGCGCAATGCACGGAATATAAATGCCGCTCTGAAGATATTTGAAGTATCCTGCAAAACCGGCCAGGGCTTGGATAACTGGTACACCTGGCTCGGAAATCAAATAGCCAAGAAAAAGGAAGCCAACCCCTCAACTGTTTAATATCCCACTGCTTCCGGCGACGGTGATGACCTCGCTCCACTTCCTTCTTTATCGCATCGTCTCGATCCATCAATTCTGGCGTCCCCGAGGGGACACGCACTTTAAGTGCAGATGATATAATACCGGTTGAGATTAAAATTCGCTCTAAACGAAAAGTCGCCTGACGTCACACACAACCCTGATTTCCTTTAAGGCAAGTAATGGGGCTATATATGTCTTAAATAATAGCCAGACTCTGTTCTCACGACTCCGGTTATATTGGGAGTTAACAGAGCGATCCGGTCACAAGATAGTCACATTATTTGTACGGGATATTTTAAGC
>CAZSYD010000034.1:0-24461 GCA_964611355.1 uncultured Ignavibacteriales bacterium | reverse complement strand
AAAAGTACCCATATTATAAACGACATATAAAGCGGATAATATCGGAAAAACATGTCGATCACCCTCCCCTCCGGCAGCGGGGTGCTTACCGGAATCAGCAAAAGCAGAAGAATAAACGGAAATGCTTTTGTGCTTACGTAATATTTCATTATATAATAGCTGGGGGGTATCAGAATAATGAACGAGTAGCATTTGAATCGCGGCAGAATAAGAACGTAAATCGCACAGGACAATAAGACCGTCAACCGGTTATCCCAGAACCTGCTGTCTGATAATCTCCAGTTCAAAGAACGCATACTGACCAGACAGATTGCCAGCGCGGTAATCAGGTAGGCCGAGAACGGTATAATTCCCTTGAGCGAAGGTAATTTCGTCCCTCCAGCGGTATTGAAAATATCCTGCATAAAGGCCAGCATGCCGTAGTTGAAATGGTTGGCCCGTTCATCAATGGCCAGAGCATTATCAATATATGCCCTGAACAGTTCCGGCTGGCTTAAATAGCTGATAAAAATGAGCGTCAGGAATATTCCCCCGGCACAGGCAAAGTTCCGCCATTTTTTCTCCGAGCCCGAAAATAACAATAAAAGCAAAAAGAACGCAGGCGTAAATTTGAATATGGCTATCAATACTATTAAGGCAGCAAATAATATCGGTTTCTTTTTTATATAAAAAGCAAAAGCTGTCCAAATAAAAAACTGTTCCAACATAGAAATATTGCCCGACTTGATATCCCAGTAAACGGCGGAATCGTACGCCAATAGCACAAATAGGATAAACAGAACTGAAAATCGATTATCCAGAAAGTATTTACTCCAGATGAAAATCAAGATTACCAATAAAAGTACTTTACCAAGCAGCCAAATATGGTAAGCCGTCGAAAAGGAGAAATGATTAAATATCCTGAAAAACCATAATGTTGAAGGCGGGTAGACGAAAGGCAGCCATAAATCCTGGCCTGACACTTGCGAAAGGTTTTCCAACTGATAGGGATCAAGACCCCGGCTGTGAGCCTCGGCGGCGTAGTAATAAATGGTAAAATCCCATTGCAGCCCGGCGGTGTGCGGCCAGACATGTTCAACCAGATGTGCAGCGTACAAAACTATCAGAATAAGGAATATTATTTTTGCAGTGAGTTTTATTCCTCTGGGCAAAGCCGACTTACCTCCAGAAAAACCCAACATATATTAATTGGCATGCGGAAGGCAATAGCAAAAGCTTCGGCCATTGGCATAAAAAACCCGGCTGATTTTATTATCAGCCGGGCTTGTTAAATCGAATCGTCAGTTTTTTATTTTACCAGCTCATCAACTGCTCAAGGTTCTTATTGAGTTTTTCGACCCGGTCTTCAAAATCGAGTTTTTTGACCTTATCGCGGCTGACGACGTCTGCCGGAGCGTTGGCCAGGTAATCGGGGTTGGCCAGCTTGCGGGAAAGCTTTTCGAGCTGATTTTTAAGATTGTCCAGTTCCTTGCCAAGGCGTTTACGTTCAGCATCGATATCAATCAATCCTTCCAGAGGGATAAAAATCTCGGCCCCGGGCAAAACTGCCGAAGCCGACATGGGAGGCTTTTTGACTCGCTCGCCGATGATGGCGTTATCAATCCTGGCCAGATTCTTGTAGTAATTAAAATATTCGTCGAGGATTTCGCCAAGTTGCGGATCATCAATACGAACATGAACGTCAGCTCTTTTTCCCGGGGGCACATTCATCTCCGCTCGAACGTTGCGGATGGCATTGACCAGCGTCTGGATATGGGCCAGCCTGTTTTCCAGTTCGTCGTCTTCAAAGTCGCCTTCAACTGCTGGCCAGGGCCCAAAAGTAATTGTCCTCCGGCCGTCTCCGTTGCCGCCGTCTATTTGCTGGTAGATTTCCTCGGTGACAAACGGAATAAACGGGTGGAGCAACAGTATAATGCGTTTCAGAACGTACCCGGAAACGTGCTGAGCCGTTCGCTTATCCTCCGTATCGCTGCCGGAAAGACGCGCCTTGATCAGTTCAATGTACCAGTCGCAGAAATCTTTCCAGGCAAAATCATAGAGTAGCTTGGCGGCGGTGTTGAGCTTGAAATCGTCAAAAGCGTGATTGACTGCCTTGATAGTTTTTTCCATTCGAGATAGAATCCAGTGATCGATTAAGATCAGCCTGTCTTTGGGCAGGTAGTCGAGATTGATCTTGTCGTCGCCCAGGTTCATGATGACAAATCGCGCCGCGTTCCAGATTTTGTTGTTAAAATTGCGGCCCAGCTCAAAACTGTTATGGCCGATCCACGGGTCCTGGCCATCCGGCGTGGCCAGGATCAATGAAATCCTGAGGGCATCGGCGCCATGCTGTTTAATGATCTCTAAAGGATCAATCCCGTTGCCGAGAGATTTCGACATTTTTACGCCGTTGGCGTCGCGCACGGTGCCGTGGATATAAACGTCGGTAAATGGTATCTCGCCCATGAATTCATAACCGGCCATGACCATTCGGGCGACCCAGAGGAAAATTATTTCAGAGGCGGTAACCAGGACATCAGTGGGATAGAATTTCCTGAGAAGATCGGTTTCCTCCGGCCAGCCGAATACGGAGAACGGCCAGAGCCAGGACGAAAACCATGTATCGAGAACGTCTTCTTCCTGAAGGATATTGGTCGATTCGCATTTCGGGCATTTTTCGGGAGCGGTTGCGGAAGCGATTGCTTCGCCGCAGTCCTGACAGTAATAGACAGGGATGCGATGCCCCCACCAGAGCTGCCGCGATATACACCAGTCGCGGATATTTTCCATCCAGTGCAGGTAGGTTTTCGACCAGTGATCCGGGTGGAAACGGAGCTTGCCTGATTTCAAAGCCTCAATGGCAGGTTCGGCCAGAGGTTTCATTTTAACAAACCATTGCTCGGACAGCATCGGTTCGACAACTGTTTTGCAACGGTCGTGAACGCCGACCGAAAGCCTGTATTTCTCCGTTTTGACCAGATATCCTTTGGCCTCAAGGTCCTTGAGAAGCTGCTTGCGTCCCTCAAAGCGGTCAAGACCTTTATATTTGCCGGCGTTTTCGTTGAGAGTGCCGTCGAGGTTCATGATGTTTACCTGTGCGAGGTCGTGGCGCCGGCCGATCTCGAAATCATTGGGATCATGAGCCGGGGTTACCTTGACGACGCCGGTTCCGAATTCCGGGTCAACGAAATTATCGGCGACGATCGGGATCTCTCGTTCCAGAATCGGCAGCATAACTGTTTTGCCGACATATTTTTTGAACCGCGTGTCGGTGGGATTGACGGCCAGGGCGGTATCGCCCAACATTGTCTCCGGCCGGGTGGTGGCGACTATCATATACTCGTCGCTGCCCTTGAGTTTATACCTGATATACCAGAGGTGGCTGTCGATTTCCATATGTTCTACTTCATCGTCGGAAATCGAAGTCTGATCGAGAGGACACCAGTTAACGATTCGGCTGCCGCGATAGATCAGACCCTTCTTGTAAAGCCGCAGGAATACCTCGGTAACCGCCCGGGAGAGGTTCTCGTCGAGCGTAAAGCGGGTGCGATTCCAGTCGCATGAGCAGCCCATTTTCCTGAGTTGCCCCAGGATAATATCCTTATTATGATAGGCCCAGGCTTTAACCCTTTCCAGGAATTTCTCCCGGCCCAGTTCCCGCCGGGTGATGCCTTCCCCGGCCAGCTGTTTTTCGACTATAACCTGCGTGGCAATGCCGGCGTGGTCGGAACCGGGCAGCCATTCGGCTTCGTAACCGCTCATCCGGTGATATCGAATCAGGATATCCTGAATGGTATTATTCAGAGCGTGGCCCAGGTGGAGGATGTCGGTAACATTGGGTGGCGGAATGACAATAGTATAGGCCTTTTTATCGGAATGCGGGTCACCCTCGAAGTATCCGGCATTCAGCCAGGTTTGAAACCATCGGTCCTCAGCCTGTTTCGGATCGTATGGTTTCCCCTTTTTCCTCATTTCGGCCATCCGGCTATAACTCCTCAAAAACTTTCAAACTATCCATATTCTCGGCAAATGTCAATATGGCGTCAATAATTGAATTTAGATTTGGATTTCTGCCGCGATATATATATTGTATCGTATTATCGGCAACGCCGAGGAGAATCTTATATGGCTGTTGATTTTGACAAATTACCTCCGCTGGGACGGCTTCGCGCTATTATGGCTTATCTCCGGGCCGAAGACGGCTGCCAGTGGGACCGCAGTCAGACGCATAGCAGCCTGATTCCCTATTTGATCGAAGAAACCTATGAGGTTATCGAAAAAATCGAAGCGGGCGATATTCCCAAACTGAAAGAGGAATTGGGTGATCTTCTCCTGCAGATCTATTTTCATGCCCGGATTGCCGAAGAAAACGAACATTTTGATATTGATGACGTAGCTTCCGGCATTTGCGATAAACTTATCCGCCGCCACCCCCATATTTTTGGAGAAAAAAAACAGCTCAATCCACAGGAAGTCCGCGATCAATGGGAAAAAATAAAAGTGGAATCAAATGAAAAGGAGTCGGTCCTGGCAGGTGTGCCGAAGTCTATGCCGGCGCTGATCCTGGCTTACCGGGTGGGGGAGAAGGCGGCCGGCGTCGGTTTTGACTGGAAAGACCCGCGGGATATCTTCGCCAAGTTTAAGGAAGAGATCGCCGAATTGGAGAAGGAATTTTCCGCCGAGGATATCGGCGGATTAACCGACGAACTGGGCGATCTGATCTTTGCGCTTGTGAACCTGTCCCGTAAAGTAGGCATTAATCCCGAGCAGGCCCTTCGGCGGACGGTGACCAAATTTATCGGGCGCTTTGAATATATTGAAAATTCTCTCAAGCGTGACGGTCGCGCTTTTTCGGAAACCGATTTGGATGAAATGGAGCGGCTCTGGCAGGAAGCCAAGAAATACCGCAGATAATCCCGTGAGCTTGATAATCAGCCGCATATTTTCAGAATTCCCGGCTTTATGCAAATCGGTTTGACATATTAATTGCCGGGTATTATCATCCGCCTTTAAGGTAATTTGATGACGAGATTAAATTTGAAAGAACTGGTTCGGCCGGTCTCCAAAGACTTGGACGCGTTTGACAAGAAACAGGATAAATGTCTGGTCGCCGACTCTGCCCTGATCAATGCCGTTGTCAGGCACGTTATGACCTCCAGGGGCAAACGGCTTCGCCCGGCGCTTCTTTTTCTGTCTTCTCGCAGCGGCAGGGTTTATACTCCGAAACTGGTCGATGTGGCTCTGTCGATCGAGTTGATTCATACGGCTACTCTTCTACATGACGACGTTATCGATGAATCCGAAATCCGCCGCGGCCGGGAAACCGTCAATTACCGGTGGAATAATCTGGTCTCGGTTTTGATGGGCGATTACCTCTTTTCCAAGGCCTCCCGCGTAATGGTTTCCACCGGTTCCAGGGAATTAATCGATTCAATAAGCGTTGCCACGGAGCGGGTCAGCTTCGGGGAACTCCGGCAGATTGAGGAGATGGCCAATTATGATCTGGGCCAGGAGGAGTATATAAAAATCATCTCCGACAAAACAGCTTCTCTTTTCGCCGTGGCCTGCGAAGCCGGTCCGATTCTGAAAAAAGCCTCTTACCAAAAACGGAGAAGATTTCGGGATTTCGGTGAGAACATCGGTATCGCATTTCAAATTGCCGACGATCTTTTGGATTATATCGGCGATAGCGAGAAAACCGGCAAGCCGCTTGGAAGTGATCTAATTCAGGGGAAAGTAACTCTTCCGCTGATTTACTCTTTGTCGAAATCATCCCGAAAGGCGCGTCTGGAAATAGTCGATCTTCTAAATAACGGAACCAATAAGGCGGGGAGGGTCAGCCGGGTGATTAAGTTTATTACCGAGCAGGGGGGTATCGATTACGCCTATTCGATCGCTCGATCCTATTCCGGCAAGGCGGCTGATATATTCGGTATTTTGAATGATAGCGTCTATAGCCGTACTTTGAGAGAACTGCTTGGTTTTGCCGTTTCCCGGGACAATTGATGGGTTTGTTCAAACCGGCGGAATGGCGATCCAATAAAAACTTGTCGTCATCTGAAAAGCGTCAAAATCGTATAAAAACCGATGCCGAGCATGAATGATCTCGAGGTAGAGCTTTTAGGCGGTTACCTCTGGCTGACTATTCTTCTGTGCCTGATTCTTTTGGGCATGGCCTGTCTTTATTATCGCCGCACGACGCCGCCTTTGAATAAACCGGTGCGGTGGTTGTTGACCGTGCTCCGCGGGCTGGCGTTCATTGCCCTTTTTCTGGCGCTTGCCCAGCCGATTATTTCGTACTCAACCGTGAAACGTCCAAAAAAGCGGATGGCGCTTCTTCTGGATCGTTCCGCTTCGATGAAATTAGCAGTTAATAATAATACGGCGGTTTCTCGTCTTCAGAAGGCGGAGGAGATTTTGGATGGTTCGGTTTTGTCTCAACTACGTGATGAAGTTGATTTCGATTTCTATTCCTTCGCCGAATCTCTGGATGTCTCCGAACGGGGGTTGAACCTGTCGGGTAATAAGACCGACCCGGGACAGGCGCTCATTCAACTACGGCAGTCAACGGCCATCAATCCGCACGATTATATTCTGTTAATATCGGACGGACGGGCCACCGAAGGGGAAAACCTGCCCGATCTGGCAGGTTCTATCGATCAACCGATATTTGCGGTAGCGGTCGGCGATTCAAGCCGAACCGATGACATTTCGCTGGATCGCGTCGATTTTGACGAGGTAATCTTTGCCGGACGGAAGGCGGAAGTAAAGGTAATCGTATCGCAGCAGGGTAGTTTTGCCGGAAAGTTTCGTCTGAAACTGTCCGATGAAAATAGAGTGCTGGCCGAGAAATCGGTTATTCCTCCGGGAGACGGCAGGGAAGGCGAATATGATCTTTCATATACGCCCGCGGTTCCGGGCAGGCTGATACTTGATTTGAATGTATCCGCGCCCGGAGATGAAAGCAATCTGCTTAACAACCGCCGGAGATTTTCCGTCCGTGTTTTGAAGGGCAAGTTGCGAATACTCCTTTATGTTTCGTCTCTAAACCAGGAATATGCTTTCCTGAATCGCTTTCTGAAAAGCTGCAATGATTATGAATTAGTCCGCGTTATCGATGCGCCCGGCGGCGACCGGCTGGGGGAAAGATTTCCGAATACTCAGGAAAAACTGAACGGTTTCGACTTGGTCATTATGATTGATCCGAACCTGGATCAAATCAAAAGTCATTATGAAAGGATAGTCTCTTTCTTATCCGATCGCGGCGGCGGTCTGTTGATTTTAATGGGAGAAGAGTATTCAAAATCATCGCAGGGTAATCGCTTGGCCGAATTATCGCCACTGGCGGTTGCGCCGCGTCTTGGAATGTCTTGCGAATATGGCCGGTTTCATCTTCTCCCTGACCAACGAATGATATTTCATCCGGCTCTAAAGCTGGCCGATACGCGCCAGGAAATAGCTGCTATCTGGGGAAGCCAACCCCCGTTTACAGCCGTAGTACCGATTGATTCCGTTCGTTCCAGTGGTGTGCCCCTTGGATATCTGCAAGGCGACTATGAACTTAAAAACATCCCGATCATGGCCCTGCGTCGGATGGGAGCCGGCAAAATACTAAGTGTCGCCGTGGCTCCTTTCTGGCATTGGGCCTTTTACCCGGTCGGCGTCGGCCACGATACAGGACCGTATAAAGACTTCTTTGCGGCTGCAATCCGCTGGCTGACAATTGGAGACGAATCGGACCGAATCGGTTTTAGGTCGGTTAAGGAAGTTTTTGAAAGTGGGGAAAAGGTCGCTTTTGCGGGATCGGCTCACGATGAAGGGTTCCGCCCCATCGAAAACGGTACGGGAAATCTCATAATTGTATCGGAAACCGGCGACAGCGCCGCGGCGCGAATCTTGCCCGACCCTGCGAGAAAAGGCGAATACCGTTCCGAAGTGGGCATCCTGTCTACGGGCATATATACTTTCCGAGCGGAGCTTTTTGCCGAAAGCATCCGCTTGGGCAGGTTCGAAGGTAAATTCGTTGTCGACGACATCGACCGGGAAACCGCTTTTGCCGACGTTGATTGGAACAGTCTGGCTCAAACCGCACGCAACTCCGGCGGCGTTTTTGTCTCCTACAAGAATCTGAATCCATTGCTTGACGCCGTTGACGTGGAAAGAAAAAGGGTGGAAGAAAATCATGAAATCAGGTTATGGAACAACCTGGTTCTTCTTATTATCATTATTGTCTCGTTATCTCTGGAATGGTTTATTCGCAAAAGACGGCAGTTGTTATAAATTTTGAGAAAGGGATTATATTATGGGTAAAATAATTAATAAGCTAAAGATCGTAATTAACTTGCGAGATGTATTTTTCGGAGTAGGAGGATTAGTAATTGGAGGCATAATAAGCTTGATAATTTCAAATCATTTTTATGCCAAGTCTATAGAAGAACAAAGAAAAGGATTGATCGATAATGCCATTTTTGAAATTGATTTAAATTGTAGTGAATTAGTCTATCCTTATTATCAAGACACAATAAATTTCAGAGAAGCTGGAAGACCTTTTCCCTATTTAAGGGTTTTGTCGATTGAGCGGCTATATAGTAACATACAAACATTCGACCTTGAAAACGATTCACTAAAGGATACCTTTATAAACTTAGTCTTAGATTGCCAATTTCAGGTGAATTTTTTTAATGATTTCATTAGAAAGAGGAATGACCAGTTTTATATAAATGCCGAGCATGTCAAACAATATAATTCCACAGCATTTGAGTTATATCAAGTTTACGTTTTGCGCGCGGTTGAGAAACTCAGAAATTTCGTAGATAAGAACCAGCAGTTGTTGACCAAATAGAGAATTTGTTCGGCGCATTGAGTATGATGTACCTTGATTGTCTGATTCGCCAAAGTCTGTCGTTTATTGTGTAATGCCTGCCTTAAAATAAGGAAAGGAAATGCCATGAAAATCGCAGTGGTCGGAGCAGGTTTGATGGGACGGGCGGCGGTTTATGATCTGTCCCATAATGATAAGGTATCCAAAGTCAGCCTGTTCGATATTGATCTGAAATTGGCTCGACAAATTGCGCGGAAATATGGCCATAATAAAACCGTTGCCGGACGGCTGGATGCAGGTAGAATGCAGGACGCTTATCGGCGTTTCAAGCAGTTTGATACGATTATCTCGGCGGTAACATATAGATATAACCCCGGCCTGGCCCAATCGGCCATTAAAGCAGGTGCACATTTTATGGATTTGGGCGGCAATAACACGATTGTCGCCGAGGAGTTCAAGCTGAACGGCACCGCCAAAAAGGCCGGCGTGGTGGTTATTCCGGATTGCGGGCTGGCGCCGGGGATGGTTTCGATTATCGCCGCCGGTGATCTGGCTAGGTTCGACAAGCCGGAATCGCTTTATATCCGGGTCGGCGGCTTGCCGCAAAAGCCGCATCCGCCGCTTAACTACCAGATGCTCTTTTCGGCCGAGGGTTTGATTAATGAATATTGCGAGCCGGTAATAGTCATCAGGAACGGCAGGAAGATTAAGTTAAAACCGATGACTGAAGTCGAGGATATAAGCTTCTCCGGTATCGGAAAACTTGAAGCCTTTACCACTTCGGGAGGTACTTCAACTCTTCCCAAAACATATGGACGGATTCTTAAGAACCTCGATTACAAAACAATCCGCTACCCCGGCCATTGCGAGAAATTCAAAACAATACTCGATATCGGTCTTGGCGACCGGGACAAGATCGCGGTCGATGGCGTCAGGGTTTCGCCCCGGTCGGTACTGAAGGCGGTTCTGGATAGAAATCTGAGCTTCGCCGAACCTGATATTACGCTAATACGATTGACAACCGAGGGAAAAGTAAAAGGCAAAAAGAAATGTCTTGTCTCGGAGATTATCGACCTGCAGGATAAAAAGACCGGCCTGACCTCGATGATGCGCTGTACGTCGTTTCCGCTGACGATAATCGCGGTCATGGCGGCCTCGGGTCAGATTACGGCCCGCGGCGTCGTTGCTCAGGAGAAAGCGGTCAATCCGAAACTGTTTGAACGGCAGTTGATAAAGCGAAATATAAAAATCAAAAGGCGCTGGATAAAATAAAAAAAGCCCCGTCGATACGGGGCTTTTTTCTGTCAACCATTCTCTATGAAACTTGCTGATTTTTTTTCTAAAAAATTAATCCCGGTATTTTCAGCGTTCTTTTGATTCATTATACGTTCAGCTTAAATTAAAGTTCCGGCATGTGTGGGATTATTAGCTTTATCGCCGGATCGAGTATATGTTTTTTATCTTCTTTCATTTGCTTGTGATGTGACGGTTTTAGTGCCTGGGGGTTCCGTACAGGATAATCAGGGCAATAAAGTTTTTTTCCGAATAACAAAAAAAACGTGGGAATATTGGTCTGATATTACTATTTTTTGGTATAGATGATTGGTTTCTATCTCCAGCAACAACTAAGGATCGGGAAATCGATCTTGAGTACCGTCCTAAAAATGTCAGGGTTTTACATAAGCACTTGAAACACAGAGGATTAAAATAGCCATGAAACTATCAAGAAAGGCCGACTATGCTCTTCGAGCGGTCGCTTACGTGGCTCGGTTAGAGAAGGGCGAACTGGCTTCAATCGGCCAAATTGCCACCGCACAGAGTATTCCCAGAGAATTTCTGGCCAAGATTTTGAATGAATTGACCCGGACCGGAATCCTTGTTTCATTTCAGGGGATTACAGGCGGATACCGTCTGGCGCGACCTGCCGGGAATATTTCGTTTCTTGATGTTATTGAGGCTATGGACGGACCGGTCAAGATCAATCTGTGCGTTGAGGGCAGTCATCGCGATTGTACTGATGAAAAGGGATGCGAGATAAGACCGTTTTTCGTCAAACAGCAGAAACAGATAACAGGGGCTCTTAAGAAGCAGACTTTTAGCGGCCTCAATACTTAGCGGACACGAATTGCTTTTGGGGAACCGGGTCCGGATTTTCTATCAGGGGATGCCGCTTGGTTAACCCAGCCGGGGTTTTCCGACAGGCATATGCGGAATTGCTGAGTTTTCACTACGGCGGTGGCTTAACACCGGAATTCCTCAAATCGTGGCTGTCCCCATATGGGGGGTTGCTTTTGTCTCCTGGATTACATATTATTATAATTTGGAATTAGGCGGATATCAGTTGGTCCCTGACCGGCTGCGTTAATACGATTTGTTTACTGAGCAGAGCAGGGCTTGTTATATTATGGCTGAGCCCCGCCCAGGGAGATAAGTTATGAGCGAAGATAAAGACCTGATGACCGTCAAGATTGGCTTGGCGGAAATGCTGCGTAACGGTGTTATTATGGATGTTACGTGCGCCGAGCAGGCTCGGATTGCCGAAGACGCCGGCGCTGTGGCGGTCATGGCGCTGGAAAGAGTCCCGGCGGATATCCGGGCCGAGGGTGGTGTGGCGCGCATGGCCGATCCGGCCATAATTGAGGAAATTAAAAAGATGGTAAGCATCCCGGTCATGGCAAAATGTCGGATCGGGCATTTCGCCGAGGCGCAGATTCTGGAAGCATTGGAAGTTGACTTCATTGATGAGTCGGAAGTGCTGACGCCGGCTGATTATGAAAACCACGTTGACAAACATCCATTCAGGATCCCGTTTGTTTGCGGCTGCCGCAATCTGTCGGAAGCGCTGCGGCGGATCGCCGAGGGGGCGGCCATGATCCGCACCAAAGGGGAAGCCGGTACCGGCGATATTTCCGAGGCCGTCAAACATCTGCGCCTGATCAATAAGCAGATCAAACAACTGACGATGCTCCGACAGGATGAATTTCCATCAAAGGCGAAAGAATTGGCCGTGTCTCTTGACCTGGTAATAAAAGTCGCCAAGTTGGGCCGTCTGCCGGTACCGAACTTTGCCGCCGGAGGCGTGGCCACACCGGCTGATGCGTCTTTGGTGATGCAATTGGGAGCCGAGTCGGTTTTTGTCGGATCAGGAATATTTAAGTCCGAAAATCCGGAGCGGATGGCCAGGGCTATCGTGAGTGCCGTCGCCGGGTATGACAATCCGAAAGAGCTTGCGGAGATTTCGCGCGGCTTGGGAGCTTCCATGAAGGGTAGAAGCGTGGCCGCGATTGACGAAGCGGAGTTGTTGCATACCCGATGAGCAGCATCTCACCTGTTGTCGGAGTGCTGGCTCTGCAGGGCGATTATCAGAAACATCGGCAGGTGCTTGACAGGATTGGCGTCGAATCAGTGGCCGTACGGCAGGTCGGCGACTTCCAAAAGATCGACCGTCTTATTATCCCCGGAGGTGAATCGACGGTTATCGCTGATCTGTTGAAACGATTACAAATAGAAAAAGAATTCACATCGTTTATTAAATCCGCGCCCGTATGGGGCACTTGCGCCGGGATGATTCTTCTGGCTTCCCGGGTCAACGACGATTCAATCATTCCTTACGGCTCCGTTGATATCGACGTCAGCCGCAACGGATACGGCCGCCAGGTGTTTTCCACCGTGGCGCCATCGCGAATAGTCCTTAATGGTCATTCAGAGGAATTTGACCTGGTTTTTATTCGTGCCCCCCGGGTGACACGGGTCGGTGATGGTGTAAAAATCCTGCTGTCATGGAGCGATGATCCGGTTTTTCTCTCGCAAAAGAACATACTGGTCTCGGCTTTTCATCCTGAATTGACCGGGTCAACTTTTCTGCATGAATATTTTGTCCTCAGATTTGGAAATGATCAGGATTGAGAACGCATATTTCAACGACAAAAGCTGAACTGGTGGCTCAACTTGACGAAATCGACGCTTAAAAAAATCATGCTTGCTCACCATTACGGGTTTTGCATGGGAGTCAAGCGGGCGATAAAAATAGCCGAAGAAAGCGGCCGAACCGGAATTGGCCCGGTCAACGTCATAAACGAGATAGTCCACAACGATTCGGTGGTTAGAGAGCTGGCCGACGGCGGTGTCGATACGGTATCCTCGGTTGCCGGGGCTCCTGGCGGGACGATAATTATTTCCGCCCACGGTGCTCCGCCATCATGGTTTGAGGAAGCCGAAAAGAGAGGTTTGAAGGTTATCGACGCCACGTGCCCGCTGGTAATCCGAATTCATAAAATCATACACGAACTCGTGAGCAACGGATATCAAATTATTCACTATGGCGATATCCATCACGACGAGACAAAAGGCGTCGTGGGCCAGGCGCCGCTCGGACGGGTCATGGTTGTTTGCGATATAGAGGAACTAAAGGTTTTACCGGAGAACGGGCGCAAATTCGCTCTAACTTCCCAGACCACCGTGGGCGTTTCGGATTTTGAGCGGATTAGTGAAGAAGCGAGAAAGATTTTTCCGGGGATAGAGATTTTTAATACCATCTGCGATGCCACCAGCCGGCGGCAGGGGGCGGTCATGGATCTGGCGCCCAAGGTTGATCTGATGCTGGTTGTCGGTTCCGAGAGTTCCGCCAATTCCAAGCGGCTCCGTAGCATTTCAGAGGCGATCTGCGGTCGCGCCGTTCTGATTAACTCGGCTGATTCCCTCGACGAAAGTCGGCTTGGGGGTGTTGAGATAATCGGTCTCACCGCCGGTGCATCCACGCCCGATTTTCTGGTTGAAGACGTTATCAAGCGATTGATCAATTATTCCGAGGGTCTGGCCGAAGTTATTCGTCCCGAAAAAGATCGCCGCAGAAAACCCTCTTAAGACCTTGCCGCAACGGCGGCTGAGTTTATATTATGACGGCAATAATATTTATTGGTTGATTTTTATACGCGGATTATTTCCAAAGCGGGCCGGGTTTATTGCAGTGATTTCTCAGGCGTCATTATAATCCGTAAAGAATGGTAAATAATAACCGATAACATAAGCGAAAAAAGGGCTGGCAATAGTCAAAAAAAACTTGCCATAACGGTTTTTAACAGTATATTAATTTATTCAATCTAGTGAATACACCTTTGGACTTGACCTGACAGACTCCGGAGGAACAATGTCGAGAAGAGCGCAGTTCTATTATAGAAACCCTTGTCCTGCCTGCGAGGAGGCTGAAAAATTCCTCGGGGAGCACGATATTCTGGTGGTCGTGCGGGATTTGAAAAAAGAGCCTTTTAACAGGATCGAACTTGGCCATATTCTAAGGCATTTCGACTTTAAGCATTTTATTGACAGCAGCGGTGCCGTCTATAAAAAAGTTAAGCTTGATAATAGTATTCCTCCCCGTGAGGAATTATTGGACCTGTTTGTAAAGTACCCCGATCTTCTAAAGTATCCTATTATCGTAAGTGGGCGGCTGATGACGATTGGCTCCGGTCGTCAGCAACTGATCGATATGTTCCAACTATCCGTATCGGACAATGGGTCGGGACGGGAAAAAGAAAAATACCAGAGGAAGCAGTAGCAACGAGTAATTCGCGTACGCTTCGCCTGCTGTATATTACCGTATTAAGTTTATTCCGCGTTTTGGGTAAGTCCTTTACATCTGCATCCCGTTCGGTTATATTCCGCGTATTTCGGGAAAGGAGAAGTGCGTGGATATAGAACGTGATGTTTTGGATGTTGATATCCTGATAGTTGGCGCCGGTCCGGCCGGTCTGGCCTGCGCCTATCACTTGATAAAGAAAGCGGAAGCTTCCGGCGTGGAAGCGCCAGGCATACTGGTCATAGAAAAAGGGAGCTATCCGGGGGCGCACTCGCTGTCAGGAGCAGTGATGGACCCTGGTGGAATCGCCGCTCTGATACCTGATTATCTTGAACGGGGAATGCCGTATGAAGCCAAAGTGGGCAGGGATTCACTCTGGTTTTTGACCGGGAAATCCCACTTCAGGATACCGTTCACGCCGCCCGGTATGGGAAATCATGGTAATTATATAATATCACTTAACAAATTTACCGGCTGGCTGGCCGAACAGACAGAAGCTCTCGGGGTGGAGATATACCCTGAGACGGCCGCTTCCGATCTGATCGTTGAGAACGGCAGGGTAGTCGGCGTTCAGACTGTTGACATGGGTCTTGATAAAAACGGTGAGCCGAAGTCCAACTTCGAACCGGGCACAATTATTAAGGCCAACGTCACCATTCTGGCCGAGGGGACTCACGGCTCCCTGACCGGGCAGGCTGACAAAAAACTGAATATTTTTGACAGCAGCATCAGTCAATCGTACCTGACCGGTGTTAAAGAGGTCTGGGAAATTCCGGAAGGCCGCCTTTCGGAGGGAGAAATAATACACACATTTGGCGCGCCTTTGCCGCTCAATGAATATGGCGGCGGCTTTGCTTACAAAATGTCTGGCAGTATGTTGTCCGTCGGCTTTGCCGCAGGCCTCAATTCGCCTGATCCTACCGGCGATCCCCATCGCCGTTTTCAGGAATTCAAGATGCACCCTTCGATTAAAAATATTCTGGAGGGTGGCACGATGTTGCATTACGGGGCGAAAACGATTCCGGAAGGCGGGTGCTACGCCATGCCCCGTTTGTATGATAGCGGCCTGCTCATCATTGGAGATTCAGGCGGATTCCTCAATTCCCTGCGGCTGAAAGGCATTCATCTGGCCATTCAGTCGGGCATGATGGCGGCTGAGACAATCCTCGGAGCGATTGAGAAAAAAGACTACTCGGCTGAAACTCTCTCAGTTATGCAGGGCAAATTCGAACAAAGCACCGCCAAGCGGGAACTGCACAAGGTCCGCAATTATCACCAGGGCTTCGAGGGCGGTCTGGTATCCGGTATGATTCACTTCGGCTTTCAGTTTCTGACCGGTGGTCGGGGGCTTTTTGACCGCCGCGAGACTAAACCTGATCATGTCTACATGATGAAACTTGGTGAATTTTTCTCCAATGGTAAAGAGCCGGCTCCCCCCATGAAATTCGACAACAAACTCACCTTCGACAAGTTGACCGACGTTTACAAAAGCGGGACCAAGCACGAGGAAGACCAGCCGCCTCATTTGGTAATCGAAGACTATGATATCTGCAACAACAGGTGTACTGAGGAGTATGGTAATCCGTGCCGGTATTTTTGTCCGGCCCAGGTGTATGAAATGGTTGATAATGAAGACGGCTCCGGCAAACACCTCCAGTTGACGCCGTCCAACTGTATCCACTGTAAGACCTGCGAGGTGGCCGATCCTTACCAGAATATAAACTGGACGGTACCGGAAGGCGGCGGCGGGCCCAATTACGAAAATTGTTGATTATCCGCTATGGTATACGCCGGCCGATTGGTCGGTTTTTGCAATAGCCTGTCTTATTCTACTAATTTCTTTGCATACCGAGGCAGGGCGAAAGAGCCGAAGTGGATATCTTTGTTATAATATGTGCACCCGTCAAGATTGGTTTCGGCGTATCGGTCGGAATAGAAATCGTCAAGAGGGTGATACTTCTTGGAGCAAAAGGCGAACGACCAGTAACAGGACGGGTAGATAGGCATCAGGCAGGTGTACATTTTAACGATCGGGAATATGTCTTTCAGGTTTTCATAAATAGCCGTCACCGTTTTGGGATTGAAAAGGGGAGACTCCGACTGGGCCACCAATATGCCATCGTTATTTAAGCGGTCGAAGACCGCCTGATGGAAAGATTTCTGGAACAGGTTGGCCGCCGGGCCAATCGGATCCGACAGATCCAGAATAATGATATCGAATTTCTCATCGGTTTCTGAAATAAAGATTTTGCCGTCTTTTATAATCTTGCGCAATCGGGGATCATCAAAACCGCCGGTCAGTTTCGGGAAATATTTTCTGGAGGTTTCGATCACCATTTCGTCAATTTCGCAGATGGTGCAACGCCTGACCTCGTGATGCATCAAAACGTTGGTGACGCAACCGCCGTCACCGCCTCCGATGACCAGCACCTCATCCGGTCGGGGATGGACAAAAAGCGGCACGTGGGCGATCATTTCGTTATAGGCTCCGGTGTCGCCGTCGGCAACCATCAGCGATCCGTAGAGAACCAGCGCCCGGCCGAATTCCTCGGTTTCGATAACATCGATTCGTTGATACGGGGTGTCGATAGATTCCAGCAGGCGGCTGATCTTAAACGTCAGGCCCGATTTGCCCTGGTGCAGTTCGGTGAACCAGACGTTCCATAATTCCCCCATGGACTCTTCATGTATGTAGCGATCTCCCGGCTCTGCCATTTTTCTCCTCCCTGCCATTCACCGGTCAGCAACGATTACCTGTGCTTGCCCAAGGCCGTTGAAACCGGTGGCGGAAACCCGGCAATAGGCTCCCATGGCCGGAAACATCAAAACATCGCCTATTTCCAAAGGCGGCAGGAGGCATTCTTTGTAAATAACGTCGAATGAATCGCAGGTCGGGCCGGCCAGGACGACTTTTTCCCATTTTGTGTTCCGGTTTGTCATAATCCGGTAAGTGCAATGATCGAACAAACAGCCTGAGAATGAACCGTAAAGACCATCATCGATATAGTACCATTTGACGCCGTCGCGCACCGCTTTTCCGATTACCGAGGCAAAGAGGGTAACCGCATCGCCTGAAATAAACCGGCCCGGTTCGCACACGACCCGAACAGAAGGGTCAATTTTTTCATTCAGCGCTTTTGAGACTGCTTTGCCGATTGATTCAATTCCGGGCACATCCTCGGTATATCTGATCGGAAAACCGCCCCCGATGTCGAGTATCCCGGTTTCCAGGCCCTTGTCGCGCGCCAGTTCGATCAATTCAGCCGCGGCATTGATGGCCGAGACGTAATTGGATATATCGGTGCACTGAGAACCTACGTGAAAGCAAAATCCTTTGAATGGCAACTTAAGGTCTATTATCCGGTCCAGCAGTCCGGCTATTTGGACCGGGTCGGCGCCGAACTTGTAAGATAGATTTACGACCGAACCGCCCGGCTCGGTTTTGAATCTTAGAAGGACGCCTGCTTTATCTCCATAGCGGGCGAACTTCTCCAGTTCTCCAACGCTGTCGGCTACAAAAATCCGCGCTCCCGTATTCACCGCACGATCGAATTCCATTATGCTTTTGATCGGGTTGGTATGAATGGTCTTCTCCGCTCGACCGCCGCATTCTTTCACTATTTGAAGCTCCCGGACGGAAGATATGTCAAAATAACAATTATTCTCAAGCAGGGTTTTGATGACGGCCGGATGATCGTTGGCCTTGACCGCATAATAAACGTCAACGCCGGGTAGCGCTCGCCGCAGCCGCATAAGATTGCGTTCCAGCAAGCTTGTTCTTAAAAGCATAAATGGGGTGGTGTTTTTTTCGGATAAATCGGCGGCCAGGTTCAGATCGATGCCGCGCAAATGCGTGCTCGGCGGCCCACTTTTAATACAGGCGGATTTCATAATCGCCTCCTGCGTTATGCCGGTTTCCGATTGAAGGACGGTTTATCGAGTGGCTTATGCGGGATGATTTCGTCCGGTCCGCCGGGAATTCCCCGGGAAATTTCCTGCGTGTGCATTTCCGGACAGGCCAGCTTTTTCTTCATGTACCGGCACGCTTTCCAGGGATCTACCTGATCCCCGCACGTAAAGAAGTCAACGGCGGCATAACCGTATTCCGGCCAGGTGTGAATGGAGATATGCGATTCGGCGATGACCACCACCCCGGAAAGGCCATAAGGGTTATACTGATGGAAAACGGAATCGACAATTGTCGCCCCCGATTGTCGGGCCGCCTCAAGCAGGGTCGTTTTAATTTGTTCGATGTTGTTTAAGACCTCGGTGTCACAACCTGTAAATTCCGCCAGAATGTGTCGTCCGAGTTGCTTCATGGTTCTGTCCCTCCTTCCTGCTTAAGGGGCCGGTTACATCTGGGGCGGAGCCACCACCCAGATAAAGGTTGTCTTGCTTTTCCCTTTATTCTGAAATTGATGCCGTTTATCGGCTTCAAAGTAGAAACATCCGTCTTTTTTAACCCGGTAGCTTTTCTTGCCGAGCTTTATCAGTAATTGACCCGAGAGGACATAACCGAATTCCTCGCCGCTGTGAGGGTCCTCAACCGGCAGATGTTCCTCCGGGTCGAGGGATATCAGTATTGGATCCATCAGGTTGTTGGTCGAGCCTGGAACCAGGAGGTCAAAAACCCTGGCTCCTTTTCCCGGAAGCGATATTCTGTCGGATGGGGTAAAGGCTATCCGGTCGCCCTCGCCGTCATCGGCGAAAAATTCACTAAGACCTATCCCCAGAGCTTCAAGGATATCAACCAGCGAGTCGAGCGAAATGGAAGTCTGGTCGTTTTCAACCTGGGATATGAATCCCTTTGTCAACTGCGCCCGGTCAGCCAGCTCTGACTGGGTCAGTTCGGCGGCCAGTCTGAGGTTTTTAATTTTCTGTCCAATCCTCGGCTTCATTAGTTTATTATAGACTCTTAAAAAGTTTAGTAAAGTATGCCTATATTATAACGATTTGCAGGCCTGTCAAGTAGTTTGTGGCCGAAAAATCGTAAAGGAGCAAAAAAATAAAGATTGCCCGCGTTACGTAAGTCATTGCCATCGCGTGCATTACGAGAACCATAAGGGTCGGCGCCGGTTTAGTATGCAAGAAAAAATAAGTTTGGTTTATAAAACCACCGATTTGCGGTCAGTCTTGAACAAATTTACCATTGTTGCTGTCCCGATAAAGCTCATTATTGTGATACCGTTATGCGCGCCGGAACATTTGCCTATTTTGCGGTGTAAGCTGTTTAGAAGTTGACCCGCGGGTATCGGCAGGTTATAATCAGGCAACAGAATACGTTTTATTTAAGGAGAGAAAATGGGGAAAACGATCATACTGGTTTTTCTTTTGGTCATAATCATCGCCCCGGTGTCTTACGCTGAACCTTTTGGGGTTGGGGTTTTCGGGGGCGTTCTATATCCGATTGTGCAGGAAGATCAGGCATCGGGGTATTTGGCAGGAGTCAGGGCTCGTGTTAATCTGCCGGGACCGCTGGCCCTCGAGCCGAATCTGACTATCGGCGGATACGGGGATGCAGAGATTGTCGGTGTCGGCAAAAGGGCGGGTTCCTCGATAAAACATTATGGCGTCGATCTTATTCTCGGCGGCGGTCTTGCTGCCATCGGCCCCAAACCGTATCTGTTGCTGGGCGGCGCAGTCTATAATACCAAACGGGACGGCGACGAGACGACAAACAAGTCAGGGTGGTCTCTCGGGCTCGGGGTCGCTTTGGGGCTTACGTCGTATCTTGACGTTGACGTGCGCGGGCGAGCCAACATCGCTTCGTCCGAAGGATCGGCATCAAAAAAATCGGTTGAGGTTACCGCCGGAATAACCTATTACTTTGGCGCTATGTAGGAGGTGACTGGTAATGAATAGAAAGCATATTATATCTATCTCAGTGGCATTGGCCGTAATGGCCGTTATTGCCGGTTGCATTGTAACCGGCACCGCCGTTATAACCGTCAAGCTTGTCCCCGATCCGAATCCGGTCACCATCACCGAAAACGACTTCGATCAGAGTGAAATGGAAGTTGACCTTAATGATGATGAAGATTTCGAGGAATATAAGGACAAAATCAAGGATATTGACAACGTGGGTTTTTACCTGTCAGTAGCTAACAACCTGAATTCGGATGTCACTTTCCAGTTGCTTATTGATCCGGATACCTCAAGTAACTGGAGTACAATTGACGATGCCATTGATGGCGGCATTGAGGTGCTCTTCACGGGACTGACCATACCGGCTAACGGTTCCAAAGTTATCAACTGGGATGAATCGGTAAAGTATACCTCCTGCGTGGAGGAAATCAAAAATATCCTGGAAAGCGGTATTTTCAGTATTTATCCGGCGGCTATCCCGCGGAATGACTTCAGCGTCACGATAGATTCGCTGGTTGTAATCGTTACTCTTACCGGAAGCAAGTAGTCTTCGTCGCCGAAAATAATCCCGCCCGTCCGCCGGGTTCTTTCCTTGTTAATTACTTGGGAATCGAAGGTCGGTAGCGTATTATTTTTTCATAAATCGTAAACTTCCAAAAGGAGCGGAACCATCAAAAAGTACGATATAGCCATAATCGGCGCCGGGCCGGGCGGTTATACGGCAGCCATACGCGCAGCGCTGAAAAGAGCCAAAGTTGCCGTTATCGAAAAGGATGCCCTCGGCGGCGTTTGCACGAATCGGGGCTGTATCCCTTCAAAGTCGCTTATTGCCGGAGCCCGACTTTATCAGAAAATGAAACATGCCGACAGCTTTGGTATCAATCTCTCCGAGCCGCCGACTATCGACTGGCGGGCAATGCTGGCTCGCAAGGATAAAATTATATCAGGCCTGGTATCCGGTATAAGAACGCTTTTCAAGAATTATGGAGTCGAGTATTACCACGGCTCCGGGTGTCTTGCGTCAAAAAACATAGTGCATATTGAACGGGATGATGAAACCGAGGATGAAATTGAAGCCGAAAATATCATCATCGCCACCGGCTCCCGTTCCGTCAATATTCCGGCCTTTCCGCTGGACGGATTGAATGTCCTCTCTTCCGACCATCTTCTTGAGCTTGACCGGTTGCCGTCGTCAATGATTATCGTCGGCGCCGGCGTTATAGGATGCGAATGGGCTTTTATGCTGGCTTATCTTGACGTAAGAGTGGAAATGGTGGAAACGATGCCGCGCGCTCTCCCCATGGAGGATGTGATGTCGTCAAGCATCATATCGCGCGAGTTGAAAAAGCTCAGAATTAAACTTCATACGGGTACTAAAGTCGAACGGCTCGAGCCATCCGGTGACGCCATCAGGGCCATCCTGTCAAATGGAGAATCACTTGAAGCGGAAAAGGTTCTCGTCTCAATCGGTAGGGCTTTTAACACCGATGGAATCGGCCTGGAAAAAGCTGGCGTTACACTGAACGATAACGGCTCGGTTAAAGTCAACGATTACATGCGGACCTCGGAGGACAACATATACGCCATCGGCGATGTGGCCGGGCGGGTTCTCCTGGCATATACCGCCGTGGCCGAGGGAATGGTCGCCGTTGATAACTGCCTTGGCCAAAAACAGGAAATAAACTACCTCGGGGTTCCATCGGTGATATTCACTCAACCGGAGGTTGCCTCGGTCGGGCTGACCGAAGAAAAGGCGGCGGAAAAATATGATATTGTCACCGGATCATTCCCGATGCGCGTATTAGGGAAGGCTCATGCCGAAGGCGAAATAGCCGGTGAGGTGAAAGTCATCGGTGATAAAAAGACCGACAGGCTGCTGGGAGTTCATATCGTCGGCCCGCACGCCACCGAGGTGATTCATACTCCGGCGCTGGCTGTCAATCGCGGCCTGACCGTCTCCGAGCTTGGTTCACTGATCTTTGCCCATCCCGTCTTTTCGGAAGCGGTCATGGAAGCTTGCCACAATCTTCATAAAATGTCGGTTCACCTGCCCATGCAACGATGAAGCGCAATTACTGCGTTTTTATATGTTTTATATTATTAGGTTGCGCTTTTTGTGAATCGCATTATATTATATACTTACAACGAGTTACCTATTAGCGGGCGGCTTGTCATTAACACATATCGCAAAATATGCGATTGCTAAAATCATTTTAATAGCCTGCCGAAACTTATGCGTTCCGCCTAACGTCTTTCATATAAATAGATTGCAATAGTTTATAAACCAGCCTGATATTCGGCATACATTTTGTTTAACTTTTTAATGAAGTTAGTTACTCTGTATGGCGGTGAAGGGTACTAATGAGGTGGGGATAAGGAGTTCCTTTGTGAGGGAGGAACTCCTTATTGCTTTATTTTCTTCTTTTTCCCTGCAACAGTGAATGGACTTCCCTCGAAAAAACAAATGGTATGATGCCAAGGCGGAGAGGCATATGTGCATTAACAAAGATTCTACTTATGATTATGTAAATGTAATGTCTCCCCGATGAATTCCCGGTAATTCCCGATTATTACTGTCTTGACGAAGGAAATGTTCATAGTATATTAAAGAAGAAAGGCGTTTGGATAGATCCGCGATTTATACGTCTTAGAAACAGCGCACGGGTCAGCCAATCGTCGGAGGCGATATGTATAAAACGAAATTGATTATTTGGACCGCTATAGTAACCGCCATTCCGGGAATTGCATTTTCCAACTCGCCGGAAAGCTTTGATTTGCGCGATGTCGGCGGCGTTAACTACGTTAGTTCGGTTAAAAGCCAGTCCGGCGGTACCTGCTGGACGCACGGGGCCATGGCCGCCATGGAAGGAAATTTGCTGATGACCGGCAATTGGACATCAGCCGGGGAGAGCGGCGAGCCGAATCTGGCGGAGTACCATCTCGACTGGTGGAACGGTTTTAACGATCATAATAACGATGATATCGATCCGCCTTTCGGCGGCCTGAGCGTTCACGAAGGGGGCGATTACATGGTTACGTCCGCTTATCTCTCGCGGGGCGAGGGAGCCGTGCGCGATATTGACGGCCAGTCATATTCAGTGCCGCCTGCTCGGTATGATATCGACTACCACCATTTCTATATCCGGGATATTGAATGGTACGTCGCCGGAGCGGATTTAAGCGATATAGATACGATCAAGAACAAGCTTATGACCGAGGGAGTTCTGGGTACCGCCATGTGCTATAGCAACGGCTATATGGTAAATAATGTGCACTATCAACCGCCAAGCAGTATTTACAGCCCTAACCACGCTGTGGCCATTGTGGGTTGGGATGACAAGAAGGTTACGCAGGCGCCGGAGCCCGGCGCGTGGTTGTGCAAGAACAGCTGGGGTTCCGGTTGGGGAGAGGACGGTTTTTTCTGGATTTCATATTACGATAAACACTGTTGCCAGGACCCGCAGATGGGGGCGGTTTCGTTTCAGAACGTCGTTTCGATGGATTGGTACTACACTTATTTTTATTACCACGATTATCATGGCTGGCGCGATACCAAGACCGGCTGCAGCGAAGCGTTTAACGCTTTTGTTCCGCCCCGCGATCAGGAACTTGAGGCAGTCAACTTTTATATCGCCGCTGATAACATCGACTATACGGTGAAAATCTATGGCCGCTTCGATGGCGATAATCTGCTGGACGAGTTGGCGACAAAAAGCGGCTCTATTGAGCGTCTGGGTTTCCACACCGTTGATCTTGATGTCCCGATTGCGCTTACGGCCGGTGATAGTTTTTATATTTATCTGGAGCTTTCGGCGGGCGGCCAGGCGTACGACTGCACCTCGAATATCCCGGTGCTTTTGGGATCCAATGCCAAAGTGATTGTGGAGTCGTCTTCCGAACCCGGCCAGAGCTTTTATGACAGTGGCTCGGTCTGGCTGGACCTGTATGATTTTGACGGTACGGCCAATTTCTGTATCAAGGGTGTGGCTCGCGAATTGATTCCTCCCCCGGTCAGGGTAACTTCCATCATTGATGCAGGCGACGGGCAGTCTCTTCAGGTCAGCTGGCAGTTGAGGGATCCGGCTGACATTGATCGTTATTTTGTCTGTTATGATACCGAACCGCCGACTATGCCCGACTCGGTCGAGGTCGACGGCGATTCGAACAGTGTCATTGTGGGCGGCCTGACGGAAGAGCAGGAATATACATTTTACGTAATTG
>CAZSYD010000033.1:0-25573 GCA_964611355.1 uncultured Ignavibacteriales bacterium | reverse complement strand
TTCAGATCGTCGGGGCCGATTCCGTCAAGCGGCGAGAGCCGCCCTCCAAGGACATGATATAGCGGGTTGAAATCTTCGGCCTTTTCCAGGGCGACCACGTCGCTGGCTTCTTCGACGACGCAGATAATTGACCGATCTCTTCTTTCGTCCGTGCATACAGCGCAAGGGTCGGTTTCGGAGATATTGCAGCATATTGAACAAACGCCGACTTTTTCCTTGACGGCCAGTATCGCCTCGGCCAGTTCTCCGGCTTCTTCCTTGCTGGTTTTGAGAATATGAAAAGCCAGACGGCCGGCGGTTTTTCTTCCCACTCCCGGCAGGCGGGAAAGCAGCGTTACCAGTCTGGCCAGTGATTCCGATGACTGGAACATATCAGAATGGTAACCCCGGAATGTTCAGGCCGCCGGTCAGAGCGCTCATCGACTGAGACTGCAGTTCGGCCGCTTTTTCGCGCGCCTGGTTGACGGCGCTGAGGATTAAGTCTTCCAGCATTTCAACGTCGTCAGGGTTGACGACTTCCTTTTCAATCTTTATGGAAAGGATTTCCTGTTTGCCGTTGGCTTTAACTTTAACCATGCCGCCTCCGGCGGATCCTTCGACTTCTTTTGCGGCCAGTTCGTTTTGTACCTCTTCCATTTTCTGCTGCATCTTGGCGACCTGTTTCATCATGTCGCCCATACCTTTGGCCATCTTTGCCTCCTGTATTTCTATTCTTTGATTTTTTTGCGACTTATAATTTCGCCGTCGATCTGTTCGACCATTTTTTTCAGTCCGGGGTCTTTTTCAAAAAGGTCATTGGCGTTGACCGGCTGTTTTTCCGTCATATCCACGCCTGCGGCGGGTATTTGCTCATCCTCAAGCAATATAAATTCCACGCGGACGGGCAGTTTGAAAAATTCACGCAGCGTGTCGGTAATGATGGTGTAATTGTCCGATTTTTCGGCTACCTGTTTGTTGGTACCGGCGTTTGCGCTGAAAGCAACCGTGATTTTATTATCAACCACCGAACGAACCTGCGCCATCGCTAACATCGAAGCCAGCATCTGCGAGCGGTTTTTAAGAGAATCGAGGAATTTTTTCCAGTTCATCTGCACCTTGGGAAGATTGAGCGGCTTGCCGGATTCCAGCGTCATATCTCCCTGATCGGTTGCCGGCGGCGGCGCGGGGTGATGAAAATCGGCTCCGGTTGCGGCAGGATACCCTGATGAATCCGATTTCGACGGAGGAGATGCAGGCTTTACATTATTGAACAGCGACCTCGGCGCAGAAGACGTACCCGGCGGCTGACCCCCGCTCGCGGCGGTCGCCAGTCGATTGAGCCTTTCGATCACCTCCTGCAGTGTTATGCTCGATTCCATCCGGGTCAGGCGTACCAGGCAGATTTCAAGGAATATCCGCTGGTCGTAACCTCGCTTCAGTTCCGACAACAGCTCGGAAAGAATCTGAATCATCCGCAGGATGTCGGCCTCGGTGAAATAAGCGGTTTGCGTAACAAGGGCTTCCTTCTCCCGGGCTGAGACGTCGAGAAAAATGTCCGGGTCGGATGCCGATTTCTGCACTAGCAGGTTTCGCAGGTAGTCGATAAAATCGTTGACAAATTCGGTAATATCGGCTCCCGAATCAAAAAGCGAACCGACCAGTTCAAAAACCGGTTCGGTCTTTCCGGCCGCTATAATCCCAAGTAGTTTTACGAAAAGCCGACGGTCGACAATACCCAATGTTTGAGCCGTTACCTCCCGGGTGATTTTGCCTTCGGAAAGGACAATCATCTGGTCAAAAAGCGAAAGGGCGTCGCGCACCGAACCTTCGCCCTTGCGAGCCATAAGATAAAGCGCTTCCTCTTCGACCTCGATTTTTTCCAGTTCGGCCAGTTTTTTCATGTGCGCCACCAGTTCGGTCGTTTTAATCCGGCGGAAATCGTAGCGCTGGGTGCGCGACAGGATAGTCTGCGGAACCTTGTGCGGTTCGGTGGTGGCAAAGATAAAAACGGCGTGATCGGGCGGTTCTTCGAGCGTTTTCAGAAGAGCATCAAAGGCCGATCCGGAAAGGCGGTGAACTTCGTCAATGATAAAGATTCGCTTTTTGCCGGATGTCGGCAGGTAGCGGATATTTTCGCGCAGGGTGCGGACGTCGTCGACGCCTGTGTTCGAGGCGGCGTCGATTTCAAGAACGTCAAGCGACGATCCGGCCATTATCTCCCTGCAGATCGGGCACTTGTTGCAGGGAGTCGGTGTCGGGCCTTCAACGCAGTTGAGAGCTTTGGCCAGGATACGGGCCGTGGTGGTTTTGCCGGTGCCGCGCGGCCCCGCAAACAGGTACCCGTGCGCCACCCTGCCGGTTTCGACGGCGCGGGCAAGCGTTTTGGTGATATGCTCCTGCGCAATAACTTCCTCGAAGATGAGGGGTCGATATTTTAATGCCAGCACCTGATAAGCCATAATCAAAAAACCGGGATTACCGGTCGGTGTTGTTGGATTGATACCGGCCGGATGGTCTCGACAGGCGAAACTGCATCACACGACTGCGTTGCCTGCCGCTGCTACCTTCCGGTCCTGACGGGGTTCGGCAGGCAGCCGCTGTACAGGACCCGTAAGACAGCCGGCCGGTATCAGTCCAATCTTTTGCTATTCCCTCATAAGTTATACGACACTTATCGCGCCAATCGTTCCCGTATAAAATAACCAGCCGAATAAGCCACAGGTATTATTCCGAAGGTCGAGAACAAACATACCTGCGGATTCGCATACATCACAAAATGGAGCTGATCGGGATCGAACCGACGACCTGTACGTTGCGAACGTACCGCTCTCCCAATTGAGCTACAGCCCCATTTTACTCACGCATTCAGACTTGGTAATTTATGACACAGATCGGAAAAATCAAGCGGTTTCGGCAGCGACAACATCTCTTTTCGTTATGGCCAGCGCCAGAAGGATACCCGTTATAATCAAACCGCCTCCGATATAGGTCGGTATCGGCGGATATTCGGCAAATATCAGCGCCGCCAGAATCGTGGCGCCGATCGGTTCGCCCAGAATCGTTATTGCTACCAGATGGGCGCGGATGAATTTGAGAAGATAGTTATATAAATTGTGTCCTATTACAGTTGGAATCAGCGCTAAAAGGAAAAACAAAATCCAGGTCCTTTGCGGAAAGCCGGTCAGGGGTGAGCCGAAGAAGAGGACGATTATCAAAAGGGTTAGCGCAGCGATCAGGTGAACCGGGAAAACATAATGCCTGTTATTCAGCTTTTGGCGTAGTTTTCTGCCAAGCAAAAGATAGGCTCCGGCGCAAAAGGCGCCAATAAGCGCCAGGATATCGCCCAGCAGATGATTGCCTTCAAGCCGAAAGTCGGCCTGCGAAATGATAACCATTCCCGCAAAAGCCAGAATCATCCCCCGGATCGCCCGGGATGAGATTTTTTCCTTCCAGATAAGACCCTCTATTACGGCGATAAAGAAGGGTTGCGTGGAGACGAGGATAACTGAGTTGGAGACGGTAGTGTAAAAAAGCGACGCTATCCAGAAGGCGAAATGAAGCGCCAGGGCAATTCCCGAACCGGTAAGCATTGCGAGATCAAGACGGGACAGGCGGCGCAGGCTTTCCGTTATTCCTCCTGCGGCAAACGGAGCAAAAAGCAGGGTGGAGAAAGCCATGCGATAAAAGGCGATCGATATCGGATCGGCGTCGGCCATCCTGATAAAAATAGCCGCCCAACTTACCGCTACGGTGGCGACCGCCAGCGAAAGGTAAAGGAAAGTCCGACTCATTTATGTCATGATATGACCTGTGCGGACCGCGGTCAATGGCTTTATTCCCGGATAAAAAATGATGAACAAGGACATTTGTGAGAGAAGAAACAATGCGGGGTTGCATTAAAAGAAGGCGGTCGCAGGCAGGGGGGGAGGCTAGCGACCGCCGTACGTCGGGTTTTCATGTTGCATGTACAAGCTGCGCCCGACGGTGGGCCATGAGGGGCTTATGGCCCAGTGGGATTTATAGGACACCTTTTCCATCTAATATAACAATTTCGAAACAAAAAAGTTCAAAGCATTCGTCAATATAATGCGATATTTTGGACGCGCAAGCCCCTATTCGGAATACAAACCCGGATGTTTAATTTATGTTGATGTTTAATAATAATGTCATGGCATAAAAGAAGCCCCGCATCGAGCGGGGCTTGTAGAAAAAACGTGATATCTCTTTCCCGGTTACTATCTCCTAACTGAGATAGGCTCGAAGCGATCGGCTGCGGGAAGCGTGACGAAGACGACGAATAGCCTTTTCCTTGATCTGACGAACCCGTTCGCGGGTCAGGCTGAAGCGGGCGCCGATCTCTTCCAGCGTCAGGGCTTTTTCGGCGCGCAGGCCAAAGTAAAGATTGATAACCTCGGCCTCGCGAAGCGTCAGCGTGTCGAGCGCCTTTTCTATCTCCAGCCGAAGGGACATATCCAGAAGGGCCTCATCCGGGCCCGGCTGAAATTCATCCTCGAGGATATCAATCAGGGAATTGTCCTCTGATACGGAAAAGGGCTGATCCAGCGAAAGATGTGAGTTGGAGATTTTCAGCGTATCAGACACCTCGCTTTCGGAAAGCTCCAGCTCCTTGGCGATCTCGTCGGGTGACGGGATTCGTCCGTAAGTCTGTTCAAGGGAGGAGGAGATTTTTCCGATCTTGTGCAGAGTGCCGACCCGGTTGAGCGGAAGGCGAACGATACGGCTCTGTTCTGCAAGAGCCTGTAAAATCGCCTGCCGAATCCACCAGACGGCATATGAGATAAACTTAAAGCCGCGGGTCTCATCAAACCTTTTCGCGGCCTTGATCAGGCCGATGTTTCCCTCATTTATCAGATCAGCCAGGGAGAGACCTTGATTTTGGTAGTTTTTGGCCACGCTGACGACAAAGCGCAGATTAGCCTTGGTCAACTGTTCCAAAGCACTCTGATCGCCCTGACGGATAAGTCGGGCCAGTCTTACTTCTTCCTTGGCGTCAATGAGAGGCGTTGCACCTATTTCACGGAGATACAGGTCGAGGGAACGATCCTCGTCCCGATACCGTCTTGACTGTTTAGCCACTTACCCTTTGCGTCCTCCTTTATCTATCAAAAACAACGTGGGAATCAACCGCGCGGGTCGATGCCAACCCATCGGGTATTCCCCTCAGTATCATAGATGATAAACGAGATCGATTTCTTTCTGTTTTTCATGTTGACTACCGCCTCGCGGTAATCGCTCAGGTCTTTTATTTTATACTTATCTATTTCAACAATAATTACGCCGGGCATGACATTTCTGTTATATGCCGGTGACCCGGGAATCACATTGGTAACAATAACCCCGCCCGACGCATGACAATCGACCCCCAGTCGATAAGCCAGTTCCGGCGTGCATTCGGAAACCTCCATTCCCAGCCAGTATTCGTCCGAATAGGGAAGCTGCCGTGGCGACTGCATGGCGCGAAGAGCCTCCGAACGGTCGCCAATGCCGACGTTGATCGTCATGGGTTTGCCGCTACGCATAAGTTTCAGTTCAATCTTTTTGTTGATCGACGTGGTGGCCACCAGGAAACGGAAATCATTGGCGTCTTCGAATGTTTTGCCGTCATATACGTATATTATATCAAGTGGTTTCAGCCCGGCGGCAGCCGCCGGAGAACCGCGCAAAACCTTGTCAAACGTAATAGCGGACGTCGAAAGATGCGATTCCTCCAATACTTCCCTGGGCACATCGCGAATATCGGACACTCCCAGCCATCCGCGGGAGACTTCTCCATGGGCGATCAGGTCCGGGACAACGGCCCGGGCAAAATCGATCGGGATAGCAAAGCCTATTCCAACCGAACCGCCGGTTGGTGAGGATATGGCGGCGTTAATTCCAATTACTTCACCCTGGAGATTGAGAAGTGGCCCTCCGGAATTGCCGGGGTTGATCGAGGCGTCGGTCTGTATGTAATTCTGGTATATCACGTTGCCGTCAGCAAAACGAAGGTTTTTCCTCCCTTTGGCCGAAACTACCCCGGCGGTGACGGTTCTGTCCAGTCCTTGCTGCGGGAACGGGTTGCCGATAGCTACGACCCACTCGCCGATCTGCAGTTCATCCGAATGCCCGAAAGGGATAATCGGCACATCTCCCTTTGGTTCGAATTTCAGCACGCCCAAATCGGTAGCCGGGTCGGTGCCGACTACTTTGGCCCAGTAAGATTCGTCATCCGACAGGGTTACTTGTACCCTTTCGGCGCCGCTGATGACGTGGTTATTGGTCAAGATATAACCGTCTTTCCGAAAGATAAAGCCAGTGCCGTATGAACGCTGCGTCATGGGACGACCAAGCCCGAAAAAACGGAAATATTCGTCAAGACGGGTTCCTCGATAACTGCCTTCCGATTCGGCGGTTATATTCACCACGGCATCCCGGGCCATAGCCACTACCCTGATAAACGGTGTTGAAAAATCCTCCGGCCGATCAGTCAGCGTGGCGCTTTCGATGGGATTAGGACGTTCCCCGGCCACAGGGGTTGCGGGAAGATCAAGCATGGAGGCTATGATTACGCCGACCAATATGAATAAAACGGCAAAGAGAAGAGAAGATAGAAAACGCCGACTGCGGCCATTTATTGTCGAGCCCAAGTATTATCCTCCAAAAACCGGAAAACCATATATAATAAACAAAAATTGTCCTTTTGTCAAGCTATTCCCTATATTTTTATTACTTTTTAGTATTGCCCAAATATCTATTCAAGCCAATATTACACTAACATTCTACTATCCGTTCCCTCGACAGTTCCAGAATCATTACCATACCTTCTACGCTCGTCAGTCCCTTTAAGTTGTATTATTTTTCGCTTTAGCCTCTGATACTGTCGCTTCAGACGCTCAGGTTATGGGAATAACCAGTACTTTTTTGATACGTTGGCCATCTACCTTGAGGACTTTGATTTTTCTGTTTTTCCACGAGAGGGTGGTTCCTTCAATCGGCACCGAACCAACCAGATCGTAGATCAGGCCGCCCACGGTTTCAAACTCTTCCTGCTCCAGTTCAAAACCCAGCTTTTCTACCAGATCTTCCAACGGGCATGACCCGGTGACTTCGAGATTCCCGTCGTCGAGCCGGATAATATCCGGTTCTTCTCCGGTATCGTCTTCATCGTGGATATCGCCGACGATCTCTTCCAGGATATCCTCAAGGGTTACCAGTCCGGCGGTGCCGCCGAATTCATCCAGCACAATCGCCATATGGGTCTTGGCCCTTTTGAATTCGGCCAGAAGCTGGTCGATTTTTCTGTGTTTACCGACGCGTACCGGTTCTCGCACATGGTCGGTCAGTTTGAAATCCTCCTGTTGTCTTTCCCTTAGCTGAAGAAGGTCTTTGACTTTTAGGATGCCGAGGATATTGTCAATCGTTTCGTGGTAAACGGGATAACGGGAATAGCCGTATTGTTTGGTTGTTTCCCGGATTGTGTCGAGACCGGTGTTTTCCTCAAAAGCGATTATATTAACTCGAGGGATCATGATTTCCTCAACCTTGGTAACATCGAGTTGGAAGATCTGGTGGATCATCTCCTTTTCATCTTCCTCGATTATGGGAGTTGCTATTCCGGCCGACTCAGCCAGGGTTTCGATCGCCCTTTCCACGATGTCATCCTTTTGATCTTCGGGTATCTCTTTGGTTTCTCTGGGTGAGGAGATTTTTTTCATGACGGTCGCGGCGGGTGAACTAAGGCGGTGTATCAGGTTGATGAGTGGGAGAAAACGTATCAGTCGCCTTCTCGCCTTTTGATGCGGGATTCGGCGCGGCAGAAAAACAAACATTGTAATTGCGGCTCCCCAGAAGAGAGCAAACGCCATGATATATACGGTCGGAACAGGCAAAATTCCAAATTTTGTAATCTGTTGAGCGCTTATCTGGGCAAGAATGCCAAGCCCGATGGCTGATGTTATCCTTACCAGAAAAGCTACCTGAAAGATGGCCCGGGGATCAGAAGTGAATTTTTCCAGTTGCCGTTTTCGGCCTTCCGACAGCTCCGGAAAGATCGTCCCAATCTCTTCCGGGTCGATATAAACGGCATTGGAAAGGACAGAAACAACGTATCCGATAAGAAGCAGTATTGCCGCTATCGCCAAATATATTGCCAGTTCAAACATTTTTGGCAAACCCGGACAGGTAATGATTTTCGCGTTTTCTCATGCGGGCAGTGTCGGTTGGGCGGTGATGGTTGTAACCGCAGAGGTGAAGCGTCCCATGGCAGACGAGTCTCAGTATTTCCTCACCAATGGTTACCTTATACTCCCTGGCCTGTCGTCGCGCGGCATCGATCGAAATATAGATTTCTCCGAGAATATAAAGGTCAGGATCGGTGGGGAAAGCGAGTACGTCGGTGGGATGTCTTTTCCCTCGAAATCTGTAGTTGAGCTTTCTCAGGTGCCTGTCGTCGGAAAAAACGATATTTACCGGCAGTTTCCGTTTTTCGCCTTTCAAGATCATATCGGCCAGTGCGATCGCTTTCCGGCGGGGAAGTCGGCCGCGCTGACCGGAGAATAATCGGCTTTCGTCCATTACGTTACTTCTTTTCCCTCCTCTTTGGGATAGGCTACCCTCTGATGGAAGACGCCAATTAGAATTAAGGCAAAAGCTTCCCTGATATCGTTAAGGTCTTTGAGAGTCAGATCGCACTGGGTTAGCTCGCCGGAACTGAATTTATCATTTATAATTTTTTGAATCAGGCTTCGGATCCTTGTCGAGGTAGGGTTATCCAGGGTTCGGCTGGCGGCTTCGGTAGAGTCGGCCAGCATGAGGATGGCCGTTTCTTTTGACTGGGGTTTTGGTCCCGGATAACGGAATTCATCTTCAGAGTTGATCGGCAGGCCCATTTCCTTGGCTTTATTATAAAAATAGGTCATCCTGGTTGTGCCGTGGTGTTCTTTAATGAAGTTAATGACGCTGTCCGGCAAGCCGGCCTCTTCGCCGAGGCGCTGCCCTCTCTTGACGTGCGAAGCCAGCACCAGTGCCGACATAGTAGGGTTGAGCGATTCGTGCTTCGATTTTATTCCCAACTGGTTTTCTACAAAGTATTCGGGGATTTCAACTTTGCCGATGTCGTGATAGTATGCCCCGACCCGCGCCAGAAGCGGATTGGCCCCGATTTCTTTGGCTGCGGCCTCGGCCAGCGTACCGACGATGATGGAATGGTGATAAGTACCCGGAGCTTCCATTGACAGGCGTTTAAGCAAAGGCTGATTGAGATCGGCCAGTTCCAGCAGGGTAATATTGGTCGAAAAGCCGAAAAGCGATTCGAATATCGGCAGGATTCCGATTGTCAGGATCGGTGAGACGAAACCGTTGACCAGACCGTAGCCGCAGAAGGTAAGCACGTCCCCGGCGGGCGAGAGTTTGAGCGATTCCACGACAAAGGCGATAACAACATACGCCAGTGATAAAAAAATGATAATACGGTAGAATTCACTTCTCCGGCGTATTTCACCGGCCGAGAAACAGGCGACGCTTCCCGCCACTGCCGTAATCAGGGTAATGGTAAAGTTAAACCGGCTCAAAATCCCCAGAAGGAGCGCTATCAGTAAAGTCATGACTACCCCGAGGCGGGCGTCGAAAAGAATCGTGACAAGAATCGACAAAATGGCAACCGGATAAAGGTAAACGGTGTGCACCAATTGGACGGCGACAAAATTAACAAGGAACAGCTCCAATCCAATGATAATAAACAGGGCAAAAAGCTTGTTGTTGGACCAGTAAATATCCGGGCGGAAATTGTATAGAAACATAAGAATAAGCAGTATAAATGTTCCTATCAGTATCAGGCGGCCGAGGACGGGCAAAGCGGCTTGTGGCCAGCCTCTGGCGGCGGCCAGTTTTTGCATTTTCCCGGCGTAGGTCTGTAGGAGGCGGGCCCTGGCGCCGTCAACTCTCGTGCCCCGCGTGATGAGCAGATCCCCGGCGGTGACTTCCGTTTCGACGCTGGAAATCGTCGCCACGGCGCTGTCGCGGGCCGCTTCGGTTACCTCTTTGTTATAAGTCGCATTGGGAAGGATAAAATGGCGGCCGATTTCATAGTAAAGTTCGACGTCTATATCAATCCGGGAATCCAAGTCGTTCAATTTATCCAGGAGTATATTATAGGCGCGCTGCCGGTCTATCAGTTGATTGCGTACCATGAGCAGTTCCCGGCGTTTTTTCCGGACGACGATAGAGTTAAACTCCGGCGGCGGCAGCGGGGAAAGATCATTTAGCACCCCGTAATAATAAATGTAGTCGTTAAGAATAGAATCGAGTTCACGCGCTATTTCGTTCAGTGAATCGGCACGGATTGCTCGTTTGAGCCAATCAGGGGATATCATCGGGTATTTTTCTTTGAGATGTTCGGCCATACTGTCGACAGGTTCTTTATCTTTATTCGTTCGCAGGGAATCGATGTCTTTTAGAAAGCGCTTGAAATTCGTACGGGCGTTTTGTGCAATCTCATCGTTATGGTTGATATAAAGCGGGGTGCTGAGGAAAGCCAGTTGCCGTTCTTCATCCAGTTCCGACCGCTTTTTAAGTATATTAAAGGGAAAATCAGCGATGATATTCTGGGTGGCAATCTCTCCTTCGCGGGGAACATCCAGAGGTCCAAACAGGTCGGCCCTGGGGTAAAGGAGAGTAATCAAAACCACGCCGGCAACGGCCATCAGGTACTTTATTAGGATGCGGCTGCGTTTGCGGGAAGCGACCGGGTCGATATCCTCTTTGATCTTCAGCAGGCGTTTGATCGTCCTTTTTATTTTTAGAAGCGGCTTGAGCATACCTTTTACTTCGCCTTCCGGCCCCCTTTCCCTCGGCCTTTTCCGCTTTTTCCGCCGATCCGGCTTTCGTAACGTTCATAGGCCTTGATGATATCCTGAACCAAACGGTGCCGCACAACATCCTTATCGGACAAATAGACAAACTTGATTTCCCTTAAACCGGTCAGGATTTGCTGGATTTTGACCAGCCCCGAGGCGGTATTCCCGTCCAAATCAATCTGGGTGATATCGCCGGTAACGACCGCCTTGGAACCTTCTCCCAGGCGGGTGAGAAACATTTTCATTTGGGCGACGGTAGTGTTTTGAGCTTCATCCAGGATTACGAACGAGTTATTCAGAGTCCGGCCGCGCATAAACGCCAGCGGGCAGATCTCGATTATTCCCAACTCGATCATCCTGGAAATTTTATCGGCCGGCATCAGTTCGTGCAAAGCGTCGTAAACCGGCCTCAGGTACGGATCAACCTTGGCCTTTATATCGCCCGGGAGAAAACCGAGAGTCTCGCCTGCTTCGACCGCGGGCCTGACCAGGATAACTCTTTTCCTGCGTTTGGCCTTCAAATCGGCAACTGCCCGGCCCACAGCCAGAAAGGTCTTACCGGTTCCGGCCGGCCCGATGGAGAAGACGATGTCGTGTGTATCTATAGCTTCAAGGTAATCCTTTTGTCCCACGGTCTTGGGTACAAACAACGGCGCCCGCCCGTTGACTTTCTCGTTTAGAATATCAGCCGGCCCGTGTCCTTCCTCCTTGACCATGCTGATGGCGTATGACAGGTATTGCTCCGATATTTCATGGCCGAGATTGATCCGGGTAATTATATCTCCCAGCAGGCGAATAACGTTTTCCACTTCCTGCTTGTCGCCTTCCAGGATAATCGCGTCACCGCGGGCAACAATCTTGACATCGAATTGGGACTCGATCAGGCGGATGTTGATATTGCTCTGTCCGAAGAGAGCCCGCTGATCGACGTCATGAAGGTCGAATGTGCGCGTTATGTTTGTGCCTGTCAGGGTCATGGAGTTTCCGATTTTTTTACGATTGAAAGCCCCAGTTCGTTTAACTGCTCCGGTTCGATCTCCGATGGAGCGCCATCCATAAGCGAGGAGGCGTTGGTCGTTTTGGGAAAGGCGATAACTTCGCGAATCAAGTCGGTGCCGGTCATCAAAGCGACGATGCGATCAAAACCGGGCGCCAGGCCGCCGTGCGGCGGAGCGCCGTACTTGAGCGCACGCAGAAGAAAACCGAACATCTTTTCGGCCCGTTCATCCGATAAACCAAGGATATTGAGAACCTTTTTCTGCAGTTCGCTTTTATGGATACGAATGCCGCCGGAGGCGATTTCGCTGCCGTTTAGGACCAAATCATACTGTTCGGCCCGAACTCTTTGCCAGGGGTGACCGGGATCGGAAGGTTTCAAATCTGTGGCGAATCCCTCCTCCAGCAGATCGAGGTCCTCTTCGCACGGGCTGGAAACGATATTATGCATGGCGTTAAAGGCGCCGGTCTCTTCGTCATATTCAAAAAGCGGAAAACGGGTCACCCAGAGAAATCCCCAGCGCGAGGTATCAATCAATCCGCCGGTTTTGCCCAGATGAAGGCGCAGTTGACCAAGAATCGATTCGGTTTTAAGCGGCCTGTCGGCGATGATAAGTACCGCATCGCCCGGGTTGGCTTTGGTTTTCGCAAGGATTTTCCGCGCCATGTCCTGACCGATGAATTTCAGAACGGGGCCTTTGATTTCGTCATCTTTGGTGCGCAGCAGGCAGGCCAGCCCCCCGGCGCCATGCTCTTTTGCCAGATTTTCGAGATCGCCAATCTGCCTGCGGGACAGGTTGGCGCCGCCGGGAAATATTATCGCTTTCACGCATCCGCCCTTTTCGAGGGTGGAGGTAAATATCTTAAATCCGCATCCGGCCACCTCGTCCGATAAATCGACAATCTCCATATCGAAACGAACATCCGGCTTATCGATACCCCAGCGGTTCATTACCTCACGGTACGTATAACGCGGGAAAGGGGTGGTAATCCTGATTCCAAGAACCTTTTCCCAGAGGTAAGCCAGCATTCCTTCGGCGACCTCGAAGACGTCTTCCGGCGTGACAAACGACATTTCCATGTCGATCTGGGTATGTTCCGGCTGGCGGTCTGTACGCAGGTCTTCATCGCGCAGGCAGCGGGCCAGTTGGAAATATCGGTCGAATCCGGATATCATCAAAATCTGTTTCAAAAGCTGCGGCGACTGCGGCAGAGCGTAGAATCTTCCCGGTTGCACCCGGCTGGGGACGACGTAATCGCGCGCGCCTTCCGGTGTGGAACGGATAAGCATCGGCGTTTCGATTTCGTAAAAGCCGCGACTTGTCAAATACTCGCGCACGGCCATGGCGGCTTCGTGGCGGATACGGATTCTTTCCTGGAGCGGCTTGCGGCGCAGGTCAAGATAACGGTATTCAAGACGCAGGTCTTCCCTGGCGTTGATTTCGTCGGCGATCTCAAACGGCGGCGTTTCCGCTTCCGATAATATTTCGATTTCCGAACACTCGACCTCGATAGCGCCGGTTTTCATTTTTGTATTAACCGTGCCTTCCGGTCGGGAGCGGACCTCGCCTTTGACCGCGATGACATATTCGTGCCGGCAGGCGGCGGCGCTGTCCATGGCTTCCCCGGAAACATGCTCGGGATGAAAGACAACCTGAGTAACGCCGTAGCGATCCCGCAGATCAATAAAAAGTATGCCTCCCAGATTGCGGTATTCCTGTACCCATCCGTTGAGAGTAACTTTTTTCCCGATCTCCTTGTCGCTCAGTTCCCCGCAGGTGACGGTTCTTTTAAACTCGGAAAATCTACCCAAATACTTTTCTCCGGTGTGGCAATATTCTTTTATACTAAAATCGGAACAATGACGTCCAAGGTTAACCGATTTCAAATCGCAATTTAACGCAAAAAGCTATCCAATATTAAAGATAATGTCAAGTGCGATGCCCGTCTTTCGGGAACGATGATTTATTACAAATGTTTATTGAATGGGTATTGACCGGGCAAGGCATTGGGTGTATTTTAATAAATTTTTGGATGGTCGCAACCGATAAATAGTACAATGGGATTTAACATCTCACGACATATGGCACCCGAGCTTATCAAGCTCGAAATGAATACTGTTCCGCCGGAGATGCCGGATAACGGTAATTCGACCAAGTGGCTTTTCACTCTCAAGGAAATGCTGTTGTCGGAGCTTTTGGAGGTTCTTGACCCGCTGGGCAAAATCGGCAACCGGAAAAAATTGCTGGTTGATTTCCTCAATCGGGAACGGAAAGCTTCCACCGGCATCGGTTCGGGGTTTGCCATCCCGCATATTCGGTCGATGCAGGCCAGGGATTTTATGATCGCTTTCGGCCGTAGCCGGCAGGGTTACGACTATGACGCCATCGACGGCAATCCGGTCAATTTCTTCTTTATCATGGCCGCGCCGCCGTATGACGATAGTCTCTATTTGAAGGTTTTTAAGGCTATCTCGGAACTGGTTATGTTTGACGGCCTTGCCGAACAGCTGATGACGGCCCAAGAGCCGTACGATGTGATCAAAGCCATTCGGGCGCTGGAATAACGGCGTCAAATACCAGTCTTAGTAGGACTATCACAATAAATAAAAACCGCTTGATAGAAAATTGGACCAGAAAGACTACAATAATGCCATCAGACCCAATTTGACGTTAAACGTGCCGTCGTAGTTATAGGCCCTGCGGTGCGAATATAAGTCCTGTGCGGCGTATACCGGTTGCTCACCGGCGTAAACCAGGTCGCAGCCAAGCGAGAAATCAAGACCAATATCGCGGGTAAGCATAAACAACATCCCCCCGCCGAATGTATTCGCGAACCTGGTGATGGATGCTTGATCTACAGAGGTATATCCGGCCCCGGTGGAGTCATTGTAAGTCTCTACCACCAGAGTCGTATTATGATTGACGGCTCCCAGTCCGGCGTAAAGATAGAAGAAAGCGTCGGTAACGTAAAGATCAAGGGGTGGAGCGTTAAACTGACCCGAAAGAAAATACCGGGTGATTGACAGTTCAGTTCTATCCGTTAATACGTATATGTACGGCGGCAGCGGGGCGGTTTCGCCGGCATTTGTCTGGTAGCGGAAAAGGTCGGCCTCGTGCAGCCCGGAACGCCCAAACGTCAGGCGAAGGGCTAAACGGTTGGTAATGGCGGCCAATATATTTGCTTCGTAACCAAGTCCGCCGGTTACGTCAGTGTATCTCTTATCCTTAAAGGGGGAGCCTAAATCACCGGCAATCTGCACAGCGAATTTCCATGGCTTTGAATCGCTTTTGGAAATACGAGCGATATCCGGACTGCGCCAGTCTATTCCGGATGAGGGAGCGTCTGATGATTCTGCCGCCGCCATAACGCAATTGAAGCATAAAGCGTACGTCAACAGACTGCAAAAGAACTTGCTTACTTTATGCGGCATGGCGCCCTCCCGTATGACTCGGTGAACAGTAGAGATTACTTCGATTCATCGGTTGCCGGGCTATTCGCTTGAATTGTATCTTTATTATACACGAAAATATCGAATATTTGTCGAATTATTTCCTAGGTATATCTGATATAAGGCGCCAAGACGTTGATTAAGGCTGGAAGTTTTCCCTTGAAAAGGGAAACCGATTTGCCTATTTTGCGGCACTTGAGTTTTTAGGCAAGCTATGTATATCAAGAAAAGAACCGTTGGTCGCGAAATTAGTTACAGCGGAACCGGTCTGCATACCGGCGAAAAATGCACCATTACGTTTATTCCAGCCGATCCGGATCATGGTATCAAGTTTTTAAGGTCGGATATTCCGGGTGCGGAGCCGATTCCGGCTGATATCGACCACGTTGTTGATATCGCCCGCGGAACGACTATCGCCATCGGCGAGATCAGGGTATATACGGTCGAGCATGTCCTGGCGGCGCTCACCGGCCTGGGAATCGACAACGTGCTGATAAGGATGTCGGGGCCGGAACCGCCGGTGGGAGACGGCTCGGCCCTGCCGTTTGTCCGGGTGCTGCAGGATGCGGGATTCAGGGAATTTGACGAGGATAAGGAATATCTCGAAGTCGATACTCCTACGTCTTATTCGGAACCGGATCGCAAGGTTGATATCGTGGTTACGCCATCGGACGATTTCCGTATAACCTTCATGATCGATTACGCCAATGCGGCCCTGGGGACGCAATATACTTCTCTGGTGGACTTGGAACACGAGTTTGCCGAGGAGTTTGCTCCCGCGCGGACGTTTTGTTTTCTTTCCGAAGTGGAGATGCTCAAAGACCAGGGCCTGGTCAAGGGCGGCAGCCTGAATAACGCCGTCGTTATCTACGATCTCAAAGGCGGTCAGGTAGAAGTCGACAGGATTAAGAACGCCCTGGATATCAAAGGCGAAGCGTTTGTCGGCAAAACCGGCATAATCAACGATATCCCTCTGCGCTTTCCAAATGAACCGGTAAGGCACAAGGCGCTTGATCTGATCGGCGATCTGACGCTGATCGGCGTGCCGCTCAAAGGTCATGTTCTTGCCGCCCGTTCCGGGCATAAGGCTAACGTCGCCTTGGTGAAGAAACTCCGTTCGCTGTATCATAAAAAACAGATCGCCAGCCGTTTCCAGAAGCAGAAATCGGAAGCTTTCCTCGATATCAACGGCATAATGAAAATCATGCCGCATCGGTATCCGTTTCTATTGATCGATCGCATTATTGACCTGGAGCCTGAGAAAAAAGTCGTGGCCATCAAAAACGTAACCATTAATGAACCGTTTTTCAACGGGCATTTTCCCGGTCACCCGATAATGCCGGGTGTGTTGATTGTCGAGGCGATGGCTCAGGCGGGCGGCGTACTGTTGCTCAACGCCGTCGAAGATCCCGAATCCAAGATCGTCTATTTCATGTCGATCGACGACGTAAAATTCCGCCGGCCGGTGGCGCCCGGCGACCAGATCCGGTTTGAACTGGAAATGCTGTCGTTTCGACGCAACACCTGCCGGATGCAGGGCAAGGCGTTTGTCGACGAAACGCTGGTGACCGAAGCGAAGCTGATGGCCGTCATAGTGGACAGATGATTCATAAAACGGCAATAGTATCCCCAAAGGCGAAGTTGCACGAATCGGTCGAAGTGGGCCCTTTCGCTATCATCGAAGATGACGTTGTCATCGGCGAAGGAAGCCGAATCGGTTCAATGGCATTAATCGCTTCAGGAGCTCGAATAGGCAAAAATGTCCGGGTCTTTCACGGCGCGGTTATCAGCTCCATCCCGCAGGATTTAAAGTTCGAGGGCGAGGATACGACAGCCAATATCGGCGATAATACCGTCGTGCGGGAGTATGCCACCATCAATCGCGGCACCAGCGAGAGCGGTTCGACCGACGTCGGGCAGGACTGCCTGATAATGACTTATGCGCATATCGCCCATGACTGTAAACTGGGCCATCATGTTATTATGGCTAATTCGGTCAACTTGGCGGGCCATGTTCATATCGGAGATTATGCCATTATCGGCGGCATCGTGCCGGTGCATCAATTTGTCAAAATCGGAGCCTATTCGATGATCGGCGGCGGTTTCCGAGTTCCCCGCGACGTTTGCCCTTACGCTCTTTTGGGCGGTTATCCGCTGAAAGTGATCGGGCTGAACCTGATCGGGCTTAAGCGAAAAGGTTTCCCTCGCGAGACGATTGCCGTCCTTCGGCAGGTTTTTAAGATTCTGTTTTTCTCCGATCTCAATACCAGCCAGGCGCTGGAAAAAATAAAAGAGGATGTGGAAATCATTCCCGAGGTGGAAGAGATTATAACCTTTATAAAAGATTCCAGCCGGGGATTGATAAAATAGCCCGATATGCGTCAGCCGACTACCCACGGTAAGTTCCCGGCAGGCGGTTTTTTTTATACGGTACGATAATGGATAAAGTCAGATACGGCGTCATCGGAGTCGGCGCTCTGGGCAGGCATCACGCCCGCTGGGCGAAGATGATTAACGGCCTTGATCTGGCCGGAGTGTCCGATATAAAACCGGACCGGGCCGAGGACATGGCCGCTGAACTTGATTGCCGGGCGTTTGCGTCGCCCGATGAACTTGTCAAAAACTGTGATGCCGTTACGGTGGCGGTGACAACGTCCGGTCATTGCGAGGCGGCTTTGAAAGCGATCGAAGCCGGTTGCCACCTGCTGGTCGAAAAACCGATTGCCGGAACGCTTGACGAAGCCGACCGGATTGTTACTGCTGCAAATAGTAAAGGCGTCAAGCTGATGGTGGGACATATCGAGAGATTCAACCCGGCCGTACAGGCTTTGGAAGGATATGATATTCGTCCGCGCTTTATTGAGGCTCACCGGCTGGCTGAATTCAACCCCCGCGGCGCCGATGTGGCCGTTGTGCTTGACCTGATGATTCATGATATCGATCTTGCACTGCATGTAATTAAATCGCCGGTTAAACATATAGCTGCTTCCGGCGTAGGCGTCGTTTCCGAGACAGAGGATATCGCCAACGCCCGGCTGACTTTTGAAAACGGCGCCGTGGCCAATCTGACCGCCAGCCGAATATCGCTCCGGCCGATGAGAAAACTGCGTATCTTTCAGTCGTCCGGGTATTTTTCGCTTGATCTGACCGAAAAGCAGGCCGATCTGTACCGATTGCTTGACGGTTCTCCGCGCGATGGAGAACTTTGCATTCCGCTGGGAGCATCAGGCAGGAAACTGGGCTACTATAAGACCGGCGACAAGACAAAAGATATGCTTAAGGCCGAATTGGAAGCTTTCACGGCTTCGATTATTGAAAACAAACCGGCGCCGATTTCCGGCGAGGAGGGACGGCAGGCGCTGGCGGTGGCGCTGGAAATTATCACCGAAAGTCAAAGGGCTGCTGCTGCGTTTAAGGCCGATGAGCGGTAGCGGTTCGATATTTATTTCAGCCGGTGACCCGTCGGCCGATTTTCCCGGGAAAAACCTCATTGATGAAATAAAGCGCGCTTGCCCGGAGATCGAAATACCCGGCCTTGGCGGGCCACTGATGCAGGAAGCGGGCCTTCAGCCTCTGGCTGACCACAAGAAACTGGCCGTGCTGGGTTTCTGGGAAGTCATCCCACGCTGTTTTTTCTTTCGCCGGCTCCTTGAGCAATCGGTAAACCTTATCAAGGAAAAGCGGCCGAAGGCGGTAATTCTGATTGATTATCCCGGATTTAATCTTCGCCTGGCGGCGCGAGTGAAGCCTCTTGGCATCCCGATCATATATTATATTTCTCCGCAGATCTGGGCATGGGGGGGAAAAAGGATTCGGACTATCAGAGAACTGGTTGACCTGATGCTGGTGATTTTTCCTTTTGAGGAAAAATTTTATAAAAAGCGCGGTATTGCCGCCCGGTTTACCGGCCACCCAATAATGGATCGGTTCGAGTCGGTTCCTGATAAAAAGACCTGTCGCGAAAAGGTCGCTCCCGGCATGGACGGTAAAATTATCACCCTTTTGCCCGGGTCGAGGATTCAGGAAGTAAAGCGGATGTTGCCGGTGATGGCGGACTCTACGGAAATAATTCGCCAAAAAATCAATAATGTGCGTTTTATCGTGGCCGCGGTGGAAAGCATCGGAACAGAGATATACGCTAAAATAATCGGCGGCCGGGAAATAACAATCGTTTCCGGAAAAACGCCGGAAGCAATCTGCGCTTCGGATCTGGTCATTACCTCGTCAGGGACGGCCACGATTGAAGCCGCTTATTTTACCAGGCCGATGATTGTGATATACAAGACCGGATTTTTAACTTACCGCATCGCCAGACGGCTGATCAAGCTCGATTCAATCGGGATGGTTAATATCGTCGCGGGCAGGAACATCGTTCCTGAGCTTATTCAGCGCAAGGCCACGGCGTCCTCAATCGCTTCGCATGCCGTAGAGATTTTGCAGAATCAATCCCGATACGATAAAATTATTCGGGAATTGCAGCAGGTTCGGGACAAGCTTGGTTCGGGAAATGCAGGACGGCGGGCCTTTGATGCCGTACAGGAACTGGTTCCTCTATGCTGACTCTTTACAAGGTATTGGTCAATACGGCGTATTTCATCTTCCGGCCGTTATTTATTTTCAAACGAGTAAAGGCGAAAGACGAATGGAATCAGCGTCGGTGCATCAATCCTAAAAACTTCCTGCCGGTAAAACATACCCAAGCCCGGCATGAGAACAGTCAAGCGCCCCTCCTGTGGGGACACGCTTCGTCGATGGGGGAAGTCCGGGTGTTGGCGCGTTTAATAGATGCTTTGCGGGATATAAGGCCGAATATCAGATTTTGCATTTCGACCTATACCAAAACCGGCCTGGCCCTTGCGCATAGGCTGTTTCCGCAGGCGGAGGCGGTCTTTTATTTTCCGCTCGATTGCTATTTCCCCCTGAAACGGTTATTCGGTCATTTGCGGCCTGATGGGATCGTTATGGTCGAAACCGAAATCTGGCCCTATTTTTTGGATTTTTGCCGCCGAAAGAACATTCCCCTTGTTCTAACAAACGGACGTTTATCGGATAGGTCTTTTCGTTGGTACAAGGTTTTTCGCCGGTCTCTGGCGCCGCTTCTGAGGACGTATGGAAAATTCGCCATGCGAACGGAAGCTGATGCGCGGAGAATAATAAGCATAGGCGCTGAGCCGGAAAGAGTGGTCGTGACGGGAAATATCAAGCATGATTTTGTCAACGTATCTGATGCGAAGGCGAAACGGGCCGAGGTCCGGAGGTCTTTGGGAATTCCTGATGATAAATTGTTCCTGATCGCGGCGTCCACTCGCCCGGGAGAGGAAGAGATAATCTGCCGGGCGTTGAAGGCGGTTTCGCGATTCCCGGATGAGATAACGGTTTTGCTGGCGCCGCGACATCTGGAGCGACTTGACGAGGTATTTGCAACGCTGAAAAAGCATGAATATTCGTACGTCTTGTATAGCAGGATTAAGTTGAGAGCAGAGTTTCCGGAACCGGTAATAATTATGGACAGGATGGGAATTCTGGTGGAATTGTTTTACGGCGCAGACCTGGCATTTGTCGGCGGGACGCTGGGCGATCTGGGGGGGCATAATGTTATGGAGCCGGTAACGGCCGGGGCGCCGGTGCTATTCGGACCGTCCGTTTTCAACGTCAAAGAAGCGGCGGACAAGATTCTTGAAAAAAAGCAGGGACTCATGGTTCAAAATGCTGACGAACTGGCGGAAGCCATTGAGCAGTTTGCCAAAGGCGATCTTCAATTCCGAATGGAAGATAATGTTTCTGAATCAGGATATGAAGATTCAGAGGACTCCATTGCCCGAAAAACAGCTCGGATAATAATAAGGGAGCTGGGGTTGTGAAACGGTTCTGGGAACTGGTAGTCAATGCCCGCGGGGCTGACCGCTTTTACTGTTTCCCTTTTCTGTTTCTGTTTCGGTTGATTACCCCTCCGTATCAAGCCTTGTCGCAATGGAACCTGCGGCGCAGAAAAGCCCGTTGCTCCGGTGGATGGAAGGCAAAAGTGATTTCCGTCGGCAATATTACCGTCGGCGGTTCCGGAAAGACGCCGGTTGTCATCGAGCTTGCCGGCAGATTTATCGCGAAAAGCAAAAGTGTTGTCATTGTTCACTCTGGTTACGGTAGAAAAAGCAAATTCGATTGTTTGATCGGTTACAATCGAGGCGATGATTATTCGGTCGATCAGACCGGAGACGAGGTTGCCATGATGACGCGGCTTGCTCCGCAGGCCGGGTTTGCCGTCGGGCGGGATAAGAAAAGAATGGTCGCCCTGGCCGATCAAGACCTGAGTCCTGACGTTATAATTATTGATGACGGTTACCAGCGACTTGATATTAAAAAGGATGTCGATATTGCGGTGGTAAATTCAGCTTTGTCAGACCTGTTTTTCAACAATCATTCGGGCGAGGGGGAAAAACGTCGCCGGAGGCGTCTGCGTCTGTTTCCGGGCGGAATACTGCGCGAACGGCCGGAAACGCTTGAAAGAGCCGATGCCGTTTTTGTGGTTAATGCAGGTAGTGATAAAGCAGGCGAGAGGTTGTCATCAAAAGTCGAAAGATACGACAGCAAGGCTCAGTTAGTGAACTGGCGGCTGTTTTTCGAAGGGGCGGAACTGAACGGCGCGCCTGTTGATCTGAATCGGATAAAGGAAGGCAAACCTTTTCTATTTGCCGGAATCGGATCATTTGAACGACTGCTGACTATGATTGAAGACACCGGGATCAAGCTGTCCGGTTATTACAGGTTTGGAGATCACTATGAGTACGATAAATTAGATATTGATCATTTGCGAAACCTGGCCGGCGATGCCGGGGCTGACTGTTATTTGACAACCGCCAAGGATCTGGTTAAATTGGCGCACCAGTCATTTGACCGGCCGCTTTATTGTCTTAACCTGGCGGCCCGGCCGGACGATGGTGCGCTGGTGGATGGAATAATCGGTTTGGAGTAGGCATGAACAGCGATCAATACGATTTTTTGGTTATCGGCTCGGGTATAGCCGGGCTGTCGTACGCGCTTGAAGTGGCTGACTATGGCCGTACGGCGATAATTACCAAAAAAGAAGCGACCGAATCGAACACCAACTACGCTCAGGGAGGAATTGCCTCGGTCATGTCGCCCTCCGACAGTTTTGACGATCACCTGAACGATACGCTTACCTCCGGCGCCGGATTGTGTCACGAAGAAGTGGTCAAAAAAATTATCAGGGAAGGTCCGGCCTGCATTCAAAGACTGATCGATATGGGCGTGAATTTTACCCGGAGTAAAAGCGGTGATGAATTATCGCTTGGTCGCGAGGGAGGCCATTCGCACAGTCGGGTTGTCTATTCCGCCGATGTGACGGGGCGGGCAATTGAACTGGCTCTTTTGAACAACTGTCTGGAACATAATAACATTTCCATTTTTGCGAATCATTTCGCCATTGACCTGATTTCATACGAACATCAGGGGAAAATACATTGCGGTGGAGCATATATTTTTAACCCGCAAAACCAGCATCGGACAGCGTTTCGGGCGGCTGTAACCATGCTGGCCACCGGCGGGGCGGGGCAGGTGTATAGACATACCACAAATCCCCGGATCGCCACCGGCGACGGCGTGGCGATGGCGTTTCGCGCCGGAGCGAGCATAGCCAATCTGGAATTCGTGCAGTTTCATCCGACGACATTGTCTCAGATCGGCAAACGCACTTTTCTTGTCTCGGAAGCGGTTCGAGGTGAGGGAGCCATACTGCGAACTGCCGATGGTAAGGCTTTTATGGAGAAATACCATCCGATGAAAGACCTGGCTCCGCGCGATATTGTAGCCCGGGCGATAGATACCGAGTTGAAGAAATCAGGTGATGATAATGTTTTTTTGGATTTAAGGAGTATTTCGGCTGATTATATCAGGAGCCGTTTTCCCAACATATATATCCATTGTCTTGAAGCCGGAATCGATATCACCCGCGACTGGGTTCCGGTGGTGCCGGCGGCGCATTATATATGCGGCGGCGTAGTAACCGATGTCAACGGCCGCAGCGAAATCGAAAGGCTGTACGTTTGCGGCGAGACCGCCTGCACCGGTATGCACGGCGCCAATCGGCTGGCGTCAAATTCTCTTCTGGAGGCGGTGGCGACCTCTCACTTTGCGGCCGCGGGATCGATTAGTGATTTCAAATCGGGATATCCTCCGGAGCCGCCCAAGCTTGAATTTCCTCATCCGGAAGCGGCGCAACATCCCCGGGAACGAGTTATCGTAACTTACAACCGGCGCGCGCTAAAGCGGGTGATGTGGGATTGCGTCGGTATTGTCCGTTCCGGTTATCGATTGGCGGAGGCCGCCGAAAGAATCAATTCAATCAATAAGAGCGTCCACCGTTATTTCTTCACCCATCAATTATCATATCCCGGTATTGAGTTGCGGAACATGGTCACCGTCGCCGCCCTGATGATCGAATCGGCTTCGCGGCGCAGGGAATCGCGCGGTTTGCACTACATAGTCGATTATCCCGAGACCGATGATACAAACTGGAAAAAGGATACCGTCTTAAGAAAGCAGGAATTTGATGATGCCTGAAAGGCATGAAACAATTCTAATCCTCGATTTTGGCTCGCAATATACCCAGCTTATCGCGCGGCGGATACGCGAACAGAATGTTTACTGCGAAATAGTCCCGTTCAACGTCGATCTGAAAACATATCTCGATCATAATATAAAGGGATATGTTCTTTCCGGCGGGCCGGCTTCGGTGCTGGATGCCGGCTCACCCATGCTGCCGGCTTCATTTTTCCGGTCGCCGCTGCCGATGCTTGGTATCTGTTACGGCATGCAGTTGATGGTTAAAAAGCTGGGCGGAAGCCTTGGGCGGTCGGGAAAACGCGAGTACGGCCGGGCGATGATTGATGTGATCAATGAAGACAAGCTTTTGAAAGACGTTTCTTCTCCCGGCCAGGTTTGGATGAGCCACGGCGACGCCCTGGATACGCTGCCGCAAGGATTTATAAAGCTGGCTTCAACCGCCGACATTCCGTATGCCGCCGTTGCAAACCTCGAAAAAAACTACTTTGGCGTCCAGTTTCACCCGGAGGTTATTCATACTCGCGAAGGAACAAAGATCCTGCGCAACTTCCTCTTTGATGTCTGTGCGCTGTCGGGCGACTGGACGACCGAATCGTTTATCGAATCATCGATAGCCTCGCTTCGCCGGACAATCGGAAGCGATAAGGTTATCCTCGGCATCTCCGGCGGGGTGGATTCGACCGTGACGGCGGTGCTGCTTCACCGGGCCGTGGGCGATAACATGACCGCGATTTTTGTCAACAACGGTCTTCTGCGCAAGAACGAATACGAAAACGTTATCGAATCATACAAAACCCTCGGCATAAATCTAAAACCGGTTGATGCTTCAAAAAGATTTCTCGACCGTCTGACCGGCGTGATCGACCCGGAGAAAAAGCGCAAGATTATCGGCGAGACCTTTATCGAGGTATTCGAGGAAACAGCCGAATCGGTCGGCGACGTTCGGTTTTTGGTGCAGGGGACGCTTTATCCGGACGTGATCGAGTCGGTCAGTTTCAAGGGTCCTTCGGCGACGATTAAATCGCATCACAACGTCGGCGGTTTGCCGGAAAAGATGAATCTTAAGATTATCGAGCCTCTGCGGGAACTGTTCAAGGATGAAGTCCGCGCGCTGGGACGCAGGCTTGAACTTGGCGAAAACTTTATCGGGCGGCATCCGTTTCCCGGGCCGGGGCTCGCGGTCAGGATTATCGGCGAGATCACCGAAAGCAGGCTGGATGTTCTTCGCGAGGCGGACGCAATTTATATTTCCGAGCTTAAAGAAAGCGGACAGTACGATAAAATCTGGCAGGCCTTTGCGGTACTTTTGCCGGTTCAGTCGGTCGGCGTTATGGGCGATCACCGGACGTATGAAAACGTTATTACTCTTCGGGCGGTGACTTCGACCGACGGCATGACCGCCGACTGGGCGAAGATACCGGAAGACGTTTTGGCCCGAATATCGAATCGAATCATCAACGAGGTCAAAGGCGTCAACCGGGTAACTTATGACATTTCCTCCAAACCCCCGGCGACGATCGAGTGGGAATAAACCACAGGTTGGATTGCCCACCGCCGGTTTCGTTGAAAAATCCGTGTATTGTGCTATCCTGCAATCAGATAGGCGGAAATGGGTTTGTTTCGTCATATTTAAAAGTATGCGCTACATATTTTGTGGTGATTACGAAAGGCGGCAGGCCTGATAATGATCTGGAAACTGTTTTTTGAACAGCCA
>CAZSYD010000032.1:0-26202 GCA_964611355.1 uncultured Ignavibacteriales bacterium | reverse complement strand
AAAACCGATTCGGGCGTCGTGCCGACTTTGGCCGCATCACCTGATATGATGGAATCAAAATAAACCGTATTGCGCGCTTTGATAACCTGTTCAAAAGCGACGATGGTTTCTTTGATGGCCGGTATCTCCTCGCGGGACAGTTTCTTTTTGCGTTCACAGCCAAAAAGCGCAGAAACCGCAAGAAGAATTATGACAAGCCTATACGCAGTTTTCACAGCTAATACCTGATCCGAACACAATCAATCCAGTCCTGATCCGGTTTATGCTGACTAAAATATTCGCCCAGCACAAACCGATATGCGTAATCCGCCAGATATGGCGCCTGATACCTTTTGAATTTTTTGATTTCAGGCCGCACTGTCAAGATAAACGATCTCAGATCGTCGGCGATATCATTTAATAGATTTATTTCTTCAGCCGATTTAATAATTTCCTGAATCTGTGAAGCGTCGATTATGGGAGTTGAACCTGCCGATTCTTCCACCGTCTTGCGCATATTAAAAACAGGCGCCTTGTCGTACGGAAGGTCAGGATCGGGACTGAAGGTTGCCAAATGGAGCGTTCCATCTTCTTCGAACGCGGCCAGGCATAACTTTGGCAGAAAAAACTCACCTCCCTCAACAATCCAGCGCGGCCGATTCAGATTTTTCAGGTCTTTTTCGATATTTTGGAAACGGGCCATATCAAAGCCGCTTTCCGAAGCCACCCACCTGTGACCAAGCAGATTCAGGAGGATGCTCATTTGCAGGGCGGGCAGCCGACGGGCAAACTCATCCACCCCGGCCCGGTTCATGATTTGATCCAGTTCATCATGCCCCTGTCTGTCATACCACGAAGCGAACATTCGGACGGCGGCGTTTAATCTGGCTCTTACGATGTACCCTTCCTGTTCCGTGACGGCCAGAATCCCGGGGGCCAGGCTGTCCTTGGCCAGCGGGAAAAAGCCGTCGTTTTTCAGGCGTTGATAGATAGTCTCGGCGTAATCGGTCTCTACTTCAAAAGTGGAAGCTATCTTGTTCAACGACACACCGCGAGATCGCAGGTAAAGAAGAAGGCGCGGGAATTCGAGCATAATCAGTTCGTGATCCAGCATCGAGTAAACCGGCCCGATGGAATGCTTTTGATTGATATATTTGGCGGCTGGTTCCGGAATCTTAAGAAAAGCTCGAAACGTCTGACCGACCGAATCGACCTCCGAGTCGTCGGGTTCCGGGCTATCGAAACGCCAATAGATTTTAACGCGCACGACCGCCGTGCCATACGAAGCGGGCATTTCAAACGGTACTTTATACGTTTCCTCGGACAAAGGCGCGACGGCAATCGATGTGTCGGTCGGAAACCTTTCCAGGCCGGACAGATAATGTTCATGAAAAAGCGTCAGGATGTTCACGCTGACTCGGGCGGTATCATTCCGGGGATTGTCAATCGGCACGGTCAAATCCATCATGCCCCATTTTACCCTGTCAAACTCCATATCGCCGACCGAAAGATTATCCGCCGGGGCGGTATCGAAAAGGATTACAATCAAAAAAGAAATGACCAGGATACTGTTAATTTGACGTTTCATCGATAACCTTTCTTCCCGGCCAACTGCCCGCAGGCAGCGGCAATATCTCTTCCCCGGCTTTTACGAACGGTGACCGCCGGCGTCCGGGGATATAATAGTTTCGCAAAACGGTCAACATCTTCGTCGTCGGGCCGCTCGTACTCGACGCCGTTTATCGGATTGTATGCCAAAAGATTTATCTTGCAGGGAATTCCCTGAACCAGCCGGGCCAGTTCCATGGCATCGTCATCGCCGTCGTTTATTCCTTTAAACAAAATATATTCAAAAGAAACCCGTCGTTTTCTAACTGCGGTCCATTCCTTGACGGCGGCCATAACCTCATCAAGGGGATAGGACCTGGCAATCGGCATAAGCTGCCGGCGCAGTCTGTCGTTGGCGGCATTCAGCGAAAGGGCCAGTTTAACCTTTGAGCCTGACGCCGCCAGTTTACGGATACCCGGCGCGACACCGGCCGTCGAAACGGTGATTTTTTTGGCTCCCAGCATAAGACCCGCGGAATCGGTCATTATCTCAATCGAGGCCATCACGTTTTCATAATTAAGAAGAGGTTCGCCCATCCCCATAAAGACGAGGTTGTCAAAGGCATTATCGCCGTACAGGCGGCGAATGACCAGCGGTTGACCAACAATCTCCCCCACCGTAAGATCGCGCACATAGCCAAGATAACCGGTGGCGCAAAACCTGCATTTCAGGGAACATCCGGATTGGGATGACACGCAAAGCGTCATACGGCCTGAGTTTTCATCCTCAATCAGGACCGACTCAAAAAGGTTTTTCTTCTGAGTATCCGTATTGGCGGAATCTCCTTCACCGTGAGAAATATGACTCAATCCCTCAAATAGAAATTTCTCGGTTCCGTCGCCGGATTTTTGCCGGGCGACAACTTCAGGCAGGCAAATACAGCATTTATCAATCAAAAGCGATCTTAATTTTCTGCGCAGGTCGCTCATTTCGTTGAAATCGAAGACCCTATTATTGTAAATCCACTTGTAAATCTGTCGTCCGTGGAAAGGCTTTTCTCCCAGATCAACCATCAGCTGTTCCAATTCTGAACAGGTCATGCCGCAGAGATTTGTTTTTTGATCCATAAGTCGTTGTAATTTAAGCGCCGGATACAAAACCGGCAAGTTCAAAAATTGGTCTAAGATTACTTAAAGATTATACCGACGTATAAGGCGAAGGATTTAGTTATGTATATTAATTCGGTCAATGCAATTCATAACGCCCTGGCCCTTTTGAACAAGGGGGCTGATAAGGTTAATCGGGACAAAATCCCGGAAGGATATCTGGATATGCAGAGGGCGGTCAGACAGGCTCAAGCCAATATAACCGTCATCCGGGTCAGCGACAAGATGGCCAGGTCGCTGCTGGATATCTACGGATAGACCGGGGCCCGGGCAATAAAGAGACTGCCGCCGGTTTAACGCTACTACTCCAGTTTCTTTTCCAGCTTGCCAACAGTTCGGGTCAGCTTGTCGATCTTTTTCGACAGGGCCTCGACGTCAGTCCTTTTGGCCATGCTGATTTTCTTCAACGCCTTTTCAACATCAGTCGTAATTCTGGCAACTTTGGTTTTGGCGTCCTTGGTACCGGCTTCAACTTTGGCCATAAGCTCCATAATGGCTTTTTTCTTTTCGGATTTGGTCAGCTCTCCCGACTTGATAAGATAATCTGTCAATTCCTCGGCTTTTTTCCTGGTCAGCGAGGCAAATCCGATCCCCGCCAGAACTGTGTTTTTCAGAATACTCATCGATTTATTACCTCCGGCTTTTATAAACGCCCGTAATAGTTCTTTGGATCCGGCCGCGTCCCGCCAGCCACCCACCTGCTCGCTGATTATCGCCGTCAATACGGACAGGGTGATATCTTTCCCGGTGGCGGTATCCATGACTTTGAATCGTTCATCGCGCCGAATCATTTCTTCCAGATCGGAGAGGACGATAAACGACTTGAGGCTGGTATGATAAAGGCGCCGGTTGCGGTATCGTTTAATGACTATCATGCCTTAATATAGTGCACCGCACAATAATGTCAATAAAAATCGCCGGTTCGAGGCCGGAATTCTTATAAAATATTTTACCCTTTTCTTACTGACAGAAGAACGATATTGACGATTTCCAGAAGCCGTTCACAACTGAAAGGCTTCTTTATGAACATATCTCCCCCGACCTGGAATGATTTCCCCTGGTCGTCCTTGGTATCCTTGCCGGTGAGAAAGATAACCGGCGTTTCCGACATATCGGGATCTTCTTTAATCTGGTTGCAAATATGGTATCCGTCCGTGCCGGGCATCATGATATCGAGAAGGATCAGGTCGGGTTTGAGTTCGCGAGCCAACTGAATTGCGTTATGGGGCTGGTTTTCCACCCTGACGTTATAACCGGCGTTTTCAAGGAACGCTTCTATGATTTCGGTTATTTCAGGTTCGTCGTCGACAACCAGAATCGTGGCCGCCCTGACAGCTGATTTGGGTTCCATGCAACTCCCCCAAGCTAAAGCGTATAATAACCGGCCCGACGATCGGCAAAAAGGTCGTTAAACCGGTTCACCTTTTTGGTATCGGATATTTCGGGGTTTATCTTTACTGTTTTGAAGGCTTGTTCGGTACGGGTAAAACGAAGAAGTCGTTCCCCGGTGGGGCTGGTTATCTGTGACAGCCCTGTAAAGATAAAACTATGGCCTGCGTTTATCTCCCGTCCTGTCCGGTTTGCAGTGGCGCAAAACAGCCGGTTTTCAACCGATCGGGTAATCATGGCGTCCTGGCAATACGGCATCACCAGATTCGACGGATGACAGATAATCTGACATCCTTTCAGGGCCAGCGTTCGGGCGGCTTCGGGGAATATCCAGTCAAAACAGATCATCAGACCGATTCTGGCCCCCCTCCAGCGAATAACCTTAAAGCCTGTACGTCCGGGATCAAAAATAAGCTTCTCCCGGTAAAACAAATGCGTTTTGCGATAGATATGGTGATCGCCTTCGGGAGTGGTCAAAACAGCGGAGTTATAAATATTCCCGGCGGCCTTTTCGGCCACGCCCCAGACGATAGCGCCGCCGGTTTTGACGGCCAGTTCCTCAAAAAGCCGAAATGAACTACCGCTTTTATTTTCAGCCACCGTACTCAGTTGTTTCCGATCGGCGAAATTGTAGCCGGTCGTGGCCAGTTCCGGCAAAACGGCCAGATCGAATTTGCGCCGAATCAGATATCTACGTATCGTTTTCAGATTTTCGTCCACTCGCCCCAACGCCGGGCTGAATTGCAGGATACCGAGTTTCATTTCTTCCTCGCAGGCATGAAATTAAATAGAGCCGATGCACCGCCTTCGGGGTAATAATTATATTGCGATAGAGTCAGGGCATTCCTATTTTCATGGCGATGGCGGAACCGGAAAAAAAGATAAAGGTCATTATCACCAACCGCAAGGCTTTCCGCGATTATGAAATTATTAATCGCTACGAAGCGGGGTTGTCGCTGGTCGGCTCGGAGGTCAAGTCTTTGCGGCTTGGCAAAGTCCAGATGGCGGACGCTTACGCCATGGTGGAAGGCGGCGAGGTCTTTCTGATCAACATGCACATCAATCCGTACGAGATGGCAAGCCACGAAAATCATGATCCGACCAGAAAGAGGCGACTTCTTCTTAACAAGCGGGAAATCAGGAAATTGTGGGGCGCCGCCAACGAGAAGGGGTTTACTATTATCCCACTGAAAATCTATTTCAAAGGCCCATACGCCAAGGTGGAAATCGCCACCGCCCGGGGAAAGAAAAAATACGACAAGCGACAAGCCATAGCCAAACGCGAAGCCGACAGGGAGATCGAACGGAAGATGAGGAATTCCCATCGATGAAAAAGGTCGTCTGTTATATCGGTCTATTTCTTTTATTGCTGTCATCCGGCGCCGGTGTGGCCGATGAAATCAAGGTTAAGACCTCCGGTGGAACGGCAAAGATCGAATGCCTTCGCGAAGGCGATTCATATTATTACAATCTTTGCGAGCTGGACGATATCCTGGGAGGTAAAATCGAATGGATACAGCCGGGTTATTCAATCGAGTTCACCCTGGATACCCATCGCTTCATCTTTTCCGCAGGTTCGCCATATGTCAACTTCAACAGGACCGCGTATAATCTTATCCTGCCGGTTAAGATTATTAAAGGCGCCCTGTTCGTTCCGGCCGGGACGTTTTCTCCCCTGTTGAATCTGGCCCGCCCGGAAAATATCGTCTGGGACGAGGACGGTCAGACGCTTCGGATAGACGCGGAATGGTTCAACATCACCGACCTGACCGTTCACAGGAAAGAGAACGGTATCTTAATCGAAATTTTCATGAGCTCGCCACTGAAGTTCGAGGTCTATGAAAGCGAAGGAAACTGGCTGAATTTCGATTTTCCCGGGGGCCGAATTAACCGTAGTAAGATACTGGCCGGTATTAACAGAACCCTCGTCCGCAAGATTAACGCCTTCCAGTTTGAAAATTCCGCCCAGATATCATTGCGGATGAGGCGCAGCTTCGAAAAGTATCATTACACCTTCAAGCCTAATCCGGGACGTTTGCAGATTTCCATTGAAGATAAATCATTTGTTCCCGATTCAACGCTTGCGCGGCCCGGCCGGATCGGCCCCGATGAAAAAATCGACGTTATTGTAATCGATGCGGGTCACGGGGGGAAAGATTATGGAGCAATCGGTCGCCACAAGCGAACCCGCGAAAAAGAAATAACCCTGGAGATAGCCAAACAACTGGCAAAACTTATTCGCAAGGAGAAGCAGTTCAAGGTGATCATGACCCGCACCAAAGACGTCTATGTTTCGCTCGACGAACGGGCAAAAATCGCCAACGACGCCCGCGCCGACCTGTTTATCTCGATTCACTGTAATTCATCGACCAAAACTTCGCCCCACGGTTTACAGGTGTTTTACCTGGCGCCAGCTAAAAGCGACGCCGCCCGCGCCGTGGCCCAGTTTGAAAACGCTCCCTTCCTTCTGGAAGACCCGGCCGTACACAGAAACGACCACGATGACATAGCTTTTATCCTCAACGATATGATTCAAACGGAGTTTATCACCGAATCGGCTGATCTGGCTTATATGACAGATATGGAAATGCGAAAAAAACTGAAAATCAAATCACGCGGCATCGATCACGCCGGCTTTTTCGTGCTAAATCGGGTGTATATGCCCTCGATACTGGTAGAGGCGGCTTTTATCTCCAATGAAAAAGAGGAAAAACTTCTTCGCAGCAAAAAATTCCGCAAAAAGGTCGCCGAGGCTATTTATAAAGCCGCCAAAAGATTTAAAGCCAAATACGAAAGGATATGATGCGGGATAAACCGATCGGTCTTTTTGATTCCGGAGTAGGCGGGTTGACCGTTGCGGCCGAAATATTCCGCCAGCTTCCCGGCGAAAACGTCATTTACTTCGGCGATGTGGGCCGATACCCGTATGGCCCCCGTTCAAAAGACATTATTCTGCAATTCACCCGGCAGGATATCGCCTTTCTTCTCGAACAAAAGGTCAAATTCATCGTGGCCGCATGCAACACCGCCTCGGCCGTAGCGCTGGAAACGGTCGCCGCTGAAAATAATATCGATATGCTGGGAGTTATCGCGCCGGGGGCGCGAGCGGCGGTGGCGGCCACGCAAAACGGTAAAGTCGGTATCATCGGCACCCACGCCACCATCACTTCCAATTCTTACCCGAAGGCGATTCACGAGATCGATGCCAAAATCAAAGTCTTTTCGCTGGCCTGTCCCCTGTTTGTACCTTTAGCCGAAGAAGGATACCAAGGGCGCAAGGCGGCTTACCTGATAGCGGAAGATTACCTCAGTTCATTGAAGGAAAACGGTATAGATACGCTTGTGCTTGGCTGCACGCATTATCCGCTGCTGAAAGATATGATTCAGGAGGTTGTCGGCGACAATGTTACATTGATCGATTCGGCGACTGCTACCGCCGGAGAGATTAAAGAATATCTTGAGCGCAAGGATTTGCTCAGAGCCAACGGCAAAAAGACCAATCATAAATTCTACGTTTCGGATGTTCCGGATAAGTTTGCCGCCGTCGCCGAACGTTTTCTCGGCAGGCGGATGAATAACATTATCCGGGTGGATATAACGAAGTATTGAATGTAAAACTCAACAGGAACTTATACCGCGCACACCATTTATACCAAAAGTCATCGAGGAGAAAATGGCCGCTATGAAACTCGTCCTCGCTACAAACAATAAAGATAAGATAAGGGAAATAAAAAACCTGCTCGACGGGACGGGGATTGAAATACTGACCTCGACTGATTTTAGTATTTTCCCCGATATCCAAGAAACCGGAGATACACTTGAACAGAACGCAATAATCAAAGCCGAAGGTATATACAAGGCAACCGGCCTGCAGTCGCTGGCGGACGATTCGGGGCTGGAAGTCGATTATCTGAACGGCGCGCCGGGAGTTTATTCGTCGCGCTATGCGGGGCCGGGATGCACTTATGATGATAACAATCGCAAGTTGCTGGAAGAAATGACCGATGTGCCCAAAGAAAAACGCACGGCTCGTTTTCGATGTGTCATCGCGATATGTTTTGGAGAAAACGACACGCAGGTGGTCGAAGGTCAGGCGGAAGGCTTTATTGCCGAAAGGAAATCGATAGCGACCGGCGGATTCGGATACGATCCGGTTTTCTTTTATCCCCCGCTTGGAAAGACATTCGCCGAACTCAGCCTCGGAGAAAAGAACAAAGTCTCCCACCGTGGCAAAGCCCTGCTGAAGGCGAAAGAACTTTTGTCCGAAAGACTGAAAGATGATTAGCCGGGTCGCACAGTCTATTGACTTTTATGATTTCGTAAAATAGATTAAGCCGTCGATTCGGGGTGTAGCGCAGCCTGGTCAGCGCGCATGCTTTGGGAGCATGATGTCGGAGGTTCAAATCCTCTCACCCCGATTTATTTATCGGAGGTTTTCTTCGACCTTCGGCCTCAGCATCTTCGACCCTTCGGCAAGTAACCTCAGGGTTTTCAACATATCCTCTTATGCCGATTATTTTGTTGCTTTGGCTTTGCTTTCTCTTAATATTTAGTTTACTGGTAGTAAAAATTGCCCCCGTAGCTCACGCGGATAGAGCATCTGCCTTCTAAGCAGAGGGTAGCAGGTTCGAGTCCTGCCGGGGGTATAATTTTCAATTGAAAGGAGAAAGAAATGGAAATCTGGGATAGCTGGAAAGAACATTACCGTGCGCTTGGACTTGGTTCTGAAGAAATATGCAAGGATGGTATACTTGATGAAAATGCTTACAGTCAAGCCAATCCACGCATTTTGTTTGTACTCAAAGACATGAACAAGGCACCTGGGTTAGACCTTCGAGAACACCTAAAAAACGGACCGGTATATCAAATGTAGCATACGGTCGCACTTTGGGCCGTGGGCATTTTGGAAGAATTTCCGGCCTATGAGGAAATTACAAAGGACAGGATGAAGGCAGCGCTCTGTCAGGTAGCGGCCATAAACCTCAAGAAGCTAACAGGTGCTGCTGTTGCTGATATATCGATAGTTGGTGCTTTTGCCTTGCGCGACAGGAATCTCCTGAGGCGCCAAATTCAAGATATTCAGCCGCATTACATTGTTGGTTGTGGTACTTTTGAGATTCTGGCATGGCTTCTCGAACTGGATATCGACCCCTTCAATCCTTTTGAGTATACTGTTCGTCATGGCCAGACCGGAGCATGGGTTGTGCCATTTCGACACCCAAATAGAGCGAATAAACTCACCAGCTATGAGGAATTAAAGGCTCGAATCCTACGGAAAAAATAGAAACTAAATTGGGTATTCATGTATCATTTTGCGGGTCTGTCAATGCTTAAAGGTGAAGCGAGTCGTTCGAAAATCGTTCAATACGCGGTAAATTGTCAATTGACAATGAGTTTATTTCTGCATATAGTTTGAAATTGGCAATAATACTCCGCTTCTCAGGCATGTTTATCGGAAAAAAGACATATCAGCGATCGGCGGCGATTGCGGGCTTGATAATAATCGCGGCGTTTATTTTGTCCTGCGATAACGATACAGGGGTAGCGCCGACAACGCCGAATGGCGGGCCGGATCGGTATCGAATCGAAACCGAGCCGACGCTTACGCCCAATCGAAATTATATATACTACATCACAACCGATAATTCGAATACCGCCAAAAGCGGCATCTATCGGGCAAAGGCCAAAAAACCGGTTAGAGAAGAAGTCCTGATGGGGCAAGGATTCCACAGCCCGACATTGTCGCCGGATAACAATACCCTGGCGTTTCTGGAATCGGCAAAGATAAATTACTTCCGGCTTTCGGATCAAAGCAGGTGGAAATCAAGCGTGACAGACGGTTTTGAATCGATTGTGTTTGTCAACGACAGCCTGCTGGCCGCCTGTCGCTATAATTCTATATTTTTGCTGAACGAAACCGCCGGAACCGTGGACTTTTTCACCTCAGGCTGGGACCCGACTTTATTTGCGCCTGATACCCTTGTATATTTAATCGAAGATACAAGCGGCGCGGTCAATACATATCATATCGTAAAAAATGATATTTCAGACAATCAGCCCGATACGATTTTTAATATCGGCCATCTGGAATTGTTTGAATTCCCCCGCTGGCCGACGTTTGAGCCGCTTATCGGAAGACTTACTTATGCCGTGAAAACTCAAACCATAAACCATGTATTTTCCGGCGAAATCGGTTCAGGCGTTTCCACGCATATCGACACGACGCGATACGAAAAGCCATATATTATTGATTACAATCTGATAATATTCACCGGCCCTGACGGCAGGTTTTACCAGTCCAACTTTTCCGGCGAAGCTATATTTCCGTTCTGGTACGCCCTAATGATGAATCTTGATAAGAAATGAATTGTACCCCGCCTGAGTTTGAGCCAGGCGGGGAGGTTACAGCTATTTTGAAGTTGATTGGCCGCCGGGTTTGACACCGATAAACCGCCTTATCACGGGAATTGTAAACCGGGTTTTGGCGGCATCGTTTAGCTCGATGGTAATCGACTTTTGAAACTCTTCCTTTAATTTATCCTTGTTGACTTTCAATTTGCATTTGATCGCCTGGTCGGCCTTGACCTCTTTGGGAATGTCCAGTTTGAAATATCCGTAAGGTTGACTGACAACTTTGATTTCAAGGTTTTCGGGCGAAACGTTTCTTATCGTAAATTCCCCCATATCCACTTCAATCTCGCCCGCTTTCGAGACATAAATTTTATAGGGTTTTATGATAATCGGATATGTGGAATCCGGTGCGCGAACAGCGTTGGCTTCAATTGTAACTCTCCGGCGAGTCGGTCCTTCGTTGGTTATAATAGTCGGTTTCTTGCTTGAAATTCCGACCCGTCTGCCCAGCGTGTATATAATTTCGACACCGGTGCTGTCACCGACAGCAAGCTCCCTTTTTTCTACGGGAGCCTTGGTGCAGCTTCACCCGGGTTTTATGTCGATAATTTTCAGGGTGTCTGTCCCGACCGATTTTATCCAGAAAGTATGGGATAACTTGGATTCCTGAGGAACGTAGCCGAAGTCGAAATAATCCCCCGAAATAGACATTTTTGGCTGAGCTGATACTAAAGAAGAAAAGAAAAAGAGAGCAACAATAATCAGAGAAGCAAGCCAAAGGGTTCTTTGCATTTTATCCTCCAACTGAGCGGGCATGCTTATTTTACCGATATCGGCTGCAACGGTTTCAGTATAATGTATCTCAGGTTAATTTCAAGCTGTTTCTATCATGAGAATAATCCACCCCGTCGTTGGAGACGATTTTGATTTTGTAACCATTAGATCAGGCTATATATTAAGTTAGAAAGCTAAACCGGAATCAGGCAACCCGATTGTTTCCCGGAAGCTGAAATGATATCTATAATAAATATCGAACCGCGCTTTGTCTGCGACGACAACCTGGGCAAGTTGGCCCGATACCTGCGGGTGGGCGGCTTTGATACCATCTTTGATAAAAATATCACCGACAGTAACCTTATACAAATCTCGCTGGATGAACAACGCCATATCCTGACTCGCGACCATCGCCTGATCGAACGGACGCTCGTTCGCGATTACTTTTTGATTGAAAACAACCTGTGGCCGGATCAGCTTCGGGCGGTTATGAATCATTTTGGGTTGCAATTCAAGAAAGAAAGGATGTTTATTCGGTGCCTGGAGGATAATACCGTTATCGTTCCCGTTGAGAAGAAAGAAATAAAGGATTTGGTCTATCCCTTCACCTATAAAACCCACGATGAATTCCGTCAGTGTCCGGCCTGCAAGAGGGTTTACTGGTCGGGCACGCATATCACGGCTGTCACCGATCGTCTGAAACTAAACGGATTTGTTATTGTTGATCAGGGCACAGGTTCGGCAACCGGCGGCCTGTAGAAATACTGGATTATTGCCCTGCGGTCATCGCCCGAGCGTTCCAATTGCCTGATATACAATCCGGCATAATAGCCATCCTCGGTTTCAATAACTATATTTCGGCCGGGCAGTATTTCAATTTTCTCAGACGCTTCGCCAACACGTTGCAGTTTTTCCGGGTAAGGGGGCGTGACCCCTTTGCCAGCAGGATAGATTTTGGTCATACGATTGACTGCCCCCAACCGCGAGGGAGAGCAAAGAAAATCTTTGCCGTCTTTGTGATAGAAATAAATGTCATTTTCAAGGTTGTTAGTGCGGCAATAACGATCCTCGGCGAAACTGAATCCGGCCTGATCGCCCGAATATGAAACGGCCAGCTCAAGTATCCCCTGGGGATAGCAGATCAAATCGATCTCGTTGGAGGGCTTTGAAAACGATCCGTCGTTGTAAACCGCCCGAACATGCACGAAATATCTGGTGGCGTTAGAGATATTTTCGATTTCATAAGTTTCTCGATCCGGATTTCCTTCGGCGTCGCCGGGATAGAGCTCATGGTTATGAGGTTTAATGCTGTTGGAGAATTCCCGACCGGAATATTTATCGACTAAAGGAACCGGCGACAAGTATATATCAAATCCGCGCATGATTCGCGTACCGGGGCAGCCGGGGTCCCAAGCGATTTTTGCATAACGGTTGCCGACAGAATCAATTTGCAAATCACGCGGGATACATAGTCTGCTCTCATCCAAACCGACTCGCCCGGACGGACCGCAAGAGATCACCATAAATCCGATTAAAACGTACGTTGCCGACAGCAGAACTGTTTTTTTCATTGCTTATCCTTATTGCCGAGGGGTATCGACGGCTGTCTCACCACCGGTTTCAACTATTTTATGTCTACAATCTGCAGTAATGATTCATAATCAAAGGCCAATAACCGGCAACGGATTTATTACTCAGGAATGTTTCGTTCCGGCGGTCCGGTGTATTCAAAATTCGTGTTGCCCAGTTTACGCATCGGCTTTTGCGTGGTCATCTCTTCGTAGGCGTGAGCTATCAAGCCGGGCACGCGCGAGATGATGAAAAAGCCTTTCCCGAGCCGCCAGTCGAAACCCATATCGGAGATAACGGCAGCGATAGCGCCGTCGACGTTTATCGGTAGTTTTCGTCCGCTAACCTTTTCCAGTTCCATTTCTACTGCTTTGGCCAGTTCCGTATGCCGACCGGAAAACTTAAGCGATTCGGCTATTTCAAACAGCTTGATCGTTCGTGGATCGGTTTTATGCAGGCGATGGCCGAATCCCGGCATCCTTTTCTTTTTGGCACGAAACTCAGTTACCAATTCGGCGGCCAGCTTTTCAGGATCGCCCTCTCTCTTTGCCCATTCCTGCATTATGCGGGCCGATTGCTCTATGGCCCCGCCGTGGCTGTCACCGATGACGAGGACGCCTCCGGCCACGGCGGCATTGAGCGAATTCCCGCCGGAGATGACGTTGCGGCTGCCCAGAACCGACGGCGGAGAAGCACCGTGATCGATGGAGGAAACCAGAATCGCTTCCATCATCCGCGCTTCTTTTTCATCGGGAAGATCACCCCTGAGAATCAGATATACTGCCTGTGCGAAGGAGAGCTTGTCCATCATCTCGGTGATATCATATCCGCGCACTCGTATTTTTCCGGGGCCGATTTCGGTTATGCCTGTCGGCCATTTATCTTCGCTCATTCTACGATTAACCTCATGGTTTTGGTGGTATCATCTTCAATCGTTCCGTCCGGACTGTCGGTCTGAGAGCGGGCAAAGTCGAGCCAGCTTTTCTCGAATTCATCGACCGGCAATTGAAAGATAGTCTCGATGGAACGCTGCCAACCAATGCTTGATTTCCACAGCATAAACAGTCGATCAATACCGTAGTTATACATAATATACCCGCATAACGAGGCCGACTCGGACCGCAGGATATGATAATCAAGTGAATCAAACCCGGCGTTATTTCCCAACTCCACAACGCCGATAAACATGCCGGAATTGTTTATCCGATTTAGTTTGTCATAGTAGTTGATACCGGAATAATCCAGCACGTGAGGAATGCCTTCGTTGAGGACATGGAATCGGCCCGGCCCAATTCCCTTTTTTTCCAGCAGGAACTTGGCCAGTTGATAGCCATACGGAGTCCGGCCGCCCCAGTGGATTTCGTTCTCGGTGGAAAAAGGGATGTCCCGTCCGGTGATCTCATACGCTTCCATGCCGGGAGTATAAACATAAAGATCAATTATATCTTCCGGAACAGGCATCTCCAAAACCTCGCAGAGTTCTTTCAGGAAGCGCTCATAACCTTCGGCCAGTTCTTCTTTATCTTTCAGCCAGCGCGAATCGGGTGAAAAATGAAAATTGAAATGGCCATAGCTGTAATCCTGCCATCCGTCATAACCGGAGGGATCGATTTTCGGTTTATCTTTTCCGCAGGAAACAAGGATAAAGACGCAGAATATCAGCGCCAAAAGAAATGCTCCGGTATACCTTATCGTTCTTTTCAGGCCTGTATTAAACTTTTCGGGCAAGTCTGTATCCTCACCGCGTAATCTATTCTCGAAATCGATAAATTATCAGTCATCAAATCTATATTCTTTTGGCGCCGCCGTCAACCATAGAAAAAGCCTGCTATTGCCTTATTCCTGTAATGTCTTTCCATGAGAAAAGGCCGGTTGGAAAAAACGCCGCTTGGATTAAAGGGCTTTGACGGTTAAGTCGGTTCAGGCGATTCTCTTGTATTCCAGCGCTTTTGTCGGGCAAAATCGGGCGCATGCGGGATCTCCACCGCACAGGTCGCATTTGACAATCTCGTCGTGGACGTCATCCACGAGCGCACAGCCGAACGGACAGGCGGCCACGCAGGCCCCGCATTTGACGCAACGTTCCATATCTCGTTCAATGGCGCCGGTCTGTTCATTCCGCCTGAGAGCGTCAAACATACACGACTTGACGCAGGCGGGATCGTCGCACTGAAGACAGGTTACCGGAACATACTTATCGGGGGCGTAAGCGATCGGATAGATGCGGCTTCGACCCGGTTTTTGGTTTTTTGTGTGAGTGAAGGCGCAGGCCAATTCACAGGTGCGGCAACCGGTGCATAAAGCCGGGTTGATTTCCAAACGGAAGGTCATCATGACGCCGCCTCCTCAACCTGATTGACGATGCCGCCCATTTTCGCGGCCAGCTCCACTCGTTTACAGTCGTCACAGGTATCAAAATAGTCTTTGGGGATATTTCGTTGTTCGATCAGGTAATCGGCAAAATCCCGGGTGATGATTTTTTTGCCGCACAACCTGCAGGATATCAGTTCAAAATCTTTGTTCCAGATAGTGCGGATATTGTCTTTATCGTGCCACTTTATAACACCCGTGGGACAAATATGAGCACAGGCAAGGCAGCCGATGCAGTCGGGCGGCGGTTCGTCAAACGGCGGCCCGATCTTCTTGTCATGGCCGCGGAGTACCGCCGAGATAGCATTTTTGCCGAGCGTTTCACAGATGCGAGTACAGGCATAGCAGGCGATACAGTTGTCGCCGTCAGGGATGGTTTCATAACTGGTTTTATATATGCCGTACTCCTCGGCCATTTTCTGAATGACTTCGGAATTGGGACTGCGGGCCAGCAATAGGTCAAGGATCGTTTTGCGAATCTCGATCAACTGCGGCGTATGCGTGCTGACTATCAGGCCATCCTCAACCGGATAAAGACAGGATGTAACATACTTTGTCCGGCCACCCCATCCTTCTTTGGTAATTTCCACCATGCAGAGCCGGCAATTCCCGGCCGGTTCAATCGCCGGGTGGTCGCATAGAGCGGGAATATCAATCCCTTCCCTGCGAATAACCGCCAGGAGCATCTCCCCTTCTACGGCTTTGACGACTTTTCCATTTATAGTGATATGTACCATATCTCACCTGGTTATCTGATTTCAATGGCCTCGAAGTTACAAACGGCGTAACATGACCCGCATCTATTGCATTTATCCTGGTCGATAACATGCAATTCCTTTTTCTCTCCCGATATGGCGTCCACCGGGCAAACCTTGAGACAAGCCATACAACCGGTGCAGTTGTCCGTGATAACGTAGGTAATCAGTTTGCGGCAGACTCCGGCCGGGCATTTCTTGTCGCGAACATGGGCCAGGTACTCATCACGGAAATACTTGAGGGTACTGAGGAACGGATTCGGCCCCGATTGTCCCAGTCCGCATAACGAAGCGACCTGAATTACTTTGGACAGCCGTTCCATCAGGTCAAGATCTTCCTCTGTGGCCTCACCCTCGGTTACTTTCGTGCACAGACGATAAAGCTGATACAGCCCTTCCCGGCAGGGGACGCATTTACCGCACGATTCTTTCATCAGGAATTCGAGGAAGTATCGCGCCACCTCAACCATGCATGTGCGGTCATCCATGACAATCATGCCGCCCGAACCCATCATCGAACCGGCCTCGGTGAGGCTATCGAAATCGACCGGCAAATCGAGCTTATCGGCAGGCAGGCAACCGCCGGATGGTCCGCCGGTCTGTACCGCTTTGAACTCGCGGCCGTCGGGAATACCGCCGCCTATATCGAAAATAATCTCGCGCAGACTGATTCCCATCGGAACTTCGACCAGACCCGTATTTTTCACTTTTCCGGCCAGCGAAAACGCCTTGGTGCCGGCGCTTTTTTTGGTGCCAATCGAAGTGAACCACCTGGCGCCTTTTTCCATAATAACCGGCACGGTGGCAAATGATTCGACGTTGTTGAGCACCGTCGGTTTATCACGCAGGCCCCTGAGAACCGACCTGATGTACTTGGCGCGCGGTTCGCCGACGTCACCGGCAACCGATTTCATCAAAGCCGACGACTCCCCGCAAACAAAAGCGCCGCCGCCAACGCTTATCCTGATATCGAAGCTAAAACCGCTCCCAAGGATATTTTCACCGAGAAGTCCGTACTCACGGGCCGCATCAATCGCTTTCCGCAGGTTAACCACGGCCAGGGGATATTCTTCGCGAACGTAGATATAACCCTGCGTCGAGCCGACGGCATAGGCGCAAATAATCATCCCTTCCAGAACCGAATGCGGATCGCCTTCCATAATGCAGCGATCCATAAAGGCGCCCGGGTCGCCTTCGTCGCCGTTGCAGATGACATACCGGATTTCCGACTCGGCTTTGGCGCAGGTCGCCCATTTCCTGCCGGTCGGGAAACCGGCTCCGCCCCGGCCGCGCAATCCCGATTTGGAAACCTCGTCGATAACCTTCTGAGGCGTCATGCGGGTTAAGGCTTTAGCCATGGCCGCATAACCGCCGGCGGCAATATAGTCGGTTATCTGATGGGGATCGACCCGGCCGACATTGCGCAGGGAAATCTTTTTCTGGCGCGCATAAAAAGGAATATCCCCGTATGTAGCGATTTTCCTCTTTCCGTTTTCAGGATCGCTATACAGCAGTTTTTCGATCAACTCGCCTTTCTGAAGCGTTTTCTCGATGATATCTTTTACATCCGTCTTTTTGACCCTGGTGTAAAATATGCCTTCCGGTTCAATAATCACCAAGGGCCCCTGAGCGCAAAAACCGTGACAGCCGGTTTGCTTAACAGCTTCCAGCGAAATATCTTTTATCTTTTTTCTTTTTAATATCCTTTTGAACTCGGCCAGAATTTCGTCCGAACCACCGGCCAAACATCCCGGGCCGAGGCAGACGAGTACTTTTTTCTTCTGAGCGGCAAGCTTTTTTCGGCTACCGGCCCGCAGTTTTTCCAGTTTGTCAACGGTATCGATTATCATCTCAGCCTTTCTTCACCAGCTTCATCGCCTGATCGCAACGGACGTTGGCGTGATATTTGCCGTCGACGATCATCACGGGAGCCATGGCGCAGGCGCCGACGCAGTTGACAGTCTCAATGGTGAATTTCGAATCCGACGTGGTCTCTCCGGCCTTGATATTGAGACCCGATTCAACCTGTTCCAAAACAAGGTCGGCTCCCTTAATATGACAGGCAGTGCCTTTGCAGATGCGGATAATCTTTTCTCCGCGCGGCGTCAGACTGAAGGCATTATAAAAGGTTGAAATGCTGAAGACCTTGCTCAACGGAACATCCAGCGCTTTCGCCGTTTCCGTCAACGCATCACACGGCAGGTAATGAAATTCGCGCTGAATATCCTGAAGCACGGCAATAAGCGACCCCGGCTCGCGAGAATTACTGTCAAATATTTTATTCAGCCTTGCTGATATCTTTGGCGTCATCTTTGTGCCTCTATGCCGCTGACTTTCGGGCGAATTTGCGGCCTTCATCGAGAGCCCCGTGATTTATCTCCAATAGTTCTTTTTTCCGACTGCCCATTTTATCGTCAAGCATCCTTCCCAGAGTCTTAAACGTGACCATACGGGTAGCCTCAACATAGGCAGCCAGCATGATCATATTGGCCACCCTGAGGTTGCCGAGCTTCATAGCCATGTCGTTGACAGGGACAAGCATTTCGGTGATATCGTTGCGGCCGGAAGTGACGTCAATCAGAGAGCTGTTGATCAAAAGCAACCCGCCCCGGCGAACCATCGGGCCGAACCTGTCCAGCGAGGGGCGATTAAAGACACAGGCCGATAACGGGTTGCCGATAATCGGCGAGCCGATTCGCTGATCGGAAACCACCACGGTGCAGTTGGCCGTTCCACCCCGCATTTCGGGACCATAGGAAGGAATCCAGCAGACCTGTTTACCCTCATCCATTGCCGTATAGGCCAGAAGTTGCCCAATCGTCATGACGCCCTGGCCTCCAAAGCCGGCGAACACCACTTCCTTCTGGTCGGCCATAATCAGGTTTCCTCCTCTTCAGGGTCTTTAAAAATGCCGAGAGGATAATACGGTTCCATATCACTGGCGATCCACTTGCAGGCCTCTTCGGGACTCTTTCCCCAGTTGGTTGGGCAAGTGGAAAGAACCTCAACCAGCGAGAAGCACTTACCTTCCATCTGGAGCCGGAACGCTTTTTTGATGATTTTTTTTGACCGGATGATGTGCATCGGTGTATGTACCGCCGTGCGGGCGATAAAGGACGGCGTCCGCAGGGTGGATAACAGCTCGGCCATGCGGATCGGATACCCGGCCAGAGACACGTCGCGGCCTTCAGGCGAAGTTGTCGTTTTCTGATTCGGCATCGTGGTTGGAGCCATCTGGCCGCCGGTCATGCCGTAAACGGCGTTATTGACAAAAATAGTGGTAAACTTTTCGCCGCGATTGGCCGCATGGACGATTTCGCCCGTACCGATCGAGGCCAGATCGCCATCACCCTGGTAGGTAAAAACGATCATGTCGGGACGAGTCCGCTTAAAACCGGTTGCCAGCGCCGGTGCGCGGCCATGCGCCGCTTCCATGAAATCGACATTGAAATAATTATATATCAGGACCGAACATCCGACCGGCGCAACTCCCACCGCCCTATCGCGCAAGCCCAGTTCGTCCAGAGATTCGGCCACAAGCCGATGGATGACGCCGTGCGTGCATCCGGGACAATAGTGGGTGATGTTCCCGGTTAAGGCTTTCGGCCTATCAAATATTATCGTTGTATCGTCTGACATCCTATCCCCGTTCGATTTTGACCATCACTTCTTTCTTTTCAGGAGTTCCCGAACCTTATCCTTAACCTCGTCGGGGCTCGGGACAACCCCGCCGGTACGGCCGTAGAATTCGACCGGTTTTTTGCCCCTGACACATCTTTCGACATCCTCGACCATCTGGCCCACGCTCATCTCAACGGTTAAAACCTTTTTGATATTCTTTTTGGCCGCTTCGGTAAATATCTCTTTTTCGGGGAACGGGAAAAGGCTGATGGGACGGAAAAGGCCAACGCTGATGCCTTCCTTTTCCAATTCATCTATTGACGTCTGGCAGATGCGTGCCACAGTGCCATACGCGACGATCAGGATTTCGTTTTCGTCGGCAACCTTGTACAACTCGTATCGGACTTCATTCTCCTTTATCTGTTTATACTTTTGCGCCAGTATAAGACAGTTATCCTCAAGCTGCTTCGGATCGAGAAACAGCGATTTGATAATGCGCGCCTTGCGATCTTTGGCGCCGGTCAGCGCCCAATCCTTACCTTCTGGCGTGGATGCTTCGCGGTATTTGGCGGGAAATTCAACCGATTCCATCATCTGCCCAATCATACCGTCGCCGATAATCATCGTCGGGACGAGGTACTTTTCAGCCAGATCAAAGGCCAGGATAACCAGATCAACCGCTTCCTGAACCGATGACGGCGCCAGAACAATTAATTTATAATCGCCGTGTCCGCCGCCCTTGACAGCCTGCATATAATCGGACTGCGCCGGCAGAATACCGCCAAGGCCCGGCCCGCCGCGCATGATATTGACAAAAACCACCGGCAAATGGGCACCCGCAATGTATGATATCGCCTCCTGCATCAAGCTTATACCGGGGCTGGAAGAGGTCGTAAACACCCTCTTGCCGGAAGACGCCGCGCCAAATAACATGTTGCCCACGGCCACTTCCGATTCGGCCTGGACAAAAACGCCGCCGACCTCCGGAAGCCGCCAGCAGAGATACTCAGCCACTTCGCTCTGGGGAGTTATCGGATAGGCAAAATAATGCCTGGCCCCGGCGGCGACAGCCGCCTCGCCGATCGCTTCGTTGCCTTTCATCAATTTCTTGGGCATCTCGATTTTCTCTCTATCAATATTCGAATAAAGCGAACCGTGTTCCGTGCGCGTGTACTTTGATAGCTACCTCCGGACAGGTTATGGCGCATATCCGGCAGCCGATGCACCGGGTCGGTTCCTTCAATTGAGCAACGAAATATCCCTTGACGTTAATCTCTTTTGACATCTCCAGTATCTGCATCGGGCAAACCCTGACGCATTGCTCGCAACCTTTGCAGTAGTCTTTATCTATTTCTATACCGGGCATGAACTCGTCCTTTATCCTGACCGGCTAATTTCCAGCCGGGCCGGCCTTTCTTTCCCAGGGTTTGAGCATCGATCGGGTCAGCGGAAGAATCGGGCAATCGAAAACGGTTATGTCAATAAGATCAAGGATGTCTTGTTTGACGCTGATAAATGTCAGGGGAAGACCGGTTTCGCGGCTCACCTCTCCGGCAAGATAATATCCTTCCAGTATGACCTCCAAATCGGTTTCATCAATCATATGGCTGTTGGAAATGAGTCCGGTGAATTGCAGCCTGGCCGCACGTTCGATTCGGGTCATCGTTTTTAAGCAAACGGCTACGTCGGAAGTTAATGGGCGACGGCTATTGAGTACCATAAGCATTTCATACCTGCCGGCGACAAATCCATCGGAAAGCGAACCGAGCGCTCGCGTCCCCTGGTCGTCTCCTCCAACATCCAGGATAAGCATCCCTTCCGGTTTTTCGATGGCGCCTTTGATTTCCGGCAGAAGAATCGGCAAATCAGCGTAGAACTGCCCTCCCCGTGGAGCTATAGCTCGAATACCAAGCGCCTCAATTTCCGCAATTACTTCCCGCGTCCGAAAATAAGGATTTACCAGATCGAAATCGGCGATAGTTACCGGAGATTGCCGAGATGACACGAAGTATTTGGCCAGATTGACGGAGACTTCCGTTTTCCCGCTACCGAAGCCGCCGACTATAGCGATAACCGGTTTTGAAATCAATGGATAACGAATGTCGATAGAATCTGCCATATTGAAAGATTCCATTATATCCAGAGGTGTCGACATTTCAAAACCGCCAGCGGTCCCGGCCGCCAATCGCAGACCATAACCGATGTTGCGTTAAATATCCTTTCTACAGCGGATTTAATATCTAAAGCACCATTAAAAAAGTCAAGGGACAATTGTGAAAATAATCACTAATAATCCTTGCTTTCTATTGCCGGGTATATTTTTGATATGATTTTCGGAACGAAGACTATATAATATATAGTGCTTACAACATACTGTAATACATTATGATGCGGTATTTACTTAAAGTCATATACTATATTAATCAAAAAGCAAAAGCAGTTTCTGAAAAACAGTTCCTGTAATCCGATAAAGAATATATAACAGGACATCTTATGCCTGCTTGAGCCACAGCGAAGTAATTTAGCGGGACTTCTTTTTTGAGAAGCCTTCTCGTGCGGGGAGCAGGTCGGGATCGGTTTTGGCCAACCGCTCCAGAAAGGACAACCCTTTGGCGCCGACATAAGATTCCGGCAATGAATAAACCGGGTCGGCCAAAGCAACGTCAAGAGTGATAAAACGGTACTGACGAAATTTAAGATCGGCCAGCAGATCGGCCAGGAAATTACTATTGAGCCGGTTTGCATGGAGCAGCAAAATATGCCTGACGGGGTGGCCCAAGATTTCATCAGCCAGCTTTTCGGCCGCCTCCAGTCTCTCGATTATATGGTCGATATACTCGTTGCCCAAGCGGACGAATTCAATCGAATCGGCCGCTTCATACAGTTTTTCGAACTGAAGATTATGGGCGAAATCGTCGGTATCTATCGAGACGTGAGCAATAATGTAACTGTGGTTCCGTAAATAGTCGGCCACGGCCGTTCTTATTTTGTAGGTATTTCCATAATGAAGGTATGGATAGCGAAAATAGCGTTCTTTCTGCCCGAATTCTTTCAGCATATCCTCCATGATGTCCCGGCATTTCTCAACGTTGTGCAGATACAGCGCGGTCGGCACTTCGTTGAGATCGGGATGCGAATAGGTATGATTACCGAGAATATGACCCGCCGCCAGCCAGGCTTCCAGAATATCCTTGTCTCCCCCGATATTATCGCCGATGACAAAACCGGCCGCCTTAACGCCGAACTCATCCAGCGTGCCCAATATTTCGTCGGTAATCATCAAACGTTGAATACGATCGTGCACCCGCACTACCGGCATATCGTCGAAAGTGATGCATATTTGCTTGTCGATTTGTGTGCTCTGGACAGGGGCCGGCTTGTCCTGCGCCGGCGTGACGGATGATGGCAAAAGGAGAAACAGGAAGAAAACGACAATATATAACAGGTGTTTCATACGTTTTTGTTAGGTTTTGGGATTGTCGATGTCAATTAAAACATTTTTCGGCTCGGTTTCTGTTTGACTCAGGTAAGTAAAATATCTTTATTTCGCAGAATATCGCCGGGATTGCTTTCCTGTGTAATTTCTATTTGCCCCATCCTGACGAGAGCAGTGTGAACAAACGAAAGGGAAAAATACCCAGCATGGTCTGGTGGATAGCGGCAATAATCGCTTCAATTTATCTGGCGGTCATCCTGTTTATGTACCTGGCCCAGCCAAAGATGATTTATTTCCCTTCGCGTCATATAGACGCCACCCCGGATCAGTTCGGAATGCCCTACGAAGACATAGCCTTTGAAACCGAAGACGGCGTCAGGCTTCACGGATGGTTTGTTCCGGCTGATTCGGCGCGAGCGACGCTTCTTTTCTGCCATGGAAACGCCGGAAATATTTCGAATCGTCTCGAATCAATTGCCCAATTTAATAAACTCAATCTGAACGTCTTTATTTTCGATTATCGCGGTTACGGGAAAAGTGAAGGAAAACCCGGCGAGAAAGGAACCTATCTTGACGCGGAGGCCGCTTGGCGGTACTTGACCGGTAATCGGCATATTATCCCCGACGAAATAATCACCTTCGGTCGTTCGCTTGGAGGCGGCGTCGCCACCCGGCTGGCGGCAAAGCATCAGCCGAAAGTACTGATCGTAGAGTCGTCTTTTACGTCTATCCCTGACATCGCCGCGCATCATTATCCGTTTTTGCCGGTCAGATGGCTGAGCCGATTCAGCTATGATTCAAAAGAAAATATCAATAAAGTAAATGTGCCGATTCTAATAATCCACAGCCCGAACGATGAAATCGTGCCGTTCAGGCACGGGAAAAAGCTTTATGATCTGGCCGGTGAACCAAAACATTTCCTTGAGATTTCCGGTTCGCATAATGACGGCTATATATTATCGGCGGATAAATACGAAAAGGGCATCGCAACTTTTCTCGACCTGTATCTGACCGATTAATCCTGCAAAATATTATCTATATCCCCTTCGGCTTATACACAAATGCTTCATAGGTTCGATAATGGTTTGGATTCAATTCATGGAATATCATGTCATAAGTTGACGGTTTAATGCACTTAACTTTTTCGAGCAGGCCGTAACGAGTTTGTATTGAATCGAGATATGCCTGTAAATCTTGCTCATGAAGGGGATAAAGCAGAAAATAGTCAAAGGCGTCTTTTCGCCGATCCTGAGGAGGCAGGCGATTGAGATCATCCCATGCGCGTATATAGACGCGAGGGAGCGGCTCAAAACCGGCATAAGCTTCGGGTATCCAGCGGTGCATGCCCGGCTGAATAAACATCACCTTCGGCCGGGGGTTCATCCGTTCAAACGATATAAGCGGTTCGATCAACCCCCGGTGCCCGTAACCGAAAGTTAACGGCGGCAGCAAAATGAAATTTACAACAAGCGTTACAATGGTAATGACGGCAAATGCTTTCCTGCTTTTTAGAATATAACCTTTCCTTTGATATTGATGATACAGCGCCAGTATCGCTATCAGGAACAATACCGGTACAATGGGAATCATAAACCTTTCCTGCTGATTGGGGTGAATCATATGGCAGACGACAAAGCAAAGCGAACTGGCGATCAATAATCCGTGCCTTCGTATGAAAGATAACCGGCAACCGAGGTACATAAGTAAAACTGACAACGGCGGAATGAAATACCCAAGCATCAAAAGCGGATACATAAATGGAATAGTGGTGTATCTTGCTCCGAGGCCGGTGTTAAGAGTCAGATTATTTATGGTTGAAGCGGCGAAATAGCCGAGGAGCAGTTTATCCGCTGCGGCGGATATGACAAGCATTATGAATACGGCCATGCAGTAGTGAAAGGCCGGTTTGATGCTTCGTCTTTCATACCATAATATCAATGGAATCGGCAGAACGGCAAAGGCAAGTTGAAAACGAATCATCCAGGCCAGGCCGGTCATCAGCCCGGCAAGGTACAGCCATTTTGTCTGCTTATCTTCCTGATGCCGGTAGAAATAATAGATAGCCACAATCCAGATATTGCCGCCGACCATTTCGATCAGGTTGCGCACTCCCAGAAACGGCATGGCGAAATGCAAAGCGACCGCCAACCCGCCGAAGACGGCCCAATTGTTTTTCCCGGTGATTCTCTGCGTCAAACGAAACACCGCCCAGATTGGCAACAATGAAATAAGCGCATGAAGCAGCCGGATACCGTACATCATCCTGTCGAGAGCGGTAATCCCGACGATGTAATGCAGCTTCATAACGACATATAAAAATAAAGTATATAGCGGAAAGCGGACAATGGTGGTTGCGGGCTGCTCTTTCCAGTGCAAACAGCCGCTCTCGTCCCGGAGTCCGTTGCGGAGCCAGTCGTAGGACACTTCCACCGTGTCGTAATAATCGTCGGATTGGATAAACCCCCGGGAATAAATTACCGCCACCAGCCGAACCGCCAAAGCGACGATCAATACGAACGCCAACGGATGAGACCTGATAAACCTGATCAATTCTTTTGCCCTTTCGCAACTCCGACCAAACTTGTCTTTGAACGACCGCTTGTCAAGATGAAAAAGGCTGTGAACCGCGCACTTTGTATGATTTATATTATTGGCCTTGCGTGGGACTATGATCGTCTTATATTATAGCGGTAGTATAAATTGTGCGGGAAAATATGAAAAAATATCTCTTGCTGATTTTCATCGGCGCATTCATTCTTATCGGATGCGACGACGAAATAATTAACAATCCGGAGGTTGACGGAGAGCCGCCGACGGTGGAGATAACCTCGCCGGTTGACGGCAGCCTTATAGGTATTGCGACGCTGGTTGAAATTACCGCCGATGCCGGCGATAATGTCGCGGTTTCCAAGGTCGATTTCTATATTGACGATGCTTTCCTTTCTTCCGATTCAGACTCGGCGTACGAGGCTTTCTGGAGCGTCAACAAACTTACCCCGCTCGGAGCCCATACGCTCTTTGCCCGTGCGTTCGACCGCGCCGGAAATAACACCAAATCCGACGTAATAACTGTCAGCGTACGTGAAATAGGGTCGCGGTGATCCGGACGGCTTGATGAAATCGGTTGTCGTGTTTTTCGCTTCGATCCGTTGGAGCTTCGCCTATAATCCATACTACCGTATAATAAAAAAACCCGCAGATTTATTGAACCTGCGGGTTATCTTTTTTATGCGGAAGGCGGGA
>CAZSYD010000031.1:0-26246 GCA_964611355.1 uncultured Ignavibacteriales bacterium | reverse complement strand
ATATGATGCAAGGGATTGGATTTATATATTCAGATTTTGAGATACTTATACATTGAATCGAAATAGAATCACATCCCCATCAGCAACAACATAATCTTTTCCTTCGAGTTTATATTTGCCTGCTTCCTTGGCGGCGTGCATGGAGCCGTAATTGTCGAAGTCCTCGAATTTGACCACCTCGGCTCGAATGAAGCCGCGTTCCATATCTGTGTGGACAGCGCCGGCGGCTTTGCGGGCGTTGGCTCCGGCCCTGATTGTCCAGGCGCGCACTTCCGGGCCGATGACGGTAAAAAACGAGACCAATCCCAAAAGACCGTACGATTTCTGAATTAAAATTTCCATGGCCGGACGTTCGATGCCAAGGTCATCCAGAAACGCCGCGCGGTCGTTTTCTCCAAGCTGCGCCAGTTCCATTTCGATTTTGCCGCAGAGGGCGACGAATTCACGCACACCGGGAATGTGATGGTCTTTGAATTTATCCATCCATTTATTTTCCTGACCGAGATCATCCTCGGCGATGTTAAGCACCACCAGAAACGGTTTGAGGGAAAGGAAGTTGTAATTTTTTAGCAGTTTGATTTCGCTGTCATCAAGTTCGGCCATAGATAGCGGCCTTGCTTTTTCAAGACTGCTTAAACATTTTTTTAAGATTTCGGTTTCGCGAAGGGCTTCCTTGTCGGCGGCAAGTTGGGCGACCCGCTGCCGCTTTTCGAGATTGCGTTCGACGACAATCTGGTCGGATAAAATTAGTTCTTCGGTGAATAGATTCAAATCGCGTTCCGGCGCGGCTTCCTGCGCAAAGCAATTGACGACCACCATCAGGGCATCGGTGTAATGCAGGTCTTCGGGAATGCTTATGCTCGAAGCGTCAGTTTGTTTGCCCTTGCCGGTAAAGGCGCAGATGTCGAGATAGTCGATTTCGGCGTGTGTGGTTTTTTCCGGCTCGACCAGTTCGGAAAGGCGGTCAAGGCGCAGGTCGGGAACTTTTATAATCGCCCGGTGTGATGCCTTTGAATAATCGCCGACCGTTTCCGATTTGCCGGAAGCGGCGTTGAAAATAGTCGTCTTGCCCGATTGCGGGAGGCCGATTATACCGATTTTCACCGCTTGCCTTTCTTTTTTTTGATGAGCGAACGCAGAATTCTGAGATTGACGATATCGTCGTCAGCCGATTTCTTGGGCGTTTCCAGGATCATCGGAATTTCGGATAGCCGTTTGTCGTTTAGGAAAAATCCGAACGGTTCTTTCCCGATATAACCTTTGCCGATATACTCGTGCCGATCGACACGGCTGGCGAAATCTTTTTTGGAATCGTTGAAATGAATAATTTTCAAGCGATCCAGTCCCAGAACATTATTGAATTCCTTAATAGTCGCCTTGTATTCCTTTTCGGTCTTGACAGCGTATCCGGCGGCGAAGATATGGCAGGTGTCAAGGCAGACGCCGAAACGATCCTTGTTTTCGGCCATGTCGATTATCTGCGCCAGATGTTCGAACCGGTAACCGAGGTTGGTCCCCTGTCCGGCGGTGGTTTCGAGGCAGATGGTCACTTTTCCGTCGGGATCGGCGTCGAGTATCCGGTTAAAAGCATCGGCAATACGTTTTAGACCCGCTTCTTCGCCGCTGCCGACGTGCGAGCCGGGATGCATAACCAGATTTTCGATGCCCAGAAAATCGCAGCGTTTCATTTCCTCGAAAAAGGCATCGTATGATTTTTTGAACAGATTCTTGTCCGGCGAGGCGAGGTTGATAAGGTAGCTGTCATGGGCACAGGCGACTTTGACGCCGGTCTCTTGCTGGGCTTGTCCGAATTTTTGGGCATCTTCATCGGTCAGTATCTTTGCCCGCCACTGGTTGGATGATTTGGTGAATATCTGCACCACATCGCAGGTGGCTTCCTTGCCATTATACGGTGCATTATAGACACCGCCGGATATCGAAACATGAGCGCCGAGGAGCATACGGAAAGCCTCCTTCAGTAACGGAAATATATCTCAAAAACGGACAGAGGCAAGGGATAATAGGATATATGAACACTGCGACATTCTTTAGATGAATTTAACGCCTTGATTGGGCAATCGACGATTAGCTGGGGAAATACTTATTCGACATGGCGAATGACAGGTATTCCAACTCCATTGCCATGTTTTCGTTGCGCAGGAAGACATCGTCGGGAACGACAAGATTAATCGGCGCAAAATTCAATATCGCCTTGATCCCTGCCGCGACAACATCGTCAACGATGTACTGGGCGACAATAGCGGGAACCGCCAGAATAACCATCTCGATATTATGCTCGCGCAACAGCCGGCGCATATCCTTGATGTCGGATACGATCAACCCCTTGTGATTGGAACCGATCTTGCGCTGATCGTTGTCGAAAATCACCTTGATGATAAAACCCTGTTTCTGGAATTCCTTGTACGAAACCAGGGCCGAACCGATGTTGCCGACTCCGATCATGGCCACGTTCCACTGCCGGTCGATACCGAGTATCCTGGCGATCCGGCTCTTCAGTTCCGACACGGGATATCCCAAACCGCGGGTACCGAAGGAACCGAAAAAGGAAAGGTCTTTTCGAACCTGAGCCGGCGTCAATTTTTCCCGGCGGGCCAGTTGTTTTGACGAGATGGTTTCGTGATTTTCCTTTTCCAGAATCGACAGAGTCCGGTAATACAGCGACAGGCGCCGTATGGTTGATTCCGAAATTTTCTTTTCTCCGTCGTGCAGTTTGGCCATTGTTATCTCAGACTGAAATTGTTGTTTACCGGCCAGCATGTGAATTGTTTCACAATAAAGAACGGAAATCGTTTTTATACGTCAAGTGGTTTTTTGCCTGAAAGGAATAAATAAACGGTTTTTCGCTCAACTTTACGAAAAATTGCATTATTATGGGATTGATTTCCTGCCGGATGGCTGATTTAATTCATCCGGCGTTATGCAACGTCTGCTCCCTGCGGAGAGAAATGCGAGATATCCGTAATAACCGATGCCAATGATCGAGCTTTTTGAGGAATAATGCCGGTATAGATGAAAGCTATTTCTTCAAGAGGAAATATATTATGGCCGGTCGCCCTTATGGGTCTGCTGGGCACGATTTTGTTGCTGGCAAGTACTTCGGCCTACGGTCCCGGCTTATCTTCCGATTCGATTACCTACCTTGCGGCGGGAGAAAATCTGGCTGCGGGGAACGGGTTCCGGACATACGACGGTTCCTTTTACTATTACTGGCCGCCTTTTTTCCCACTGCTTTTGGCATTCCTGGATTTGATCTGTTTACCACCGGTCGGGTCGATCCGGATTATAAACGCGCTTTTGTTTGGATTATTGATATATCTGACCGGAAGCATGCTGCGGCGATATCTTCGGATGCCGGTGTTGGTGATAATCGGCAGCATGGTCGTTCTGCTGTCACCGGCGGTTTTTCGAATGGCGATGTATGTTCTGACTGATTTTCTGTTTTCTTTTCTTGCAATATTATTCCTGTTTTCACTTGATTGTTTTGCGCGAAACCAAAAAACGAGCACGCTCGCCGTATCGGCCGTGATTGTCGCCCTGGCGTTTCTGACACGCTATATCGGGCTGTCCATGGTTCTAACCGGAATAATCTGGTTGCTTTTCCGGCAACGAGATCGCCTTGCCAAAAGGTTGCGGCATGCCATCCTGTTTGCGAGTATAGCGGTAGTGCCAATCTGTCTCTGGATCATTCGTAATATACTGATTATCGGGTCGCCGGGCGGCGGGCGCGAGGCGTCACGGAATTCGCTGTGGAGCAATGTTTATGCCGCCGGTCAAGTGATCGCGGGATGGTTTTTGCCGTCGCGGATATCACCCCCCGTGCAAATTCTGATTTTCGCTCTGGCCGTGACTATTTTGGGCGGAATCTATATCTTTATCATCAGGCGTAACCGTCGCGAAGGCCTGCCGGCCATTGTTGTATTGTCATCCCTTTTTTTGGTAATCTATATCGGCCTTATAATCGTCATCGCGACGGCGACCACGATTGACATGCCCAATTCACGGCTTCTGACTCCGATTTTCGTACCGTTGATTATCGTTATATTCTTCGGATTAGATACTGTTATTTCCCGTCGGCCGGGTTGGTTGTCGGGACGGTATCCGGTTTTGATTTTGCTGCTGGTGTTTTGTATGGCGGCGACCTATCCGGCGGTTCGGGTAATCCCGAAAGCGGTGGATATCTATCGCAATGGAATCGGGTTCTTCGGAAAGAAAAGCTGGCATGAGTCAAAGCTTATCGGGCATCTCAGGACTCATCCCGTTCCGGTGCCGGTCTATTCCAACGGTCCCGAAGCGCTCTATTATTATGCCGGTATCCGTGCCGGTGAAAGCCCGCAGAAGTTTCTCTGCAATTCGCCGCGTAGCGAGGCCGATAATCTCGATAAATTCCTGAAATCTGCTTCAGACGGAGAATGGTATCTCGTCTGGTTTAATCACCTGAAGCGCGATTATCTCTATGGTGTAGAGGAGTTACAGTTGCATTTCAAGCTTGAGGAACAGGCGCGATTGGCCGACGGCGTTATCTATCGGGTCAGCAGTTCATCCGACAGCAGCCGGATCGATGATTCATCGATATAATATTCTTGCTTTATCAGGCGGTCAGACCTTTCAGATCACAAACCGGGGCAACACGGGAGAAAGACGGGCCAGGATTTCGTAATTAATCGTCTGGCTCCAGCCAGCATGCGTGTCGGCGGTGATTTGCTCATCGCCGTCGCGGCCGATTATCGTAGCGGTATCATAGAGTCTAACGCCGGGAATGTCGGTTATATCAACCATGATTAAATTCATGCAAACCCGACCACGAATAGGCGCGCGGCGGCCTTTGATGAGAACATACCCTATATTTGACAGGCGGCGGTCGATTCCGTCGGAATAACCGACCGGCAGAACCGCAACGCGGGATCGGGAGCTTGCGCGATAAGTGCAGCCGTAACCGATAAAGCTGTCCGGCGCGACTGTCTTTATTTGAGTGATGCGCGAATAGAACGACAGGGCCGGTTTGAGTATCGAATTCCTGCCGCCTCCCAGCCGGTAGGAAACATAGGTTTCCTTCGAGGGCCAGTAACCGTAAACGGCGATGCCCGGACGGACAAGATTAAAGTATGTATCCTTGAACAGAAGCAGGGCCGCGGAACAGGCCGTATGTCGGGTCACGGGATTTATGCCGAGTTGCTTCAGATGCCCCGCCATCCTTTTGAACTGCTGCAACTGTCCTTTGGCGTAGCTGTGATCGGTAGTGTCTTCTATGTTGGCGAAATGGGTAGAGACTCCGGCTACTGTGATTTCGGGGTATTTTTTAAGAGCTTTGGCCGCGCGGTCGAGTTCTTTCGGAACTAATCCCTGGCGATGGGTGCCGGTTTCCATTTTTATATGAATCCGGGCCGTCAACTTCGACTTTCGCAGAAGACGCCCAAGTTGGCTGATAAAAGATACTTCGAAAACGGTTGGTTCCAGATCAAGACGGATAACGGCGTCGATATTGGCTGGAGCGATGCCTCCAACCAGCATAATCTTTCGGTTCCACCCGGCGGCGCGGGCGATCTCGGCTTCAGCGGCGGAATGAAGAGCCAAGTAAGAAACGGACGAATCTTTAAGGATGGAGATCGTCTCCCGCAGGCCGTGCCCATAAGCGTTGGCCTTGAGAGCGGCGGCGATTTCAACCCCGGATCCGGCCAGGCGATTTAGGTTTTTGATATTCTTTAGAATCGCCGCCCGGTCAATTTCAATCCAGTTTAATAATCTATTATTCATAAACGGTTCGGGTTACAATAACGCGGCAATCTACCGGTTTTTTATATTTTAGAGCAAGCGTAAACAGGGGCGGCTATTGACCGATAAATATACCGTATCAGGGTGTTGTTCGCATTCGACCCGGGATGGCCAGCCGTTTATGTATATTGAAGCGCCGAGGGGTTTTTGAATTTGCTTTACGTCTGCGATTGTGTTAAAATGCCCATGAGATCGCTCAATGTGTGATGGGCGGGAAAAGGAGCGTCGTTGGAAATCACCATAACACAGGAAAAACGGGATTCTACCATCCTACCGACCGAGATGCCGATTCTGCCGGTCAAAGGAATCGTGGTTTTTCCGTTTCTTGTCATTCCCCTGATAATTACCCAGAAGAAACAGACCCGGCTGGTTGATGAAGCCCTGACGCAAGGGAAAACAATCGGCATTTTCTGCACCAAAGATCCCAATGTTGAGTCGCCCGGTTTTAACGACATTTACAGGCTCGGCACCGCCGGTAATATTTTGAAGATGCTTCGTTTCCCCGACGGTTCGGTGCGTTTTTTGGTACAGGGCCTGGCACGAATCAGGATAAAGAAGAATCTGGCCACCGAACCATTCCTGATTGCCCAAGTCGAAGAGGTCAGGGAAAAATGTGAGGTTTCGGTCGAGACCGAGGCGCTGGAGCGAAACCTCCTGGAACAGCTTAAGGAACTGGTGGACCTGGCGCCATATCTCTCCGAGGAATTCTACGTTTCCGCCATAAATCAGGATACGCCCGGCCAGTTGACCGATTTGGTCGCCTCCAATATGAACCTGTCGATCGAGGAAAAGCAGAAACTGATCGCTCAGGCCGATGTCAAAAGGCGCATGGAAATTCTCTTATCTCATCTGACGCGGGAGCGGGAAGTCCTGGAGCTTTCCAAAAAGATTCAGACCGAGGCCGCCAGCGAGCTGGGCAAGATGCAGCGGGAATATATCCTGCGCGAGCAGATAAAGGCGATTCAACGGGAGCTGGGCGACGGCGAATTGCGGCCGGAACTTGCCGATTTGAAGAAAAAGATCGAAGAAGCCGGAATGCCCGAACAGGCGCGAGCGGCAGCCGACAAGGAGTTGGAGCGGTTGGTCGAAATGAATCCGTCGTCGGCCGAATATACGGTCAGCCGAACTTATCTCGACTGGCTGGTGTCGCTGCCATGGCAGAAGTCCACCAAAGATGTTATCGACGTCAAAAAAGCTCGAAAAATTCTCGATGAGGATCATTACGATCTCGATAAAGTCAAGGATCGAATCATTGAATTTCTGGCGGTAAGGCGGCTGAACCCGAATATCAAGGGGCCGATTCTCTGTTTTGTCGGGCCGCCCGGGGTCGGGAAGACGTCGCTGGGGCGTTCCATCGCCCGTGCCATGGGTCGTGAATTCTATCGCATATCGCTCGGCGGCCTGCGAGACGAAGCCGAAATCAGGGGCCATCGACGCACATATATCGGCGCTATGCCGGGGAGAATCATCCAGGGCATAAAACGGGTCAGCGCCAACAATCCCGTCTATATGCTCGATGAGATTGACAAGCTGGGTTCTGATTTTCGCGGCGATCCGGCGTCGGCGCTTCTGGAGGTGCTTGACCCTGAGCAAAATAACAGCTTTTCGGATCATTACCTTGATGTTGATTTCGACCTTTCCAGGGTGATGTTTATTACCACCGCCAATATGCTTGAACCGATCCCGCCGGTGCTTCGCGACCGGATGGAGGTTATTCGGATGCCGGGGTATACTGATCTGGAGAAATTCGAGATTAGCCGCCGGCACCTGCTTCCCAAGCAGACAGATAATCATGGACTGACTTCCTCCAACCTGGTTATCCGAAAGGATGCCGTCCAGAGGATCATCGAGGAGTACACGCAGGAATCGGGACTGCGAAATCTGGAGAGAGAATTGGCCGGTATCTGCCGGAAAGTGGCTACCAAGGTCGCCGCCGGCAGCCGCAAAAAGATCGTCCTGACGGCGCGTGATCTGCCCAAACTGCTGGGTCCGCCCAGATACACCTCGGATGCCAGATTCAGCAAGGAACGGATCGGCGAGGTGGCCGGTTTGGCTTGGACGGCTTATGGCGGTGAGGTTCTAAAAGTGGAAGTTACCGCGATGCGGGGGAAAAAGGCGCTGACTCTTACCGGTCATTTGGGTGAGGTCATGAAAGAATCAGTCCAGGCGGCTCTCTCGTTTGTCCGATCCATTTCCGACAGGTTAGGGATTGACGCCCAATTTTTTTACTCCAACGAGCTTCATATCCATGTCCCGTCAGGTGCGACGCCCAAAGACGGGCCGTCAGCAGGCATTACCATGGCGGTGGCGATTGCGTCGCTGGCGACCGGGAGGCGCGTAAAAGAAAAACTCGCCATGACGGGCGAAATCACGCTTCGCGGACTGATCCTGCCGATCGGCGGCGTCAAAGAAAAACTCCTGGCCGCCTATCGTTATAATATCAAGACCGTCATTCTGCCGAAGGACAACAAGAAGGATATGGTCGATATCCCGCCGGAGATTAAGAAAGCCATGTCGTTCAGATTCTATGATAACGCATATGATGTAATCCGGTATTCCCTGGAGCCGAAAAAAAACCGTAAATGAAACTGGCTAACGCTGAACAGATGCGGGCCATTGACGGCCACGCCATAAACATCGAAAAAATCCCCTCGCTTGAGCTTATGGAAAACGCCGGGCGCGGGATTTTTCTTTACATAAAAGATAATATCTTTCCGCAATTTGAAAATCCTCAAATAGCCGTTATCTGCGGTCGCGGCAACAACGGCGGTGACGGCTTTGTTGTCGGCCGGTATCTCATCAAGGCCGGATACCACGTCAGCTTTTTCCTGGCCGGAAACGATGAAAAACTGTCCGCTGATTGCCGGGTCAACTACGACAAAGTACGCCAGGCCGGGCGCAAGGTAAATCACATATTGGAAGATTCCGATCCGCCTGATCTGTCCGGCTATGATATTATAATTGACGCTATCTTCGGGATAGGTTTTTCCGGCGCACCGAGAGGCATCTCGGCTGCGGTCATCGACAGGATCAATGAATCGGGCGGTTTCATCGTTGCTGTGGACGCGCCGTCCGGACTTGACGTTTCCACCGGGCAGGCGCAGGGCCCGGCAGTTGCCGCCGACTGCACCACCACGATGGCGCTTCCCAAGCCGGGGCTTTTTGTTTCACCCGGGCGTGAGCTGGCGGGAACCGTAGCGGTTATCCCGATCGGCGTACCGGACGACGTAATCGGTAATTTCAACCTGAAAATCAACCTAATTACCGGTGAAGAAGCAGCCTTTATATTGCCTTCACCACGCGCCGACGGGCATAAGGGTGATTTCGGCAAGGTCTTTATCCTGGCCGGTTCGCCCGGACTGACCGGCGCGGCTGCGCTGGCCGGAATGGCCGCAGCCAGGTCAGGTTCCGGATTGGTTACGATTGGAGCGCCGGCATCTCTTAATCTTATATTAGAGATGAAACTGACCGAAGTGATGACGGCGCCGTTGCCGGAGATTAAAAAAAGGTCGGTTCTTTCCCTTCGCGGCCGCGGGGAAATAAGAAGGCAACTTAAGGAACGCGACGCCGCCGCCATCGGGCCGGGTCTTGGCCGGCATCATGAAACCGGCGAACTGGTCAGGCGGTTGATCTCCGATCTTGAAATACCGGCTGTGATTGACGCCGACGGGCTTTTTGCTCTTTCCGGCAGCGATTCGCCGCTTCTGTCCGATCACGGGCCGCTGATTCTGACGCCGCACCCCGGAGAGTTTGCTCGTCTGACGGGCAAAAAACCTGATCCTAACCCGATCAACAACTACGATCTGATTGCGGAATTTGCGGATAAGTTTGACAGCGTAATTGTCCTTAAAGGCTCGCCGACGCTTATAGCATCACCCGAAGGCGATATCTATCTCAATCCGACCGGTAACTGGGGGATGGCTACCGGCGGGTCGGGTGACGTTTTGACCGGCATCATCGTGGCGCTTCTGGGGCAGCAATTATCGCCTCTCGATGCGGCCGTCTGCGGCGTTTATATTCACGGGCTGGCTGGTGATCTGGCCGTGGGCAAAATCAATCCCCGATCGCTTATTGCCGGTGATTTAATTAATTACCTCAGTCGGGCGTTTAGTGCGCTGGAGAATTCGTTCGAATAGCAACCACTCACCGGCAAAAAATAATCCCTTTTCTGACGCCAAACGCATACTTCCTCCATTTATAAGATTTTTTTCTATCTCAGGAGGAAGGGAAATGCCGTAACCTCAAACCCCGCCGTAAAATAAAGTTGCTTGACTTAAGTATCAAGCGACCTTATTATCAAGGTCTGAATTGCGTGCTATATGGCCGTTTAGGGAGGCTTGCCCGTGATATACAGCGTAATTATGGCAGGCGGAAAAGGCGAGAGGTTCTGGCCGCTTTCGAATGAGTCCTGCCCCAAACAACTGCTATCAATTACCGACGAACGGAGCATGCTCCAAGTTACCATCGACCGTGTTTCAGCTTTTATCTCCATGGAGCGGACCGTCATCGTGGCCGGGGGAAATATAGGGGAAGCTATCCTCAAAAGCTGCCCAAGGGTTAAGCCGGAAAACATCCTGGCCGAACCGCTTGGACGCAATACCTGCCTTGCCATCGCATACGCTGCCGTTCATCTTCAGAAGAAAGACCCCGAGGCAGTCATGGTGGTTCTTTCGGCTGACCATCTGATCAGTCCGGTCACAAAGTTGATAAAAGTTATCAAAGCCGGCATAAAGATAGCGGCGGAAGATAATCAATTGATAACCATCGGTATCGTTCCTACGCGGGCAGAGACGGGGTATGGCTACATCGAACTGGGCGACGAGCAGCGGGAGGTTGACGGCGTAACCGTCTGCAAGGTGTCGGGCTTCAAGGAAAAACCGCGCCCCACCGTGGCCCAGCAGTATTATTACGGCGGTAAGCACCTCTGGAATTCCGGCATGTTTATATGGAGTGTCAAGGCTATACTCGAGGCGCTGAAAAGGTACCAGCCGGAAATGTATCAACTTCTGTTCGAGTATTCAAAAAAAATCGGCGAGAAAGATGAAGATCAGGCGCGGTTGAAGCTGTATAAAGAAGCGGAACCGATTTCGATTGACTATGCGGTGCTGGAGGAGGCCGATAATGTCCTGACTCTGAAAGGCGATTTCACCTGGGACGACATTGGAAGCTGGCTGTCACTCCAGCGATTCAAAGATACCGACAAGGAAAATAACGTGGTAGTGGGCCGGGCGGTGACGGTGGGCACCTTCGAATCAACCATTTATAACAACGATGATGGCGTCATCGCCACCCTTGGCGTTTCCGATCTGGTCATCGTGAAAAACGGCGACGTTGTCATGGTTGCCCACAAGACGATGCTTGATCGCTTGAAAAACCTGCTAACCGTAATGGCCGACGAAGAAGATTTGAAAAAGTATCTGTAAATGTTCAGGCGGCTTATTTTCATAATAATGACTGCTCTGCTGACCGTTTCCTGCAGCGTGCGCGAAGGCGGCCGCGGGGCTTCGGAAGAGGAGCCATCCCCGGCCGGGCCGTTGTTTGATCCGCTGGCCTCTTCCGCTGATCGTGAGGTGGTACCCGAGGTTTACCCGGTTCAGGTGGCCTATATTCCCGAAAACAGCGACTCGCTTGTTGAGCCGCTGGATATTTCGTACGACGAGTTTGACTCCACGTCATCCGTGGTCGGTCCGAGAGAACTTTATCGAGTGCAGATTTTTACATCGCGCCTCTATACTGAGGCTAATCGGGAGCTGGCGCTGGCGGAAGAGATTTTCAATTTCCCGATCCATCTCGATTACGAAGTGCCCTATTATAAACTCCGAGTGGGCGACTTCCATACGCGGGCCGAGGCGGAGGATATGCTCTCGGAGATCAGGGCGATCGGGTATCACGGCGCCTGGGTGGCTCGCGTAATCAGGCGGGTTCGGGAAGCGCCGGCGTATAATTTGATCGATGAACCGGTCCTGCCGCTTGATTCAACCGGTTTTTCACCGGTAAAGCCTGATTCTGCGTCGCAGGATGATTACGGAGAGGATCGTTGAGCCGGATCCTCAGGTGCAACCCGGCCAGACCGGGAAAAGCAGTTCTCAACGCAGTTGTGGAAGCTCTGTCTGCCGGTTCGGTAGTGGTTTTGCCGACGGAGACGCAGTATTCGTTGTCTGTCCGGGCTGACATAGACGGCATGCTGGAAAGAATCTGCAGGATTAAGAAGCGTGATAAATCGCTGATGCCGGCGATGTTTGTAGAAGACCTGGAGATGGCCAAAAGATTTTGCGAGATAAATGCGGTCGCCGAAAAACTGGCCGCAAAATATCTTCCCGGCCCCATGACGCTGGTTGTGCCGGGGAAAAAAGATCAATCGGCTGTGTCGACGGATTTTTTATCCGGCTACGGTTTCGGCATCAGGGTATCTTCGTCCCAGGTGATAGCCGGAGTAATGGAACGGGTAGTGTTCCCCGTTATTGCGACTTCGGCCAATATCAGCAGGCAGTTAACGCCTTCGTCGGTCAAAGAGATATCGCAAATAATGGGTGATGAGGTCGATCTATACATTGACGGCGGGCAGTGTCGGGCGACGACGCCGTCGACGGTGCTGAAACTGAACGGTGGAGCGGATATTTTACGGCACGGGCAGATACCTGAGGCGGAGATCAGGCGGTTTTTGGAAGGCGAAAAGTCGCATGGGTAGGTTCAGGGTTTTGTTTGTTTGCACTGGAAATACCTGCCGGTCGCCGATGGCTGAGGGCGCTCTGCGTGTTCTGTTAAAAGAACGGGGTGTGGAAAACATCGAGGTAATATCGGCCGGCACCGTCGCTCCGCCGGGATGTTCCGCGACCCATTATGCGCGGGAAGCGGCCAAGACCTGGAATGCCGATATTTCGAACCATCATTCACGGCCGATGGCCAGTGAATTATTGGAGGAAGCCGACCTGATTCTGGTGATGACATCATCGCATTATCGCGACGTTATGGCTATGTGTCCGGAAGCGGAAGAAAAGACATTTCTGATCAGGAAATTCCCCGAACCGGGAGGTTATGGTGAAGGTATCGAGGACCCGATCGGCGGTTCTCTCGATATGTATAATCGTACATTTCTGGAGATCGGCGAGGAACTGGGGCGGATACTTCCCGATATAATCGCCATGGCGGAGAAAAAAGCGGACGAGGAGGGCGATGATTAGGACCGTCGCACGGGATATCCTGGTAATACTGCTCATCTCCTGCGGCGTAGTGCCGCTTGTCTATTTTGTCCGAGTGCAGTACGGCGCCGCGCAGGAAGAGTTGATTCCACATTCGGGAAACCCGCTCGAATCTTCGCATCCGGAAATCAGCCGCTATGTCGAGAACCTGGCTTTTGGCATTGGCGAACGACTGCACTTTGATATCGGGTACGGCTTTATCAATGCCGGTTCGGCTGTCATGGAGGTTGTCGAGCTTATTGAATACGATGGACGACCGGCATATCGGATTGTCTCTACAGCCCAGTCGAACAAATTTTTCTCGTCGTTTTATCCGGTCAGGGATCGAGTGGAGTCGATCACAGATGCCATCGGACTGTTTTCATGGTATTTCGATAAAAAGCTGTGCGAAGGTAAATACCGCTCGCATCGCATGTATGGTTTCGACCAGATCAATCACGAAGTCGTGTACAAAGGCGACACCACGAAGATTGCCCCTTACGTTCAGGACGCCCTTTCGATGCTTTACTATGTTCGTACTCAGCCGCTGGAGGTGGGTAAATCGGTCTTCGTCGATAATTTCACCGACGGAAGGCATAATCCGGTGGAAGTAAAGGTTCACCGAAAGGAACAGATCAGGACCAAGGCGGGCGATTTTAACTGCCTGGTGGTCGAGCCGCTGCTCAGGACGGCCGGAGTTTTCAAGCACGAAGGCAAGCTGACCGTCTGGCTGACCGACGATCGTTTACGTTTGCCGGTGATGATGAAGTCGAAAGTGGTGGTCGGTTCCATAACCGCCGAGTTGACCGACTATCGGCTGGGACAACTGGAGGAGTTTTGAAGAGCTCTTTTAAGACAGTCGACCTGGCCCGTGTCAAAACGGTATCGCTGAAGCGGCGGAAATCCCTTACCTCCTTCAAAAAGATGGCAAAGGTTATGGACGGTTCCGGTGCCGCCCGTTTCTTCGACTCACTCCCCGGTTTTCTAAAAGCTGATGATCTGAAGGCTTTAATAAGGGCCATAATCTCGGCCCGGCGAAAAAACAAGCCGGTTGTTGTCATGGCCGGCGGACATCTGATTAAAGTCGGACTCAACCCGGTGATTATTGATCTGATTCAATCCGATATGATAACCGATTTGTGCCTAAACGGGGCCGGACTGATTCATGACAGCGAAATAGCTCTGGCAGGTCGAACGTCTGAAGATGTTGTCGCCGGCATTGCCGACGGCAGTTTTGGCATGTCTCGTGAGACGGCTGAACTGTTTGCCGCGGTAACCGCCTTCGCCGAAGAGCAAAAGACAGGTTTGGGCGAGGCGGCCGGTATTGTCCTCGAAGAACGGAAAGTTCGATATCGTAAATATTCTCTACTTGCGGCCTGCCGACGGAAACGCATTCCAGCCATAATCAGTATCGCCGTCGATACCGATATCGTTTGCCAGCATCCGGGTTTCGACCCGGCGGCGGCGGCGCGGGCGAGCCACCATGATTTCAAAATCCTGGCCCGGGAGATTTCGCGCGGCGAAAACGGCGGCGTGTTTATCAATATCGGTTCGGCCGTGATTCTGCCGGAGGTTTTTCTCAAGGCGCTGACGGTGGCGAGGAACATCTATGGCAAGCCGCACAAAATCGTCACCGCCAACTTCGATATGATTAGTCATTATCGTCCCGTCACCAACGTAGTCAACCGGCCTACTCTGCACGGCGGGAAAGGTTATAATTTTGCGGGCCATCATGAGATAATGATTCCCCTGCTTGCCTGGGGAATCAAGGGAATGTTAAAGGAAGAAGAAAAACAAGTAATCAGGTCTCATAAACCACGGAGATAAAAAATGGCGCAGTTGGTAGAATGTGTCCCTAATTTTTCCGAGGGACGACGGCCGGAAGTAATTGATGAGATTCTCAGGGAAATAACATCGGTTAGTGGAATAACGCTTCTTGACCATGAGATGGATGCCAGCCATAATAGGGCGGTCGTTACCTTTGTAGGGCCGCCGATGGAGGCCAAAGAAGCCGCTTTTCGCGCATACAAGAAGGCTGCGGAACTGATCGATATGCGTGAGCATACGGGCGAGCATCCCCGCATGGGGGCTACCGATGTCTGTCCGTTTGTTCCGATTTCCGATATTACCGTGGCGGAATGTAAACAACTGGCCAGGGAGCTGGCTCAGGATGTCGGCAATAAGCTTGAGATTCCCGTATTTATGTACGAGGAATCGGCCACGACGCCGGAAAGGCAAAACCTGGCGAGTGTCCGCACGGGTGAATACGAAGGTATGCGGGAAGCGATCGGCAAAGACCCCAAACGGAAACCGGATTACGGCCCGGAGAAAATGAATCTCAAGGCGGGCGCGACTGCCATCGGTGTTCGCCTGCCGCTGGTGGCCTATAACGTTTACCTCGATACCAGCAATATCAAAGTCGCCAAGGCGGTGGCCAAAGCGATCCGATTCCGCTCCGGCGGTTTTATGTATTGCAAGGCGCTCGGCTTTGCGATTGAGGATCGCAACTGCGTTCAGGTCTCGATGAACCTGGTCAATTACAAAAAGACACCGATTCACCGGGTCTTCGAAACGATAAAGCTGGAAGCGGCCCGGTACGGCGTCAATGTCACCTCGTCCGAGGTCGTAGGCCTTATTCCCAACGATGCTTTGATAAAGGCGGCCGATTATTTTCTCCGGCTGGAGAATTTCTCAAAGGAACAGATTCTTGAGGAAAAACTCAAAAGCGCCGGCGAAGCGCAGAAGAAACCGGGGATAAACGATTTCTTCAACGATGTGGCGTCATCGACACCGGCTCCCGGCGGAGGTTCGGTAGCTTCCGCGGCCGGAGCGGTGGGAGCCGCTTTAACGTCGATGGTCAGCCGCCTGACCGTCTCAAAGAAAAAATACAAGGAGGTTCATGACGAAATCGGAGCCATCCTAACCCGCTCCGAAACGCTCCGTCAGGAATTGGCCGATCTGATTATCAGGGACAAGGAGGCTTTTGACCGTGTCATGGCCGCCTTCAAACTGCCCAAAGATACCGAGCAGGAAGTCAAGAAACGAGCTGCCCAGATTGAGGACGCCAACAAGGGGGCCGCACTGGTTCCCCTCAAGGTGGCCGAAAAATCGCTGGAGGTGCTCTCGCTGACCAAGGTGGTGGCTGAAAAAGGAAACGCTAATTCGATTACCGACGCCGGCGTCGGGGCGCTGATGGCCAAAGCCGGTATGGACGGCGCTATCCTTAACGTCAGGATCAACCTCAGCGGTCTTGAGGATAAAGATTTCGTGGCCAAGCTTACCGGCGAAATCGAGGGTTATAAGGCCAGAGGGGAAGCGTTGGCCGAAGAAGTGCTCCGGATTGTCGATCGGAAAATAATAAATGCCTGACTATATTGACCTGCACATACACAGCGACCATTCCGATGGTCGACAATCGCCCCGGGAAATAGTTGACCGGGCCATTGAACTTGGCTTGAAGGCGATATCGATTACCGATCATGATGCCGTTTCCGGTTATGAGGAGGCGATTGTGTATGTTCAGGGAAAGAACATTGAACTGATTTCAGGCGTGGAGCTTTCGGCAACCAGGTCGGACGAAGATATTCATATCCTCGGGTACCTGTTTCGCTCGGATGACGCGCGGCTTCTGGAAATGCTGGAGAAGTTTCGGCGCATCAGGCTTGAGCGGGGAAAAAAGATGACGGAACGCTTGGCCGAAATAGGCATGGTTGTTGACTTCGACGAAGTTCTCAAAGCCGCCGGGCATGCCCCGGTGGGCCGGCCGCACGTGGCCGAGGCGATGGTCAAAAGCGGTCTGGTTTCGTCCTATAACGAAGCCTTTGAGAAATACCTGTTTACCGGCGGCCCGGTTTATGTGCCCAAGGCCAAGCTGACGCCAACCGAGGCGATCGATCTTATTCACGGTGCAGGTGGCGTGGCGGTAATGGCCCACCCGGGCCTGATCGGACGGGATGAGATAATTGAAGAGTTGGTGCGTTGCGGTCTGGACGGTCTTGAGATTTTTCATCCGGTTCATAATGCGGCCGACCGGAAAAGGTATCGAAAGACGGCCGAAAGATTTGGCCTGTTTCTCAGCGGCGGTTCCGATTCGCATAACCGAAAGGGAAGATACGGGGATATCGGTGAAGAAAAAGTTCCCTTCGACTACCTGGCGGAAATAAAGACCAGGCACCGACGATATGCCTGAGAGCGAAGTTACGATTGGAGTTTGACGTGAAAAAGACAGTCTTTCTTTTGATATTACTGCTTCTGAGCGGTTTCTCTTTGGCCGGAGAAATGACAGTCGAGGAGTGGGAGCAAATGACGGCCGAATTGACCGCGTATTACGCGGAATATGCCGAACTTGTGGCGGCCGGTCAGGCGGCGCCGATTAAATCGGGCACGCCCCTGATGCAATATCTCGTCATGAATCGGCCTGCCGGAGCCGCTTTACCGACAGAGCTTTTTGATCGTCACGACAGCCTGTCTTATACTTATGGCACCGATCATTTCCTGCTGCATTATACGGATAACGGGTCTTATGCCGTCTATCACTTTAGTCAACAGACACTGGAGCCGGGGACGCCCGATTATATCGTCCGCGGCGGACAGATTCTTGAATACGTTTATCAGCATCAGACCGGCGATACGCTCATAGGCGATCTGGGGTTTGACCCGCCGCTCTCGGACGGTTACTACAGCGGCGGCGGCGACGGCCGCATGGATGTATATTTTGTTAATATGTCCTACTATGGCGCCACGGTGATTGATGAGGTGCAGGCGACGCTTCCCCTGACCGCCACCACCTATATTCTGCTGGAAAATGACTATAATGGTTTTCTGGGGTATGAGGGCGATCTGAATATCCTCGCCCTTCGGGTGACCTGTGCTCACGAATTTTCCCATTCGGTGCAATTTGCCATTGATATTACCGAAACGGAAGGATCCGGTAATTCCATGAGCTCCGCCTGGATTGAAATGTCGGCTGTATTCATGGAAGAGGAACATTACACCAGCGTCAATGATTATTACAATTATTTGCTTTATTATTACGCCGTTCCTCAGTGGTCGCTGCGAACCGGCTACCAGAAGCCATTCAATACGCTTCAGAACTGGCAAAACCTGCATATGTACGGATCGGTGGTCTGGCCGCTTTTTCTGAAGGAGCATTTCGGGGTGAAAATAATAAGAAATATCTGGGAAATCTGCGGCGACGTGCCCGGCCCCAACTGGTGGCAGGCCACCGACGAAGCGATTCGAGCGGCATCGGATGATTCGCTTAATATGCGGGAAATGTATCGCAGGTTTACCCTCTGGAATCTCTTTACCGGAACATGGGCGCGCACCGGGAGCTACTTCCCTGAGGCGATAAACTACGCACGAATAACATATGCCGCTCAGGTAAACAGTTACCCTGCGGTGGTTTCCGTCCCCGACAGCGTGCTTCCTGATAACCTCGGCGCCAATTATATCTTGCTTACTAACCTTTCATCAGTACCGTCCAGTCTGGTACTTGTCTTCCAGCCTGACTCTACCCAACCCTGGGGACTTACCGTGGTTGGCCTGCCTGTTGACGTCTCCGATACTTGCCAGCCGGTGTTTGTCGACACGACGGTTTACGATTCGTCAACCAGAAGCGTTTTTATTTCGAATACATCTGAGTTTGACAAAATTGTGCTGATACCGTCAGTACTGGGAGGCGACGAATGGGAAGCTGGCTATACGATGAACATCACCCCTCTGGAAGAGGGGGTTTTTCAGCCGAACGGCGGTGAGAACATATATTCCGGCACGTCCTATCAAATCGCGTGGTATTATGGCGATTCAGTATCGACAGTCGTGATCGAATTGTCGCCGGATAATGGACAGACGTGGTTCACGCAGGATACCACCGAAAATGATTTCGTCTATGATTGGACGGTTCCGGACAGCCCGTCCGACTCCTGTCTGATCCGTATTTCCGACGCCGATAACGCTTCGCAGTATGATGTATCCGATTCTGTTTTTTCTATCCTCTCGGTAGGTGAAGATAGAATCCGGGAGCCTTATCCCAATCCGGCCTGGGTGCAAAACGTCGAATTTATTACTTTCAAAGCCGAGCAGGCGACCGAATCGGCCGGCGAGAATGATGTTATGACAGTTACGATTTTCAACATTGCCGGGGAAAAAGTAAAAGATTTCGATCCGCAATCGGTTGAGGCCGGCGCGGCGGTCGTTGAATGGGATTTTACCAACGAAGAAGGCAAAACGGTGGCGGCGGGAGCTTATCTGGCGATTATTGAGTTTGCGGGGAAAACCGAGGTTAAAAAGTTCGTTGTCCTGCGATGAAAACTGATGGGAAGTTTGCCGCCAGGGTGGCATTATTTTCCGCCCTGGCGTATGTTTCGGCTCTGGTCAGCGTCTATATTCCCAATGTCAGTCTTATCTTTATTGTCGTTTTTACCGCCGGGGCGCTTTTCGGCCTGACCGCCGGACTAACCGTCGGCGGCCTTGGCATGTTTCTCTGGACGGTTTTTAATCCATACGGCATGGCTTCTGTGCCGACTACTATTTCCCAAATTGTCGGGATGATGCTGGTGGGCGGCTTGGGGGCGACAATGGCCGGTTCGTCGGTTGTAAGAAAAGTCGTATCACATGGTTTTTTTATTTTCGGTCTTTTGGGGCTGGCGGCCGGTCTGGTCTTTCAGATCATTGTCAGCCTTGTACTGGCTTGGTTATATGGCCCTTTCTGGCCGTCGATTTTGTCCAATTTATCGTTTGCGCTTTTGACTATTCTTTCCAACGCGATTATCTTTCCCGTTTGTTATCCTCTGCTGGTCAGGCTTGAGAACCGGGAGCGAAGGTATTGATAACGATAAGGCATATATGTTTGACTCTGATTCCGGCAATGGTTATTCTTTTGGCCGGCGCCGCTTTGTCCGATGATGAAATATCCGCGCCCGCTGACAGTATGAGTACCGATTCAACTTCGGCGGATACAACGGCTCTTTCACTGCCGTTGCGCGAATCTGACACCTTGTTGACCGACAGCGCCCAGGCGGCGATCGACACACTGGGTTTGCCGGAAGTATCGGTTAAAGAACCGGAAGAGCCGCTTCCGCCTCCCGCCCGTCTGGTCGATAGCCTTGCTCGGTATTTTGGGCAACATGCGTACAAATATGACGTCAAATATCTTGATCTTTATCCGCGCAACGGGGCCGGCTTTTTATACCACGAAGCATCCTATTTTACCATGACCTGTCACGAAACGCCGCTTCGGACGACAGTTTCGCCGTTCGGATTGCCTGCCGGTCAAATAAATATCCAATCGGGGGCAAACCGGATGCGTCCCTTTGATCGTATAATTCCGGCTGACGGACGGCTTGATTTTGATGATATTCCCACCGCTGATGTCGCCTCGGCAAGTATTATCGAAGGTCCGCTGTCGGCTTTCGCTTCTCTTGATGGTGGGATTTCCATGCTGTATCTGGAGCCGTCTCAGATACCGCCGGAGGTTCCCGAATCGGAATTCACAGTGGAGCGGGGCGCTTACGGTTACGCTTATACGCGAGCCCGTATCGCGCGGATGTTTGCCCACGGATTCGGCTTTTCGTTTGCGACCGATTATCGCAAGGGGGATGGACTTATCACTTCAGCTGACGATGACAGCTATTATGTTAAGACTCACCTGCTTAAAAAGTATGGCCGCAGAACAACTCTTGATTTCTATGTAAACGTGCATCGGCGCAAGGGTGGTTTTCCCGTACAACCTGTCCTAGGTGGTTATGACTTTCGCCGCCTGCGGCGCGACCGGCAGTTTATCGCCTCGGTAACCCGACAGGAATTTTATGGCGGACAGTTAATCAGCCGTTTTGAATACGGGTCATCCAAATCAGCCTACTCGGCTTACACTTCGCCGGTTTACCGGAACATCAAACCGCGCTTTACCGATTTTGAACTGTCGTATCTTCTGCCGCGAGAGCGAGGACTCTATCAACTGACAATCAAAGCCGGTAAACAGCAATGCGATATCGACCATCTTTATCACAGCCGGAATTACGGGTGCGCGTTTCTTGCGGGCATAATCGACCGTTTTGGCGGCAGGCTTTTTTTCTTTAGCCGCCTGCGAAAAGCAAAAGGTGAGGACATCGGCATTGAAGGCGCGGCCGGGCTGGCCAAAAGTATTGTCGGTCGATGGCGGACGATCCTTTCGGTCGGATTTTTAACCCGCTGGCCTGATCTGACCGACCGCTTTGCTCCCGAGAAAATCGGCGCTATCGGAACCTCGCAGATAGCGGGGAACTATTGCGAACGCGGCAACCCGGATTTGGTCTCGGAGAAAAAACTGACCGGCAACGCGGCGATTTCGTATGATAACGGCAACGCCGCGGTTTCCGTTTCGCTTAATACCGGAATGGCGGATGATATTATTTATTATGATCGGCGCTTTGACAAGTATCCGGCCGGCGAGGTTTTTCCAGATAACGACAATACCAAATTCGCCGATCTGAACCTGAGCGGTTCGATAAACGAAATCGGGCCGTTTTTCTTCAAAGCATCGCTTACCGGTCGCCGAGTCGATTCCGACCGCTACGGCAACCGCCCGCCGTATTCCCCCCGCTGGCAGGTTTACAGTCAATTAGGGGTAAGGCATTACGTCGAAAAATATCAGGTTCATCTGCGCCTTTTCGGCGATGTAACATATGCCGAAAAACCCTTATCGTATAAACTGGCCGAACTGGAGACCGGCGCCGTTGTAACCGGCGGATTTAACGCATCGCTCAAGGCGCTGACGTTTTATTACATGATTCATAATTTACTCAACCAGGTTCATCTTCAGCCGGAAGGTTACGGTTATTCGGGCTGGTTTTATAGCTGGGGATTTAACTGGAAGTTTCTTGATTGAGGTTATCATGATTTCGCGCAAAGAAGCTGTCGAACTTGTCGAAAGCAAGGTCAAAAATATTAATCTCCGCAAGCATATCTATGCCGTCGAGGCGGGGATGATCCGTCTGGCGGAATATTTCGACGAAGACGTCGAATTGTGGGGGCTGACCGGGCTTTTGCATGATCTTGACTACGACAAAACGGTCAAAGAACCGAGCAAGCATACTTTTATAACCGAAGAGTGGCTCAAGCCTTACAATCTGCCGCAGGAGATAATAGACGCCATCCGCTGTCATCCGGGGCATACTCCCTGCCGGACGCGGCTTGACTGGGCGCTCTTCGCTACCGATCCGACGACCGGTTTTATCGTCGCCTGCGCCCTGATGCATCCCGGGAAAAAACTGGCCGGGGTCGATACCGATTTTATGTTGCGGCGATTCAAGGAGAAACGGTTCGCCGCCGGAGCGTCGCGGGAAAACATCGCCGCCTGCTCGAATTTGGGCCTTGAACTGCCCGAATTTCTGGGTCTGATAAGAGAAAGTATGCTGCGGATAAGCGACGTATTGGGATTGTAGGTTGCTTATTTCATCCGGCTACAAAAGAACAGGGAAGCCTTGCCGGGATATAAGAAAGGGGTCACTGAGATTTGACTTAATACCAGTCCAACTCGGCCAACTCCGGGATCTCGTCGATTAAATCTTTATGTAGATCCTGCAGATTCTCGGCCATTTCTTCGATTTTTTCCGGCTTGATTTCCAATTTCTCGGCCTTGGCTTCCGGTTTTTCGGCTTCGGCCTCTATTTCCCGTTCCAGATCGTCGCTGTCGTAATCGGAACGGAGAAGTTTGAAAACGCAGGCTATCGCTTCAAGTCCCGGCTTGGCGCCTCTGACAGCCTGCTTTCGGTTACCTTTTTTGTGAGGAAATCCCAAGGCAATTCGGGAATAATATCTTGACATCCGCTGCCGAATAAGTATATTTATTCTATAGTAGTAGGTTTAGGCTTAAAACCCTTTACTGCACGTTAAATCTTAACTGCATGGTACCTTAAACGCTTAGGAGGATGGGCAATGCGCAACAAGCTTTCCGTTGTTTTATTATGCACCCTACTGATTGGCGTATTTTTGGCGGCCAGTCTGTACGGTGCGGCCGATGATCCGTCTCAACGGACATGGTTCAAGCAGGATCGTGCGCCCAAGTACATGATTCCGTTTGAACGGCCAATGGGGCAGAAACCCAATATGACTGCCCCGCAAATACCTCTTGGCCTGAAAGATGTTCAGGCTGCCGGTAATATTGCCGGTTACAGCACCTATGACTATCAGCACAATGGCAGCATGGGCCGGCAACTGGTAACCGACCCGGTTAATCAGATTATTCAGTTTTGCTGGATGGCCCAGGACAACAAGACTATCCCCGGCGACCGCGGCATCAAGTGGAATGCTTGGATTGTGGCTCAGGGCGCCTACGCTGCTGCACAGGGTGGCGCGATGATCACAAATTACTATTCCGGTTATACTTCGATTGCCGTCTGGGATTACGGACTCGGTGCAGTTGGGGCTCACACCGATCCCGAGGCCGGCCATTACAACTGCTGGCTGTATGTCGATTATACTCCCGCCGCATGCCTTTTTTCGGATATTCGGGTCGCTCAGCCGGATCCTGAAGCCGAATGGTACATCGACGACATGGAAACCATCTGGCCGATCGTTGATGTACATCATGCCGGAGGCAAAGGACCGACCGAAACGGTTGTCTATATGCTGACCCACGTCTATGAAGCCAGTGAGGATATGATTCTCTACCGGTCGGTCGGAGAAGATGAATACAATATGCCAAACCAGTTCGACAACGGCACTTATATCGAAACCGTAACCGACCTGTCTTATACCGTTGTCGCCGATCCCAATTCCGATCGGGTTGCCATCGTTTATACCGATGACCGCCGGGGCGAGGAGGAAGGCTCCGGTTCGCAGACCGATCTTGATGTCTGGTACATGCTTTCCACCAACCAGGGAGCTACGTGGGACCAAACCGACCGGACTGACGAGGGGCCGCTAACCAACACGGCCGGCCGCTATTGCGTTTCCAAGTACCAGATAAACACACCTCCAGATGAGGATTCTCTCTGGCGCGCCTACAGCGACCTTTCGGCCTGCTGGAGCCCTGACGGCAACCTGCATATCATCTGGCCGGCACGCGAGCTTATCGACAAAAACACCTACGAAAATTACAAGTCTCGTCTGATTCACTGGTCTACCGATATTCCTAATGCCCGTATTATCGCCGAGGCTCGTCACACCATGAAAATCGGTCAGAATATGATCTGCGACGCGGGCGTCTGGAACATGTATATCGCCAAGCCGTCAATCTCCTGGTGCGATGATAAGCTGTATTCCTTGTGGACGCAGTTTGGCACCCGGTACACTCTCAATGACTGCTCCAACCTCGGCTACGCCAACGGCGAACTGATGCTGGCGGTCTCCAATGACAACGGCCTGACCTGGGATAATCCGACCAACCTGACCGACTCCCCGACTCCCAATTGCACCGACTCCAGTTGCGAAAGCGACCACTGGTCATCGATGGCCCGTTACGGAATGATTTATACGGGCTACGATACGCTTGATATACTTTACGTCAACGACAAGAGCGCCGGCGGTATTCCGCAGGGCGAGGGTATCTGGTGCACCAACCCGGTTATGCACCTGAGAACTCCATGTCGTCTCATCAACCTGGCCCCGAAAATCGCCTTTGAAGTCAGCAGCTACGTAGATCCGACACATACCCAACCCGGAGTGCCGCTCAATACCGATATGACCATAATCAATATCGGGAACTCTCTGCTGACAGGAGAGTTGCAAATCGGATACGTTGACGGCAGCGGATGGATAGGTTTCGAAGGAGGAGCCCAGACGGCCGCTCTGAGCATCCCCTCCGGCGCCAGCAACACGCAGATGGTCGCTCTAACGCTCAACCTTGGTGGCGTCCTCACAACCAATCCCTCGGGTTGGGATGCTTATATTATCGCTGCGACCGACGCCCAATCCACCCCCGACTCCATTCCGGTCCACCTGACGGTTGCGTCTGATTTCGATATGCCGCAGGACGCCATTTTGAACACTACCATCAAAAACCTGAAGGTCTTCAACACCGGCCGCTTGGGAGGTGACGAGGATTACGCTACCCTTGGTTTCCCCAAAGGCGCACCGCCTGACGGCGACTGCGATACTGTGGATCAGTATCCTAACACTTCTTGCTGGCTCTACGATGCTTCGCCGATGATAAGCTGGCTGGACGGCACCGATAAAATGGATTACACCACCATCTGGACACAGATCTTCACGGAGGACCGCACCTGGCGGCCTCAGACCGACCTCAGTGTCGATTACGAGACCAATCATACATTTGCAAGCTACACCGTCTGTACGTCCGATTCCATCTTTGGCTGTGACGTGCGGCTCTGGTTCCCGAACGACGGCAATGACTTTGTCGTCGGCAAGATGAACTTCTACCTGTGGGATGCTTGCCCGGTTGACATAGTCGAAGACGTCAACATCGGCTTTATAACGGACTGGGATATTCCGGCTGACTCGAACGTCGACAACGGTTCCGGTTATCTTGATACCATGATGATTCGAGGCAACGATACTTCATACATCAGCACCCTATGGAATTACGGCGCCGAGTATCATGTCGACAATGAAGGCATCTGCGATATTGCCGAGAATGATCGCTTCGGCGGTATTGTTTTCCTTAACGGCCAGTTCAAGAACGGTTGGACATCCCATAATTCGCCGGTTCAACAGGGATCTTCGTTCAGGAGAGGCTTCCTTTACGATGAAATGATCAAAACCGGTTTTAACAAGTGGACACAGCCGGATCGGGATTCATTGATTGATCTGCACGCGGGCGTTACCTTTGAAACTGTTGACATGGTTCGCGGCCAACACTACGACTATGTTTTTGCCCTTATCACTTCTATTGAAAGCGGCGCCAAAGGCCTCGATTACAGGGACCAGATGGCAGCCGCATTCGATTATAGCGAGACCTTGAAGCTGTTCTGCTGCAAAGTTGCAGGCGACGCCAATAATGATGGAGCCTGCAACCTTGGCGACGCAACATACATCAACAACTTCGTCTTCAAACCGGGACAGTGTGTAACTAATCCTCCTATTGGTTGTCCGCCTGATTGCGGCTCTGCCGGTGACGCCAACAATGACGGTGCGGTCAACCTCGGTGACGCGACATACATCAACAACTTCGTCTTCAAGCCGGGACAGTGTGCAACTAATCCTCCGATTGGTTGTCCGCCAAAATGTGGACCTGTGAAATAAGAAGGCCTGATTTTACTTTTACTGCTGAAATGTAAATTATTTTTCAGCGGGAAGACTAAAACGGGGAAGCCGGGAGGGCTTCCCCGTTTTGCTTTG
>CAZSYD010000030.1:11548-26504 GCA_964611355.1 uncultured Ignavibacteriales bacterium | reverse complement strand
AGTAGAGCGTGAACTAAAATTATGACCAAAAAGGGCCGGCCCATCCGGCCCTTTTTATTAATGTTAGGATATTCTTCCGTAAAAAATATTTTCACCATGAACAGAGACAGATCGGGCGAAGGCGGAATATTTGATTCCTTTGCGGATCAGATCGTGTGTCAGGTTTTTCGGATGACTGAAAGGACAGACTTTCATGCAAAGTCCGCAATCGGTGCCGATGACACGCCAGTAATTAAGGCAGGTTTCGACGTTAAGCGACCATTTCTCGACGCCTCGAACGATGGTTTTTCTTCCTTTTGGAATTGACCCTGAAGGGCATACGTGGGCGCATCGCCGGCATTTTTCACAAAAATCCTGGACGCCAAAGGTAATCGGTCTATCGGGAACCAGCGGCAGGTCGGTGGTTACAGCTCCCAGCCTGACTCTGGCGCCAAAGCTGGGCGAGATTAAATAGCCGAAGCGACCCAATTCACCCAGGCCGGCATCGTGAGCCACCGCGGGGAGTATTATCTGGTAATTGCTTCCCGTAATATGAGCTCGCGCCGGGTATCCCATCCTTCTTATATGCTGCGCCAAATTGACAGATATAATGGCTCCCCGCAAGTATTGCCGGGCCGACTCCTCGGTAATAGGGATGCGAGGAGCTTTTTCAACCTGTTTGTATGCCATTTCCAATGTAAAAGCAATGGCGAACTTGTGATGGTTATTGATTGGAGCACCCCATGGTTCAGGCCCGCGGCCAACGTGAGAATAAACAAAGGACGGATTGAGTTTGGCGATGCCGACTTCGTCAGCGCCGAGATTAAGCGTAAATTCCTTCATGGCACCCGTTATTTCAGATGCGTTTACTTCTGTTCGTTCCGGGTTGATTTCGCCATCGACACTTTTTAGGAGGTCTTCAATTACCCGAAAGATTGCCGCGGTACGTTCGGATTGGATTGAATCGTAATAACGACCGCCAGGCTCCAGCAGCTCCGGCAACCTGCGTATTCGGTCGTCGGTTTTTTTGTTTTCCGGCCGGAGGGAGTAGTAGGCTTTATACTTTTCAGTGCCAGGTTGATATTCCTCACGGGCAAACATTATATCACGTTCATCTACCTGTTGGTTGATTTTGCCGATCCTGATCGGATTTACCCGGCCAAGCGGAATGAAAAACAGGATAACGAACAAAACGATTAATCCCGGCGGGATCAGGGAAAGCATTTCGTAAGGTTCAAGGTAAATCAGTCCGGCCGACAAGATCATGCAGATTGCGGCGGTAAGGACGCCGCTGATTATTGCCGCTCGTGGTTTGTTTTCACGAATTGAGGTAACCGTAAACAAGCCGAACAAGACCCCGGCCCCTGTGCCGATGGTGCAATATAATATCAGCGAAGTGCTCATTCTCTTCCGAATAATATCGATTGAAGATAGCCGTTTATTCACATGCTATCAAGTGGAATGAGTGAACGCTTACTGGCAATAGTACCCACTATCGATGTAATCTTAAAATTGCGCACCCGGGTCGGAGAGGAATCGACCGAAAGACTAATAAAAAATACGCCCAGGAGGACTTGAACCCCCAACCTTCTGGTCCGTAGCCAGACGCTCTATCCAGTTGAGCTATGGGCGCATTATAATCGTATTTACCAGCTTTGAAGATATATCGTTCCCCGTTAATTTGTCAATAGAAATAAGGCTGGCGGTATTCCTGGCCGATAGTCTCACCCCTTAAATATAAAATAAAAAATGATTACAATGACAGCCACAACCAGCAAACCCGCCGCGAAGGGAAAGATATTTCCCGGTTCTCCTGTCTCTTTCTCGCTTGATTGACTGATACGGCTTTTGGTTTTTTCAGCCCATTCTTCTTCGGCGGCGAAGTAATCTTCCGGTTCGGCGTCGATGGTTATCGTTTCCAGTTCGGGTAGCCGGGACGGATTAATCCCGCCTGTGATTTTTACCGCCGCTACGCTGACGTTGTCGGAACCGCCCCGCTCATTGGCCAGTTTAACCAGAAGTGAGGCTGTTTTTCCCACGTCGCCTTTGGCGCTGGAAATAACCCTGCGGGTAGAATCATCATCGACCAAGCCGCAAAGACCGTCGCTGCAGAGAATATAGGTATCGTTTTCGATAACCTTGCGAACGGCCACATCTATCGACACCGAATCCTTGACGCCCAGGGCGCGGGTAATGACATTGCGATTGACCAGTTTTTGGGCTTCCTCGGCGGTGATTTTTTCGGTTTGTTCCAGCTCAGCGGCCCAGCTGTGGTCGATGGTCAGCGGTGTCAACTCGCCTTCGTGATAGCGGTAAATTCGGCTGTCGCCGACGTGTAATATGGTGATGATATCTTCTTCGATGGCAACGGCGACGATGGTCGTCCCCATGCCTGACAGAGCCGGGTCGGCCAATGCTTTCTTATATATCCAGTGATTGGCGATGCGAGCCGACTTGGTCAGCACATCGGTTGAAGGGGGAAGCATGCGCGGAAGACGCAGACGCTCGTCATTCAGCAACTGATTATAAAAATCACAATACAGATCGGATACAAGTTCGCAAGCGGTCGAAGAGGCTACTTCACCGGCATTATGACCGCCCATCCCGTCGCAGACTATATACAGGTGCCTGTCTTCACGAAGGCTAATGCTGTCTTCGTTCAGCTTCCTGACAAGGCCGATATCGGTTTTGCCGGCGGACTGGATATTCATAAAAAGATGGACATGCTCCTTTTGGCACCAATTCCCTGACTAAACTAAATTACGACAAATCCAAAGCCGCTACAAGATATAATTTATACCCCGATTTGCGGATCAACCGGCAATTATCACCAGGGCCGATCCCTTTACGGTGACCATGGCCCGCTCGGCAGTTATACGATTTCTCAGGGCGATGGTCCGGCCTTGACGAACATTCAGTTCCCTGGCTTTGTATTCGGTTCCCCTCAGGGAAAGACTGATTGAGTTGTCCAGCGGGATCACGGAAATGCGCCTTTCTTTGCTTGAGTTCAGGACTTTGGTTTCGTTGTGGAGATAATGTATTTCCTGGCGGCTGCCGAGAAATCTAAGCCTGATGTTTCCCCCGGTCCCTTTTAGAAGATGAGCAAGCATAAGGTTACCCAGGAGATGGTCGGTTTCATCGGTCCTGTCGTACCAGCCAAAGAAGGTAAAATCGAAAATTCTTAGCTGCGTGCAGAAATCGAGAGTAAGTTCGGCATCGGTTTTGTCTTTATGCGATTGATGAAGCAAGATCTCGGTGTTTTTGAGAAATCCTTTTTTGATATCTGGAGCCGAATCAAGATCGGTCAGCCAGTATTTGGGCTTTAGCCCGATCCTTTGTATAAAAGCCAGACCGCCGTCAACAGCCACCAGAAGCGGTTTTGGTTTAGCCCGACGGTATAATCTCAGGATCATTGATCGATCCTCTTTGTAGTAATGGCCATTCAGGAATAAAAAGGCTTTCTTTGGCATCCCTTAAACTCGCTTTATGCCTTAAAATAAAAGGGAGCCATGACTCCCGGCCGGGCAAAATCTCTCACGCTTAATCCCAAGAACATGATCGGCATTATCGCAGGCCAAAAATACACCTTATGAGTTCAAATTGTCAAGTCGCTTTTCTCCGGTATCCCTTTGCTGTTGATTATTTGATTTCTGCCCAAAAGATCAACATGATTTTGATTTTCGTTTCAGTCTGAAACGTACGTTGCCATTCCCGCAATCGATTGTTAAACAACAAATTCCGCGAATATGTTTCAGTCGGCTCAATATTTGAATAGATATTTCTCCGATCAAAGAGGGGAAAGGTATGCCGTCGATTTCTTCCAATCATATATTGAGTCGTATTTCAGGTTTCGGCCGAGTTCTTTTATTGGCCGTTGGACTGATCCTCATGATCTTTGCCGTGCCCCGGAATGCCTTGGCCGGCGACGCCACCTCAACTTCCATTACCCTTAACTGGACGGCCCCGGGGGATGACGGCGGGTCAGGAACCGCGACGGAATATGATATCCGCTATTTAACCTCCCCGTTGTCGGAAGAAAACTGGGATCAGGCGGTAAAGGTTGCCGATATGCCTGCACCGCAGGCGGCCGGGCATGCCGAAAGGGTTACGGTCAGCGGACTGATACCGGAAACGGATTACTATTTTGCCGTTAAAACTGCTGATGAGGTTCCCAACTGGTCGACCGTTTCAAATATTATGGTTGGAAGAACTCTTGATGAACCGCTTCCGCCGCCGGAAGGAATATCTCCCTCCGACCAGGGAGTTGCCGAAAATCTCAGGCCATACCTGATTGTCGGCAACGTGATCGATCCCGAAGGCGATCCGGTAACCTATTATTTTGAAGTGTCGATATATTCCGATTTTTCGACTCTGGCGGCCCAGTCGGAAGCTATTCCGGCCGGCGCCGAATATACTTCCTGGCAGGTCAGTACCGAGCTGTTGGACGGGATGCTTTATTACTGGCGGGCGCGGGTGTTTAACGGCTCCGCCTATGGCGAGTGGATGACGCCGATGTCATTTACGGTTAATATCGCCGGTAACAATAATCCTCCCGGTGTACCTGTGGCGTATTATCCGGCCAACGGGGACACGGCAACATTATCGCCCTTATGGCTGGTTTGGTACAATGCCGCCGATCCGGAGGATGATCAGATATTTTATCAGGTCGAGCTTTATGATTCGGCGGGTACGGCGCTTCTTTTGTTCGTTTCAGGCATTGGCCAGGGAATCGACCCGTTTACATCGTTTACGCCCCAGTATCAATTCGCCGCCGATGTCTGGTACCGCTGGAGGATCCGCGCCTTTGACGGCGGCGGTTATTCATCTTGGACAAACCCGGTTGCATTTTATTATATTGAACAAACGCCTCCCGAAGCCGTCAATGACTTGATTGCCGCAACCGGAGATAATATAGGCGATTTAATTCTGACCTGGACCGTACCGACCAACGCTCATCATTATCAGATAGCTTATTCCCGCGACACTCTAACCGAGGCGAACCGGCAGGAGGCTGACATCTGGCCGACTCCGCCCGTCCCTCTTCCTGCGGGAGAAATCCAAACCTTCACTTTAACCGGTCTTGACCAGGCCGGTGAATACTGGGTGGCGATGGTCGTTTTTGACGAGGTTAATAACGCATCCAAACTGTCCAATATTGCCAATGGAATAGCCGGATTCGATTTCGGGGCCGATGTTGATGATGATACCGATAATCTGCCGACGGAATTCAGCCTGTCTCAGAACTATCCCAACCCGTTTAATCCAACGACGATGATTGAATACTCCCTGCCGTCGGAAGCGCATGTGAGTATTTCTATTTTCAATGTCCTGGGGCAGCTTGTTGCCAAAATAGTCGATGAAATCAAACCGGCCGGTGCCTATTCAGTAACCTGGAACGGTACCGATGCCGGCGGCAATCCGGTGGTCTCCGGCGTGTATACATATCGCGTTTGGGCAGGCAGCGATATAGACACCAGGAAAATGGTCTTGTTGAAGTAATTCGCCTCAATAATAAGGAGAAAAATCATGCCAGCCCTTGCGCTAAAGTTACGGCGGGATGTTCGCAGACATCGCGTCGCTTTTTTAATGACGTCAGTGTCATTAATCGTATTTGTCGTTTCTATTACCGGCGATACGGCAATGGCTCAGGAAGCGACGCCGACGTCGATTACTCTTACATGGACGGCTCCGGGTGACGACGGGACGATCGGAACGGCCCTGCAATACGACATCCGTTATGCAGCTTCTCCGATTACCGACGCCAACTGGGAGACGGCCGTACAGGTTGACGGCGAGCCGGCTCCACAGCCGGCCGGAAGCGCCGAAACGCTTACGGTTGAAGGACTTTCTTCGGGTACTACTTATTATTTTGCGATCAAGGCGGCGGATGAGGTCCCCAACTGGTCTGCACTTTCCAACGTCGTATCCCGTCAGACCCTCGACGAGGAAATACCTCCGGCGGTCATCGCCGACCTGGCGGCGGGAAATGCGACCGCCGTCAGTATCACGCTTACCTGGACTGCCCCCGGGGACGACGGTTCCAGCGGCACCGCCTCGGTGTATGATATTCGTTGTTCAACATCGCCGATAACCGACGCCAACTGGGAGACGGCCGTACAGGTTGACGGCGAGCCAAGCCCGCAGACAGCGGGCAGCGATGAAAGTTTCACCGTTGGCGGCCTGAATCCCGATACGACATATTATTTTGCGATCAAGGCGGCTGATGAAGTTCCAAACTGGTCGGGCCTGTCCAATGTCAGCAGCGCCTCGACTATCGATAATATTCCTCCGGCTGCAATTGACGACTTGGCGGCGATAAGAATTAACCTGCCCGGCGGGATTGCCGATAGCCGTGTCATGACAAGCGGTCATTATATTTTAGTCAGACAATCCATTAATATCTAAATGCCTGCCGATGCACTCACTGCCGTATACCGGCGGGAGGCTTATTTGACCGGCCTCCCGCCTTATTTATTTGATATTTGCAATTTCCCGTATCTCGTGCCGCAGCCCGTTTTTTACCAATAGCTGTACTTTGGATATCATCCGAGCGAACGACCGCCTGCCCGTTTTTTTTTCTCCGGGTAATCATATTTTTGAATCTACTCAAGCTTGCCACTGAAAGGACGATTATGCAGGTATGGAGGCAGTCATTCGCATTCGGGAAAACAATAGTTTCAGAACACGGATCGCAGGTCGCTCGCATACGGGTCTGCTTTTACTTATCTTTCTTTCTATCGGGGTAGCCGTTTCTCCGCAATACGTGTCAGCGGCGGTTGTGGAGGCCGTCTCGATTACGCTGACCTGGACGGCTCCGGGGAACGACGGCAATTACGGCACGGCGAAGGAATATGATATTCGCTACTTGACAACGATGATTACCGAAGACAACTGGGACAAGGCGACGCAGGTGGTCGACGAGCCGACGCCGAGACCGGCCGGCATGGTTGAATCATGCACGGTCGCAGCCATGCTTCCGGGCACTCTCTATTTTTTCGATGTCCGAACCGTTGACGATGCCATGAATTGGTCGCCGTTATCCAATGTTGCGGCCATAAGAACTCACGATAAACAGATCTTGCCGGTTGCCATCGATGATCTGGTCGCATCCACCGGTGATAACCCGTGCGAAATAATACTTTGCTGGACTGTCCCGGCAGACGTCGACCATTACGAGATAATTTATTCCCGTGATACAATTGACAAGGTAAACCTGGGAAGCGCGGACTTATGGCCGGACTCCCCTGATCCTCTTCCGGCCGGCGAAAAGCAAACATTTAATCTGACAGGCCTTAACCCGGGCTGCGGGTACTGGGCGGCCATAATAGTCTATAACACCGCCGGCAAGGGCTCGGAATTATCCAATATCGCCTCCGCCGTGGCGGGAAGTGATGAAGACACCGGCGATGACGAAGTTGTCAATCCGCCCGTCAAATTCAAGTTGTCCCAAAATTATCCCAATCCGTTTAATCCCGGAACGGTAATCGAATACTCCCTGTCAAAAAATATGCACGTGAGCCTTTCGATTTATAATGTTCTGGGTCAGTATATTAATACGCTGGTTGATGAAATCAAACCGGCAGGAACTTATACAATTGCCTGGAACGGCCACGATTCGGAAGGAAGGCCGGCAGCCGCAGGCGTTTATTTTTATTGCCTCAAGACCGGCGAATTCATGAATACAAAGAAAATGATACTGCTGAAGTGAACCTGTTTACGTTTAATAAATTCCTTTTCGGCAGAATATTTTAACCCATTGCAAATGTTGAATTCCGGCTATTTTTTGGGATTGGCCGGTTTCAGGAATCGTAGAAGGGCAGAGCGGCCTGGACGGCAGGATAGATGTCTCGGACGAATTCGGCCGCTCGCCCGGAGGCTTTTTCGAAATCGGCATCCAAAGACAACGGGACTGTCACCCGGCAGATGGCGGCGTCGGTCGGGAGAAGGAATATCGAGTTTTTCATAAGATCGAATTTCAGCCCGTATTCGCCGGAGATAACCCCGCTTCTGGTTTCAAACCAATAAAGCATAACCTCCTTGCGTCTTTGGCTGGCGATTAATAGTCTTCGCACATTTATACTACTTCCGTTATGGAGATCGATTACATATGGTTCAATCGTCAGGATACGATATCCGCCACCCGGGACACAAGTAATGGGGGAATGAATCTGCGAGCCGTATTTCTGGCTGGAAAAATAGGCGACAAACAGCCAGAAAACATCGCCGGTTTTGTCACGGTACATCCGCAAGGTGGTCGTGTCGGCTTTCAAGACATCGTAAGTGTATTCCGCAAAGCGGTGCTCGACGCCGAAATATTTTTCCGTTTCGAGCGGTATCCGGTCGAAATCCGCCGGGCGATCAATTTCAACCTGATGACCGTGCACATAGGCGCCAAAGCCGCCAAATACGATCAAGATTAGTATGGCAATTATCGCTTTTCGATTTCTACTGCTCATCGGATAATCAATATAAACAGGTTCTATTCAATCCAGCCTGAGGTATGAACCTCTTTTCTTTAACGCGCATGATCGGTTTTATACCTTGGCTTTTCGCATGGAGGGGATATTGGGAATGGTGGCCAGCACCCTGACGCCCAGAAATTCCTCCACGTCTTCGACCTTTTTGAAGGAATTGTCCAGCAATTCCGCCAGGATAGTAACAACTCCGCCAATAATGAATCCGAGGATTGCTCCGAGCACGACGATTTTCTCACGATTCGGCTTTACCGGCGCCAGCGGCACCGAAGCCGGTTCCATAATACGGTATTTTGATTCCGCCCCGCCCCGCATCAGCGACTGGGAAATCTCCGAACCGGTCAATTGATCCTTGAACTTTTCGTATATATCCCGGGCGGAATGGACTTCATTTTCCAGGTTTCGCATCTGGATTTCATACTCCGGCTGGCGGGCGATCCTGTTGCGAAGAGTTGACAGCGATACTTCGAAATCACTCTTTTTCTGCCGGAAAACATCTTCCCGCAATCGCAAGGCAAAAAACTCGGTAAGTAATTCCCGGTCTTCAGGCGATGCTTCATCAAACTGTTTTCGTACTTTTTCCGCGATCATGCTTTTCAATTCTTGCAACCGGTTATTTATATTCAGGTTGGCGTTCAGGACCTTGGGGTCGGACCAGGTATATTTGGACATGAAATCGGCCAGCCTTTGCGTTTCAGTGAAGACGGTTTCTTTTAACCGCCTAAAATCATTGCCGTATTTCAGGACAAGCTGCGACTTTTTGTAACCGGCCAGCTTGCCGCGTACCCGGGATTGTTCCTTTATGTTGTCGTCAATCAGGAGCTCGATATTATCAACGTCGGCCATGATGGTCCGAATGTTGGCATCGGCTGATACCGATTCATCCAGTTGATTGCGCAGGTATTCGGCTGCAAACTCGGCTTTTTCCCTGTCCGCCTCTTCAAGGTTTTTCTTATAGATGGCCAATTGCTCATCCGAAAAATCGAGTGCGCCCCTAACCCCGCTGAGTTCCCGTCTTAGCTGTTCGTCCTTGTATATTTCCGCCAGCCGGGAGGCGATATTCATCGCCTTGGCCGGTTCTGATGACTCGGCCGTGATTTCGATAATGTTTATCCCGTTAAAGCTGACGTCTATATTGTCTCTCAGGTCTTCGATCAGGATATAATAAACAAGCTGGTTGACCGGTATATCGGGACGTCCTGAGTGCAGCTTCTGCGCCCGGTCAATCACTTCGGTATTCTGCGTCAGCTCCAATTCGTCAATCAGGCGGGAAAGGTAGGCGCTCGATATTATCTCGTTACGGATAGCGATCAGTCGGCTGTTACTTTCCGCCCGCGTCATACGCTGGTTATCTTCTCCGGGCACCAGCGCCTGCAATTGCTTGGAAAGGTATTCGGTCTGGTCAATTACAATCATGGTGGACGACTGGTACCGCTTCTCCAGCAGGAAGGAACCTCCAAATGCCGTTGCCGTTACCAGAACAACCGGCAGGATTATCAGCCACTTTCTCCGAAACAGAATAGAGATAATGTCTCTGACTTCAATTACCGATTCTTTTTTTGGCGGCGTTGTATCAGTCATTATTCAACCTGTCTATCAACAATATTACTGTCGTAACGGCGCCGGCAATGGCGCCGACGTCGCGAAGCATCTGCCAACTGAAAAACGACCGGCTTTTTTCGCCGATGATAATCGTGTCTTCCGGTTTAATCAGGATGCGCCTTGCTTTCCCTTCGTCCTGATATTCCTTCAAATTGATCTTGATAACGGTCGTTCCTTCGGAACTCTTGGTGATGATGCTTATTTTTGCCGGGTTGGCAAGCTCGGTCAGCCCACCGGCGGCACCGATGGCGTCAAAAATATCGGTTTTACCCTCGTAAGGATGCTGACCCGGCACTCGCACCTGGCCAAGAACGTAAAACAGGTTTTTCTGGTCGGTATAATCGGTCGCCAGTTGATGCCCGGGGACATTGCCGGCTGTCTTCGGGACTTCAACGGTGTCGCCCATTCGTAATTTCGGCAGCCGGTCCAGTTGGCCACTGCGGACGGCCTCAAGGACATTGACCATTATTACCTCGCCGCCTGATTCCCGGGAGCGGATGATCGTTACCCGGGTCAAGTCTCCCTGTTCGTTGGCTCCGCCGGCTTCCTTGATAATTGTCCAGAGGTCGGGGATAACTTCAAAGGTAAACTTGCCGGGAGAAAATACCTGGCCGGATACATAAACCTTTTGGGAGTTAAAGCCTATTACCGTTACTGTTGCCTGAGATATCTTCTTATTGTAAAGAGCAACGTCTTTTCCTATTTTCCCCGCCAGCTCATTGCTTGTCAGTCCGGCGGCGGTGATTTCACCGATAATCGACAGAGTGATTTTGCCGTCCTGACGGACCATTACCGTCTGATTGAGAGTCGGCTCCTGCCAGAAACTGATCTGGAGCAGATCTTCAGGGCCGATGACGTATTCATCCGCCGAAGCCGATACCGAAAAAACCATGACGGCCAGGAGAGAAAAAGTCAAAAAGCTCAACCGCCGATATGATATCCGCATAATTTCGTCCTTGATTTAGGGCCGACCGACAAAGTCCCTGATTTTAAAAATCGACCTCTTTTCCCATTAATTAACGGTTATTTAACTGCATCAAGAATCAAAGTCAAGCCAAAACCGGGACAGCGCACGCAACTCGCCTTTCAATATTAATTATACGTTTTTACATCCGGTTCGATTTATCTCTTATTGGATGAAAGAGCCTGTCTATTCACCGGAAAACGATACTGATCAAACAGACTTATGAAATAAACAATCCGGGCAAAATAATTCAATGTAGCGGTCGATTATTTAGTATATGTATATTGACTTGAGATAAAAAGAGTCGGTCGGCGCTTAGTTAAGGGCCTGAATGCCGAGAAGGCAGTTAGTGGATTAACGTAAGAATGTCAGGCGAAACCGGCCGGGAGGCTTGGTGGAAAAGATTAAGATCGTCTGCGTGGTGGGGGCGCGTCCTAATTTCATGAAATCGGCGCCGTTGATGCGGGCGTTGCAGAAACGCCAAAAGCGGTTTCAAGCCCTTTTGGTTCACACAGGGCAACATTATGACCAGAATCTGTCCCAGCTGTTTTTCGATGATCTGAAAATGCCCCGCCCCGACGTCTATCTCGGGGTCGGTTCGGCCAGTCACGCTCATCAGACCGCTCGGATCATGGTTGAGATGGAAAAGGTCCTGCTCAAAGAAAAACCGGAACTTGTCGTGGTCTTCGGAGACGTCAACTCCACCATGGCCACCGCCCTGGTGGCGGTCAAACTGCATATAAGGCTTGCTCATGTGGAAGCGGGCCTGCGTAGTTTTGATAATACTATGCCGGAAGAAATTAACCGAATCGTGACTGACCGGATATCTAATCTCTTGTTCGTAACCGAACAGTCGGGCCTTGAAAATCTCCGTCGTGAAGGAATTGACGAAGAAAAAATCTTTTTCACCGGCAATATTATGATCGATTCGCTGGTCACCAATCTGGAAGCGGCTCAAAAATCCGATGTTCTGAACCGGTTGGGACTTGCACCGCGGGAATATGCGGCCATGACCCTTCACCGGCCGTCTAATGTTGACAGCAGAGAAAGGCTTACCGGCCTTTTGAAAGTAATCAATGAAATCGGGCAAAAAATGCCGGTGGTTTTTCCCTGCCATCCCCGGACTATGAAAAACCTGAAAAAATTCGGCCTGCTTGAATCGGTTGACGGGGACGCCCTGAGAATTGTCGAGCCGCTCGGGTACCTGGATTTTTTGAAACTCCAATCGGAGAGCCGTTTTGTCCTGACCGACTCGGGCGGCATTCAGGAGGAAACGACATATCTTGATATTCCCTGCATAACTGTAAGAGAAACAACCGAAAGGCCGGTAACGGTTGACGTCGGCAGCAATATCATCACCGGTTCCGATCCCGATAAAATCGTTGATGCCGCCGGTCGAATCCTGGACGGCAAATGGAAAAAGGGAAAGGTGCCACATCTCTGGGACGGTCGCACCGCCTTTCGAATCGTGGAAATCCTTGACAGGGAGCTACCGAAATAATTCCATTTGTTCCAATTTCAAAGCGTTAAGGAGACCTCCGCTGACCGATTCGCCCAAAATATCCGTTGTCATTCCGATCCGAAACGAAGAACGATTTATCGCTCAGACACTTCGATTTCTCCAAAAGCAGGATTATCCCCGCGAAAAGCTGGAAATAATCGTCGTTGACGGCGACTCCGATGACCGTACCGTCGATGTCGTAAGAGAAATAGCCGCTGAAGACGATCGTATAAAACTGCTTGGTAACAGCAAGCGGCTCTCATCGGCGGCTCGAAACATCGGTGCAAAGAACGCCACCGGAGAAGTCATCACCTATATCGACGGGCATACTTATATCGACAACGATCAGCTTCTGAAAAATATCGCCTCTTTCATTGAAGAAAAAGACGTATCGATCCTCAGCCGCCCGCAGTTTCTGGATACACCGGATAATACCACCTTTCAAAAGGCGGTCTCGATAGCCCGAAAATCATCCATCGGACACGGACTCGATTCGACCATTTATAATGACGGGGAGTTTTACCTCGACCCGACCAGTTCCGGCGCGACCTATCGGCGCGAAGTATTCGACAGGGTCGGTTATTTCGACGAACGATTCGACGCCTGCGAAGACCTTGAATTTAACTACCGGGTGGCGAAAGCGGGTTACCGCGCGTTTACTTCTCTGAAGCTGGCGGTTTATTACTATCCCCGGGCCGCCCTGAAAGCGTTGTTTTACCAGATGAAACGATACGGAATCGGACGGATGCGGATGGCTCGCAAGCATGCCGAATCATTATCGTTGGGGACGCTTGTTCCCACTCTCTTCATCGCCGGTATAATTGTACTCCCGCTATTGTCGCTGGTATGTAAACCTTTCGGTTACCTGTTTTTGATATTCTATGGCCTGTACATTCTGGCGGTACTGGTTTCTTCGATAGTTTATTCTTTCCGGGAAGGCTTGAAATTCCTGCCGCTGCTTCTTGTTATTTATCCGACGATTCATATAGGGCTGGGCTGGGGTTTTATTGCCGAGTTGGGGCGGACGATTGTCGGCCGCGGCCTCGGCAGGAAAGGCGAATCGTAATCGTGCCGGGGCAAAGAGTAAGAAAAAACCGGACGCGCAAAGCTCTCGTGCTGGGTCGCAGTGGCATCGTGCGCAGCCTGGGGCGCGAGGGCATCCCGGTAACCCTGGTGCGCGAAGGGACGCTGGTGTTTGAACGAGCCTCGCGCTATTGCCGGGAATTTATCCGCCTGCCGAACCTGGTTTACGAGCGCGAGAAAGCGGTTGAAGTACTCGAAGAATACGGCTCGCGGCAGAATGAAAAACCGGTCGCCTTTTTTAACGGCGAATCCGATGTTTTGCTGTTTTCCGAGTACAGGCAGAGACTCGAAAAATACTATACGATTATGCTGTCGCCTCATGACCTAATCGTCAGCCTGATCGACAAGGCGGAATTTAATAAATTGGCCCAAAAGCACAGCCTGCCGATTCCAAAAACCGTTATTCCCCGGAACAGCGAAGAATGCACACAGGCCGCGGATGATTTGGGATATCCATGTGTTTTGAAACCTGTAAGGCAGCGCCGCTGGCACAGTCCCGAAATACTCAATGCCATCGGCCTCCACAAGGCCCTGCTGATAAAAGGTCGAAGCGAGTTGGAGAGTATTCTGGATTTGCTTCCCCCCGTTGACGGAGGCGAAATGATCCAGGAATATGTTCCCGGGGGGGACGACCGGATTTATGAGTTTCACGCCTACATCGACCGGCAGGGGATGCCCCGGGGCGCTCTTCTGGGGCAAAAGATACGCACGTATCCGATTCATTTCGGCCAGGGGGCTTATGCTCACTCGGTCGATGAGCCAAAAGTCACAGGGCTTTGTCTCGATACGTTAAGCGCGATCGGCTATACCGGCGCGGCAGACGTTGATGTCAAGCGTCACGCCGAAACGGGCAAAGACTATATTTTCGAGATCAACCCGCGATTCAGCATCTGGACTATAATCGCTGCCAAATGCGGTATAAATCTGCCTCTGCTCCAGTACCTTGAGGCAATCAGCGAAGAACTGCCGGACATGAGACCAACAGGACATCCGCGTCGCTGGCTCTGGTTCGGGACCGACCGCAAGGCGATGATGGACTATTGGAGACGCGGGGAAATAACGCCGTGGCAATGGTTCAAATCGTTTTTTGCCTATAAAGGCAAAATTGAATTTCATGTTTTTGCCTGGGACGATCCGCTGCCGCTTTTGGCGTGCTGGTGGTTTTCCATATGGCGGTTTGCCCGCCGAGGGTTTGGTTTTTTAAGGCGGCGGCTTTTCCCCGCCGGCAGGCATAGATCCATCTGACGATATATAGACTGACGATTGGAAGCAGTCGAGATGAAAGAAAAGATAATCAAAATGTGGAGAGAAATAAAAAGGGGTAATTTCGATTATCTCTTTGACGCCATAGCT
>CAZSYD010000030.1:0-11448 GCA_964611355.1 uncultured Ignavibacteriales bacterium | reverse complement strand
CCGCCTGACAACGAAAAACTCTGGTTTTTGCCATGAAACGGATTTACTCTTTACGACTATTCATGAGTAATATAAAAGCAAAAACAACCGGCGTCGCGCAGGGGAACAGGCTGTATGGCTAAAGAAGGCGTCGGCTCCGAACTAAAACTTTTATCACGGCATTCCAGTATTTACGGCCTGACGACAATCCTGCAGCGCCTGGCCGCTTTTATACTTCTTCCCATTTATACCCGTTACCTGACGCCGGCCGACTACGGCGTCCTTGACCTGTTGTATCTTACCACGGCCTATATCGGCATGACCATGGAAATGGGCGTTACCGCTGCGATGAGCCGTTTCTATTTCGATTCCGACAAGCAGGAAGACCGCAACCTGGTCGTCTCAACCACCTTTCTGGGTTTCGGCCTCGGTTCCCTGGTATTTCTGATGATATTTCTGGCCGGTAGCAAGCTGCTTACCTCGCTGATCTTCAGCGAGTCCCGTTATGCCGGGTATATGATTCTGGCCCTGATCGGGCTGGGTCTGGATATGTTCAACCGGATCGGATATACCTATCTGCGAATCCGCAAACGTTCGTTTACCCTGATGGTCGTATCGCTTGGCAGACTGATTCTGACCATCGGTTTTACGGTCCTGTTTCTGGTCAAGTATCATATGGGTATCGGCGCTATGCTCTGGGGAACGATTATCGCCTACACCGCCCAGGTGCTGTTTTTGATACCTTATACTTTGCGCGAAACCGGCCTGCATTATTCCTGGTCCAAGATGAAGGAGATGATTCAATTTGGTCTTCCCCTGGTGCCGTCGGAGATCATGGCGTATATCGTCAACACCTCCGACCGCTATTTTCTTAATGCCTTTCATGGCCTGACTGTAACCGGGCTTTATTCGATTGCGTATCGGTTCGGGGTCCTGATAAACAGGTTCGTGGCCAATCCATTTAACCAGATATGGCTTCCGCGCCGTTTTGAGATGTTTCAGCACGAAGACTCGGAGTGGATTTTCAGCCGGATTTTTACCTACTTCTGCGTGCTTGTCTGTTTTGGCGGTCTGGGAATATCGGTGTTGACCAAAGATGTCCTTTGCCTGATTACCGAAAAATCGTACTGGAGCGCGTACATTGTGGTTCCGATACTTGTGCTGTCATATTGTATTGCCAGTTTCCATATGCATTTCAACATCGGCATCCTGATAAAGAAAAAAACCAAGTACATACTCTATATCAATGCCATTACGGCGGCAATAAATCTGACGCTAAATTATTTTCTGATTCGGCCATTAGGCATCTGGGGTGCGGCCTGGGCGACATTGTTGAGCTTCATGGTCAAATCGTCATTGATTTATCTTTTCAGCAACCGGCTGGTGAAAATAGTTTTTGAAAGATTGCGTTTAGTCAAGACTTTTGCATTTGCCGGCATTCTATACTGGCCGATCAGTCAAATCGAGGTCGGGAATTCCGTGGCTAATTTGAGCTTGAAATCGGCTGCTTGTTTGGCCTATCCGGCTTTGCTTTTGGTAACCGGTTTCTTCACCAGAGACGAAATTAAAAAGGGCCTTGAAATGGGCCGGGAAATCCTGGGTAAATTTATTCCCCGCTTCAGGAAAACTCAGCGTCAATAATCAACACCACAAAAACCAATATCGTTACGGTTTAACTTCCCAGCAGACGCCAGCAGATGAGGCCGTATTTATTTCCCTGCCCGCGAACGATAACCTGGATTTCCGTTAACGGCTCGCCAATCCGGTCAGTCGATATCTCCCGCCTTTGCCAGTCGGACATTTTTTCAGGCAATATAAACTCGGCAATCGTTTTATCTCCGGCTCGAATTTCAACAGTTGGGCAGGTGAACTGCTTCGGAATTCGCATCGATTCGGGGTAACCGAAGACGGCTGACAACTTTGAGATCGGTTCTTTCATTTGGAAGCGTATCTTTATGATTTCGTCAGCGGCCAGATGAGTGATATTGACCGGCAGAAATTCCCGTCCCATTAATTCGCGGGTACGAGCCGTTCCGGCCCAGCCCGGCCCTTCCGCGCGCCAGCCCGGCCCCATCGGTATTCGATATAAAGGCACGATATCCTCGATGACCAAATAGTCATTCGACCATCGGCAATCCGTTTTTCCTGACCGATTTTCCAGCGTTACCCGGGCAGACGGCAGATCAACGTAAGAATCAAATTTTGCGTGTGAAGCGGGCGGCAGCCATTCCGGCATATATCCGTGCATAAGCGATTCAACTTTAAAATCGCCTTCGACCGGATGACCGTCAGCGTTATCTGATAAAGGAATGAGATGAAAATCCGACAGTCGGTTGCCGTTAATTTGCATTTGGAGCATAATCCGGGTTGAAGCGCGTTTGGCGGCAAAAGGAGGCAGAACCATCAGGAGATTGCCCAGGCTGTAAGCGATTATGCCGCCTTTGTATTTTTCTACGCCGCCGACCAGGTGAGTATGATGCCCGACTACCGCCGCGGCCCCGGCATCGATCATCTGGCGGGCAAGTCGCCGCTGAGATTCGGTCTCGAGGTGACTCCATTCCACGCCCCAGTGAAGAACAACGATTACCGCGTGATCGTCGCTGTATCGCCTGATTTCCTCGATTATGCCGTCCGGCTCCAGCGGGCAGGGGGACGGGCTGTGCCTGAAGAAAGAATCAGTATAGGGCGTGATAATAGACGGTTCGACGTAACCAAAAAGGGCCAGCCGGTTATCGCCGTCATCAACAACAACCGGTTGTTGGGAAGATTGACCGTCGCATAAACCGAAATAATTGATACCGGCAAGGTCGAGATAACGGCAGGTGTCGGCCATAGCTTCGAGGCCATAGTCGAGGATATGGTTATTGGCCAGGTTAACGTGCGTAATCCCGAGTTGCTTTAAGGCGGCAATATAAAGCGGTTCCGCCCGCAGCGTATACCTCTTGTTATCAAGCGGCTGACCTCGTGAAGAAAGCGCGCACTCGAGATTGGCGCAAACGAAATTGGCGGGAGAGAGAATCGGCTGCAGGCCCGCCGCTATTTGCCTTGATTGAAGCTCCATTTGCGCCCGGCGACACATGCCGATTAATCGGGAAAGGCCGGCATCGCGGCGAATTTCTTCGGCCAGCCTCTTATTCAGGGAGGATTTTCGGAAAGGATATGACAGGAGCCTAAACGATCTCGGTTTTTTCAGCCAGTCAAAAGAGACATCTCCGGCAAAAACGATTTTCAATACCAATTGCCTCCATTGCGGTGTCGATAGTTGCGGATTGCGCCCGTTAACATGATAATCTACCGGCCACTTGTGGTAGATACAAGTAGATTTTTATTGTCCCAAACGGCGTATAGCTGTATTAATAATACAATGCGGCCGATCTTCAACGTGAGACCGACGGCAGTTATATGGACCGAGCCAATAAGAAAATACTTATTGTCACCTACGTGTTTCCGCCCTTTGCGGCGGTTGGTGTCTATCGAATCCTGAAGTTCTGCAAATACTTGGGTCGGTTCGGGATAACTCCGCTGATTCTGACGCCCGAAAATCCACGGACTCTGGCGCGCGATGAAGGTCTTTTGAAACAGGCGCCCGATGGGATTATGGTTTGTCGTACAAGGTTAAATGATATGTTCCACCGAAAGCCGCTAACGAGAAGCGAAACCGTCACGGAAGCCCAATCGTCGGCTTCATCCGGCAAACCCGGCAAACAGGCGGGGTATTCGCTTTTATCGTCGTTAAGGCGGAAAATAGGACTATTCTTTTCCGTGCCCGATCGGGGATATTTCTGGATTCGGAGCGGACTGAAGCCCGGTATAGAACTTGTCGGAAAGGAAAATATTGACCTTATTCTTTCTTCGTCGCCGCCGCAGTCGGTTCATATTCTGGCGTCGCGGATAGCCGCTCGAACCGGTCGGCCGCATATTGCCGATTTTCGCGATCTCTGGACACAGAATACCAGTTATGACGAAAGGAATCTGCCGCTATATATGCGCCGACGTGATCGCCGGATGGAAAAGACGGTATTGCGGCGGGCGGCCGGTATTACGGTCAATACAGCGACATTTAAGAAACAGCTTCTGGAGAAAAACCGGTTTCTGTCCGATGACCGTATCGAGGTCGTAACCAATGGCGTTGATCCCGACGACTTCAAAGACCTGGCTACGGTACAAAATGAGAACAGCAGGTTTACAATGCTTTATACGGGCAGTCTCTATGGGCGGCACCGGAATCCGGAGTTTTTTCTGGCGGCGATTCGAAGGTGGATCGATGAAAAGAAAGATATTGCCTCGCGGATTCGAATAATGTTTATCGGCAACTGGACCGCCAAATACAGCGGACTAATCGACAAATATCAACTGAATGATATCGTGGAAAAAAAAGAATGGCTGCCTCAGCGCGAGGTTCTGACCGAAATCTTCTCGGCCGATCTTCTGCTTTTATTCCAGGGCTTCGACCCCGCTCTGAAGGCCGCCGTTCCGCGTAAGCTTTATGAATATATGATAACCGGTCGGCCGATACTGGCCTTTGCTCCGCAGGGAGAGATCCCTGATCTGATCGACCGGTATCAGTGCGGCCTCAGCCTGCCGGATCGGAGCCCGGAACCAATCATACAATTCCTTGATAAAACCTATAACGACTGGAACAGGAGCAGAAGCGGAAAAAACCCCGCGCTGACTTTGAGATCGATACCTGAGCTGGAAACGGTCACTCAGGTTGAAAAACTTGCCCAATTGTGTCACCGGGTCGGCTGAAACCGGAGTAGGATAGCAAATTAATGGGTACATTTGGCGATAAAAGCGTCCCTCGATATGCGGTCCCGGATACAAAGTCTAAGAAAGCGGCCTATTATACATTTTATGCACTTTTTTTGCTCTTGATCGGGGCGGCGACAGCGCATCTGATAAATCCGCTGTATATTATAGGCGGTGTGGTGGCTGCGGCGGTAATTGTCGTCATCCTCAAATATCCTTTCTTCGGGTTTTTTATATATCTTACTATATATTACTTTCGCCCTGCCGAACGCCTGCCTGGTTTGGCGGCGATCAGGCTGGAGTTGATATTCGGCGCCTTTTTGCTGGTTATGATTTTAATTTCCGATGCGCTTCGCGGACGCGGTATCCGATTGCCCAAAGATAAAGTAAGTGTTTCCCTGCTCATTTTTATCGGCGTGATGATGGTAAGCATGGTCTTCTCAGAGTGGGTGACGGGATCCTATAATGCGGTAATTCAAACCATCAAAATATTTATTCTTTATTACTTTATAGTGGTTCTGCTCAATAACGAAAAACGGTTCCAGATTGCTTTCTGGTTAGTCGTATTGTTTACGTCATTTGTCGGGATTGAGGCGACGATTAACTACTATACGGGTAATTACGTTTTTGACCAGGGGATCATGCGGGCCGAAGGTAAAACCTCGTACGGTCACAATTTCAACGGGCTGGCTATGTATATGGCGACGACTGTTCCGTTATTGCTGTATCTTATGGCTCGCCGAAAGAAGTTACTCAACTGGTCGTTTTGTCTGGCTCTTATCGGCGGTTGCCTGCTGACCCTTATGATTACCGGATCACGAAGCGGCATTTTGTGCCTGGTGACCGTCGGTTTGACTTATGCCTGGTTTTCCCGTCATCGTTTGGTTTACATGATAATCATTATTGTAACGGCGGTGTCGATCTGGGCGGTCCTGCCGGAACAATACCGTACCAGATACGGCACGATGACCGCCGGTGAGATTGACGAATCGACGCAGGGGCGTATTGACGCTTGGAAGGCGGGGGTGGAGATGTTTCTTGAAAAACCTTTCTTTGGCGTCGGCCCGACCGTTTTCGCCGCCGGTTATTACGAGCGTAAAGGAGTATGGCTTTCTTCCCATTCGCTTTACGTTGAAATGTTTGCCACTTTGGGTATGGCCGGCGTGGTTGCCTGGTGTTATTTCCTGTATCAATTCCTGAGAAAATTACGGTCCATCAGACGCCAGCCGAGACCTCCGGGAATCGGGAATGTTGATACGGATGTTTATGTAAGGGCGATATATTCCATCATTGCCGGTCTTCTGGTCGCCGGGATATTCGGGCATATTCTCTTCCGGGATACGTGGTATATTATGGCCGGCCTGACTATCGCGCGCGAAAACCTGCTGGCCCGGGAAAAAGAGGGCGCTTAGGTGGATTTACTCAAGCCGATCATCAAACATATCACCTACGGTTATTTCATCAGGCGTGACGGGTATGACCTTAATCGTCGTAAAAAAGAGCTTGATTCCTCGCAGTACTTTTCTATGGATGCACTTAACAAATTGCAACTGGAAAGGCTGAAGAAGCTAATCGCCTTCTGCCATAAATATAACCGATTCTACCGGAAGCGTTTCGATCAGTGCGGCTTTCATCCCGGTGATTTGACTGATATTTCAACCATGGAAAAGCTGCCGCTTCTAACCAAAGATGATATCAGGAACGCTTCCGATCAGATGTTTTCCGACGGATATACGCGCAAGAACACAATCCATAAAAGAACAGGCGGATCGACCGGCGTCCCGCTTCATATTTACATCGATCGTGATGCAGCCGCTATTAAGAAAGCCGCGGCCATGAGGCATAACGGATGGGCTGATCTTGTTCCCGGCGTCCGGACAGCCTGCGTCTGGGGAGATACCGACAAACCGTTACCGTTGAAGGAACGCATCAGGAACATGCTGACCGAGCGCGCCTTCTATCTCGATACCCTCAAGTTTGACGAAGAACATATTGAAGCTTTCCTTGGAAAGATACGGACACTTCATCCGCAGATATTGATGGGTCATGCCCATTCGGTTTATCGACTGGCCAAGTATGTCCGGGAGAAAGGTGTCGGCGGTATTTCCTTCAAGGGCATCATAACTACCGCGATGGTGCTTACCGACAGGGAGCGAAAAGTAATTGAAGATGTATTCCGATCGTCGGTGTTTAATCGCTACGGTTGCGAGGAGCTTTCTATAATAGCGTCCGAATGCGAGGCCCACCAGGGGATGCATATTTTCGCCGAGGGCCTTTATCTTGAGCTTTTGGGAGATGATGAAAACCTGCCCCGAAAACTGGTCATTACCGACCTTGTCAATTATGCGATGCCGCTTATCAGGTATGAAATCGGTGACTTTGCCGTTGCCTTGCCGGGGAAATGTCCATGCGGAAGAACGCTTCCACGCCTGAAGGAGGTCTCCGGTCGAACCGCCGATTTTCTCTATACTCCCGACGGTAAACCGGTATTCGGCATATCCATTCTGGATACGTTCGTGATTCATATTCCAGGTTTCAAACAGGTGCAGATAATTCAAAACCGGTACGACTATCTTAATTTTAACATTGTCAAAGACGATAAATTTTCAGAAAAAAGCATGACCCGGCTCAAAAGCAATGTGATTGAGATATTCGGTAGCAAAATGCGTTACGACGTCAGTTTCGTCGGTAGTATTAAACAGACCAAACAGGGTAAATTCCGTTTCTCCATCTGCAATATCAACAAAGATAACAGCAAGCAAAGACCTCCCGAGAACGAGGGGATTGCCCATTGAATATTATAAGCGGTATAAATCTCGTTATCCTGGTGGCCCTGACACTGGCGGTGCTGTATCTCTGGTTTCTGGGTCTTTTTGGCATTTTTGGCAGGAAGAAATATCCTGAGCTTTCCGGGAAATACGATTTTCTGGTTCTGGTTCCGGCCCATAATGAGGCCGCCGGTATTAAAGCCGCTCTGCAAAGCTTGGGCCTTATGGAGACCGTCGGTCGCCTCGAAATCGCGGTCATAGCCGATAACTGCGACGACAATACCGCCGAGGTAACGCGCGCTTCCGCCATCACTGTCCTGGAACGAAAAGATACGCTCAACCGGGGGAAAGGGCACGCACTGCGCTGGGGTATGGCACAATATGATCTGGATGAATTCGACGCCGTGGTCGTTGTCGATGCCGACACCCTCGTCAAGCCAAATATGCTAAAGGCAATGGCTCGCGCCTTTGAAGGCGGCGCCGGCGCTGTTCAGGTTTCCAACCGGTTTTATATTGATCGGAAAAGCCCGCTGGCGTGTCTGCAGCAAATGGGCAACATGGCCGAAAACATACTCTTCTATCGGGGTCGGTCGGTTCTTCGTTTGCCGATCCTCCTGCGTGGAACGGGAATGGCCGTCAGGACTGATGTTTTGAAAAAACATCCCTGGGATTCGTACTCCGTCACCGAAGATGTAGATTATGCCGTCGGGCTGATAAAAGAGGGCGTCAGGATCGACTTTTCGACCGAAAGCGCTGTGGAGTCTCCGGCTACATCGACCTATGACCATTCGTATACTCAAAAGGAAAGATGGGCTTCGGGAACGTTCAGTCTGATAACCGAAAAGATGCCGTCGCTTATTGGGGCTGGTTTTAGCAAAGGCCGACTCGACCTGCTGGAGCTTGCTTTCTCCACGCTGATCCTCAGCCGTCCGATGTTGATTTTTATCGCTTTTATTCCTCTAATGCTCTCATTTTTCAGCGCTTCGCCATGGAAATTTCGATTTCTAATCTGGGCCGTTTCCCTGATGGTCCTGCTTGTTCTGTATTTGGTCTCCGGGCTGTTTTACGTGGCCGATAAGAAAGCCGCCCTAAAGGCCCTTCTTCACGTTCCTTATTTTGGTTTCTGGCTGTTGATCCTTCAGTTGAAGGCTCTCGTCAAACGCAAACGTCTTGGCTGGGTCCGCACGGAGAGAAAAGACCGATGAACCCGGTTATTATTCATTTGCGGAGCGCAGAGTTTTTCGGCGGCCCCGAAAGGGCCATACTGGGGCAGTGCCGGATAATTAAAGAGTTCGATTTTATATGTGCATCCTTTGTCCGCAGGGACGCGCCCAACAGGTTTTTGGAAGAAGCCGGAACCGTCGGGATTGAAACGGCAAAAATCCACGACTCTTTTGCAGGTGATTTTCGCGTAGTCGGCCAAATCAAAAAGCTGATGGCTCAAAAAAAGGCTGCGATTCTGGTTTGTCACGATTATAAGGCGAATTTCTTCGGACGAATGGCATTAAAAAACAGCAGCGTAAAACAGATTGCTCACTTCCGGGGTTATACCACCGAAAACCGAAAGGTGCGCCTGTATAATTTTATCAATGCGATGCTGCTGCGGCGCATGTCGATCGTTTTAGCGGTCTCGGAAAAATCGGCCTCGCTCCTTCGTGAAATGGGCGTCCCCTCCAAAGCGATTGAAGTCGTACCTAACGCTATTGAAACCGAAAAGCTGATTCCTGCTGACTTTATACGAACCGTCAATGCCCGGAAACCGATAAAGGCGGTGGCCGCCGGGCGACTGAGTTATGAAAAAGGATACGATGTTCTGCTTAAGGCGATTGCTCGAATCAAGGATGACGCGCCGGCCTTTGAGGTCGATATTTACGGGCATGGTCCCGAGGAACAGAAATTAAAACGTATGGCCCGGGCGCTGAATATAGAAAAAGCCGTATCGTTTCGCGGTTTTGTTGATAATATCCTGCCGGTTCTGCAAGAGAGCGATTTTCTCATTTTGCCTTCCCGGTCGGAAGGAATGCCCAATATTCTACTGGAAGCCTGGTCCCAAAAGCTGGGAGTCGTATCAACCGCCGTGGGCGGCGTCCCGGAAATGATCGAACACGAAGTAAGCGGCCTGCTGGCGCCGCCTGACGACCCGGAAACACTTGCCAAACAATTGCTTTTTGCCTTGAATAACCCGAAAATAATGATTGCCTGCGGCGAAGGAGGATACGAACTGGTACGCGATAGATACAATTACAATCGGCAGGCCGGGATTTTGAAACGAATCTACAGCGAAACCATAAAAGATTAGTCGAAGGTTAGAATGATTAGAACCTCGAACCCGTCAACTTAACCGGAAAAGTATCTTGAAAAAAATCAAGGTGGCATATTTTATCGACGTCTACAAGCCGGGCGCCGGTACTGAGAATCAGCTAAGAGGAGTATTGCAGTATCTTGACCCGGAACGCGTCGAGGCGAAACTCTATACGTTAAGGGACGAAGTCAGACCCGAACATCGGCGGGAAATCCCGTGGCCGATTGAGTGTCTCCGGGTAGGTAGTCTGGCCAATGTCGGTTCATTAATGAAATTTATCAAACTGGTATGGCGCCTGAAAAAGGAAAAGTACGACATTGTTCTTATATATTTTGATGATTCCAATCTATTTGTGGCCCCGGCCTGTCAACTGGCGGGGATTAAAAATTGCGTTATCAACCGGCGAAATATGGGGTATGCGCTGAGCCATGAGATTCTAAGGAAACTGAACTGGGTCAACAGGCGGGCCAATTATTTCCTGGTTAACTCGGAAGCCGTAAAGCGAAAGGTGATTGAACTGGAGCGTTTTCCTGCCGAACGAATTAAGGTGATTTATAACGGTATGTGGGACAAAAACCCGGATCAGTCGGGAGCGATAAGCCCTCTCGACATAGGTCTCCCCGATAACGCCCGGGTGGTCGGTATTGCCGCCAATCTGCGCCCGGTCAAGCGAATCGACCGGTTCATCGACGTGGCCGGTCTCATTGCCGGCCGGGTTCCCAACGCCCATTTTCTTATACTGGGTCAGGGGGAAGATAAAGACGGACTGCATCGTCGGGCAGAAGATTTGGGCGTCGCATCAAAGATTCATTTCCTCGGTCATATTGATAATATCTATCCTTATCTTTCCCTGTTCGATGTCGGGGTTTTGACTTCAGAGTCGGAGGGGCTTCCCAATACCCTGATTGAATATTGCCGTGTCGGTGTCGCTTCGGTGGCGTTTGACACCGGCGGAAACAAAGAGGTTATCAAAGACGGCGTCAGCGGTTACCTGGTTCCCGAAGGAGACATCGCCGGAATGGCCGATAAGGTGATTAATATCCTGTCCGATACAGAATGTAGAAACAGGCTTTCCCTGGCAAGCAAAGAAGTTGCTGCGAAGATGTTTGCACCGGATAAGATTATGAAAGAAATAATGGACTTCTATGAAGCGATTGTCCTTGCTCCAAAAAACGGATGGAGAGTTGATTGACATCTGACCTTTGTGCAATAGTTGAACAGCAAATCGCTGCTGCGGGAAAGCGAGCGCAAAATAATGTCTTGACCGGCAATAAGTTATGAGGTTGTAATATTGTCGCGGGGGGCACCCTTTTTGATAGATGTCTACTGTATATTGTTGTCGAGGAAGTTAAAGATTTTAGTTTCACAGTAGTAAATGACTTGTTTTTTTCCGATTAGTTCGGCCAGTATCATAGATGCAACCGGAAGAATTATCTGAGAGGAATATATGCAGCGTATAACCAATCTGAACGGTAGGAAACGGCACCCAAATGCTATTGCCGCTTTCCCACCTTACGGAATTGGATTATACCAAAGTCTGAAAGATTGTTCAAGGAGGCATGGGTTGTGAAAAAGTTAATCATATTATTATTTGGGCTATCTTCGATTGCAAACGGGGGCGTTGTAATTATGGATTCGCTTCCCTTCACG
>CAZSYD010000029.1:3877-30026 GCA_964611355.1 uncultured Ignavibacteriales bacterium | reverse complement strand
CGACCTTCGGGTTATGAGCCCGACGAGCTACCAGACTGCTCCACCCCGCGACGAATGGTCTATACTATACTTTCAAGAGCCTGTTGTCAAGAGTCGATATTTATATTTTTACAGCCCTTTTATTATATACCGGGCCTTTCGATTTCAGGTTTGACTTTTTCCTCTTCCCGCAACATGGATATCTTAAGAAACGGCGGTGTTACCAGGGTCGTGATAATCACCATGATGATTACGGCCGAGAAGGTTCCGCTCGATATTACCGGGTTGCCGTCCAGCATCAGTTTGGCTCCGATACCGGCGAAAATCAGGCCGACCTCGCCTCGCGGTATCATTCCCAACCCGATAGCCAGACGGTTGATGCCTTTGTTGAAAATCGCCAGGGAGCAGGCCTGTTTGCCAAGGATAGCGGCTATGGTCATAACCGCCGCGAAAAAGAGAATATCCATCCGGCCAAAGGTTTCCAACTGTACCATCATTCCCATACGAACAAAAAACACCGGCACCAGAAAAGTGGCAATAGGGGCGATAAGCTCGTCCACCGATTTCTCGCCGCGCTCGGTATATACTTTATAATGAACACTTTCGAGAATTAATCCGGCCGCAAACGCGCCGACAATGGGCGCCAGCCCGATTAAACCAGCTATGTAGGCGAGGGTAAAGCAGATTAAAAGGGCGGTTGAAAGGAGCACTCCCTGGACGCGCAATTTTGAACCGAATTTAAAAATATACGGTGAAAGAAATCGCCCGATGACCAAGGCCGCGACAACAAAGGCAACCGCCTTGAAGACAATAGAAAAGACGCCGCCTGACGTAAGTTCCCCTCCGCCAGAGGCGGCCGAAATCACCCCGGTCACTACCGCCAGGATAACCAGGCCCATGATATCGTCGATGACTGCGGCGCCAAGTATAATCTTCGCTTCCCTGGTGCTGATTTTCCCTATGTCCCTCAGAACGCGCGCCGTAATGCCGACCGAGGTAGCGGTCAGCGTCGCGCCAATGAAAACATGAACGTATATCGATTCATTCGGCAGAAACCATGCACTCACACCCCAACCGAGGAAAAACGGCGCTACTACGCCAAATGTGGCAACCATAAATGAGGCAAGCCCGACTTTCATCATTTCCCCAATAGTCGATTCAAGGCCGACTTCGAACAGAAGAATAATGACTCCGATTTCAGCCAGAACTTCCAGGGTAACCGAATGTTTTAGCGGCTCGAATGTATCAATGCCGAACAGCGCCAGGTTGCCGATAAGCATACCAAGAATCAACTCTCCCAGGACAGCCGGTTGTTTGAATCGTTCAACCAGATCGCCGCCGATTTTGGCCGCCAGGAGGATAACGATAAGACCCAGGAGAACTTCGGAGACTTCGCTTGAGCCGTGTCCTTCATCCACGGAAGCAAAAAGATTTGTTGCCCAAAAACAGGAAACAATAATCAGCATCATAAATAATCGTTTGGTTGTAAATAACCGAATCATTGTTCCTCCGTGTATCCCGGGCGGATTTAAGGCTTGAATATAGATATTAAAGATTTCTTATCAAGTGAAATATCGACCGGTAACTTAGCGTGCAATTGACTATATTTTAGCTACTTGATCAGACAATGCCGAATTCGGTACAAAACCAAGTCAAAGTTTGACATTCGATGAACAGTATGGTAAATTGATTTCGGGAATGGCTTTTAATAAGAACAATAAGGAAATTCGCCGGCCGATGGTAGCCGGGATGTTTTATCCCGCCAATCCGGCAGAACTATCCAAGCAAATCGCCGGGTTTTTTAATAATGCCGAACGGCGTAGTCTGGACGGCAGAGTCAGGGCGATTATCGCTCCGCACGCCGGGTATATCTATTCCGGCCAGATTGCCGCCGACGCCTATAAGCAGATACAGGGCGAGCAATACGATACGGTAGTAGTGATAGCGCCGTTTCACGGCTTTTTCAAAGGGGTTTCGGTTTATTCCGGCGACGGGTATGAAACTCCGCTGGGCGTAATCGAAATTGATCGCGAGCTTTCCGACCGTATGTCGCAAAAGCATCCTTCGGTTTATTGCTCAACCATGGGGCACGCGGGCTCCGGAGGGCGGGGCGAGCATTCGCTGGAGATTCAACTACCGTTTCTGCAGATTGTCCTGGGCAATTTCAAGCTGGTGGCAATGGTGACGGGCGATCAGGAAGAGTCAACCATAAGAGCGGCGGCCGAGGTATTGGCGGCCACTCTAAAGGGGACCAATACTCTGATGGTGGCCTCGACCGATATGTCCCATTTTTATCCGGACAAACAGGCGCGGCGACTGGACAAAAATTTCGAGACCGCTCTAACCGCATTCGATGCCAACCGTATTATTGATGTTATCGCGACTGAAAAGGCGGAAGCGTGCGGCTACGGACCGGTGGCGGCAGTGGTGGAAGCCGCCGGACGAATCGGCGGGGAGAAAGTTGAGATCATAAGTTATGATACGTCGGCCAGGGCAACCGGCGATTTCAACGAAGTGGTCGGTTATCTTTCAGCCGTGATTACGGGCAAAAAAGAAACTCCGAAGAAACCGGCAACTATCGGCAGTCCCGCCGTCGGCAAAGAAGCCGAATATACGCAGGAGGAAAAAGATTTTCTTTCAAACCTTGCCCGGCGATCGGTAGAAGCGAGAGTTCGGGGCGAAAAGCCGGATATTCCTCAACCGCCGTCGCGGCATCTCAAAGAGAAAAGAGGGGTTTTCGTTACAATAGACAAACGGGGAACGCTGCGTGGTTGTATCGGGCTGATTCAGGCCAGGTTGCCTTTGATTGAGGCCGTTGCGGAAATGGCTCTTTCTGCGGCTTTTGAGGATCCCCGGTTTCCTCCGGTTACCGAGGATGAACTGCCCGAACTGGAATACGAAATCTCAGTATTATCGCCGCTTTCTGTGATTGAGGATATCAATGATATCGTTGTTGGCCGGGATGGTCTTATGATTCGTTTGGAGCTCCATTCCGGTCTGCTTCTGCCCCAGGTGGCGACCGAATACGGCTGGAACCGCACCACCCTTCTCGAACAGACCTGTCTCAAGGCCGGCCTGCCCAAGAACAGCTACAAAGACCCACAGGCCCAGATATATAAATTCATGGTGGAAAAGTTTTGATTGCACGGTTAATCGGATATTCTGATTAATTCATATTAGATATTGGGTGAGCAGAGATGGTTTGGATTATACTGCTCCCTGTCAACCCGCAAGATCAAAAGCTGACTTGGTTTCACCTCCCGCGTTACAGCCCGATCTTCCAGCGTCAGGAACTGAAGATTAGGCACAATCATACGGATTTCTATTACTTTCGTCGTGAATGAAGTCGCCTTCGCAGCGAGAAATATCTTCAATCAGATTAAAGGGAACAATCTTGATCCTCGAACGAGCCGTATCCCTCTTCTCGTTAAAGCAGTGGGTAAATATTTTCAGCTCTCTGATGTCTCAGGAACGGCAGCTCTCCTGCTCAATTGGTGATTTGAAAATTGATATATGTCGGCGCGGACTATTCAGTCTTATCGAATACAAAACAAAGAGTCGCACCCTTCCCGTCATCTTCCCTGTTTCCATATCCGATAAAAACATCGGTGGAAAAGCCGGTTTCGGCAAACAGGGCTGCGTAATCATCGACGGACATCACCGGAAATTCGAACGGACATTCGATCATTTCTTCGCTATTTCCGGAAGAAAGTTTTTTATAGAAAATAAAACCGCGCGCCTGTCTGCCGCCACCCGTTGACTGCATCATTACCTTCCGCTGGAATTTCTCGCCGGTTTCGGGGTGAATTATCGCCTTCGACCAGTTGGTTTCGCGGCGGCCGTTTGTTGGACCGACCGGATCAAAACGGCGCAAAGTCACCAGAAGACGCCCACCCGGCCGAAGATGGTCATAAGCGCCCGAAACGCAGGCCAACTGTTTATCAATTGTTGTCAAGTCACGCAAGGAATTGTCGGCAATAATAGCAAGACCATACGTTCGGTCGAGTTGAAAATCCGTCATGTCAAGCTTGTGCAGGCGGATGCGGGCTTTGACTTCGGGCCGGGTGACCGAGATTCGTTTTCGGGAAATCGTCAGCATTTCATCGCAAATATCGATACCATCGCACTCAAAGCCGATTTCCGCCAGATGAATAAGCAATCGCCCGGAACCGCAGGCCAGTTCCAGAACCGGACCTCCGGCTTCCTTTGCATGCTTCACATACCATGCGATTTCCCTGTCAGTAAGCGGATTTATATATTCATAATCCCAGCCGAACAGGTTATAGCGTCTTAGATCATTTCCCATATCGAAATCCTCTGAACGGCGTCAAATAAAATCAGACCTTGGCCTTGGAAACTAAGATACGCCCGGTCTGATTGCAAATTCTTTATTGCAACTTTTCCAATTCGTCAAAGAAGTAATAATCCATTCCCGGATTCAAATATGCCGATTGACAAATCGGTGTTTTTGACTACATTCTCAGAGCAATGAGTGAGACGTTTGATAGAATAAAGGATTCGCCCTGGCCGCCGGAAAAACTGACTCTTCTGGCACAAGCGGCTCATATGCTCAACTCCACGATCGAGTACGAGGAGTTGATGAAAAATGTCCTCAGGCTGGTAACTCGGTCGCTGAATGCCGAAGGGGCTATGGTCTATCGATATGACCCGTCTCAGAAAGACTTGAAAGTCCGCTATTATTCCGGCGAGGAAGAGCCGCGCCATATGATTATCAAGATGGGACAAGGGTTTGTCGGCTGGGTAGCCGAGCATCGTGAACCGGTGTTGACAAATAACCCGACCGAAGACAACCGATACGACGCCGAAATTCAGGACGTCGAACTCGAATCTATCATATGCTATCCATTGACTCTCCGCGGGAAATTCTTCGGCGTCATTGAGGCCATTAACAAAAAGGCCGGCGCTTTCGATCAGTCCGACCTTGATACCTTCGATTTAATCTCCGACCAGGTCGCCCTTGCTATTTACAATGCCCAGCTATACCGAAAAGCCAAGAGGCAGGCCCTTCAACGCCAGACCCTGTTTGAGGTCAGTCAGCAATTGATGATGCCTTTGAACCTTGATGAAGTGCTGCATAACATCCTCATTGCACTTCAAAAAGTGGTCGATTTCGACGCAGGCGGCATTTACCTGATCGACGAAGAATCCGGCGATGTAGATTCCATTACATCTATCGGTTACGATAAATTGCTTGAGCCTGATCTGCACCTGAAAATCGGACAGGGGATCGTCGGTTCGGTGGCTCGAACCGGAAAACCCGAAGTGATCCCCGATGTCTCTCGTGACAAGCGATATATCTGTGCCCGCCCGGAAACCATATCCGAAATCGTGGTACCGGTCCACTCCGGCGATAAACTCGTTGGTATTTTTAACCTTGAAAACGACAGGCTCAACGCCTTTTCAGAAGAAGATAAAGAGATATTGACCGCTTTCGCCTCACAGGCGGCCATCTCGATTGAACGGGCGCGACTGCATAAATATATGCTGGAGCAGAAAAAGATCGAAGAACAATTATCTATCGCCCGCACGATTCAGAAAACGTTTTTACCTGATGAAGTCCCGGAAATCCCGGGCTATGACATCTGGGGAACCAATATGCCGTCGGGCGAGGTCGGCGGAGATTATTATGATTTTATTGAAATAGTCAGGAATCAACTCGGTATAGCGGTCGCCGACGTGTCCGGCAAGGGAATACCGGCGGCGCTCATTATGGCTTCATTTCGGGCGTCGCTGATCGCCGAAATCAGAAACAATTATGCTATCAGGACCATTTGTTACAAGGTCAACAATCTGCTCTGCGAATCGGCCGAACCGGCTAACTTCGTCACCGCTATCTATGGCGTTCTCGATTCAAAAAATTCGATCTTTACCTTTTCCAACTGCGGCCACAACCCCGCCATACTGCTTCGCGCCGACGACAGCGTTGAAGAGCTTACCGAGGGGGGAATGCTGCTTGGCGTGCGCCGTGACGCGATTTATGAAGAGCGGCCGATATATGTCGGTCAGGGTAATATTCTTTGCCTTTTCACCGACGGCGTAACCGAAGCCGAAAACCGGAACGGTAAGCAGTTTGAAACCGACCGCCTAATTGAAATTCTAAAGCGTTATCGCAATCTTCCTGCCGCCGATATCGGTTCCTCCATGATCGACGCCGTTAAATCGTTTTCCGGGAACAACCATATGCAGGATGATCTGACGCTTATTATCATCAAGCGACTCGGTACGTAGAATAAAGCGGTTTCTTTCGGATAAATGAATAAACCCACCCGATGGAACTCACCATATTGAATTCCTGACGGGCAGGCACCAAGTTTCTCATTGCGCTCTTCTCTATTCGTAACACAACATACCTGCCGTCATTAAACCCACGGCAAGCTGTAAGCCGCCGGTCGTCGGATACGAAAATCGCTAAATGTTATTTCGTAAGCGTCATTATTATTGTTTTCCCCTCCACGGTAGCTGTCAGCGTCAGTTGATCGCCGCTTATAGCCCATGTTCCGGAAAAAACGGTATAGGGAGTAACCGATTGGCCGTTCTCGGAATTAACTGTTACCGTAATGTTCTGTCCATCAAGAGAAAAGGGGCCTTCGTCGTAGTATAGGATGGAGTCCTGGCTGTCAAGCTCCTCAGACCTCAGGGTATAGTCATCATAGACAATTACGTGAGAAGCAACCGTACTGTCACTCCATTCAAAAAAGGTGCCAAGGTCGACAGGTGAACCGTCCTCGGTAACCGACTCGTTCGTCCATGTTGCACTAATTCAGCCGGCACTGAGTCGCTGCCACTTCCCGTCGTGTTGTCGTCATCACTACATCCAACCACAATTAGCCCCGACACAATAATTAAAAACAGCCAGCTCAGAAGATTCAATTTCATTCGTAACCCTTTCGTTATTGCTGCTCGGCTATTCGCCTCACAAAATTATCGGCCTTCCAACCCGCCACAGGTGGAGAAAACCCCACAAATAAATGTGCCTATGTCGCGTTTCTCATTGCGCTCCATTCGGAAGGCGACATGCCACGCGCCTTAATCCATTAAACCGGCGGCGAGGCCGCGGCTCGTCCGTCTTACCCCAAGTGGAACGGAAAACAGGCAACGGGCCACAATCATGTCTATCGTCGGAATGTCCTCACGGACAATCGGTTACACGGGCCGATAAGACGATCATATAATTTGCCTGAAAAATTAGAGTAAATCAGAAAATATTTATTGACTATAAGTTCAATTGTTGCGTATAATCTAATAATATAATAGAATCTTAGATTATTAGGACATTATTGCCCTGATAGATGTAAGGTCGGCTGAGATATGACGAGAAAGGATGAAATACTGGAGGCAGCTCGGCGGTGTTTTGCGAAGCATGGTTTTTCCAAGACAACTCTGGATGATATCGCACAGGTTGTTGGCGTGAAGACCGGATCTCTCTACCACTACTATGATAGCAAGGAAGCGATGTTTCGGGACGTCATTACTCAAGAAGGCAAAGAAATGCTTGGCTGGCTTGAAGACGAGGTGGCAAAGGAAAAAACGCCCGCAAAAAAGGTTCTGCGTTATACGCAAGCTCGGTTGGATTATTTTCGCAAGGTTACCAATCTTCTTGATGTTTCCATTCAGGTTGTTATTGAAGTAATACCGCTGGTTGACCGACTCTACCGGGATTTCATTGATAAGGAAATCGATTTCCTGTCCGGTATCATCAAGAAGGGAGTGGGAAGCGGTCATTTCAAACAATGCAATGACAAGGGCATCGCCAGTACTATCCTGACAGTATCGGAAACGGTGAATCTGAAGGCTTTTCATGCTGCGAATACAATGGCTGCGTCCGAAGTTGACTACTCAAGCGTTGATGCTGAAGTTAACTACATCGTCGGACTAATTCTTGCCGGTATAGCCAAAAAAAGGCGATAAAGAAATAGGCATTTATTTGAGGATACATATATGGTATTTAATTCACTTAAGACAAGTCGTACCGATCTGGAGGAACATGAATTGGATATGAACATATGCGCTCATCCTAAACATTCGGCTTCATGGATCATGCGATTGAAATATCTAATTAGCCTGCTGGTAATTGGTACTATCGCAAGCTCAAGCGCTGTCTCCAATGCTTTCTGCGATACTTTGAGCCTTGATCTTAGACAAGCTACTCAGATGGCCCTGAAGAACAACCATGAGCTTGCAGCCGCGTCACACAAGGTCGATGAAGCCATATCAGGAGTGAAAATCGCTCGCACGAATTTCCTCCCAAAGGTAAGCGCGCAGGCGAGATACACCAGACTGGATGAAGAGCCATACATGGATGCGTCCGGATTCGGGCGGCTGTTCGAACCGCTGATGGCGCCATTCGACGATCTGGTAGCCAACGGATATCTTGATCCGTCAACATTGAGTGGTTTGTCCGGCGCTGGTGGACCGGGCAGAATCATCGTTGGCGATGATGATAACTATACGATCAACCTGTCGTTCGAGCAGCCTCTGTTTGCCGGATTCGCCCTGGTCAATAACCTCAAGATTGCGAACTACCAGAAGACGAACTCCGACCTCTCTTTGCAGCGGTTAAAAGAGAATATCTGGCTGCGGGCCACATTGGCGTACTGGGAACTGCTTCGAGCCATTGAATTTGTGAATGTCACCGAAGAATCGATTACTCAACTGGAATCTCATGTCGAGGATCTAAAAAACCTGCTTCAGGCGGGGATTATCATAGAGAACGATTTGCTCCGGGCCGAGTTGGCGCTTTCAAATGCCAAACTGCAAAACGTGAAAGCGACCAATGGCGTACACCTGGCCAATACCGCGCTTTGCAATGTTCTTGCAATTGACCAGAGCACAATTATCAGGCCTACCGAAACGATTACAATTGATGATTACCCACTTCTTCCTCTTGATGACCTGTCGCGCCAAGCCATCGGATCACGTCCCGACTACATGGCGGTCGGATATAACATCCAGATACTGGACAAACTGAAAGCGATTAAAAAGGCGGATTATTTACCCAAGCTGGCTCTGGTCGGAAACTATGATTGGAAGCGACCTAATCGTGAGTATGAACCTGAGTTCTATGGAAGTTGGAACATTAATCTGGTTGCCACATTGAGCATTTTCAACTGGGGGCAACGTCATTATGAGATACAGAGAGTCAAGGCTCAGAAGCGACAGCTGGCCGAGCTTCATGAACAGCTTGCGGATTATGTCAGGTTCGAAGTCCGTCAAGCATACCAACTGGTTGAGGAATCACAACAGGAAGTGGAGATTGCCGAGCAGGCGGTAAATCAAGCCGAGGAGAACTTTAGAGTAACTTCTACGAACTACGAGGCTGGCGCACTCACGAATTCGGATCTGCTTGACGCACAAGCCGGACTGACCCAGGCCAAGATTGCATTGATTCAGGTAAAAACAAAATACAAGGGCGCCATAGCCAGTCTGCAGACGGCAACTTCAGATATTGAGGAGTAATTAGATGTCAGCTAATAACCGAAAGCTACTTCCTTTTTTGATATTGTTAACCGGATTTGCAGGGTGCGGGAAGGACACCGACAGAGATTCGACAAGCCTCGCAGATGCCGCCATACCCGTCCATGCCGTTGTAGTAACGGAAGAGGAGGTTTCTCCTGTCCTTGAGTACTCCGGTACCGTTGAACCGTGGGTGGAAGCGGCTCTTGGCTCGGAAATACCCGGTCGAATCGAACATCTGTACTGTGACGTCGGCGACACTGTTCGAGCCGGCTTCCTGATTGCGGAACTGGGCAGCGAAACACTGATCCAGGTCCGCGCCAATTTCGACGTAATTGAAAAAGACTGGATGAGGATTAAATCCCTTCGTGAGGCCGGTACCGTTTCGCAGCAAACCTACGACCAGACAAAGGCTGCCTTCAATGCCGCAAAGGCAACTTACGAGAAAACCCTGGCCAGCACGCAATTGAGAGCCCCTTTCGCGGGTGTGATAACGCATAGATACCTGGATGAAGGTGAGATATTCACTCTTATGCCGGGGGTGGCGGGAAGCCCCGCCATTGTCAGGCTGATGCTATTTGATACGGTGAAGGTGAGAATCTCGGTGACAGAGGGCGAGTATCCTCATATTTCCATCGGCCAGCAAGCAAGGCTGACTCTTGACAGCTATCCTGATGCTGAATTCGCCGGAGAAGTCTCAAAAATCGCGCCGACATTGGATACCCGCAGCAGAACGGCAGATGTTGAGGTTCGGTTTATCAATCCGGAAGGCATAATCAAACCGGGCATGTTTGGTATGGTGATCATAACTCTGGAACCAAAGCCGATGCTACTTGTTAATCGTGATGCTCTAATCAGGCAGACGGGGACCGGCATATTCTATACGTACAAAATTGAAGATAACCTGGCCGTGCGAGCCGATGTTGTTAAAGGCGATAATTATGGCAACCGGGTGGAAATCAAGAGCGGCCTTGAAGCCGGAGACATAGTTATTACAACAGGCAAGATGAATGTCAAGAATGGGGCCGGAGTGAAGATTGTATCGCCGGAGGTAACCAGATGAACCTCCCCGATTTTGCAGTACGAAGGTTTGTCACAGTATTGATGGTCTTCCTGGGGATACTAATTCTCGGGATTGTCGCTTTAGTAAGCCTGCCCATCGATTTGTTTCCGGAGATCGAAATCCCTGCCATAAGCGTCGTAACGACCTATAGTGGTGCCAGCGCAGAGGATATCGAGGCTCAGGTGACGAAGAAGATTGAAGAGAATATCAGCACGGTAAGTAATCTTGACGAATTGACGTCGGTGTCGCAGGAAGGTGTGTCCGTTGTTACCGCATTGTTTGACTGGGAGACAAACCTCGACGAAGCCTCCAATGACATCCGAGACATATTGGAATTGGTGAAGCGGCGCTTACCCGATGATGCCGATGATCCAATGCTATTTAAGATAAACATGTCCATGTTCCCTATCCTGGTTTACGCGGCAACTGCGGAGGAGAATTATGGTGGACTAAACTACCTGATTGAGAACGACATCGCTGATCCGCTCAGAAGGGTTCCTGGAGTTGGTGCTGTACAAGCCATTGGAGGACTCGAAAGACAGATACGGGTTGAGTTTGATCCCACCAAGATAGAGGCTTACAATCTGAACCTCCAGGCGATACTGGGGATTATTGCACGGGAAAATGCTGACCAGCCAATAGGCAGCATCAAGATAAACAAGACTGAATACATCGTGCGTGTTCCCGGAGAATTCGATTCACCGGACGAGTTAAGGGATGTCGTCCTTGGAGTCCATGCGGGACGTCCCGTTCATTTGAAAGATGTTGCCAAGGTCGATGACGGTTTCAAGGAACTCATTGCGAAAGTCAGGTCTGATGACCGCAAGGGCCTGATTTTTATGGTACAGAAGCAGTCCGGCGAAAACAGCGTGGAGATCGCAAACAGGATAAGAGCCAAGATCAAGGATCTTAGCAATACCCTTCCGAGTGATGTAAAACTGACCGAGGTTTTTGACACCTCAGTGTTCATCAAGCAGTCACTTAACAACCTGAGTGAAACAGTGATACTTGGCGGTTTAATAGTGATCCTCGTGATTTTTGTGTTCCTGCGCCGTATCAGAAGCAGCCTCATAGTAGCTCTGACCATACCGTTCTCGTTGATAATCGCTTTTTTCGCGTTCCTCTTACTCGACTACACGATCAACATGGTTTCGCTGATGAGCCTTGCCATAGCTGTGGGATTGGTCGTTGACGATGCCATTGTTGTATTGGAGAATATCACGAGACATATTGAAAGTGGCTCTCGCCCGTCGGAAGCGGCCGTTTATGGCACTTCCGAGGTCGGACTGGCGGTTATGGCCTCTACACTGACGGTGGTTGCGGTTTTCGCCCCAATGCTCTTTGCCGGGGGTTTGACTGGCATCATGTTTACACAGCTTGCGGCAGCTGTAATAATTACAATTCTCGCTTCCCTCTTTGCTTCGCTCACCCTGACACCTGCTCTTGCCTCACGGATGCTGCACAAGATAAGTCCTGAGTCGATGGGAAGCTCATTTTTCAGAAAAATCTATACTACAAGCGAACGCTGGTTAAATGTCGTTGAAACGAAATATGCCGCACTGTTATCATGGACGCTGGGAAATAAGAAAAAAACCATAGCCCTGGCAACCTTTGTTTTCCTCGGTTCAGCCGCGCTGGTGCCATTCTTGTCAACGGAGTTCATCCCGGAAGGGGACTCCGGCGATGTACAGATTAACTTCGAGATGGCTCCGGGAACACGGATGGAAACCACTGCTGAGGTCGCCGAGGAACTGGCGAATGTGTTCAGGGACAGTATTCCGGAAATGAAACACCTTTTCTACCGCGCGGGCCAGTCAAGCACCGGTTTCTCAGCAGCTATGGGACAGGCCGGCGGTCCCCATATAGGGACGGTTGGTGCAAAACTTGTCGAACAAAAACACCGGGACAGGTCCAGCACCGAAGTCGCCGACGTCATCAGACGTTACGCAGAGACCATCCCAGGCATACTCAAGCTGGATGTGGAAGCTGGTAATCCTATAGGCAGTGTCCTTTTTGGAGGGGACAAACCCATTACAATAGACATAATCGGTCACGACGTTGATCAGACTAATATGCTGGCTCGACAGATAAAGAAAATCGTAGAAAACACACCCGGAACAAAAGACACAAAGATCTCCAGAGGGGCGGGCAGGCCGGAACTCCTGATCAGAATCGATAGGGAAAAAGCCGCTCTTGTCGGCACCAACCTTGGAGACATCTCGGATGCTTTGAAAACACAGGTTCTTGGTTCTGAAGCGAGCAAATATCGCGAAGGCGGTGACGAATATGAGATCTTCCTGAGAGCCCAAGAGGACAAAAGAAAAAACATCGAAGATCTCAAGAGACTTGTGATAACTACAAGAAGCGGAACCACGGTTCGGCTGGGCAACCTGGCCACTATTGAAGAGGCCACCAGTCCCACTGAAATCAAGAGACAGGACCGAGAGAGAATCGTGAAGGTGTCCGCGGAAGTGTACAAACGAGCCCTGGGGGATATCGCGGCAGACATCGCCAAGGAACTTGACCAACTGGAAATTCCGGAAGGGATTGATGTATCCTTCGGTGGTTCCGTGGAGGAGCAAAAGGAGTCATTCCAGGACCTGTTTATTCTCCTGATACTAAGCCTTGTACTTGTATATATGGTCATGGCCTCGCAGTTTGAATCGCTTCGCGATCCTTTCATAATTATGTTTTCAATCCCGTTTGCTTTCGTTGGCGTCATCTGGGCGTTTCTTATTACCAAAACCACGCTAAGTTTGATTTCATTTGTCGGGGTCATCATCCTGGTTGGAATTGTTGTTAAAAATGCGATCGTGCTTGTCGATTACACCAACATCCTGCGAAAACGGGGATTGAAGCTCATTGATGCTGTCTCGCTTGGCGGAAAACACCGTCTCAGACCCGTACTCATGACGGCGCTCACGACGATGTTGGGCATGCTTCCTATGGCGCTGAGCAGGCATGAGGGTTCGGAAACGTGGAGACCGCTTGGAATTACCGTTATCGGGGGACTTCTGGTTTCAACGCTGGTGACACTGGTACTTGTTCCGGTGATATACTCCATATTTGAAGGTCGAAAGAAGCATGTCGTGGGAGGACAATCATGAAAATGGTATTTATGTCGTTCTTTGAGGGAAAAACCGATGAGGTGACGGAGCTTCTTGAATCTGAGAATGTGGAATTCTATACCAGGTTGGACCAAGTAAAGGGCAAATCACTTGGATTCAGGCCTCGTATGGGAACTCAGGTTTGGCCGGGTTATAATGGCGCCGTTTTGTTCCCTGTCCAGGATGAACAGGTTGACCGTTTGCTGGATAAGGTAAATAGATTTAATGAAGAAACCGAATACGAGGGTATCTCAGCCTTCGTATTTGATATAGCAAAAATGGTGGTAAAGAAGCCGTCAAAGTAAAAATTGTGGTCTGCGAGAAAGAGCGTTCATTCCTTGGGCCAATCGAATCGAGTTCAGGCAAACGATATCGGTATTGATCGGCCTTTACATATGGTCATCAAAGACGAATTACTGGCGGAGGGAAAACCTATTTGACGATGTTTTTGAGCAGTTTTTCGACATCAGACATTTTGAACGGCTTGTTTAGGAATCCGTCAGCCAGGCTGGAGAGCAGGTTGGTTCCTTCTTCGTCGAGAGCGTAGCCGGAAATGACCACCACCGGCAGTTTCGGTTTGCGCTCCTTTATTTCCCTGAGAAGGTCAAGCCCTGACATTTTCGGCATTCTCATATCGGTAATAACCAGAGCGAAATCGTCCTGCTCAACTTTTTCGATAGCTTCTGGCCCGTCTCCGGCCCGGATCGATTCGAAATCAAAAACCTCAAGCATCTCCGAGAGGAGCGAGGCCATATTGGGATTGTCGTCAACAATCAGGATTCGACCATTCATAGACATAATTCCTTTGTCCTTTTTGATATCGGCAGGAAAGCGGTTTAATTGAGAAGGATATTACCCGAAACGGGCGATGATTTCGGCTTTCAGACGGTTCAGGCCTTTGCCTTTTAACGCCGATATTGGAATTACGCTGTTCTCCGACAGGCTGAGGTCGCTGTCGGCAAGCAGGTCTATTTTATTATAAATAACGAGATAAGGCAGATGAGAGGCGCCGATCTCGGATAGAACCGATTTAACCACCTCGATTTTGCGTTCCGTGAACGGATCGGAGCAGTCCGCCACCAGCAGTATGAGATCGGCCAGTTTGACCTCTTCGAGGGTGGACTTGAATGACGCCACTAACTGATGGGGAAGTTTTTCGATAAAACCGATGGTGTCGGTCAGGACGGCCTTTTGGGGATAATCGACCGCCATGACGCGGGTTGTCGAATCGAGGGTTGAAAAAAGCTGATTGGCTTCGGTGACTTCGGATCGGGTCAGGCGGTTGAACAGGGTCGATTTGCCGGCGTTGGTATATCCGACCAGAGCCACCCCGCGGAATTCGGAACGGCCTTTACGCTGGGTTCGACGCTGCTTTTCGATCTTTTTCAGTCGTTCCTTGAGAAATGAAATTTTTTTGCGCACCTGCCGGCGGTCAACCTCAAGCTGTGTTTCTCCGGGACCTTTGGTGCCGATACCGCCTTGCTGACGGTTAAAGTGCGCCCACAAGCCGGTTAATCTCGGCAGGAGATATTCCATCTGCGCCAGTTCGACCTGCAGGCGCGATTCGGCCGAACGGGCGTGCAGGGCGAAAATATCAAGAATAAGCATCGCCCGGTCGATGATCTTGACCTCCAGTTTTTCGCTGAGATTACGTTGCTGGTTGGGGGAAAGCAGGTCGTCAAAAATGACGAGATCGGCTTTCCGGTCGGCAATTTCTTCCCTGATCTTATCAACCATCCCGCGACCGATAAAACAGGCTCCGTCCGGCCTTTCCCGCTTCTGAATAAAGCGGGCAATTTCAATCCCGCCGGCGGTGGCGGTCAGCCGGGACAGTTCGTCAAGCGAATATTCGACGGTCTTTCTGATCGTTCTCCCCAGAGCCGTCCCGACCAGAATCGCGGCTTCGACCTGATTGTCCTTATCGGTTTCGTACATTTATTATAAATATAATACATATCGTGATTTTTGGGGAGATAATTGATGCCGGAAAATTAGTTATCAGGCATGAGCAAGCCTCGTCACATGGTGCGGGATTTCGTGTTACGGCAAAGGCAAATCCGTTTAATTTGGTCAGGGAATCAGAGCTTCAATTAAGTATCATAGCGGAGCAGGGACTCGAACCCCGGACACGCGGATTATGATTCCGCTGCTCTAACCAGCTGAGCTACTCCGCCATTATCTTAAAACGCATCAATCTAATATATTCTATCGGTCTGTCAAGCCTGTTTGTTATGGCATTTACGCGTCCGATACCCGGCATAAACGGGAGCAAGCAAGCTTTTATCCTCCTATAAACGGACGGAATCGATAATCATCTGCCTTGACAAATAAGGCAGGTATGAGGAAATTGCCCATCATGAAAGCAGGAAGGAAATTTTCGATATCGCTTCTGATTGCCGCGGCCCTGGCCATCCTTTCATTTCTTCACTGTTTTGAACTACCCCAAAATACGTGCCTATGGAAAGCTCTCGGCAACGCCGGTCATATTCCGCTTTTCGGGCTGTTGTCCCTGGTGTTGCTGAGACTGTCGAATCTCACCCTGGGATCGCGGGTCAAGAACCCCTTTTTTAATTATGCCATCGTTCTGGCGGCGGCGGCCCTGCTGGGGGCGTTTTCCGAAACCGCACAAATCTTCACAGCTCGTGACGCCGATATTTGCGATCTGGCGAGAGACATTGTCGGCGCCGTCTCTTTTTTGGGAATTCGTATGCCCTTTGACGGCAGGATGAGTCCGATTCTGAAAAAACGAGGCAACAGGTTTAAGTATTTGATCCTGGCGGCTTCCGTTTTTCTTTTTATTATTTCCCTTTATCCGCTGGTTCTTGTGGCGGCGGCCTATCCGCAACGTGACCGGGAATTCCCGCAGATATGCGGCTTTGAGGCCGCCTGGGAAAAGGTTTTCTGGATAAGGCAAAACACCAAATTGACGGTTACCTCACCGCCGAAAGGATGGATGGAGACCAACCAAAGTCGTGTGGGTAAATTGACGTTCAATGCCGTTACTTACCCCGGATTTCATATACAGGAGCCTTTCCCTGATTGGAGAGGGTACGATTTCCTCGTCTTTGAAATATACTCGGAAATTGATACCGCCATCGGCTTGTATTTCCGGCTTCACGATATGCACCATAACAAGGATTATGATGATCGCTACAATAATTTCTTTCGCATCAATCCAGGGTATAATGAAATCGTTATCCCGTTGGAGAATGTGAAAAACGCTCCGAAATTGAGAAAAATGGATATGGCCTCCATACGCACCTTTGGTATTTTTGCATACAAACCGAAAGAACCTTTTACCATATATCTTGATGATATTCGGCTTCGCTGATCGAGATGCAGGATTATTACAATCCCAGCGCCGAATAAATTACCGGCCGGGCGACGTCGGCCAGTATTTCATAGCCGTTTTCGTTGACATGCACCGGATCGGTGGAATACTTCCGTGGCAGAAAACCCTGATTATCTTCAATGGCCAGGGCATAATCTATCAGGTTGAGTTCATTCTTACGCGCATATTCGCGCAGCCACTCGTTGAAGGTATTAACGGAATCAATCACGCTGAAATCACCAATCCTCGCCTCCGGTTTGCCCGGCGGAACGATCGTGGTCACGATTGGAATAATATCGTTGGCCCGGGCCAACTGAACCATCATGCTCATGCCATCTTTCAGAACCGATTGGTGTATTTGCGGCCGGATATTGATAGAGCAAAATTTTATCGCCACCGCGTCAGGCTGCAGGTCGATAACATCCCTTTTGAACCGGGTAATAAGCGACCGCGCCAGTTGCCCGCCGACGCCCCGGTTGATGGCGTGGATTTGGGGGAAATAAGCGTCAAGATTCCATCTCCGGGTAATAGACGCGCCCAGAAAGACAACCCGGTTTGGTTCAGCTTTATCCTCTTCGAGTTCCTTTTTAATTCTTGAATTGTCTTCGGCGTAAGGGATCTTCGCAGCCTGTTGCCGGGTGGATCCGGTCAGCATCCGTTTCAATTCTCCCAGGGGGGAACCGCCGTATTTAACGTAATGGAAAAAGCCCCAGATAGCTATCAGGTTAAGAACTATCGAGGCGACTATTATGATTTTCCAGACATATTGCATCCGATTTCTCCCGGTATTTAGCTGTTTTGGCAAGTTTATCCCAAGCTGACTTTTCGCGCCGGATTGCCCATTATAGTGCTGTTGTCCGGAAACTCCTTCATTACCACGCTGCCCGCCCCGACGGTGCAGTTTGACCCGATATCGGCCATAATGATGGCTCCTTCACCGATCCAGGAATTGTCTCCGATGGTAATAAGCCTGTATTCGCCTGTTACGTTTTCATCTTCGGCTCTTTGCTGCGGCCTGCCGTGCTGGTATTTTCCGGAGATAATCGAGACCCGCGCGGCAATGAGCACGTCTTCGCCTATATCAGCATGCCCGATAATGGAATAACTGCCGATGACGGCGCCGGTCCGAATAACCGTATCACGGTGGGCCACCATACTGCCGAATTGAAAATTCGCGTCGCGCGAAATTTTAGTGCAGACGGCCCGGTAATATCCCAGTCGTACATACGAGCCGAAAAATGTCGGGCACATCGACAACAATTCTTTGCAGGAGCCATACACCTTTTCCGCCGATTTGCCGAATATGAGCGACTCAAGGTAGGTCAAAAGAATCAACGGCGATGTCAGTACCAGGCCGATCAGGTACAGCAATCGTTTGATAATAAGCTTTACCATTTGCGAACCTTTGAATTCGCACTGGTATGTCCCCTGATGATTAAACGAATCAGGGCAACTCCCGTGGCGGCGATGCCGGCATCATCCTGAGATGCTCGCTGATACCATGCTTATGTTTGATATCGTGTAAAATCCTTTTTACCCGGTCCGGTTCTATATTCAAAGTCGAACTGACCTCTTCAGGCGAGAGATCAAGCCGGGACGCCCGGAGAAACAGATCAAGGGTGTCGTACGGGAGCCGGAAGAAAAATTCGCCGTCGGCCACTTCGGCGCTGAATGTATCCGGGCTGGGCAGACGATCGACTATTCCGTCCGGCACGCCTATATGCCGGGCAATTTGATATATATAAGTTTTATACAAATATGCCAGCGGTTCGATGTCAACCCCGCCGTCGCCATATTTGACATAAAAGCCAAGAACCATCTCCGACAGGTTGGTAGTACCCGCCACTATGTAATTCCGGGTTTCAGCTTCCTGATACAGCATTGCCATTCGCATCCGGTGTTTCAGGTCGGTGGCGCCGATTATGGTTCTTAAATCTTCGGGTTTGAGCCTTTTGGTCTGAGGACCACCGGGCAAATCGATTTTTAGCGAATAGTAATTAAATGCGCTGCTTTCCAGAAAACTGCCCGGTTGCACAAGCGACCATTTTGGGGAGCCGTCGAATTCAGGAAAGTATTTCCTGACAATCTCACCCCGCGTCCGGTAAATGCCGGAAGCCTCCAGTACAGGTGTAATATCTCTGGTTTTATATCGGATACCGAATTTGTCGGCCAGTTCGCGGGCCAGGCTGGCGCTGATCGGGTTTGACTCCTTCTCCGGCATAATCAGGCCGATGGTATTTTCCGAACCGACGGCCTTCATTGACAGAACCGCCGTTACCGCCGAGTCGACCCCACCGGAAATCCCCACCACAATGCCGTCGCGCTTATATTGTTTATATACCTGGTCCTTAATGAAATCAACCAAGTGTTCGACTTCCCGATTAATATCAATCAGCGGCAGGCTGTTTTGAAATTTCATATCTATCCTTTTCTTTTAATCTTACCGGATGTTGAGACCGGGAGTTCTTCAACGAATTCTATTATCTGAGGCGCCATAATATCTTCCGGATGCCAAAGAAAATGAGTCTTGACCTGACGCTGATCAAGCCGGCGCCGGCCGGTTACCGACGCCTCTTTATCGGGATATTTCTTTGCCGAATCTGAGAGATACCGATTGACAATCATGAGATTGTTGAGAGGCGAGTTTCCCATCCACGAAATTCGCAATTCTATTTATGGAATCAAGATTATCCGGGATCATGTCCTCGTCGTCAACTTTGATTGAAAACCTCTCTTCCAGAAAAAGAACTAACTCCAGAATACCGGTGGAGTCGATTGTTCCGGTTTCCAGAAGGGAATCGTCCCGGGTGATTTTTCTGTCCTGATCGAATATAAATTGCTCCGAGATAAATTGTTCGACTTCTTCGCCAACCACTTGTTTCTCCATGCCGCCTTTTCCTGGATGAAGTTAACTTCTCAACGAAAGCTGACGAAAACCTTATTAGGTTTTACGGTAGCTTTACTTTGAGAGATATTTTATATATACTTTATCGTACATTACGGCAACTTATTTATCCGGATTTTGGATTGGATTACAATGAAGTTTAAAAAAGATGCTCTCAATATCGACGCCGCCAGCGTCGCTGATGAACTGGCCGGGGCCATAAAAAAACAGACTCGGCAGAAACTCAGAAAGGGCGGGGCGATTGTCGGGATAAGCGGCGGAATCGATTCTTCGGTGGTGGTCGCCCTCTGCGTCAAAGCCCTTGGCAGGGATAAGGTCTTGGGCGTAATTTTGCCGGAAAAGGAGTCCAGTTCCAGCAGCGAAAGCCTGGCCGAAAAGCTGGCCCGGCATCTTGGCATAGAATACATCGTCAATCATATCAGCCCCGCCCTGGAAGGTTTTGGCTGTTACCGATTGCGTAACGAGGCTATTCGGGGCGTATTCCCCGAATTTACCGATGACTACAAGGCTAAAATCGCCATCGCTTCCGATATCCTGGAAAAAGACACCCTCAACTACTTCAAATTGACGATCGAATCGCCTGACGGCAAAACCCAGAGCAAAAGGATGCCCCCGGCTGAGTATATGCAGATCGTGGCCGCTTCCAATTTCAAGCAAAGGACGCGGATGGCCCTTCTTTATTACCATGCCGAAAGGCTGAACCGGGCGGTTGTCGGCACCGGCAATAAAGACGAACATGAACTTGGCTTCTTTGTCAAATACGGCGATGGCGGCACAGACCTGAAACCGATTGCCCACCTCTACAAGGTGCAGATATTCCAACTGGCCGAATATCTTGGAATTCCGGACGAGATCGTCAAACGAATCCCGACAACCGACACTTACAGCGCCGAAGTAACCCAGACCGAGTTTTTCTTCGGGATAGATTTCGAACTGCTGGATATAATCTGGTACGGGCTTGAAAATAATATTCCCGCCGATGAGGTCGGAGCCGAACTGGGCCTTACCGCTGAGCAGGTCGAGCGGGTATATAAAGATATACTCCAAAAACAGCGTTCCACAAGGTACCTGCGCCTGCCGCCGCTCGAAATCGACCAGGTTGAATAAGGCCTACTTTCGGATATATCCGGTGAAAGGGCACGATGACAGACAGGACGGTATTAAAAAACTACCGCTGGCGGCTGATTCCGGGGCTTCTTTGTATAATCCTTCCTGCCGCCGTTCTTCTGGGTCTCTGGCTGCCCGAATACAAACATTACCATATCAGCGATATCACGGTTGACCCGAAGCTGGTTGAAAGTCTCAGAACGACCCCGGCTGATTCGATTCTGGATGAACTTACCAAAGCTTCGTACTGGATAGATTTGGAAGGCGAGGAGTTAATTGAAGAGGCCGAAAGCATACTGGCCGGTCGGTTCAGCTACCACGGAGAAGACCCGGCCAATATCACCCTGCCGTTCGACCGGAAAAACCTGACTTCCGGTACGTCCAGACAGATGTTGGCAACGGCTTCCCTCTACCCGGTCGAAATCCTTCTTAACGCCCATGCCGAAAGCGGCCGGGACGATTTTTTTATGGCGGCCAGAGATATACTTGCCGCCTTTGCCGACTATGAGCGGGGAGCCCTTTTCCCCAAGGGTTTTCTTCGCAATCACCATGCCACCCCCGCCCGCGTTGGGGTCTTGATTAAATTCTGGAAAATCTATCGTCAACACCCTTCCTACAATTCCGACACTGCCAATAAAATTATCAGGCTGGCGGCTCGAACGGGACGGTTTCTGGCCAAACCGTCTCATTTTATGTTCGCCTCCAATCACGGCATAATGCAGAACCTTGCCCTTTTGCAGCTTTGTATAGCTTTCCCCAATCTTCCGGGAACCGACCGGTACGAACAATTGGCCGTGGAACGCCTGAACGACCAGATCGGCTTTTATATTGATAACGAAGGCGTGGTTCTGGAACATTCCGCCGGTTACCAGGTTCTTGGTTTGCATCTTCTGGCGAAGATATTTCGTTTCCTGACGATTCTTGATATACAAGTCCCGCAGGAATGGCAGGCAAAGTATGAAAAAGGACTTGAGTTCCTTGCGTGCCTCCGCCGACCCGATGGCTCACTGCCTTTGATCGGCGATACTGAAACCCGGATAAGTCCTCGCCTTCCCGTAATAGCGGGTAAGGACAGTTGTGGTCGATACGGGCAGTTTTATTCCAAATCAGATTGGCGGCCGATAAACGATTTCAGCTTTTACCCGGTGGCGGGTTATTCTATCTGGTGGGATGGAATTGAGAACTGGCCGGACGAAGATAATCTTATCCAGACGGCAATCGCATGGTCTTACTTCAAAGGACAGGCGCATAAACTGTCGGATGAGATGAGCATTCTCCTTTGGGCGGACGGCCGAGACTGGTGGACGAGCGCCGGCTACTGGCCATATGAAGCAAGGGGTCGAAACCTGGCGGAATCGTGGTCTGGATCAAATGCGCCCCATCTGGTCTCGGAAAATGTTCCCGACCCGATTACCGGCAGTTATTTCGGCGACCGCGAAACCAGCCTGCTGGCTTATGGCCATAATGAATACCTGACCGCCGTTGACCTGCTTCGAACCGGCCCCGGAACTCTGGAGACCAAGCGCCAGATTATTAAGATAAAGAACAAGTCGTGGATTATTGTGGATTATACTCGCGCCGACAAGGGAGAACAGGTCGCTACCGTCTGGACGGCCGATCATAAACTGCAGGTTACAGAAGGTCTCACGCCCGGATCATTTGTATTAAATATCGGGGATGAAGATTCACAGAAATATCTCGTCGCCTGGTTTCTCAACTCGAACGAAAGCAAAATTACGCGCTTCAGAGGCAGCCGCGATCCTTATCTTGGCTGGCAGGCTGTCGATTTCAAAGCTGTGCCGACTACTTCCATTTATCTTGAACAACCCGCTGATGACTCCTGGGCCGTGACCGTCTGGTCTTTACGCAATTCGAATAAGAGCACTGCGTACAATACCGAATCTCCTGCTGTTGAGCAGTGGAACGGGCCGGAACACTGGGCAGTTTCCATTCCGGATATTTCAGACCGGGTAAAGATTAAACGCGAAGCAGATAAAATCATTGTTAATGATCCGGAAAGTAGAGGGGAAATCGAATTATTATTGGAAAAGGCTCCTTCGGTATCAGGGGAGCGGGCCGCTATCCGCTCCGCGTACGATAAATCCGCCGACAAATATCCGTTCTTCCACAGCACGATTGCCGTCCGCGCGAAAATAACGAAACTGCTTCTGCTCGTATTCGTATTTCAGGAAGTTTTCTTTTTTGCTTACCGGAGATATACAAAGCGGTTCTATATACCTTTTCGCATCCTGAATTGCTTATGCTGGATAATCGGTGGAATATGGCTATTGACCGTATATCGGATATATTAAAAGCTGAGCCACATAAAACATAAACTGTTTTTTCTTATGAAGGCCACGGTGAGAAAGATTATCAAGGGGCTTGTCCCCAATAGCATGATCAGGCGTCGGTTGAATCGAAAAGGCGAAAACTGCATTCTCTTGACTTTCGATGACGGACCTCATCCGAAAACAACGCCACAAGTACTCAAGCGACTGCATGATCACCGGGTACGAGCGGTATTTTTTGTAGTGGGCCGGTTTGCCGAAAAAAACCCCGATCTGCTCAATATGATCTCACTTATATTGGCACAGAGGGGATGCCCAGTTCGATTCGTCGAGAGACTCTGTTGAATACCTGATGATATATAAATCGGCAGTGCCGCTATTGCCGTCGTCGCCGGGGGCAAGCTTTGAGACGTTCCAAGGGGTAGGAGTCCAAAAATTAATTTGAGAATTGAAACCTGTTGTTCGTAAGTAATGAAACCAATCTATGTCTGTTGGAGAAATTGCATACATTTTGTAATTCTCTTTTTATTTTTTGGGCACATAGCGCTGGTTTAACCTGCAAAACCGCTACACCGAAACTGAGACAATGCTCAGGATTTTCAATTTTACCACTGAACTTGATTTAAAACACGGCGGTTTTGTCAGCGTTGAAAACAATGTTAGGTTTTCTCAAATAATAAAGAGTCAAATTATATATCCAACTCTCGACACAATATTTCAATTAGAACAACTTTTTCCAATAAATCAAAATAATTCCGTCCACTATCAATTAATTCAATAATTTTATTAATCCCACTTCTTGAGACATAGCCTTTATCAAAAGTCTGTTCATTATGTATAAAATTAATAAAATATTCACGATAGCTTCTATCTTTTCTAAACCTTACATTCTTGTTATGTTTGGGTAAAGTTTCTATTTTTGAATTGGTTATTCTAGATATATAATATTTAATTTTGTTAATTTTTTTAATATAATCGCATATAGCACTTTGTTTTTTATTTGAATTTAACGGAAGCCTATTTCTTGACCAAGGAATTTTCGCGATTTCAGGAAAAGATTTTGAAACCATATCACGATACAATTTTGAGTTAATTTTCAATTCAAAGGGTATCTTATGACAAAAATCCATAAAATCATAATCAAGAATTGGTAAACCAACACTGCACAAATATTGATGAACGATACTAAATAATAATGTATATCTACGTCCATAATTTAAGGTAGTAAAGTATAAATATTTATCATAATCATTATGACTTGGACAATTGGTGAGCGACTCTTTTACTTGCAAATCATGTCTTTCATAATATTCATCTTTTATCTTATCACCCAAGATAAAATCAAACGCTTTCCCTAAAGGTGGATATATTTTGTTAATATTTGAATAATCCGTTTGTTTTATTGTAGACAATCCCCCAATTACTTCATTCATAAGATAACCATCCAGTACCAATGTTCCGTTGGTCGATTCAAGATGTTTTTTCAAAAAACTATATATCCAAAATTGATGAATAGAATGACTAGCGCATAATATGAAAGGCTCGATCGAATTTACGTCAAATGAAGTTAATGGATAGGTTTTTAGATTAATATCCAATTCATTAGCAATTCTCGCCGCAAGTTTTTTTTCATAACCATAATCCACATGTAATGCTTCAACTTTCTTCTTTTTTGAAATAAAACATGATATAGTTCTTGAATCAAGTCCACCACTTAATGGAACTATTATTTTGGAATCATCATGGGCATATGAACAAATTGAATCTTCGAGCAATGTGATTCCGTTATCAATTATAGTTTCATATTTATCTGTATGCTTAATAGTTGATAATGCGTCAAAATTCCAATATTTTATAACTTGTTTTTTGTTATTTCGTAACCTTACAAATGAAGCATAAGACAATAATTTTATAGACGCTTCAATCGACCTGTCTCCCATGATATACTCATGGGAAAGAATACTAATAATTGCTTCATAATCTAATTGCCTGTTTATTACAAGTTCACTCATCATAATGATTTTAGGATTTGGGGCAAAAATAAAGTAATTTTCATCTTCATAATAGTATAAATATCTAGCGCCATGTCGATCATTTGCAATAATTAATTCATTAATAGATTCATCATAATATACAATGTTATATATACCAGAACATTGACAGTAAAAAGATGGAACATTTATTTTGGAAATAATATTATTTGAAATTATTTCTTCTCTATTTTTAATAAATCCGTCAATAATTAGATGTTTACTCTCAATATTTAGAAAATATGGTTCGAAAGATTCTGGGGAATTCTTATGTGAAAATATAGCTAAAAATAAATTTTCATTTTCCAATTTTGCACATTTTAAATCTGAATCTTCCATAAGAAAAGAAATCATTTTATTGAATCTTTTTTGGTTACGTATAAATGACTTTTCTTTCTTTAATTGATTTTTTAAATATAATCCAACTAATCCCTGCATAATTGTATCCTTTCCTAAGAAGCACATACCTAACAATAATTAGATGGACCCGTATAAGATGCGCGATTATTCTTTCGCTTAGGCGGAATCTTCAGTTTCATCGGAGATTACCGGCAGGTTTCTGCGGAATATACAGATATGGCTTGATGATATAATCCCTGTAGTCGTTGGGGTTGCCGGTCATGCCGTCTTCGGCCGCCCTGACCACGTTGTACGCCTCCCTAGCAGTCATATAATGCAGGCGATACTTGCTGCCGTTGCGATACTTTTTTTCAACAGCCGTCAACATTTCATCCATCGCCGGGCCGAGGTTGGCTTCAATACCGCAACCTCCGATGCTGCAACCGTGAGTATGCGGCCGGACAAATACCCAGTCAGGGCCGTCCAAAACATGAATATCCGCTTTGACCCACACGTCAAACCTCTC
>CAZSYD010000029.1:0-3867 GCA_964611355.1 uncultured Ignavibacteriales bacterium | reverse complement strand
ATATCGCTGTAAATATCCCCGTCGTCAATTGTGGGGTGAAATCCAAACCGCCAGTCGTTCCAGTTTATCATCATCGGGCCCTGGAATATCATCAGTTGTTCCGGTGTCGTCTCGATCCCCACTCGGCTTCGAATCCCGCTATCATAAGATTTGGGGCGGTCGGGGTCATCGGTGGCATAATATATTTTGTTCACCAGAGACGGCTGAGCGGTGGAATTGAGAGCAGGAAAAGTAAAGTCCGCATAGCAACCCAGTTCCAATAAAATCGATAATTCGCTGTTTACTCCGCAATAATTCTTTCCGTTTTCGAGGCGGGAATTGTCCAGCGCCCAGTTGCCGTGAACGAAGCCAAAATGAGTTTGGCCGTCCGGCGAGATAAGCGCCCCGTGCGCTTGCAGCGAATCTATACCGTTGCGAAAGAGTCTGCGCAAAGATTCCGGGGTATCGTTCTGGTGGTGCAGGTGAACCTCAACGTCGCCGTAACCTTCCCGGCATAACCGAACCAGGCTGTCGACCTGGTACCCGACAAACTGTTCGATGGGATAGAAAAAAGTATGCTGAAGTTTGTTTCCGTCATTGTCTTTATGTTTATCCGCCAGTTTCCGATATTCTTTCATCCAGGTATTGATTATTTCGAGGTTTCGTTCGGGCACTTTTGTCCCCGGTTCCCAGTGATCGATGTTAACAAAGATGACATCTACAATGCCCTCAAGCTCGCCCCTGGGGGTTTGATTGAAATAGTAATCATAAAGCCAAACATTGTAATGTCCGTCGTAGATTTTGTATGCGACTGCTCCGGCGATTGCAATTACCAGGATAATGAAACCATATAGAAAATATCTTAATGCAGATTTCTTTCGCATACAATTGCTCCGGTTTTCAGGCTGTCATGTTATTCATCAAGATATATTATAAATACGGGTAAGAAAGAAAAAAGTGAGGAAACTTCCCATAGCTTACCTGATCACAACGATTTTGCCTTTTGCACCCGTCCCTTCCAGATACCAGAGATAGACGTCGGAAGCCACCGCCTCGCCCGACTCGGTGGTGCCGTCCCAGATAATATCGGCGCCGTCCGTGTCGGCCCACCGCCTGATAACCTCCCCCGAAACGGTAACCAATATCAGGCTGGAGCCGGCCGGAATCTCAGTGAATACGACATTGTCCATTGATTCCGGCATGAACGGGTTGGGATAAGCGTAGGCGCTCGGTTCCACCTGAAAGGCGGAGAAAAGATCATAAGGGTTATCATTGCCTCTCGCCCGCCAGAAGTATATCCTGCCGGTTTCCAGCGGAGAGGAAACCTTCCACGATGTCTTTCCTCCGGGTTGCTGGTTGACGGCAGGTGAAATGCCAATCTTTTGCGAAAAAACCGAATCAGTAGCTACCTCGAAGTAATAGATATTATCGCTCTGCTCGTCGATATTGACAACAACCAGGTTAGGCCGGGAACTGAGTACGGTCGCTCCCGGCGCCGGTGCAGATAACTCTATTTCTCCATCCCCTTTGTCGCTGATTATCTCCGCTCCGGCCTTGGAAAAGGTAATGTTTGAGATATCCGACTCGTGGCCGCTATCGTCCCTGGCTCTGGCGGCTATATAATAATACTCACCGGGGGTCAGACCGGTCATAACGATTGACTGATAGTTCCCGGCCGGTATCGGGTTGGGGGGATCGGCATATGTTTCGGCCGATGCCCAGTTCGATTCGTCGAGAGACTCTGTTGAATACCTGATAATATATGAATCGGCGGTGCCGCTATTGCCGTCGTCGCCGGGGGCCGTCCATCCGAGGATAATTGTCCCCGCCGTCGTTCCCGGAACTGCGCCCAAATCATCGATCCTGGCCGGCGCAATGGTATCTCCCGGCGGATCACCGGAACCCCATTCGCCGGTACCGACGGTATTTGCCAGATAAAGCGTATCGGTTCCACCAGCAGCCGTCCAAGCGACGGTTAAAATATCAGTATCATTATCCGCGCCGACTTCGGCATATATCACAAAATCGTTATGGATGGCATCCGCTTCATTGCGATTATAGTAATAATAATCGACAATCCCTGTAACTCTTCCCCCGCTGTTCGTTATTCCACTTATGACTGTATTGCCGTCTTTATCCTGGCAATAAACCGTTGCTCCCCAGATTGGCAATCCATTATTGCCCTTCACATAAAGCTCAAGTGTCCGCTGAAAAGTAAGTTCCCAGGGGACTTCTCCATTATTTATGTTCATCGTCCTGCTGTAATGCGACACCGAAGTATCATAAGCATCTCCGGCAAATACGGCGTCTTTGGTGATTATATCTTCATTCCCATACATGCTTGTTCCAATAAGGCTGTAGGGAGCTTTTGAGAACCCGGAATCATCGTTCATAACCAGAGTATTGTTGGGGCCAAATAGAAAATGATGAACAGTCATATCCCATTGAGAACCAAAAATAATACAAGTTCCAGCTTCGGAATAAATATAGTTATCCCTTATTTTTATGGTCGTGTCCATCTCCGTAACTGATGCGGGTACTGCACCGATAGATAATGCCCCGCCCCAAATATAGGCATTGTTCGCGCCAAAACCCGTCGAATCTCGAACTACCCGCAGACTGCAAACATTATCTTCAAACGTAAGATGATATGGCGCTCTCCAGGTGTCATCCCAATCCATTTCTATCTGGTAGGTAACGGCCGTCCCATGTCGATGATAATTCGCCCCGGTGGCATAAGTACTGTCAAGGGTATTTATGAAAGTATTATCGTGTATCCAGTAATAGAAATTCCCCCGCCTGATTTTCATACAAGTACTACCCCAAACAGTAGAATATTCTACGTCTGATCCCTGATGATTGTCGAAATAGTTGCCGGAAACTTCTACTGTATCAGACCAGTGATCGGCTTCACTTTTGCCGTTACCTTCTCTCAATTCCATCCCGCGTCCACCGGCAAAGTCGGTTCCCGATAAAAATACATTGTCTTTGATATAACTGAAATATGGACTATTGCTACCCGCTAATCTCAAATAAATACCCCATCCATTTGTCCAACCTGTACCAGTATAAGTATTATTATTATCAACTTTCAGAGTACAACCTTCGACTTGAACAACAAAGAGGGAATCAAAATTGTTGTCTCCGGCACCGCAAAGGTCAAGCCCGGAATGACCGATTATATCAATATAGCAATCCTCGAATCTAATATGGTAAGTTTGATCGCCGGTAAGGGCATCACAGCCAGCACTACCTGGTTGATATTTAACCGCATCGGCCAGGAATGCCATTCGACTGGTATATCCGTAATGCCTGGTCTTTATAGTTGTATTTCTAAATAATATCCCCGTTCCACGACAATAGACACCGTGCGAACCTGTTGATCCACCCCAAGAAGTAGAACCAAACCCCTTTACCATAATCTCAGCCACACTGTCAAAGACGCAGTTTTTCATTCCATAGTAGCCCATGACCCCGATAGCATTTACGGCCACCTTACCTTTTGTATCATAATCACTATTCTCATCTACTCCCGTAGGCAGATGAACAATATAACCACCCCTGATTATCAACGATTCCGCAATATTCATGTATCCCGTATAAATACCAGCTACAGCAATACCCTGTCCATAAACATAGTATGAGCTGTCTATGCCAAAGACTATCGAATCATCATCGGCATTACCCGGAATATCATCGTCGCCGCTCAGATCAATCAGCCAATAATCATTATCGGAGCCGCTGAAAATTATCCCCATTCTGTCGCTGTGAAGCGCACCATTACTATCGGGATGGATAACGAGAGTATCCCATTTATCGGCGCTATGAGAGGGCGTGAAGGGAAGCGAATCCATAATTACAACGCCCCCGTTTGCAATCGAAGATAGC
>CAZSYD010000028.1:0-30763 GCA_964611355.1 uncultured Ignavibacteriales bacterium | reverse complement strand
CGAAGCGCCGATGCCGTGCGGCGTTGGCGTTTGTCTGGGCTGTGTCAGGCCGTCGCTGAAAAACCCGGGGCAGTATCTGCGCGTCTGCCGTGACGGGCCGGTGTTTAAAATAGGTGAGGTCCGGATTTGAAGCCGAACCTGCAAATCGAAATAGCCGGTATTAAATTCAAAAATCCGGTTATGGTTGCCTCGGGGACCTTCGGGTACGCCGAGGAGTTCGAAAACCTGATTGATCTTGAAGCTCTGGGCGGTATCGTCACCAAGTCGATTACGCTCAGGGAACGTCCCGGCCAGCCCCCTCCGAGAACCTGCGAAACCGCGGCCGGAATGTTGAATGCCATCGGTATGGCCAATGTCGGCGTTGAGCGGCTCATCGATGAAAAACTGCCATTTCTCAAGAAACTTAAAACCGTCATCATCGTTAGCGTCGCCGGCTCCTCGATAGCCGAATATGCTGAAGTGTGCCGCCGCCTTGATAAGGCCGGCGACTTTGATATGATTGAGCTGAACGTCTCCTGTCCCAATGTTGATGAGGGCGGAATGGAGTTTGGCACTGACCCTTCAATGATGATAAAGATAATAAATGCGGCCAAAGAAGCGACCTCACGGCCGATAATCGCCAAGCTGTCGCCCAACGTAACTTCCATTGCTGATATTGCCCGAGCCGCCCAAAAGGGGGGAGCAGCCGCGGTATCACTCATAAACAGCCTGGTCGGCATGGCTATTAACGTGGACAACTGGGAACCGTATCTGTCCAATATCACCGGCGGATTGTCTGGACCGGCTGTCAAGCCGGTGGCGCTGGCCATGGTTTACAAAGTCGCCCAGGCGGTTGATATCCCGGTCATCGGCATCGGGGGAATATCCGCTCCGGCCGACGCGGTGGAATTCCACCTGGCGGGAGCCCGCGGTATTCAGGTGGGGACGGCCAATTTTATCGACCCCGATATCACCATGAAAATAATTAAAGGCCTCTCCCGCTATTTATCGGAGAGAAAATTATCATCGATCAATCAGATCATAGGAAAAGTCAGGGATAAACGATGAACGCTCTTAAAAAATTACAGTCTATCAGCGAAAAAAATAAGTCGATGCTTTGCCTGGGACTGGACATTGATCTGCGCAGGGTACCAAAGTCATGCGACGAATCCCCGAAAGGGCTTTTCCGCTTTGCCGCGCGTATAATTGAAGCCACCTCGGATATCGTCGCTGCCTATAAACCAAACATGGCATTCTACGAGGCTTTGGGCCCGGACGGGTTGTCTCTTTTGAAAATGATATGCCGTCGTATTCCGAGTGAAACAGTGATTATCCTTGACGGCAAAAGGGGCGATATCGGCAATACGGCCGAGTTTTATGCGCGGGCAGTTTTTGAGGTTTACGGCGCCGACTGGACAACCGTCAACCCTTATATGGGGTATGATTCAATCCGGCCCTTTCTGGAATACAAGGACAAGGGAACGTTTGTCCTCTGCCTGACGTCAAATCCGGGAGCACTTGATTTCCAGCGGCAGGAAATTAAATATAAGCCCCTTTATCTTCATGTCGCCCATAAGGTTGCTTCGTGGAACAAGGAAGGCAACCTCGGGCTGGTGGTCGGAGCCACTTACCCTGAGCAACTGGTAAATATTCGTCAGGTGGCGGAAAATATGCCGATTTTAATTCCCGGCGTCGGGGCACAGGGTGGCGATCTGAAAAAGGCCGTTATAGCGGGCACCGACAGCTTCAAAAAACCGGCGATTATTAACGTATCGCGTTCCGTGCTTTATGCCTCTGGTGAGGATGATTTCGATCAGGCCGCCCGGTCGGCGGTGGAAAAATTAAACGGCGAAATCAATAGTCTGCGGAAATCTCGAACCGACCAATAATCACCGCATTTATAGTTCTGCTTACCATGAAATATCAGTGGTTGGAAAAGCTGCCCTCATCCGGGAAGGGCGGCACTATTTGGCGGGGCTGATTATCCGTTCGATTTAATTTTTTTGGTTTCCTGTTTGGTTTGCGCTTCTTCGGAAGTCTTTCTCTCTTCAATCAACTTATGTATGTAATCAAAGGCCTCTTTCCGCGTGTTGAACAGGTTGGGATTGCCGCCGATGTAAGCTTGGTGGCCGAGTTTGGCGGTAATACGGGTTATTTCCATGCCATAGCGGGCGATGCCGCGCGGGTATAAAAAAGTGTCGATAATATCTTTCATTTCGTGGGCATAGAGATTAAGCAAATCCGGCTCTATGACGATCCTGGTATAGTCAGTTATCATATACCCTCGTCCGGGGGATAGGAATTTCTGTAAAATGTCCTTGACCCTCTTCCCTAATAGCGCTCCTTCCTCAATGGTTCTGAATGTAATTCTCTTTCGAGCCGTCATGTGGACTATACGGGTTACCTGATCAAACTCACCGATTATATCACGAGGATCAAACATCTTTTCCTCTCTCGTCTTTCGAGGCGTGGCGGTAAAATCTACGTATTATATATCGGACTGAGAGAGATATAACTTACTCTCATAAGGCGAAAGCAAAATATTATATGCCGGTTATGTGCAAGGAATGCTTCTCGATTGAGAACCGGGGTATTTCGGGCAGCAGGTAAACGGGATTGCCGTTATCCTGACGATTTTTCTTTCTCTTCGGAGACTGTCTTGCCCGCGAGTCCTAATTTGGCCTTGATATCCCTTTCGATGGCCTTGGCTATGTCGGCGTTGTCTTCCAGGAAGCGTTTGACATTCTCGCGGCCCTGCCCCAGGCGGTCGCTGCCGTACGAAAACCAGGCCCCGGATTTTTCGACGATATTTTCCCTGACGCCGATATCGAGAATCTCACCCAAATGGGAAATACCGGTTCCATAAATAATATCAAACTCAGTCTCCCGGAAAGGCGGGGCGACTTTGTTTTTGACTACCCTGACACGGGTTCGGTTGCCGACGACGCTGTCGGTATCCTTGATAGTGGCGATCTTGCGGATATCAAGGCGGATGGTGGAGTAGAACTTCAAGGCATTGCCGCCGGTGGTCGTTTCCGGGTTGCCGAACATCACCCCGATTTTCATCCTGATCTGATTGATGAATATAACGCAGGAATGAGATTTTGAGATAACCCCGGCCAGCTTGCGCATTGCCTGCGACATCAGCCGGGCCTGCAGGCCCATATGTGAATCACCCATCTCGCCCTCGATTTCGGCACGCGGCACAAGAGCCGCCACCGAGTCGATCACGACCATATCGACGGCGCCGGAGCGAACCAGCGTTTCGACGATTTCCAAAGCCTGCTCACCGGTGTCGGGCTGAGCTATAAGCAGGTTATCGAGATCGACTCCCAGCGCTTTGGAATAATTCGGGTCAAGAGCATGCTCGGCGTCGACGAAAGCCGCTGTCCCTCCAAGCTTCTGGGTTTCGGCGATGGCATGAAGCGCAAGGGTGGTTTTGCCGGAGGATTCGGGGCCGAAGATTTCGATAAACCGACCGCGGGGATAGCCGCCGACACTGAGGGCGATGTCGAGGCCGAGTGATCCGCTCGGAATCACATCCAGCCCGGTGGCTACGTCGTCAGAGCCAAGTTTCATTATTGACCCTTTGCCGAACTGCTTTTCGATCTGGACGATCGCCGCCTCCAGCGCTTTTTTCTGATCAGGTACCTGAGTAACCATGGCTTTTACCTCTATTCAAGCTCAAAAACTTCCAAATTTTCATAAATGGGACCGCCGGGAGTCAGGGTTGATTTTACCAGCCCCACCCTATCTAATATAGTCGATCCGCCGTCAAAATTCAAGCTTTCCATGTACGAAGCCAGCGGCGACATATCGGGCTTTATTTTCTTTTTTATTCGTCCCAGCGTCAGATGCGGTGAAAAAGGCCGCTTGTCGGCTTCAATTCCAAGCGGAACCAGCTTTTTGTTAATCTCGCAGGCTATCTCGACCGCCGACTCGGCTCCTTCAATCCCGACCCAGAGGACACGGGGGTTTCTCAGGTTGGGGAAGCCGCCGCATTTTTTGATCTGTACTTCAAACTTACCCCGACCCAGAACCGCTTCCTCAAGGGCGGCTGTAATCGGCTCAATGTCCTCTTCCGGTCTTTCGCCGATAAATTTGAGCGTTAAATGCATGTTTTGGGATACAACCCACCTGATAGCAGCAGTTCGCGGCTTCAAATCGGCAATAAGCGTTCCCAGTTTCTGTTTGATCTCATCAGGAAGGATCAACGCTATAAAAAGTCTTACCATGCTAATTCCCTGCCCCGGTTGACTTCGTCGGGTTACCCTCACCCAATTAGCTGATTAAACTGTCCCGGCGATATCACATTTTTCTATAGAGTTCCCAAAAGCAATCTTCTAACCATATCAAGAGCGGTCGTAACCGACCGCTCGCGGTTAATCTCACGATCCGCCCCCATCAGGAATTTCCGGGCGATTTTCTTTTCCGGGGTCGCCAGACCGATAAAAATCGTTCCGACAGGTTTTTCGTCTGTGCCGCCGGTCGGCCCGGCAATACCGGTAATGGCCACGCCAATATCGGCGCTAAAAACCCGGATGACGCCTTTGGCCATCGCCTTGGCGGTCTCGCCTGAAACCGCCCCGAACTTCTCGATGGTTTCCCGCGGGACGCCGAGTTGATTAATCTTTGCCTCGTTGGCATAGGCGATCGTGCCGCCGATATAATAGCGCGAAGAGCCGGATACGGCGGTTATTCTTCCGCCCAAAAGCCCGCCGGTGCATGATTCGGCGGTGGCCAGGGTTTTCCCTTTTTCGACCAACAACTCGCCGAGTACCTCTTCCATTTCGCGGTCATCTTCGGTGTATATATATTCGCCCACAAGGTTTCGTATTTTCTCGGCCAAAAGATCTACTCCCAATTGAACTTCTTCCCGGATAGTTCCGCTCCCCTTGATACAAAGATCGAGGCCTCGGCAGGATGGCAGGTAAGCTATTTTGACGCCTTCGGCTATTTTGACGGCGGGCCTGATTTTTTCCGCCATAGTCGATTCCATTATTCCGGTCGTTCGAATCCGGCGACGAACAGTTATTAATTTACCGACCCGGTCTTTAAGAAGCGGAATAAGTTCTTCGTCGGTCATGATTACCATTTCCCGGGGTACGCCCGGCATGGCGCAGAAAAACCTCCCATGTTCATCGATTATAATTCCCAGGGCGGAACCTATTTTATTCGGCAGAAACCGGGCCCCCTGTGGTAGAAGAGCCTGATTCTGATTAATCGCCGGCATTTTGACGCCCCGGGCGGCAAATCTCTTATTGAGGCTCTCGAGGATCTCTTCGTGAAAAACCAGGTTGCGCTTGAAAACTTTGCAGATAGCCCTTTTGGTAATATCGTCGTCAGTCGGGCCCAGGCCGCCGGTGGTGACGACAAGATCGGCTCGCCTCAGGGCCAGACTAACGGCTTCCTCCAGCATTTCCATGTTGTCACCGGTGGTCGATTTATACCTGACCTCAATACCGATCGAATCAAGCCGCTCGGCCAGAAAAGCGGAGTTGGTGTCAGGCCGGAAGCCACGGAGAAGCTCATCACCTATGGTCAGAATTTCCGCTATCATTATCATTACTCCCGATCCCGATAAGGGAGCCTAAAAGCCGAACCATCCCAATTGCCCAAGGGCAAAGATACATAACCAACTCGTCAGGTTGGCATAAATACCGGCAAAAATATCATCCATGGTGACGCCCAATCCGCCCGGAAGCGATTCGCATCGCCCGGCCGGGTACGGTTTAATCACATCGTAGAACCTGAAAAATAAAAAGGCGGCGATGTATACGTCAAGACGATACGGCAAAAACAGGAGCGAGACAAACATCCCGGCCCATTCGTCGATAACTATCTTTTTGGAATCGTGCCCCAAATCTTTTTCGCAATGTCCCGACGACCAGACCGACAAAACGAATGCGACGATCGCGGCCGCCAACAGGATATATTTATTTCCCAAAAAGAACCAGGCAATAACCCAGGCCGGGATTGTGCCGAAAGTCCCCGACGCCAGCGGGAAATAGCCGGAATAAGCTCCGGTGGCGATAAACTTTGCAAGATGTCTCATTTACTTCAATACCGCCTTTATTATCGATCCGTTCTTGACAAGATAGTCAATACCGGTCAATACCGTAATGACCATGGTTACCAGAATCATCCAATCGAAAATCCCGGTTATCAGTTTGTTTTCAAAAAAATCGCCGGTGTATCCGGACGCCTCAAAGATGGTTTTCAGATTGATATAGAGCAAAATAGCCACGATCGAAACCATCTGGAGAACCGTTTTGAATTTGGCCGACATGGTCGGAGATATTACCATTCCCCGGTAAGCGGCCAGGGAGCGCAGCCCGGTAATAAGAAACTCCCTGATGAGAATCATCATGATCATCCAGGCTTGGACATATCCCAGGGCGATAAAAGAAACAAAAGCGGTTGATGTCAGGATTTTATCGGCCAGCGGATCCATGAACTTGCCGAAGCCGGTGACAATGCCGTACTTGCGGGCCAGGTGGCCGTCCCAGATGTCGGTCAGCGCCGCCACGGTAAAGATTATGAGTGATAGAACGCGGCAGTAAACGTTATCCATGAGAAAGAAAACCATAAAAACGGGCGATAGGATGATTCTGGATATTGTCAGCTTATTGGGAGTGTTCATACGGTTCTCACAATCAGGGTGAAAAGGTACAACCGGATATGAAACCTGTCAAGCCCGGAAAAAGGAATGATAAACAGGTTAGCCGGAGAGCCGCATTTACAATTGAACGAGCGGGTTATGCCGACGATGAGAGGAAATCATATAGGGCGTTAATAATTGCGACCTGAGCCGGTAATTTATTTACTCCAATAAAAAATCCCAGACTGAAAAGACAGTCTGGGATGACGATGTTAGGAAGAATCCACTATGCAACACTTTCCATTGCATTTGCAATATAATAAACCGGAACAGGTTGTCAAGAAAAATATTCCGATTCTGCAAAAATTTCGAAAGGGTGGTTTTTGAGGCTATTAAATAGAATGGCCCTGTTTTCCATATATCGGAATTATGCGAAACGGATTTGATTCTCGATTGGCTTTTGTTTTGCCTTGACACGCCTAATTCTATCTTTGACTATCCCCACCGTTTTGGTTAAATTGTGAGCCAAAATATGACCTCTACAGGTATGAAACAGGCATGGACATCAAAAAAATCGCCATGGACGGGCTGGTGGCGGCGTCGCTGAAAAAAGCCTCGTATTGCGACATCAGGTACGAAATACTGCGCGATCAATCGCTCTCGTTTTCCGACGGCGAACCCGACCCGATCGAAAATTCATATTCGGCCGGCTGGGCGGTGCGGCTTCTAATCGACGGGGCGTGGGGTTTTGCCTCCTCCGACGACCCGACTCTTTCAATTGATAAGCTTGTGAATCGCGCCGCCGGTATTGCACGGGCGTCCGCCAGGGTAATGAAAGAACCGGTCGAGTTCACTCCGTCAAAACCTGAGATCGGCGAATTCATCTCGCCGCACAAGACCGACCCATTCACCGTTCCGCTCGACGATAAGATAGAGTTTCTCTCCGACATCGATAATACCATGGCGCAATATAAGGACATAAACACCCGCAGTTGTTTCGATGAGTTCCATAAAATCGAGAAATGGTTTTTTTCATCGGAAGGAAGCGAACTGCGCCAGACGCTTGTTCAAACCGGCGCCGGACTGACCCTGGGTCAGGCTAAATCCCGCAGGGAACGGGCCGAACGGTCATTTCCCCGTTCATCGGGCCAGTATGAAACAAAAGGATATGAACTCCTGACTGAACTGGAAATGAAAAAGCACATCCCCCGGCTGGTGGAAGAAGTCAAAATGCTTCTGACCGCTCCGCCCTGTCCGAAGAAAACGACCACGCTGGCACTGGACAGCAATATCACGGCGCTGGTTATTCACGAGTCGATCGGCCACGCTCTGGAACTGGACCGGGTGTTCGGCATGGAACGCAACTTCTCCGGTATGTCATTCGCCACGCCGGAAAACCTCGATACCCTGCAATATGGTTCGGATATCGTCAATGTTATCAACGATGCCACTTCACCGCATGGCTTGGGATCGTTCGGCTGGGACGATGAAGGCGTCAAAAGCCGCAAGACCTATTTAATCAAAGACGGAATAATGAAAAACTACCTGTCGTCGCGGGAAACGGCGGCGCGGGTGGGAAAAAATTCGACCGGCGCGATGCGCGCCCAGGGCTGGCAGAACATCCCGATCGTGAGAATGTGCAACACCATCCTTGAGCCGGGCGATAAAACCTTCGACCAGATTATCGGCGAAACGGACAACGGCATCTATATGTCCAATCCGACCTCGTGGTCGATTGACGACCTGCGCAAGAATTTTCAGTTCGGCTGCGAAATCGGCTGGGAGATAAAAAACGGTAAACTGGCCGGAGTGGTTAAAAACCCGACATTTTCGGGATGCACTACATTGTTCTGGAACAGTTGCGAAGCGATCGGCGATGCGTCGCAATTCAGGTTATGGGGCACTCCCAACTGCGGCAAAGGCCAGCCGGGGCAAACGGCTCGCACCGGCGAAGGAGCTTCCGTTACCCGCTTTGCCAACATCGAGGTGGGGGGGGGTAGATCATGATCGAAAAAACGCAGGCGCTTGATATTCTGCAAACGGCCCTCAACCACTCAAAAGCCGACCAGACCGAAGTCGTACTGACAGGGGAAACGACATACTTGACCCGTTTTGCCGAATCGGTGATAAACCAGAATATATCCCAAGAAGAGACGCGGTTGATTGTCAGCGCCGTAAAGGATAAAAAGGTCGGTGTCGTTTCCACCAATGACCTCAGCCCGTCGGGAATTAAAGAAGTTGTTTCATCGGCGTTTCAGATAAGTCAGGTGCAAAAGCCGGACGAACGATTTGTTTCTTTTCCTGACTTAAAAATCGCTCCGTCTCTGGATAAAACGGTTACGGCTAAACCGAATCTTTCTTACAGCCCCAGAGATATGGCTGACGCAGTTGCTTCGGTGGCGGCGTCGGCCGGGGAAAATGGGCTGGGAGCCTCGGGAGCTTTCCGGCACGATATTAACACCGTGGCCATAGCCAATTCTCTCGGCGTGACGCAGTTCGGTCGATACGGAAAAAGCGAACTGTCGCTGACCATCGTGGGCAAGGGGGAACAGTCCGGGTACGCCATCGGATTTAATCCTGATCCGACCGGGATTGATTACCGATTGACTGCAAACACGGCCATTGACAAAGCCCTGAAAAACATCAATCCAATCGCCCTGCCGGACGGTCAATATACGGTTATTCTTGAGCCGCCCGCCGTGGGACAACTGCTGCTTTTCCTTGGATTTTTGGGTTTCGGCGGCAGGACGATGATGCAAAGGCGTTCTTTCCTGTCGGGCAAAAAAGGGGAACTCATCACCGGCGAAAACATCACCATCACCGACGAACCCGACAACCCGGCTTTTGGAAACCTGCTTTTCGACTACGAGGGCATCGCCAAAAAGCGAATTACGCCTATTGATCACGGCCGGGCCGGAGAAGCCGCTTACGACAGCTACTACGCCAATATAATGGGCGAATCGCCGACCGGGCATGCCCTGCCGCCCGATAACAGCTACGGACCGTACCCTAAAAGCCTGGCCCTGGCGCCGGGGAATAAAACACTTGATGAAATGATCGCCTCGACCGAGAAAGGCGTGCTTATCACCCACTTCTGGTATATCAATTTTCTCAACCCGATGCGCACCATGATAACCGGCACCACCTTTGACGGGACCTTTTTGATTGAAAACGGAAAGGTCGGCCCGGCGATAAAAAACATGCGCACCAACCAGTCGATACTGGAAGCTTTTGCCGACGTCGAGATGATCTCGAAAAAAAGAGTCGTCTATCCGCAGTTTACTTCGCTTCTTCTGGTACCGGCGATGAAAACAAATAACTTTAACCTTGTGCAGGAAACCAAAGAAGAATGGGAGGGGAAATGTTAAGCCGGAGGGAGTTTATCAGGCTTTCAGCCATTCTGGCCGCCGGCGCCGTTATGCCGCTCTCTATGGCCGACACGGCTATGGCCATCAAGACTGCCCCAAAGGCAGGGAATAGAATACGCCCAGTGTTTCGCCTGCACGGCCACAAGAAATCAGGATGCGCTTTTCAACCCGAATTGGTCGATATCTGGACCGGCGGCGGCGCGCAGCTTCCCGAAAATCTTTAATGCCAAAAGTAAACATTAATTCCCTGATATCCAAAGCAGCAGAAAAACTCCAAAGCGTCGGCATCGAGACCGGCGCCGCTGAAGCTGAAATAATTCTATGCGAATTGCTTGAAGTTGACCGCCTGGAGTTATATCTGCGCGGCCCGTCGCTTATAGATGACGAGTTGACGGCAAAGTTTAACGGTATTATCCAGAAGCGTCTGACCCGTTATCCCCTGCAGTATATCCTCGGATCGGTCTGGTTTTTCGGTCGGAAATTTCTTGTCGATGAATCGGTTATGGTTCCCTGTCCTGAAACCGAACTTCTTCTTGATTCTGTTCTTCGAGCGGCGCGGCAACTCGCATCAGACCCCGTCAGGCTCCTTGATGTCGGCACCGGTTCGGGTGTGGTGGCGATTTCGACCAAACTAGAAAATGAAAATCTTGATGTCACCGCATCAGATATATCTGCCCAGTCCCTCGACGTAGCCCGGCAAAACGCCGCCCGCTTCGACGTTGAAGACAAGATTAGATTCATCGAGTCCGATCTTTTCGAAGCCCTGGATAAAAGCGAAAAGTTTGATATCATCGCCTCCAATCCGCCTTATATCGCCGACGGCGAATACGAATCGCTTCCGCCCGAAGTAAAAGCCGATCCAAAAAAATCTTTGTTGGCGGGAGAAAAAGGGCTGGATGTTATCGAGCGTTTGATCCGCTTTGCGCCGGATCATCTATGTTCGCCCGGGTTTCTTATTTTTGAAATCGGATACGACCAATCGCAGGAACTGTTTGAAATAGTCGGAAGCGACAGCCGTTATACCGATTGCTCGCTCCTCAGGGACTTAAACGATATCGACCGGGTTTTCATCTGCCGGGTGCAATAGAGATATTCCCCGGCACGGGTTTTATCAACAGCCTAAGCCGTCCGGAGAGCGGCAATTTCACAGTTGGTTGGGATTTTCTCAAGCAGATTTTTTGCTTTTTTTCGATTTATACTTATATACCGGCTTGCCTGTACGTCTGATTACCTTATCGGTGATGACAACTTCTTCCAGATTGGCGGTGGTCGGGGCCTCGAACATAATATCCAGCATGGCCGCTTCAAAAATGGAGCGCAGCGACCGCGCGCCGGTTTTACGTTTAACCGCCTCGGACACGGCTGCTTTGAGCGCCGATCGTTCGAAATGGAGTTTTATGCCGTCAATCTCGAAAAGCCTTTGATACTGCTTGGCCAAGGCATTCTTCGGTTCGGTCAGAATGCTGAACAGGGCTTTCTCGGAAAGCGGCCGCAGTGCGCTGACCACGGCCAGGCGGCCGATAAGTTCGGGGATAAGGCCATACTCGAGCAGATCGGCCGGTTCGACGTTGCTCAACAGCTTGGTCTCATCGTCATCCAGCGCGATTTTCCTGGCTTCAAACCCTACCGTTTTCTTGCCTGTCCGGCGGGCGATGATTTTATCGAGCCCTTCAAAGGCTCCGCCGCATATGAAAAGAATATTGCGGGTATCGATTTGAACGAAGGTTTGTTCCGGGTGCTTGCGCCCTCCCTTGGGCGGGATGTTGGCCACCGTGCCTTCGAGAATCTTTAATAATGCCTGCTGGACGCCCTCGCCGGAAACGTCGCGAGTGATCGATGGGTTGCCGTCGGTTCGTGAGATCTTATCGATCTCGTCAATGTAGATAATCCCCAGTTCGGTTTTGCGCGGGTCATAGTTGGCCGCCTGAAACAGGCGCACCAGGATATTTTCGACATCCTCGCCGACATACCCGGCCTCGGTCAGAACCGTTGCGTCGGCAATGGTGAACGGGACCGACAGGAATTTGGCCAGGGTGTGGGCAATCAGTGTCTTGCCGGTGCCGGTCGGACCGAGAAGCAGGATATTCGATTTTTCCAGTTCTACTTCGTCGGTAAGCTTTTTGGCCTGGATTCGCTTGTAATGGTTATAGACCGCCACCGACACCGTCCGTTTTGACTCCTCCTGGTCAATAACGTACTGATCGAGAAAATCTTTTATTTCAGCCGGGTACGGGATCTTGAAATCTTTGGGAGTTTCTTCCGTTTCCGGAGCGGCGGCCATCAGATCATTGCAGAGAGCGACGCAGTTGTTGCAAATATACGCCTGGTAGCCGGAAAAAAGCCTTTTTACCTGGGTGGCCGGTTTGCCGCAGAAAGAGCAACGCTCTATCGGCCCCCGCGTTTTGGAATTATTATCCACGTTTATGACAGCCTACTTTTTATCTTTGCCCTTTGGCTCAAGCACATAAACCTTGTCAATAAGGCCATACTCCCTGGCCTCATCAGGCGACATAAAGAAATTTCGGTCGGTGTCGGCCTCGACCTTTTCCAGCGGTTGGCCGGTATGCTTGACCAGAAGTTCGTTGAGTCGCTTTTTCATGCTGGCGAATTCGCGGGTCATAATCTCGACATCGGAAATCTGGCCCTGCGTACCGCCCATCGGTTGATGAATCATGATCCGGGAATTCGGCAACGCGGCCCGTTTACCTTTGGTACCGGCGGCCAGGAGAAAAGCGCCCATCGAAGCGGCCATCCCCATACAGGTGGTCACGATATCCGGCTTGACAAACTGCATCGTGTCATATATCGCCATGCCGGCCGTAACCGAACCGCCCGGCGTATTGATATACAGAAAGATATCCTTGCCGGGATCTTCCGCCTCCAGAAAAAGCATCTGGGCTATAACCAGATTGGCTATGTTGTCGTCAATCGGCGCCCCGACAAAAATAATTCGATCTTTGAGCAGGCGGGAGTAAATATCATAAGCTCTTTCGCCCCGCCCAGTCGTTTCGACTACCATTGGTATCAGCGTCATATTAAGCCTTCCTTAGTTGGCGATTACTCCATTATGGCCTTCCGCCTTCGACATCAGGAAATCGAGGACTTTTTCTTCCAGGATACCATCCTTGATTTCTCCCGACTTGCGGCTTTTGGCCAGAGCCTCTTTGGCCTTCGGTACATCAATGCGATAATCTTCTGCAAACCGTTTTATCCAGTTTTCGGTATCCTCGGTTGAAACTTCAATTTTTTCCTGTTCCGCCAGGCGATGGAAGAGCAAATACCACCTGACGGCCCTAATACCGATCGGGCGATACCTGTTGCGAATCTCTTTTTCGTCGAACTTGGCGGTGTTCTGTTTGTAATCCTCGACGACGCCGTCAATATAGGATTCCAGCATCGATTCGGGAACGTCAATCGCATTTTGATCCGCCACCTGGCCGATGAGCGCCTTCCTGTTAGCTTTGGCGAGATCGGCTTTTTCCGCCGTCTTGAGTTGTTTTCGAATATTCAGCCTGAGCTCTAAAAGCGTTTCCGCCTGACCGGTTTGCAGGGCAAAGTCATCATTCAGCACGGGCGGCACCTTCTCCTTGATTTCTCTGACCGTTACCTGGAAATTGACCGTTTTGCCGGCGAACTGTGGGTTTTGATAATTTTCGGGATAAGCAACCCCTATTTGACGCGTTTCATCACGCGCGGCGCCCGCCAGGCCTTCGCGAAATTCCGGATCGGTGGAATCGCCGGCCAGATCGACTTCCTGGTTTTTATATATGCTATTTTTAGAAAGTTCGGTATCGTTGCCTTTTACTTCGACGTCACAGATCAGAACATCGCTTTCGCGCGCAACCCGATCAACCGTGCGCAACTCAGCGGCGGCCTGCCGGAGCTTTTCAAGAACTCCGTCCACATCTTCATCAGGAATATCCGCTTCCGACTTGTCGATCGTCAGGTTCTCATAGTTCACGGAATCTATCTGCGGCATGATCTCAACGCCGATGGTGAATTTGAACGGCTTACCTTCATCGACGTCAACGCCGGCCAGAACCGGGTGCCCGACCACTTCCAACTTTTTTTCACTTACCGCTTCATTGTAGTACTTCTCGACCAGTTCGTCTATCAGCTCAGCCGTAATTTCTTTTTTGAACTTGCTCCGAATAATACTCATCGGCGCTTTACCGGGACGGAATCCCTTAATACTGGCCTTCTTTCGATACGTTTCATAAATCCGGGTAAAAGTCCGGTCAACTATGTCGGACGGAACCTCGATGTTCAACTCGCGCTTAAGGCCGTCCTTTTCGACAACTTCGATATCCAACAATACCTCCGTCGGTAACCAATGCGAAAGGGGGGATTCGAACCCCCACCCTATTTAAGGACTGGATCCTAAATCCAGCGCGTCTGCCAGTTCCGCCACTTTCGCGACCTGTTATACGGCGGTAAACTACACCAATGATTACATTGACGCAACGGATTTCTTTGGACATGATTTTCTTGAGAGGAGCTTGACATATGCGGCGGCTTGATTATAATATCCAAATAAGGCAGGGTAATCAATGACAACGCGAGCGCATCCTGCGAAATCGGGCGCCTGTAATAATATGAATCGTAATAAGCGGGGTTAATAGGATCGAACAAGGTCTTGACCGGCCATGGAAAGAGAGGGGCAATGCAGTATAATCTCCCGAAGATTTCAAAAACGTTTTCAGTCGCCGTCTTCCTGATAATCATTATAAACAGCCTTGCGACGGCTCAGAAGTTCGGCGAGGTAACCGAAGAGGAATGGAATATGGCTCCGCCGCCGCAATACCCGGAGGCGGAGGCCGTCGTTATTTTCGACAACGGAGATATGGAAATTTCGATATATCCGGCCAGGATCAAGCTGGAAAGACATATCAGAATAAAAGTATTCAACAACGAGGCCGCCAAAGAGGCCGCCAAAGTCGAAATCCCTTATCATAAAGGCGATAACATAAAGGGCCTTAAAGCATACACCATCTATCCTGACGGAAAAAAGAAGAAAGTGAAGGATTTCTTCAGGAAGAAGGCGGGGGAATATATGACCCTTACTTTCGCCTTCCCGGCGGTGGAGGACGGAGCTATACTTGAATATAAGTATCGCCATACCCACCAGCGTTTCAGCTTCCTTGACCCCTGGTACTTCCAGGGGGATATATTTACGCTCAGGTCCCGGTTCTCAGTCGCGCTCTATCCGGGTTTTACTTATAACGCCGCGAGAAAAAACATTCCGGCGCAATACAAAAATTATACGGAGGAGGAATGCCGTTTTTTGAAGGTTTCAGCTACCAAGTATACGTGGGAAGTGGAAAACATCATGCCTGCAAAGGATGAACCGTTAATGGGCGCCAGGAACGACAATCTGGCATCATTGTATTTTCAACTTATTTCCTATCGCACTACGTACAGCAACTTTTCATTTGGCAAAAGTTGGGATGAACACGGTAAGTTTTTTGATGAAATATTTACGGAATTTGTTACCAACGAGGATCAGATTAAAAGACTGGCCGATTCGATTTGCGCCGATGCTCCCGATGAAGAAGGAAAAATTAAAAGACTGTTCAAATTCGTGCGAGATGAAATCGATACCAGAAAAGACATTGACGAAGAAGGAAATCTCGGAAAGACCCTGGGACGGAAATACGGAAGCGTCACCGAAAAGAATCTCCTGCTTGTGGAGTTGCTTCGCGCTCTTGAAATAAAGGCCTATCCGCTCTATATCGGCACAAGAGATCGTCATGGCGCCTTTAACCCGCATTCGCCTCAATTAAATCAGCTCAATCGTGTTATTTGCTGTATCGAGAATGACGAAGATACCCTGGCGCTGGATACGGATGAAGAATGGGTTATCTACCCTTTTTTACCTTCTTATGATCTGGTCGAAGGCGGACTGCTTATAGACGGGGATAGTTCCCGGACGATATCGTTAAATTATCGGGAACGAAAAAGCGGGACGGATATCATATCCAATATTTCGGTCCGCGAGGACGGTTCGGCAATCTGTTCCACGAACATATATATAAAGGGATATAAGATAGAAACCCGCGACAAGTTCATGAAAGCTTCGCTCTCGCAGGATGAAATCGCCGAGGAGTTTCTGGATAAAACGGAAACGCAGTATGATGTTCTCGAGGCTGCTTCGTACTTCGACTCCGACGGGGATAAATTGTGGTTTGATCTTGTCGTTGAACTGCCGGAATTTGCGACCGTCTCCGGCGAGAATATGTTCTTTTCGCCTGTTGTTATCCCTATTGTAACCAACCGATTCACCAGCAACATAAGAGTTACTCCCGTCGATTTCAGGTACCCGTTCGTCAACCGTCAGCGCATCAGTGTTTGCCTTCCGGAGAACATGAAAATCGCCGATGTGCCGTCGGATCTCCAACATACAATACCCGGCGGGCGGTTCTCCAGGACAACTCTGGGGATTGAGAATGTTGTTAGCGTGAAGGCCGATTTTGCGATAGATAAGCCGGTGTTTTCTACCGGTGAATACGCCGGCCTGAAAGAAATGTATGAGATCGTGGAGGCGTCATGTATGGATCAAGTAGCCGCCGGGGCCGGACAGGAGTAGAGGCTTGGAAATATGTTCGGTAATGTGCGCAACCCCCATCGAGTAGTCCATAAGCGTCTGGTGTTATGGGTTCTTATCCTTATCGGCATGACCCTGCCGATATGGCCGAACGGCGTCGGCCTTTGCTCCAACGACGCTGAAAAGGATTATAATGCGGAAGTTCTTGAAGAAGATATAACCTACAAGGTGTCAGGCGGCGGCAAAGCCGAACTGATAGTGAGCCGCAAAATCAGGGTATTGAATTCCGAAGGAAAGAAATATTGCAATGTAATTATATCGGAATCAAAGTTCAGAAAGTTTAAGAGCTTTACGGGCAAGGTTTACGGCTCCGATCAGCAACTGATTTACACGCTTGAAAAAAATGATGTAGAGCGCGTGTGCGGATATTCGGGATACGCTCTCTATGCCGACGTTTGTTATCGATTATTTGAAATGTCTACCAGCAGTTACCCGTTTATCGTTGAATATGAGTACAAGGTCGCGCATAATTCTATTTTCTTCTGGCCTGACTGGAAACCGCAGAAAGAGATACCGGTTCGCCTGTCGAAATACAATCTCATCGTTCCCAACGGCCTGGAGTTCAATACCAAAGAAATCGGTTCCATCCCGCCCGCTTCCGTCTCGGAACACAAGGGAAAAACGACTTATTCCTATGAGTTGACTGAAATACCGGCCTGTGAGCCGGAAAACTTCGCCTTTTCTATCGGAGAAGAGATGATTTCCCTGAGATTTTCGCCGGTAAAATACAAGCTTGAGAAATATCTGTTTGACGGGCGAAGCTGGCATGGCCTGGGCAAAGACTGCCACGAAATGATGAAAAAAAGTTTTGTGTTGAACAATGAACAGAAAGCGTATATGGAAAAGATTCTGGACGGCGCGGGCACTCAAAGGGAGATATGCGAGAGATTGCATGAATCGCTGTCGGCGAACACCCGCTACGTGGCCATAGAAATCGGCGTTGGCAGTTGGCAGCCCAGCTCTTCCAGGGAAACGTTTGAACGCGGTTATGGCGATTGCAAGGACCTGTCGGTCATGTACGTCTCCATGCTGCGTCACGTCGGGATTGACGCCAAGCCGGTCCTTATTCGGACAAAAGGTCATGAAACCACTGATCCCGGGTTTCCCACCCTGAGTCGATTCAATCATGTGATTCTCTTTTCCGTTGCCGACGGCGATACGCTGTGGATCGATCCTACCTGCCGGCAGTGTAGGGTGGGTGATTTACCCTCGCCCGACGAAGATGTATTCGTATTGGCGATTGACTCCGCCGGCGGGCAGATCATACGTACTCCCGCTTCATCGGCCGACGATAATATCATAGCAAGGAAAGCATCCGTTAAAATCAATGAGGATAAATCAATCTCGGTCAGACTTGAATTCAGGACTGCCGGAAACCCGTACCACTGGTTGATTTGGTTCCTAAACACGGCCGGAAAAAGGGAATTGGACTGGCTTTTGAAGAAAGAGATGTTCGGCCTGTCGGGCAAATTCAGTACCGATAAGATAAACCTCCTGGTCAGCGATGTTGATTCATCGGATATCAAAATCAGCGTTCTGGGGAAGGTAAGAAACTCGCTGCATTCAATCGGTGAAAAGCTGTATTTGGACCTTAATTTCATTTCTCCGTTCAGAAAACGGGAATCAATCGCTCTCTCCGATCGAACACAGGTATTGGATCTGGAATATCCACAGACCCGTATTGATTCTCTGTTCATTACCATACCCGAAAATTGGCGGCCATTGGAATCGTCGCTCGACACGACTATTGCCGATCAGTTCGGCAGTTTGCATATCCGCTACAAGCTGCTTGGTGACAGCCTGGTAATCTCTCGGGTGCGAAAATCTTATGATTACATGGTCAATCCTGAAGATTTCGCCGATTACGAGGAACATATTGATCGGTTTGCCGAAGCGGCGGAATGCCGGGTAGCTTTTATAAAAAAGCCGTAAGGCCTGCAAATTCAGGTCGAATCTCATTGCAGGATTTATAAACACCGGTCAAAGGCAAATGACTTTCAACTCAACCCTCGTTCAACACTTTTTGGTTAGCCCTTAATTTCTCCCTTGTTTTTCCGTCTATTGATGTATTACCTTCATGGTCGGCGCGAAGGGAAAGCCGTCCAGGCCGATTCTCCGGCTCGGCGTCGCGACTGTTTATGCAGTGGGCCGGATAAGGATTATCCGACCGGGCGTCGATAATAATAGGATGAAGATACCTGTCCCGCGGAGGGATATGCCTCGACAGGAACTCCGAGCCGTGTAACAAGGATAAGTTGCTATTACCGATTTTTATAACAGGGGAACCATCGGACGCTCGGCGTTAATCTTCCAGATAGGAACAGTATAATGAAAATATTACCGATTTTAATTCTGCCTTCACTGCCCGATAAAATCGCTCGTTTGCAGGAGCTGGCCAACAACATGTGGTACTCCTGGTCGCCCGATTTGCAGCAACTTTTCAGGCGGCTCGACCAGGACTGCTGGGAATGCTGCAACAAGAACCCGGTGCAGATGCTGGCCCAGGTTTCGCAGGAAAAACTTCGTGCGGCCGCCGAAAGCGAATCGTTCGTGGCCCACCTGAACCGCGTCTATGAAGCCTTCAACAGGTACATGGCCCAGAAGAAATGGTTTGAGACTCGTTACCCGGTCTGCAAGGACGCGACCATCGCCTACTTTTCCTGTGAATTCGGCCTTGACGTGTCGCTGCCTATTTATTCCGGCGGCCTGGGCGTACTCTCGGGCGATCATCTGAAGTCGGCTTCCGATTTGGGGATTCCGATTGTAGCGGTCGGGCTTCTGTACCGGTGTGGCTATTTTACGCAGACTCTCAACACCGATGGCTGGCAGATGGAAAGCTACAAAGAAAACGACTGGTATAATATGCCGGTCACGATGGAAAAGGACGCCGAAGGGAAACCGATCCGGATCACGGTTGAGATCGGTAAATCGTCGGTCAAGGCTCAGATCTGGCGGGTACAGGTCGGCCGAGTGCCTTTGTATCTGCTTGATGCCAACATCCCGGAAAACCCCTCAATGCACCGGGAGATTACTTATCAGCTTTACAGCGGCGATAAGGACATCCGCATCCGCCAGGAGATTCTTCTTGGAATCGGCGGCGTGCGGGCGCTGGAAGCGCTCGGTCAGAAACCCGGCGCCTTTCATCTGAACGAGGGGCATTCGATGTTTCTCTGTCTGGAACGAATACGCCATTTGATGGAGAAGGAGCACTTATCGTACGACGAAGCGGTTGAAGTAGTCTGGTCGACCAATATCTTCACTACTCATACTCCCGTGCCGGCCGGTCACGAGCAGTTCGATGTTAAGCTCATGGAGAAATACCTCGCGCCGATGGCGTCCAAACTTGGCCTGACGTTCAAAGAGATGATGAAAGTCGGTCGGGTAATCGAGGGGAATGAACAGGAACCGTTCTCGATGACTGTCGGAGCGCTCAGGTTGTCAGCCTATGCCAACGGCGTCTCCAATCTGCACGGCCAAATCTCGCGATCAATGTGGCGGCATATCTTTCCCGGCTTTCCGGTCGAAGAGGTTCCGATAACGTCGATTACCAACGGCGTCCATACTTACAGCTGGGTGGCGCCCAACCTCGGCGAACTGTACGAGACTTATCTCGGGCCCCGGTATATCGAACAGCCTGAGGATCCTACCTGCTGGGACAACATCAACCGGATTCCCGACAGCGAATTGTGGCGGTACCATCAGCACAACAAGCAGCAGTTGATCTTTCTGACGCGCGAACAGCTTTGCCGCCAGGTTGAAGTTAAGGGAAAATCGCAACATGAAATCAAACGGACGAAGGAGATACTCGATCCCCGCGCCCTGACAGTCGGATTCGCGCGGCGTTTCGCCGCCTACAAGCGCGGCTACCTGCTTTTTTCCGACATAGAACGGCTCGCCAAGCTGACTTCTGACGACAAGCGGCCAATTCAGTTTATCTTCGCCGGCAAGGCGCACCCCCGGGATAATAACGGCAAGGAGATCATCAAGTCGATTGTCCATCTTGCCCAGCGGGATGAGTTTCGCAACAAGATAGTCTTTTTGGAAAACTATGATCTCGATCTGGCCAGTTGGCTGGTGGCCGGCATCGATGTCTGGCTCAACAATCCCCGCCGTCCCGAAGAAGCCTCCGGCACTTCGGGCATGAAAGCGGCCCTCAACGGCGCCCTGAACCTCTCCAGTCTCGACGGCTGGTGGGAAGAAGGATACTCTCCCGACGTCGGCTGGGCCATCGGCACCGATACTCAGTATGCCACCTCCGAGGAGCAGGATTATATCGAATCGCAGGCGCTGTATGATGCTCTCGAACGGGACATTGTCCCGATGTTCTATGACCGGAACCGCGATGATTATCCACAGAACTGGATCAGGATGATGAAAAACTCCATCATCATGGCCGGAAAACACTTTTCATCGCACCGGATGCTGCGCGATTATGCCGAACGATTTTATATTCCGGCTATCCAGGCGCACGACAGCATGATCGAGAACGACTACGGCCTGACCCGGGGCATCGCCTCGTGGAACAAACGGATTCTCAAAGATTGGAGCAAGGTTTCGGTTTCATCGATCGAATTGCCGGGTACCGACGGCTCTGCCAAGGTCGGTCAGACTATGCCGGTTAAGGTGAAGGTTTTTCTTGGTGACCTTTCGCCGGACGACGTTAAAGTCGAGGTCATGCGCGGCCATCTGGACGCTCAGGATCAGATCGTTGACAGCGAAATTTTCGTCGCCACGCTGGATCAGTCGCGTGAAGACGGCCAACATATCTATCATGTCGATATGGTCTGTACCCGTTCGGGCCGCCTGGGAATCACCGCTCGCGTTCTGCCGAACAATAACCAGCATATTATCAAGCACCATCCCCGCCTTTTTTCCTGGCTGGAGTGATAAGCGGACACCGTACCCTGAAGACCGGGTACGTCAGTAATTCTTAAGATTCCGCGTCGGTTATTGCCCTTTGCCCGGTTCGGATATATATTGCCTGACTATGAGCAGACTGCTGGATGCGCTGAACGACAGGCAACGGGCGGCCGTGACCAGAACCGAAGGGCCGCTTCTGGTGGTGGCCGGAGCCGGTTCGGGAAAAACCCGAGTGCTCACCCATCGCCTCGCCCATATCATAACCGAACGAAAAGCCAAACCGTGGGAAATCCTGGCGGTAACCTTTACCAACAAGGCCGCCGGCGAAATGAGAGATAGAATCGCCGCGCTGCTGGGCTTTGACATAAGCCGCATGTGGATTTCGACGTTTCATTCCTTCTGCGCCAGTTTCTTGCGTATGGAGGCGAAGCATCTCGGTTATCCGAGCAATTTCACAATTCTCGACGAGGACGACAGCAAATCGCTTGTCAACCGCAGTATGAAAGAACTGGGTATTATATCCGGTTCGCAATTTATGCCGGCGGCTGTCCTGCGCCGGATATCATCGGCAAAAAATAAGCTCTATGACGCCGAACAGTTCGCCGCCGAAGCGGAAGGATACTACGACGGAAAAGTGGCCCGAGTGTTTTCCCTTTACGAGGAAAAACTGCGCACCTCGGCGGCCTTCGATTTTGATGATCTGCTCGGCATGGCGGTTAAACTGCTGGCTGAAAACAAAGAAGTTCGCCGGAGGTGGCAGGAACGTTTTCGATATGTCATGGTCGATGAATACCAGGATACCAATCACGCCCAGTATGTTTTGCTCAAGCATCTGACCGGGCCGGAAAAAAATATCTGTGTCGTCGGCGACGAGGATCAATCGATTTATGGCTGGCGTGGCGCCGATATTTCCAATATCCTCAATTTTGAATCCGATTTCCCCGGCGCCGAAGTCGTCAAGCTCGAACAGAATTACCGTTCCACACAGATTATTCTTTCGGCGGCGTCGGCGGTAATTAAAAACAACACCTCCCGCAAAGATAAAACGCTCTGGACCGAAATTAAGGGCGATAAAAAGATAGCCGTTGCCCTTCACGAAACCCAGAGCGACGAAGCCGAATATGTAATTAACCGGGCGCTTGAAAGAAAAGGCGATCACCCTTTACGGGAAATGGTGGTGCTCTATCGCACCAATGCACAGTCGCGTTCATTCGAGGAAACGCTTCGCCGTGAGAACATCCCGTATCAGATAATCGGCGGTATTTCGTTTTATCAGCGCAGGGAAATCAAGGACCTGGTCGCTTATATGAAACTGGTATCCAACCGCAAAGATGAAGCTTCGTTCGTACGTATAGTCAATTCCCCCAAACGGGCCTTGGGCGAGACTTCGCTGGCCAAGCTGACCGACTACGCCCGAAAAGCCGGCAAATCTCTTTTGGAAGCGGCCATGGAAGCCGACGTAATCGAGACAGTAGGCGCCCGCGCCCGGAAGGGGTTCGGGAAATTCGCCGAACTGATCGAATCCCTCGGAGAAAAATCGGAACGCTTGCCTGTCGATCAATTCATACAGGCGATCATCGCTGATACCGGGCTGGCCGACGCCCTGGCGGAGGAAGACCCGCTCACAGGCGACGCACGGCTGGAGAATATCGAGGAATTTATCTCGGCGGCGACTGAGTTTTATCAGACCAACCCCGAACCGACGCTGGATAACTTTCTTGCGGAGATCACTCTCTATACTAATATAGACACCTATCGGGAAACAGACGATAAGCTGACGTTGATGACGCTTCACAACGCCAAGGGACTGGAATTTGACGTCGTTTTTATCACCGGCATGGAAGACGGTCTTTTTCCTCTTGCGCGATCGTTTGATGACCCGTTTGAACTCGAGGAGGAACGGCGGCTTCTGTATGTCGGCGCCACACGGGCGCGCAAGGAGTTGTTCTTCACCGCCGCCAGACAACGCCGCCGCTACGGCACCTTCGAATCAATCCCTTCGCGTTTTCTGGCTGAGATTCCTGAGGAACTGGTCGAAAAGACCGACAGTCGATCATACCGCTGGGAATTCGGCCCGACGCGCACGCCGGTATCCCAACCTTCTGCGGCGTCTCGTCCCGACGGCGTTTATTACGAATACGAGGAGGGTGAGGGTATCCGTCCCGGCAATACCGTCATTCATCCCAAATTCGGGCAGGGGCGGGTACTGAGGGTTGAAGGTTCCGGCGAAAACATGCGCCTTGATGTCGATTTCGCTTCATACGGCCCCAAGAAGCTCATCGCCAAATACGCCAAACTGACGGTCATTTCGCAGTAGTCACACATAAACCCACCCGCCGCAGGCGCTACGGATGGCGTACACGCCGCCGTTTTTTGATTAGATACCCGCTTACGGAAATTTCTTGTATCATGCTGTCTGATAATCACTACAGGGAAAATGGGTTTGTTCCGTCATATTTTACTTTTCGTTCTACCGGTTTTGTAGTGATTCTTGTATGACGTTGAAACTGAAGGTGTTTGAGAAGTCTATGGGCGCGGCGATTTGGGTTCGTTTTGTCATTTTTTCGGGGGCCCCATTTCATTTTTGGTCTTTTCGCCGGATTGATTCCGGTTTTTGTGATATCTGAGGAGGCGGCTTTGCCTTCGGCGGTTTTTGGCCCGGTTGATTTTTGGGCGTTTTCGCGATTGGCCTTGAGCTTGCGTTCACTTACAATCATAGATATACCTATAGAATATGGTTATCTATAAATGCGAGTGGGTCAGCGATCAGGGGTGGTTTTGTGGTGAAAGTGTGGGGGAGTTAGTAGAGCCGGTGATATTAAATCTTACTTATCAGAAGGAAAAATAAAAGACCCACCCAATGGGTGGGGTACAAGTGTATAATGAAAGTTACCTGCATTCGGCGTTAGGCTATCGCCCGCCGAATCGGGCCGAAGAAATCTATAACCTCAACCGCAAAACTCTCTTAAAATCGGCTTGACTAATGGGGAGCACTACAGTCTAACCAATTTATAATCAACTCCTAAGGCAGAAAAGTAAAAACCCACCCTTCACTTCATTCAGGATACACCCGGCGCTGGCGCTATGGGGTAGGGTACTGTGTAAATAGGCGAGTGCAATCAGCGGTATTCAATTACTACTGCAATAGCAGCCACCACTTCTTCCATCTGCACAGCCGAAACATGTCCGAGCTTCTTAATGAAACGTTGGATGTCCACGCCTCGCAGTTGTAGCACATCAAAGGCAGATACCTTAGTCAGTCCATTGTTTTTGTCTGGACCGATTCGCACGTGCCAGAGATTGTTTTGAAATGCATTCTTCCACTCAGTGATTGGTGCTACCGATCGTAAACGCAATTTGCCAATAGAGTCAGAATTAACTACAAGGCATGGGCGCTTTTTCTTTATCTCGTCACCGATCGTTGGATCAAGATTTATAAGCCAAATCTCGCCGCGTTGTGGTTGTGGCGTGCCACCATTAGTCAAAGTCACCTCCCCCTATTCCATCAACGTCTGGGTTTTCGTTATAGACTGAAGACAACTTGGCCGCTTGTTCAGCCAGCAGTTTTCGCCTCTCTTCTAAAGGCAGCTTGAGGAAAGCCTTCTTTTCAATCAGGGAAAACGGTTCTTCATGTTCAACCGATTCACCAAGAAAGCGAGCTGCCTCTTCCGCCGTCAGAAACCCTTCCGAGAGACTTCTTAGTACAACTCTTCGAAGCCAGTTTGACTGCTCCGTCTTGATTTCATTTGGCTCTCGTTGTTTCCAGCCAAGTTTGTTGATCTCAATACACCAACGTCTGTAATAGGACTCAGAGATGACATTCAAGTTACGAAGTCGGTACATAAGTGCCGCAATACTTAACCCGAACCGACGTTTAAGCATAAAGAACTCTTCGAGTTGAATAGAAGATCGATGTGTGCCAACCTCATTTAGAATTATTTCCGATGGTGCTATGAACGCCGCGCCAAAACGGAATGCCGCTTTTTCTTCATCTACATTTTTCGGTATGTCAAGAACAAGATGCCCTAATTCGTGTGCCAAATTCAGTCGCTGCCGTTCTCCGGGTACACCCGTCTTGTTTGCCACAGCAGCAGCCTTCACCTGGTTTTTCCCGACAAGGGCTACAGCGGCAACGCCGTCCAGTTTATGTTTTGTGCTAATATCAATGACATGAACAGAGTGATTCTCGAGAGTCTCTGTCATATTTGAGATCTCGTCAAGTCCAAGATTCCATTTGCTGCGTAGAGTTTCTGCGGCCGTCTCGACATCCTCCAAGTTCTTGATCGGCATTGCCTGAACTGGCAAACGGTTGCCAGTATTCTTTCTTCTAGCTGATTTCTCGTCCAAAGTTTCAACAGACAGACCAGCTAATTCCTGAAGCTGAATCCGCTCCTCAAGAGCATTTTTGACATAGGATTCTATTCGTGCCAGTTCCTTTTTAGGAAGTCGTGAGGCTTTCCGGAAAGCAATGATTTCAACGGAGACACTAGGCTCCCTATACAGGGTCGCCGCTTTAGTGTTTAGAGCTTCGGCCAGTTTATTTAATACCAGCGCACTGGGTCGTATTTTCCCCTTTTCGTATTTTGACAGGGCTTGTTTTGTTATAAAACCACCAGTTTTCGCAGCCAACTCCTCCAGAGTATACCCCCTTGCCAGTCGTATCTGCTTTAACCGCCTGTCAAACATATCATCATCTCCTTTCACTTTCATCCCTTCTACACATATCGGCACGTTACGGTTGACAAATTAAATGAATTTTATGATTTTGTCAACCATTTCTTTTTGCCTGACAGCTGTGAGATTGTGTATCTGATTAAGAGATAATGACTTTTGTCAAACTAGCCGTAATGGTACGGCCGTTGTTTTCCCCGCTCAATATAATCCAAAATATTGATTTTCCACTTTATTAGCAGGTCCAAATTTTCCTGTGCGGGGCATATCCCTGGGTCATAATCACGGGTGTTCACCCTCGCCGCAGAGCAGTGTTCTACCTCCGGCCGGCCTTGATGTCGCCTTTGACGGACAGGCGGCAATGGCTTGCCGTGAGTCTATTCTATTACCTATGTTGTGGTACATACAGACTACCGCCACGTCTGAAGACATGGGGCAGCCGCGCAGTTGTGGACATCTGCCGCCCACAACATTTCATGATCTAACTCTCTTTTCCGGTCGAATGTATCTTTCCCATTTTGAAATGCCCGGGCAGTACATATAGATTTCCATTATACTCAACCCGGATCAGTTCATTGTCCTTAAGCATTTTTTCAACCGCGCCGGAAACGGAGTATGCTTCCTCTATTTTAAGGGCTTGCTCCCACCGCAGGGGATGACGAGAACCGATTTCGAGAATAGCCTGTCTGGCATCCGAGAATTCCGCCAAGCCGAATTGACCGGTTTCCAGCTCCGCCACCGGTATGGCCTTTCCGATTATTTCCTGCGCTTTCAGAATATCCTGCGGATCCGACGGCTTAACCCAGGATTCCGCCGGAGGGCGAATCGGCGTAAGTATATACACCCTGTCAGGATTTATCAGATCAATAGCATGCTTGATGCTCTGAAGCTCTTTGTCATTATCGTTCAAGCCTTTTACCAGCATAACTTCAACCCATATCTGCCCGGAATAGGCGCGACGGAACTCTATTTGTCCCCGGAGCATACTGTCATAATCAATACTGCGATCAGGCCTGTTGACAGCCCTGAATGTTTTTTCATTACCCGCATCCAATGTAGGCATCACGACGTCAGCTTCAATCAGATCTTCTCTTATATCTTCTTGAAATAATAAGGAACCGTTTGTAATAACGGCTGCAGGCAGATGCAGTTTTTCTTTAGTTTGTCGTATGAGCCAGCCCAGATCCTTGTTTAAGGTGGGTTCGCCGTCACCGACGAAAGTAACGAAATCTATCTTGTTTTTCGATGCCGAATCGGTAATTTCATCAAGAATATTTTTTCGGGGGAAGAAACTCTCTCGTTTTACCTGAAGATGTGTGGTTCTTCCCAACTGACAGTAAACGCAGGTGTATGAGCACGTCTTGGGTGGAATCGGACTTACTCCGAGAGAACGTCCTAATCTGCGCGAAGGAACAGGTCCATATACGTACACTATATTGTCCTCGTGATTGATAAGCAGTTTTCTTTACAATTTCGTACTATCATGCAAATAACTTTGTACGCCAGTTGGCAGGTAGGCGGCCCATCTCTTTGGGGCTGAGTTAACATAGTATAATAAATTGCTACGCTACTTCCGGCCTGCCTTGATGTCGCCTTTGACCGAGAGGTGTTTGTTGCTGGTATTGAGATATTCGCCGGTGAAGACGCCGTAGATTTTTCCCTTCCTGAGCGAATCAATTACCACCTCGCCCGACTGGCAGGTGAACAGGTTTTCGCCCTCGCCGTATGTGAAGCTGTTTATAATCTCGCAGATCGCTTTATAACGGGTATTGTAACGGCCTGCTTTCAGCGACGGCTGTAAAGTAATATAAAAACGGGCGGTTTCGGTGAAATCGAGAGTGCCTATACCTTCTTCCCCCACGCCGGTGAATTTCGCCTTACCCTCAACGAACAGGACAATACTGTCGCCCCATTCTATCCGATACTTCCCGCCGGTCAAAACTATCGACCTGCCGGGTTCAAAATATGACGTCCCGGTAGTAAAGCGCATCGCGACATTGTCATGTACTTCTTCGGTCAGATGGAAGTATGTCCTCTTGCACGAGAGAAGAAGAAATACGGTCAGAGTCAGAACCGGTATCAGGATAAAAATCTTTTTTATCATAGCTACACCCGCATTCCATACATGCGATAACGTTTATATACTTTCGTGCCCATCAGTTCGGCGGCGCGCACCATGGCGAAATTATCTTCAAGAATCCAGCTCATCTCGCCCCAGTTGTAACCCCTGGTTGGACCGACCCTGAATGTTTCGAGGTAAAATAAAGTATCGATGCCCCGCTTCTGGTATTCCTGAATAATGCCCAGGGTGATAATGCGAACGGAGTCGACTTTGTTTTTGATTTTGGTATGCCAGAGAAGTTTTATGAGCCCGGTGGGAAACAGGCGGCCATTGGTGTATTTTAACGCCTGATTGATATTGGGCAGCGATAAACAAAAACCGACCGGTTTGCCCCGAACCTCGGCGATAAGAACCATATCGGGATCGACGATCTGCTTCATGTCGCGGGCCGTGTACCGGAACTCCTCTTTTGACATAGGGACAAAACCCCAGTTTTTCGACCAGGCTTTGTTGTAGATTTCATTGATTAGTTCCACTTCGGCGTCATAATCTTTCATATTCAGCGTACGGAGGCCGATTCCTTCTTTAGCCTTTATCCTTTCCGATATTCGGATCAGTCGCGGATCCATTTCGGTATTTTGAAAGATTCGGAAAGCCAGAAGGTCCCTGGCCTTGCGGAGACCGAACTTTTCGGCAAAGTCATTGTAATACGGCTTATTATAGGTCATCATTACGGCCGGAGGAAAGTTGTAACCTTCGATCAGCATGCCGACCTCGTGGTTGGTCGAAAAACTGGCCGGGCCGATCATCTGTTCCATTCCTTCGGCTTTGAGAGTAATCAAAGCAACCTTGAAAAGAACCCTGGCTACCTCGTAATCCTCGATAACGTCGAAAAATCCAAAAAACCCGGTCTTTTCCTGATGGTATTCGTTGTGATTATAATTGATGCAGGTCGCAACCCGCCCGACATATTCTCCGTTTTTTCGCGCCAGAAACAACCTGGTTTTGGCGGCCCGAAAGAAAGGGTTTTTGATTTTGTCGAAAAACTCTTTGCGTTCCGAAATCAACGGCGGGACCCAGTTGGGATCATCCTTGTAAATAGAAAACGGTAATTTGATAAACCGGTTAAGGTCGGAGGAGTTTTCAACCTCCAGCAGTTCGATATTCTCTTTGGCGGTTATAATATCCAAGGTCAGGTTATGTCGTATTTTTTGCCGAGCCGGGCAAAAGTATCCAGGACGCGATCAAGTTGCTTGTCCGTATGAGTAGCGGTGTAACTGGTTCTAATGAGCGACATACCCGGAGGCACGGCCGGGGGGATTGCGGCGTTGGTAAAAATCCCCTCATCGCTCAAATCCTTCCATAGCTTGAAGCAGGTCGTATCGTCGCCAATCATAATCGGTACAATCGGTGTCTGCGTGGTCCCGATATCGTAGCCCAAATCCCGCAATCCCTTGTGCATTTTGCGGGTATTTTTCCAAAGATTTGCCCGTCTTTCCGGTTCGGTTTCAATTACATCGAGAGCGGCCATAACGGCGGCGGCGGCAGACGGAGGAATCGAGGCCGAGAAGATTAATGCCCTCGCAAGATGTTTGACGTAATGTATAACGGCGGCGTCGGCCGCGATAAATCCTCCCAGCGAAGCAAACGACTTTGAAAAGGTTCCCATGGTGATATCAACCCGGTCGATCAGGCCGAAATGTTCAGCCGTTCCGCGGCCGCCTTCACCCAGGACGCCAACCGAATGAGCGTCGTCAACCATAACACGGGCGCCATACCTGTTGGCAATCTCGCACATTCGGGGGAGATTGACAATATCGCCTTCCATTGAAAAAACGCCGTCGGTGATAATCAAAATCCCGCCCCGAATACCATTATAGACCGCGTGTTCCAGAAGCCGCTCAAGGTCATCCATGTCGTTATGAGCATATTTGAAAATCTTGCCGTAAGAAAGACGACAGCCCTCGACAATCGAGGCATGATCGCTGCGATCTATCATGATAACGTCATCCTTACCGACAAGGCAGGATATCGTTCCCAGGTTGGTCAGGAAACCGGTGGAAAATACCAGGGCCGCTTCCCGTTTCATAAATCGCGCCAGCCGTTCTTCCAGCTCTACGTGCAAATCGAGCGTGCCGTTGAGAAGACGGGAACCGGTGCACCCTGATCCGTATTTAAGAGCTGCCTGGGCCGCCGCTTGTTTTACTTTGGGATGGCCGACCAGACCGAGGTAGTTATTGGAGCCGATCATGATCATTTCTTTGTTGTTGACGATTACCTCATCGCCCAGGGCTGACGAAATCGGACGAAAATAGGGGTAGTATCCGGCCGCCATCACCTCTTTGGCGGTCGTAAATTCATGGCATTTTTTGAAAAGATCGGACGTGACCTGTTGTGTTTTTTCGACTTCAGAGGACAAATTTTGCCTTTCTTTCAAGGATTTTCAAATAAACCAATACTGTGCAGGGTTGTCAAGGCAAAACAAGAGCCAATGTCAAGGCAAGATAGAAATGTCCTATTCTTGGCAAGATAGAAATGTCCTATTTTGTCATTTCATTATAGATCCGTTTTCTTATCACCGTCTTCAAGGGCGATCTCCTCCAGGGATGGTTATTGGA
>CAZSYD010000027.1:0-31913 GCA_964611355.1 uncultured Ignavibacteriales bacterium | reverse complement strand
CCGGTGCCTTCGGGAGAATCGGATATTCCATTTTAGCTTATGGACGATCAACGTAGCGCCTTTGATATCGGACCCGCGACCCTGATCAGCGGCCTGGGGCGAATAACTCTGATGCTGTGGCGGACTCTGATTTCGCTGCGCTTTTTCTTCGTATCTCTTCGGCTGATTATTACCCAAATGTATTACATGGGGGTCAAATCTATCTGGCTTGTTGCGGTCACGTCGATTTTTACCGGCGGCGTTTCGGCCTGGCAGGCGGCCTATCAGTTTAAAGACTACGTTCCCGTGCGCTACCTCGGCGGCGCAGTCGGCAAGGCGGTCCTGATAGAACTGGGGCCGGTGCTTACCGCGCTGGTTCTGGCCGGTCGAATCAGCGCCGGTATCGCCGCCGAATTGGGATCAATGAGAGTCACCGAACAAATTGACGCCATGGAGTCGATGGCCGTTGATCCGGTGCGTTATCTGGTTATGCCCCGTTTTATTGCCGGAATAGTTATGCTGCCTGTTCTGACCATGCTGGCCGATTTTATTGCGATGTTCGGGGCTTATATCGTCTCGGTGCGTATGGTTGGAATGGAGACGGAAACGTTCATGAACGGTTTCAAACAGTTTTTCCAGCTTTCGGACTTTTTTGCGGGCCTGGCAAAATCGTGCGGATTCGGCGCCATTATTTCGGTGATGGGCTGCTATCATGGGTTCCATGCAACCGGAGGGGCGGAAGGGGTTGGTTTATCGACCACCCAGGCGGTAGTCAGCGCGGCGGTGTTGATTCTTGTTGCTGACTTTATCATGGCTACGTTTTTATTCCAGATATGATCAGGATTGAAAACCTGCATAAGCGTTTCGGGGACCTGGTTGTCCTTGAGGGTGTTGACCTTGAGATAGAATCGGGTCAGTCGGTGGTTATTATCGGCCGTTCCGGGTGCGGCAAGTCGGTTCTTCTGAAACATGTAGTCGGGCTGCTTTCACCGGACAAGGGCAATGTTATTGTCGATGGATTGAGCATTTTTGACTTTTCGCGCAAAGAGCTGATGCAATACCGTCGGCGGGTCGGGGTTCTGTTTCAATTCGGAGCTTTGTTTGATTCGATGACGGTTGGCGAGAACATCGGCTTTTGCCTCAAGGAAAGCCTGCGTATGAAATCGGCCGAGATCAAAGAGAAAGTCGGAGAGAAACTGTCGTTGGTCGGCTTGTCCGGCATTGAAGAAAAAATGCCGGCCGAAATATCGGGCGGTATGAAGAAAAGGGTCGCCCTGGCCCGGGCGATTGCCGCCGAACCGGATATTCTCCTCTATGACGAACCGACCACCGGACTCGACCCGATCACGGCCGACAGGATCAACGAATTAATTGTCGATGTTAACAAAAAACTCGGAGTAACTTCTATTGCCGTTACCCACGACATGGCTTCAGTCTACAAAATCGCCGACCGGATTGTTATGCTTTACGACGGCAAAGGAATCTGCGACGGCACGCCGGAAGAGATAAAATCGACCGATAATCCGGTCGTCAGGCAGTTTATCAACGGTTCCTCGATCGGGCCGATTAGCGCGCAGTAATGAAACAGGCCTCCAAAAGGAAAACAGCTTTTTTCTGTACGCAATGCGGCGCCATGCATCATCGCTGGCAGGGACAATGCCGCGAATGCGGCGCCTGGAACAGCCTCCACGAAGAAAAGATTATGTCTTCCCGCGCGGCGGCCAGGTCTTCCGCCGTTGAAACCGAAGCGATAATCATCCCGGATATATCAACCGAGAATCAGGAACGGATCGTATCCGGAATGGAGGAATTCGACCGGGTGCTGGGCGGTGGTGCGGTGATCGGGTCGGCGGTTTTAATCGGCGGCGAACCGGGCATCGGCAAATCGTCGCTGCTTCTTCAAGTTGCGGAGTTGTACGGGTTATCGGGAAAGAAGGTTTTATACCTCTCCGGAGAAGAGTCAATCTACCAAATAAAAATCCGCGCCGAACGTTTCGGCATCACAGGCGACGCAGTATCGGTAGCCAACTCAAGCGACCTTGACGAGATTATTGACCTGGCCGCCGGTGATTTCCAATTCATCATGATTGATTCGATTCAAACGGTGGCGTCTTCAGCCTTTGATTCGCCGCCGGGTACGGTGGGACAGGTGCGGGAATCTTCGGCCCGGCTGATTGAGATGGCCAAGAAAAGCGGCAAAGTGCTTTTTTTGGTCGGCCATATCACAAAGGAAGGCGCAGTGGCCGGTCCGAAGGTGCTGGAGCATATGGTCGATACCGTGCTTTACTTTGAAGGCGACCGGTATCATCTTTATCGTATTCTTCGCTCGCAAAAGAATCGCTTCGGCCCGGCCGGCGAGATCGGCGTTTTTGAAATGACCGGGCGGGGTCTCCGGGAAATTAGAAATCCTTCTCAGATGTTTATGTCCGGTCTCGGTTCGGATCATGCGCCGGGAAGAGTGGTCTCGGCGGCGGTCGAGGGGAGTCGTTCGTTTCTGGTCGAGGTGGAAGCCCTGGTAACCTCATCGCCATACGGCACGCCGCAGCGGGTGGCCTCCGGCATCGATTCAAGGCGATTGGCGATCATAAACGCCGTGCTGGAAAAACGCGGTGGAATCGTTTTGGGAACCAGCGACGTTTTTGTCAATATCGCCGGCGGAATACGCGTCGATGATACCGCCCTTGACCTCGCTTTCCTGACGGCGGTGGCGTCATCAAGACTGAATTCCGTCATTGAGGCATCAATGATGGTTATCGGCGAGATCGGCCTTTCCGGCGACGTTCGGGGTGTGACCAGAATCGACAGACGGCTGGCCGAGGCGGCCAGGCTCGGTCTCAAACGGGCGGTGATACCTCAGGCAAACGCCGATAGTTTGGCTATTCCCGATAAAATGGAACTTATTCCGGTCTCGAATATCGATCGGGTCTTGCAGTTAATGCGATAGTCGCCAATAAAAAAGATCGAAGGAAGCTGTCTTGTTCTACCCTGACGGATTCGGCTTTGACATTTTTCAGTCCGACGGTCCGGCGCGCCTGGGCAGGTTGACCACGCCGCACGGGGTAATCGACACGCCCGCATTCATGCCGGTCGGCACCCAGGGAGCGGTCAAAACGCTGGCCTGCGAAGACCTCGAACAGATCGGCGCGCAGATATTTTTAGTCAACGCTTATCATCTTTATCTTCGGCCGGGCGTCGATATTGTCGAAAAACTCGGTCGTGTGCACGACTTTACCGCCTGGCTGAAGCCTATTTTGTCTGATTCCGGCGGTTATCAAGTCTTTTCGCATCTGGGACGAAATAAAATCACCGATGAAGGTGTTACTTTCCAGTCGCACTTCGACGGTTCGTATCATGATTTCACGCCCGAAAAGGTTATCGAAATTCAGCGCCGACTGGGACCGGATATCATCATGTCGTTCGACCAGTGCGTGCCGTATCCGGCGACACGGGAGGAGGCCCAAACGGGGGTAGAGCGCACCACAAATTGGGCCAAACGCGGTATTGAAGAGTTTATTAGACTCGAGGAAACAGGCCGGTATCCTTCGCAATTGCTGCATGGCATAGTCCAGGGTTCGGTTTATGGCGATCTCAGGCGGCGGTCGGCCGGAGAGCTTTTGGAACTCGATTTTCCCGGATACTCAATCGGCGGTTTATCGGTAGGCGAACCCAAAGAACTGATGGAGCAAATGCTTGATATTACCCTACCGCTTTTGCCGGAAAGAAAGCAGCGTTACCTGATGGGCGTCGGTTATCCGGAGGATATTTTGATGGCGGTGGAGAAGGGAATCGATATGTTCGATTGTGTTCTTCCGACCCGGAACGCTCGTACGGGGCTGGTTTTTACATCGCAGGGGCCGTATAATTTCCGCAATGCTTCGGCCGCTGATGATGACCAGCCGCTCGATCCTGATTGTGATTGTTATGTCTGCCGCCGTTACAGCAGGGCATATATCAGGCATCTGTATTCGGTCTCGGAGATTACGGCTCATCGTTTGGCATCGTATCATTCGGTTTACTTTTTCATCAGGCTTATGCGCCGGATAAGGGAAGCTATCAGTGAAAAGCGGTTCGCGGCTTTTAAGAAGCTGTTTCTCTCACGCTATCAGCCGGATTCGAATAACGCTGACGAATAATACGGCGATATTATTTGTTATCTCAGCGGCCAAGGTCGGAATCAAAAACTTTTAACAAATTCTCCCAAACGATTTGACATTCATGCCTTTTCAGCTATATTATTTATCTTTGTTAAAATGGTGAAACATTTCACATTTCGGCATTGGGTAAGGAAACGGAAGGCGTTGTTGGGTAAAAAGTTAGGAGGAACCGATGAAATCACCGAAGGTATATAAAAACTTTATCAATGGTGAATGGGTCGAATCACATACCGGAAAGACGTTTGGGAATATAAACCCCGCCAACACCGATGAGGTGGTTGGTATTTTCCAGCAGTCCGACGAGCGCGACGTGAATGACGCTATCGGCGCTGCCGGCGAAGCCTATAAGAAATGGCGGCTGGTTCCCGCCCCCAAGCGTGGGGAAATCCTCTACCGCATCGCCCAGCGTCTGCTTAAGGAAAAAGAAGAAATGTCGCGCGATATGACCCGCGAAATGGGGAAGGTTCTCGCCGAAACTCGCGGTGACGTTCAGGAAGCGATCGACATGACTTTTTACATGGCCGGCGAGGGGCGACGCGCCTTTGGCCAGACCACACCGTCGGAGATGCCCAATAAGTTCTGCATGTCGATACGCCAGCCGCTCGGTGTCTGCACTATGATTACTCCTTGGAATTTTCCTATGGCGATTCCGGCGTGGAAGATGATGCCGGCCCTGGTGCTGGGTAATACCGTGGTGATAAAGCCGGCCACCTACACGCCGCTTTCAGTCGCCAACCTGGTCGAGATTATGCATGAAGAAGGCCTTCCGCCCGGCGTGGTCAACATGGTTACCGGTTCCGGCGGCGCGGTCGGCGAGCCGCTGATGTCCGACAAACGCGTCGGCTGCGTTTCGTTTACCGGCTCGACCGAAATCGGCCGCAAAATTTCCGAAGCCTGCGCTCCTGATTTCAAACATTGCCATCTGGAGATGGGCGGCAAGAACTGTATTATCGTTATGGACGACGCCAATATCGATCTGGCGATTGACGGTGCTATTTGGGGCGCCTTTGGAACTACGGGTCAGCGTTGCACCGCTTCTTCGCGCATTATCCTCCACAAAAATATATACAACAAGTTTGCCAAACTATTCGTCGAGCGAGCCAAAAAACTCAAAGTCGGCGACGGCCTGGATGAAACGGTCGAGATGGGCCCGGCTATTTCCGAATTGCAGATGAACACGGTTCTTCAATACATGAAAATCGGTAAAGACGACGGCGCCAAACTCCTTTGCGGAGGGGGACGGTTAACCGGCGGCAAATACGACAAGGGCTGGTTTACCGAGCCGACCGTTTTCGGCGACGTTGCGCCGGGAATGCATATTTTCCACGAAGAGATTTTCGGCTCCGTTGTAGATCTTATTCCGGCGAACGACTTTGACGAAGCGGTCGATCTGGCCAACAACTGCGAGTATGGTCTGTCGGCGTCGATATACACTCAGGATGTCAACCGGGCTTTTGCCGCCATGCGCGACGTTTTCACCGGCATATTCTATGTCAACGCTCCGACCATCGGTGCCGAGACGCATCTGCCGTTCGGCGGCGTTAAAAATACCGGCAACGGTCACCGCGAAGCCTGCGTCCAGGCGCTGGAGGTGTTTTCCGAATGGAAGTCGATATATATTGATTTCTCCGGGATGATTCAACGGGCGCAAATCGACAACCAGTAAGGTGTAATTTTATGGCGAGGTATCGGATTTGACGCTGACAAATACATATTCAACCGACTGGGGATGGTTCCTCGTGCGTTATATTTGGAATGCTTCGGCTATATAAATATGCGGGAACAGGAAAGAAAACAAACACTGAAACGTTAAACCGATCATTAAGTAAACTGGAGATAGCATATGTCCCGCAGAAAGATTATTATTATGGGAGCCGCCGGTCGCGACTTTCATAACTTCAATACGCTCTATCGTGACAATAAGGATTATGAAGTGGTCGCTTTTACGGCGACGCAGATTCCCGATATTGAAGGCCGCCGGTATCCGGAATCGCTGGCCGGAAAGCTCTATCCCGAAGGCATCCCGATTTACGATGAAAAAGAGTTGATGCCTCTGATAAAGAATCACAAAATCGATGAGGTCGTCTTTTCGTATTCCGACGTTTCGCTGGAATACGTTATGACCAGAGGGTCGGAAGTGATTGCGGCCGGGGCGGCTTTTTCCGTCGCCGGAAGTGATCCGACCATGATCAAAAGCAAAAAGCCTGTTGTAGCTGTTTGCGCTGCCCGGACCGGATCAGGCAAATCACAAACAACGCGCCGCGTGTGCCGGATACTTCAGGAAATGGGTATGAAGGTGGTCGTCATCCGTCATCCGATGCCTTATGGCGACCTTGCCAAACAGGCCTGTCAGCGGTTTGCCGATTACGCTGATTTGGATAAGCACCAATGCACCATTGAAGAGCGTGAAGAATACGAACCGCATATCGATTGTGGAATCACCGTCTATGCCGGCGTTGACTACGAAATGATCATCCGCAAGGCCGAAGAGGAAGCGGATGTCGTCGTCTGGGACGGCGGCAATAACGACATGTCGTTCTACAAGGCCGACGTCTATATTACGGTTGTTGACCCGCATCGTCCCGGGCATGAACTGACTTATTATCCAGGCCTGACAAACGTCCTTCTGGCCGACATCGTGATTATTAACAAGATCGATTCAGCCCATCCGGAGGACGTCGAGACCGTCCGCGCTAACGTCCGCATGGTTAATCCCGAAGCGGTAATCGTCGATGCGGTCAGCCCGCTCGATGTTGATGATCCGGCCGCGATTACCGGTAAGAAAGTACTGGTGGTTGAAGACGGGCCGACCCTGACGCACGGCGGGATGACCTACGGAGCCGGCGTCGTGGCCGCCGAAAAGTATGGTTGCGCCGAATTGGTCGATCCACGACCGTATGTAGTCGGCACAATCGCCGAGACGTTTGAGAAATATCCCGATATAGGTCTCCTGCTGCCGGCGATGGGTTATTCCGGCCAACAGGTAAAAGACCTGGAAAAGACCATCAACGCCGCCGAATGTGATCTGGTTGTTATCGGCACGCCGATCGATCTGCGCCGGATAATCAAAATCAAAAAACCGGCGGTTCGAGTGAAGTATAGTCTGCAGGAGATTGGGCACCCTAATCTGACCGATCTGTTGGCGGACAAATTCAAAAAGCCGGGCAGGAAGAAAAAGTAGAGATATATGACCGGCTCCGGAGTACAACGCAAACGGGCTATTGTGGCGCTGGGCGGCAACGCCATAACCAGGAAGGACCTTGAAGATACCATCGCCAACCAGTTTACCAATACCCGCCGGTCGCTTTTGCCGATTGTTGAACTTGCGCGCCAGGGATATGATCTCTGCATTTCCCACGGGAACGGACCGCAGGTAGGTAATGCTTTGCTGCGGGTCGAGTTGGCTCGTGGCAAAGCCCCGATCCTGCCGCTGGGTATCTGTGTGGCTGATACCGAAGGCGGAATGGGATATATGATCGAACAGTCGCTTCGGAACCGCCTTGACAGGGAAAGCATAAAACGCGGGGTCTGCACCGTCATCACGCAGATGGTCGTCGACGTCGGCGATCCTTCGATAAAAAACCCGACCAAGTATATCGGGCAGTTTTATTCCCGGGAAGAGGCCGAGAAACTGGCTCACGAGAGCGGTTGGACGGTTAAGCGGGACGCCGATCGCGGTTGGCGGCGAGTGGTGGCTTCTCCCATCCCTATTAGCTGTGTTGAAAGCGATGTTATCAAACTTTTACTCGATAACCACTGCATTGTTATTGCCGCCGGTGGGGGCGGCATTCCGATTTACGTGGATGCTAAGCTGGGTTTCGAGGGAGTTGATGCCGTAATCGACAAGGATCGCGCCTCGGCTGTTTTGGGGCGGGAAATTGGCGCTGAAATTCTTGTTATTCTGACTTCGGTCAATCAGGTTGCTGTTAATTTCGGGAAACCGGAACAAAACCGGCTGGGCGAAGTAACCGTCTCCGAGATGCGGAAGTATTACGATGAAGGGCATTTTCCACCAGGATCGATGGGACCAAAGGTGGAAGCGGCCATCGATTTTTTGGACGGCGGCGGCAAAGAGGTAATCATAACGTCGTTTGATCTGGCCGCCACGGCGCTGGCCGGCAAAGCCGGAACACGTATATATCCTGATTAGGACATTGTCAGTTGAAAGACGAGATTGTGCGGGAGATACTTCGAGAAGGTCGCCTCTATGAAGTGGGAGGATGCGTCCGTGACGCGCTCCTGCATCGCGACCCGGCCCCCAAGGACCGCGACTATCTTGTCTGCGGTATAGCTTTTCATCGTCTCAAACAAATCCTGAATCGTCATGGTCGTGTCGATCTGGTCGGCCGGTCGTTCGGCGTTATCAAGTTTACGCCTTTTACCGAGAGCGGTGAAACTCCCGTGACCTGCGATATCTCCCTGCCGCGAAACGAGCGCTCAACCGGAATCGGCCATACCGATTTTGAAGTTGATTTCAATCCGTCGCTTGGCGTCGAACAGGATCTTATCCGGCGTGATTTTTCGATCAACGCCATGGCGCGCGACGTCAGCAATAAAACCATCATCGATCCTTACGGCGGCCGTCGGGATCTCGATAAAAAAGTTATCCGCATGGTTTCGCAGAAATCGTTTATCGAGGATCCTTTGCGAATGCTGCGGGCTGTTCAGTTTGCCGCCCGGTTTGGGTTCACCATCGAGCCTGAGACATATAAGGCCCTGGTCGACAATGTTGGCTTGATTGCGACGGTTTCGGCGGAGCGGATTGCCGAAGAGTTAAACAAGATGTTTACGCGGGCCGATAGGCCGTCAATCGGTTTGCGGTTGATGCACGAAACCGGCCTGATGAAGCATATCATCCCCGAGTTGGAGGAGACTATCGGGTGTGATCAACCCGGCGGGTATCACGCCTATGACGTATTTGAACATACCCTGCGGGCTGTGGATGCCTGTCCGCCTGGTCTGAGACTTCGTCTGGCGGCGCTCTTTCACGATATTACCAAGCCGCGTCATAAGCAGCCGACGGAAGATGGCGGCGCGACCTTCTATGGCCACGAAGCAAGCGGCGCCAAAGTCGCTCGCCAGGCGCTGAAAAAACTGAGCTATTCCAATGAGATAATTAAAGATGTGTCGGTGCTGGTGGAGCGTCATATGTTTACCTCCGATGTCGGCCCCAAGGGGCTCAGGCGTTTCATCCGACGAGTCGGCCAGGGGTTGATTCCCGATCTGCTTGATCTTCGTCGCGCTGATGTTGTCGCTCAGGGAATGGGCGGTTCCACCGAAGATGTCGATCAGATGGAGCGGGCCATTAAAGAAGAAATTGAAAGAAAGCCGCCCTTTGGGCGTTCGGATTTGGCCGTTAACGGTAATGATATTATGAAATCGTTCAATCTCGAGCAGTCACCGCTTGTTGGAGAGGTTATTGAGTATCTTTTGGAAAAAGTGCTGGACAATCCCGAGGATAATGATCCCGATATTTTAATGTGTTATGCAGGTGAATACCTGAAAAAAAGACTAAATGAAGAAGAGATAAACTAAATGTATGGAGCGATCAAATGAAGATCCATGAGTATCAGGCCAAAGATATTTTCGCGGACGCCGGTATTCCCGTTCCGCGCGGCCGGGTGGCCATGACCGTTCAGGAAGTGGTTGACATCGCCGATTCGATCAACCGGCCGGTGATGATCAAAGCCCAGGTTCATGTCGGGGGACGAGGCAAAGCCGGAGGCGTCAAATACGCTGAAAATCTGGAAGCGGCCAAGATATGGGGGCAGCGTATCCTGGGCATGGATATCAAAGGCTTGACGGTTAAAAAAGTCCTGGTCACCGAGGCGGTTGATATTACTTCGGAAATTTATATCGGTATCATCCTTGACCGCTCCACAAAAAAGCCGGTAATCATGGTTTCGGCGGCCGGCGGCATTGACATTGAAGAGGTTGCCGCCAAAACCCCGGAGAAGATTCACAAATTAGCCGTCGATCCCCGAATCGGGCTGCACGGTTACCAGGCGCGCCAACTGGCTTTTAAACTTTTCCGGGATATCAAGCTGGTCCGCCAGGTGGCTGATATAATCATGAAGTTATATGATATTTTCTGGAAATACGATGCCTCGCTCGTGGAGATTAACCCCCTGATTACCACGCCGATTAACAGGGTAATCGCTATTGACGCCAAAATCAACATCGACGATAACGCTCTTTTCCGGCAGAAAGCTATAGAAGAGATGCGCGATCTTGATGCCGAAGACCCTTCCGAGATTGAAGCGCGCAAGGCCGATTTAAGTTTTATCAAACTCGACGGCAACATCGGTTGTATTGTCAACGGCGCCGGTCTGGCGATGGCCACCATGGATTTGGTCAAGCATTACGGCGGCGAGCCGGCCAATTTCCTGGATATCGGAGGCTCCTCGAATCCGGAAAAGGTCCTGACGGCGATGCGGATTATTCTTCGCGATCCGAACGTCAAGGCCGTCCTGGTTAACATCTTCGGCGGCATCACTCGCTGTGACGACGTGGCAAATGGAATCGTCAGCGCCTTCAGAGAACTGAATCCAACGATACCGGTTGTTGTTCGTCTGACCGGGACCAACGAAGCGCAGGCTCGGAAGATATTGAAATCAGTTAAACTCGAAACAGGGCCGACATTGGACAAAGTTGTTCAGAAGGCGATTTCGATGGCCGGTCTGGAAGAGGCGTAGGGAGGAAATCATGGCTATTTTTGTGGATAAAAAGACAAGACTTGTGGTGCAGGGCATAACCGGGCGTGACGGTTCCTTCCACGCGACTCAGATGAAAAAGTATGGCACTAATGTTGTCGCCGGAGTTACTCCGGGCAAGGCCGGTACCAAAGTGGCCGGTATTCCGGTTTTCAACAATGTCTTCGATGCCGTTGAGGAAACCAGAGCCAATACGTCGGTCATCTATGTTCCTCCGGCCTTCGCCGCAGATTCTATCTATGAAGCGGTTGACGCCGGTATCAAAACCATCGTCTGTATCACCGAAGGCATTCCGGCCAATGATATGATGAATATCTATCATTACACAAGGCATAGCGGCGTCCGTTTGGTCGGACCGAACAGCCCCGGTATTATTTCCCCTGAACTGTCCAAAGTCGGCATCATTCCGGGCAAAATCTGCAAACGGGGCGATATCGGTGTCGTTTCCCGCAGCGGTACCCTGACTTACGAGGTCATCTTTGCTCTGACCCAGGCTGGAATGGGCCAGTCCACTTGTATGGGGATTGGCGGCGACCAGGTTATAGGCACCAATTTCATTGACGCCTTGGAAGGCTTTGAGAATGACCGCTCGACCAAAGGTATTGTCATGATTGGCGAAATCGGCGGCTCCGATGAGGAAGAAGCGGCGGCATATGTTAAAAAACATATGACCAAACCGGTGGTCGGTTTTATCGCCGGTCGGACGGCTCCGCCCGGGAAGCGGATGGGCCATGCCGGCGCTATAATTTCCGGCAGTTCCGGGACCGCCGCCGACAAGATTACGGCCCTCAATAAGGTCGGTATCCCGGTGGCGACGTCGCCACTGGAGGTTCCCGAACTAATGGCCGAAAAACTAAAAGAGACGCGCCACCGAAAGGGGAAGGCTAAAAGGGTGGCGGCCGGAAAAACGTCCGGAAAGGCAACAACGATAAAGAGGGCCGGAAAGGCAACCGTTAGAAAAACAGCCCGGAAATCAACCGCCGGTAAAAAGGGTAGAAAGACGATTGCCAAAAAGAAGAAAAGAAGATGATAGACATGCCTTCCATAGGGAAAGATATGACTACCGCCCAGATTCGTAAGGAGATCATTATGTCTGACGAAAAACCGGAGGAAAAGGCCACCAAGCCCGAGCCTGCTGAAGAGAAGAAACCAAAATATGCTTACCAAGAAGGGAAGGGACTGCCTCCGTTGAATCTATACCTTCATTGGTGCAAGGCGTGCGGTATTTGCATCGAATTTTGTCCACAGAATGTGTTTGACCCTGATCGCGATGGGAAACCGATTCTGGCTCGTCCGGAAAAATGCACGCAATGCGGCATCTGCTGGCTGCATTGTCCTGATTTTGTCATAACCTCAAATTACAAGTGAGCGTGGAATAATGCAAACCAGCAATAGATCAGATCGTCGGCTGATGCAGGGTAACGAAGCCTGCACGGAAGGTGCCATTTACGCTGGCTGCCGTTTCTTTGGCGGTTATCCCATCACGCCTTCAACAGAAATCGCCGAGGGCATGGCGCGTATGCTGCCTCGCTTCAATGGACATTTTATCCAGATGGAAGATGAAATCGGTTCTATTGCCGCAGTCATCGGCGCATCATGCGCCGGCACTAAAGCGATGACGGCCACAAGCGGACCGGGTTTCTCCCTGATGCAGGAAAATATTGGCTATGCCTACATGGCTGAGGTTCCCTGCGTCATAATCAATGTCCAGCGCGGCGGTCCCTCGACAGGGCTTCCGACCAAGATAGCTCAATCCGATACCATGCAGGCCCGCTGGGGTCCGCATGGCGATTACACCGCCATCGCCGTGGCGCCCGCCTCGGTTCGGGAGTGTTATGAGCAGACAGTAAAAGCCTTTAACTACTCTGAAAGGTTCCGCACCCCTGTGGTGGTTCTTGGCGACGAGGTTCTGGGCCATATGCGGGAAATGATTTACATTCCCAGGGAGGGGGAATTGGAAGTTATTGAACGCGAAAAGCCGGACGTTCCTTTCGAGTGGTATCATCATTTTGAGATTACCCCTAACCTGGTTTCTCCCATGGCCGGTTTCGGCGAAGGATATCGCTTTAATATTACCGGTCTGACTCATGACCAGGAAGGTTTTCCGACAGCTAATCCCGAGGAAATCAAGCGCAAACTGGACAAGTTGAAAAATAAGATTGTCCGCTTTGCTGATGAATTGGTACAACTGGAAACGGACATGATGGACGATGCCGTCATATGTGTTATAGCTTACGGCACGGCGGCGCGAGCCGCCCGGCAGGCAGTCCATATGGCCCGCGAGAAACGGATCAGGGCTGGATTAATCCGGCCGATTACCATCTGGCCTTTTCCGGAAGAGTCGATTGTAGAACTGGTCTCCGGCTCCCATGTCAGGAAAGTCCTGGTGGTGGAACTCAATATGGGTCAATTGGTTTACGAGATCGAGCGGATCGCTCCCCGTCATTGCAAGATCGAGCGACTCAACCGCTATGACGGCGAGGTGCTCAACCCGGTGGAAATATTTAAACGTATTCTGGAGGTGAGATAAAATGCCCGGTCCGACTCAAGCTTCGGATGTAACCCATCATTACTTGAGGGCTAAAAAGAATTTCCCCAACGTCTGGTGCGCCGGTTGCGGTATAGGTACCGTTATGGGTTCACTAATCCGGGCGGTTGACGCGGCAGGGCTTAAAAAGGACGATGTCGCTCTTATTTCCGGTATCGGGTGCAGTTCGCGTCTGCCGGTTTACTGCGATTTCAATACGCTCCATACGACACATGGCCGAGCCCTTGCCTTTGCTACCGGGGTAAAACTGGTAAAACCCTCTATGAAGGTAATCGTGGTTACCGGCGACGGCGACGCACTGGCCATCGGAGGCAACCACTTTATTCACGCCTGCCGCCGAAATATTGACATTACAGCGGTTCTGGTAAATAACCAAATCTACGGTATGACGGGCGGTCAGTGTTCGCCGACCACGCCGCTTACCAAGCGAGCCACAACGGCGCCGTACGGAAACGTCGAAAAAGGGTTTGATCCGACCACTCTGGCCAGGGCGGCCGGGGCTTCCTATGTTGCCCGCGGCACCGTCTATCACGTTCAGCAACTTGACAAACTTATCTTGGGCGGTATTCAGAAGCGCGGCTTTGCCATGATAGAGGTTTTATCCAACTGCCATACATATTATGGCCGGCTTAACCGGGAAGGCGACGCCGTATCAATGCTGAAATGGATGAAGTCGCATGCAATGCCGATTAAGGCGGCTCAAAACCTTTCCCCGGAAAAGATGGAAGGAAAGTTTTTAACCGGTGTTTTGTGGGATGTCGACCTGCCGGAGTATTGTAACGAGCATCAGAAACTGCTCGACAGCCTGCAAAAACCAAAGGGTGAATAAAATGTCTGCTATGCCTATTCACAAATTGCACAAGCACGAAAAAGGCCATAAGGAAATCGGCGATGAACGCTATGAGCTTCGTCTCTCCGGTTCTGGCGGGCACGGTGTTATCCTGGCGGCCGTGATTCTGGCTCAGGCGATCGGCAGTGATAGGGAAATAAACGTTGTCCAGACCCAGAGTTACGGCCCTGAAGCGCGCGGCGGCGCCAGCCGTTCCGATATGGTCGTTTCCAGGGAAGAAATTTATTACCCCAAGACGATGAAGCTGGATCTGCTTCTGGCTTTCACTCAGGAGGCCTGCGATAAATATGCTCGCGATATCAAGCCAGGCGGTCTGCTGATTGTCGATTCCAATCAGGTGACCAAGATACCAATCAAGAACTGCTACGGTTTTCCGTTTTTCAGGGCGGCTCGTGAACAGGTCGGACATCCGATGGCCGCGAATGTAATAGCTCTGGGGACTATTGCCGAACTGATCGGGATCGTTCCTCGGGAAGCTCTCAGGGCCGTGGTCAGGGAGCGGTCTCCGAAAGGTACGGAGGAAATGAACCTGAAAGCGTTGCAGGTTGGTTTTGATATGGCTCGGGGAGCCAAAAGACATTAAGAGGGGAGATGGGTGGAAAGGGCGCTTCTGATTATTAAACCGGACGCGACGCTGCGCAATCTGATCGGGCATATCATAAGCCGGCTGGAGAAAACCGGCTTCAACATGCTCGATATGAAAATGAGCCGGCTCACTAAAGATAAGGCGCGCCGGTTTTACGCCGTGCACGAGGGCAAGCCATTTCTTGACGACCTGACCGAATATATGTCTTCCGGCATGATTGTCCCGATGATGCTCGAAAAAGACAACGCCATTGATTATCTTCGGGAGCTTATCGGCGCCACCGATCCGGTCGAAGCTTCATGCGGCACGCTCCGTCAGGAAATCGGTTTGGACAAACAAAAAAACTCGGTGCACGCTTCAGACTCTCCCAAGTCGGCCGACTTTGAAATCCCATTCTTTTTTGGTTAGGGAAATGCCTGCCGTAGCTTTTGGAACCGATCAGATAAGCTTTGAACCCGAACCCGGAGATTCGTTGACGGAAAGGGAACCGGAGGACCGCGACCGGGGATGGAATCAGGGAAAGTTCTTGCGGGCGCTCTCGTCTGCCGGGTTTGATAAATTCCTGTCTCGGGGAAAGCCGCTGGTTGTCGTGAACGACGCTTTCAGGCCGACGCCGACGGGAGAGGCGCTTTCTCAAATAAAGAAATTGTATCCCGATTTCAAGGCTGACTTTATCGTTGCCTGCGGCAATCATCCGCGACCCGAAAAGGAAGAGATTGACGAAATTTTTGGCGAGTATCAGCTTCCGTCCGACAGCAGATTATACTTTCACGACTCGCGTGATATCGAGTCGATGGTCGCGGCAGGAGAGCTGGACGGCCTGCCTCTTTACCTGAACAGGCGGTTGTTTGAATATCCGGGCGTGCTGACCATTGGTTCGGTTGAGCCGCATTATTTCGCCGGTTTTACCGGCGGACGCAAATCCCTGGTACCCGGCCTGTCGGATATTGAAAGCAATCGCCGCAATCACGCTTTGGCGGTATCCGAGGACGCGCAGCCGTTGCGACTAAAGCATAACCCGGTGGCCGAAGACCTTGACAAGCTTCTAAATTTAGTTAAGCTGTCGGCCGTATTTTCGATCCAGATTGTCCACGGACGAAACCGCCGGATACTCGATTGCTTTTGCGGCGATTTGGAAAGCTCCTTCAAAGAAGCTGTGGATTTATCGAAGCAGGTTTATTCGTTTCAACCGGAAAAACAATACGATCTGGTCATTGCCGAGATGAGATACCCCCTTGATCGCAACCTGTATCAACTGCAGAAAGCAATTGAAAACTGCGCTGCGGCCGTGCGTGATGGCGGCACGATTGTGGCCGTTTCAAAATGTCATGAGGGGATCGGCAACGACGAATTTTATCAACTGGCCCGAAGGCTTAAAAACGAGGAGATGGTTCTCGCGCACGCCGAAATGGAAAATCCGCCGATGGGAATACACAAACTGTCCCGCATTGTCAGGATGGCCCGGCGGATCAGCGTCAAGGCGTTGACCGGTTTGAAACACGAGATACTTGAACGGGTTTTTCTGGAACCGGCTATCTCAATTGACGCCGAAATACAAAAGCTAAAACGCGCAGATAAACAGGAAATTGACATATTGCTGGTCCGGGACGCTGGACTTTTGGCGGTAAAATCGGATTAAAATCAAATTAAAAGAATCGGAGGCAATTAATGGACAAGAAAATCGCAGTCATTGGAGCCGGAAACGTGGGCGCCTCGGTGAGTCAGTACCTGGCTGAAGCCAACCTGGCCGATGTCGTCATGGTTGACATTATCGAGGGAATGCCTCAGGGGAAGGCGCTTGACCTGACCCAGGCCGGCCCCATACGCGGCTATAACTGCCGGGTTACCGGCAGCAATGATTTCGCCGAAATAGAAGGGGCCGATATTGTCGTTATGACGGCCGGTCTGGCCCGCAAGCCGGGCATGAGCCGTGAGGACCTGCTCAACAAGAACGCCGAAATCATCGGCAGCGTATCGGAAAACGTACTTAAGTATGCGCCCGATTGTTTCTATCTTATGGTTTCCAATCCTCTGGATATCATGACCTACCATGCCTTCAAGAAAACCGGGTTCCCCAAGAACCGCGTCTTTGGTCAGGCCGGCATACTCGACTCTATCCGTTTCCGCGCTTTTGTCGCCATGGAGTTGGGTGTGGCTGCGACCGATACCCAGGCGATGGTGCTGGGCGGCCATGGCGATACCATGGTTCCGCTGGCGCGCTATACTACCGTGGCCGGTATCCCGATCAGTGAATTGATTCCCAAGGATCGCATTGACGCCATTGCTGCGCGCACCCGAGACGGCGGCGGCGAAATTGTCAAGCTGCTCAAGACAGGTTCGGCCTATTATGCTCCGGCAGCGGCTACCGTTGATATGGTCAAGGCGGTTTTCTCCGATGAAAAGAAAGTCCTTCCGGCTTCGGCTTATCTCGAAGGAGAATACGGGATTGACGATATTTATATCGGTGTCCCGGTGGTTTTAGGCCGCAACGGCGTGGAAAAGATAGTTGAGCTCAAGCTCAACGACGAAGAATTGGGTATGCTGAAGAAATCGGCCGAAACATACAAAGAGTTCCTGAAAATCATCGGGCATTAAGCAGGGAGAGATTATGATTCCAAGATTCAAAAAGATCGTCGTTCCCAAAGACGGCGAGCGGATAACCGTTAAAAAAGGCAAACTCTCGATTCCGGGTAATCCGATTATCCCGGTTATTGAGGGCGACGGTATCGGTCGAGACATCATGAAGGCGGCCCGCCGGGTGCTTGACGCCGCCGTGGAAAAATCGTACAAGGGCAAAAAGAGAATCGTCTGGATGGACATCTACGCCGGTGAAAACGCCTACCGGTTGTACAAAGATGTGCTGCCGAAGGAGACTATCGACGCCATAAAGTACTTCTATGTAGCCCTCAAAGGTCCCCTGACCACGCCGATTGGCGGCGGTTACCGTTCGCTCAATGTTACCATGCGGCAGGTGCTTAACCTATATGCCTGCGTCCGGCCGGTGCGGTATTTCAAGGGTGTGCCTTCCCCGGTTAAGGCGCCGGAAAAAATGGACGTGGTTATCTTTCGCGAAAACACCGAGGACGTCTACGCAGGTATTGAGTGGAAAAAAGGCACAAGGGAAGCTAAAAAGGTTATCGAGTGGCTCAACAAGAGCATGGGCTGCGAAATCCGCAAAGACAGCGGCGTTGGCATCAAGCCGATCTCGGTAACCTGTACGACTCGTCTGATGCGTAAGGCGATTAATTACGCCATCGCTCGCAAGCGCAGCTCGGTGACGCTGGTCCATAAAGGTAATATCATGAAATACACCGAGGGTGCTTTCCGCGACTGGGGCTATAACGTCGCAAAAAAGGAATTCCCCCGGCAGACTATTACCGAGGCCGAACTCTGGAGCAAATACAACGGCAAGCAGCCGAAAGGCAAGATTGTCATCAAGGATCGCATCGCCGATTCGATGTTCCAGCAGATTCTGACCCGCACCGATGAGTACGAAGTGCTGGCAACGCCCAATCTTAACGGCGACTACATCTCCGATGCCTGCGCGGCCCAGGTGGGCGGTCTGGGAATGGCTCCCGGCGCCAACATGGGTGATTATATCGGCCTCTTCGAGGCCACTCACGGCACGGCTCCGAAGTACACCGACAAGGATATGGTCAATCCCGGTTCGTTGATTCTTTCCGGTGTGATGATGCTGGAGTATCTCGGTTGGGACAAGGCGGCGGATATGGTCAACAAGGCAATTGAGATGACTATTAAGAAAAAGACGGTTACCTATGATCTGCATCGCCAGATGAAAGGCGCCAAGAAGGTCTCGACGTCCGAATACGCCACCCAGATCATCAAAAACATGCGGTAGTTGATCTGCCGTATTGACTGTTATTGCGTGCAATAAAAAAGGCCCATCCGCGAGGTTGGGCCTTTCTGTATAACAAGTCGCTGCTGAATTTTATTTCTATTTGTCGGATTCTTTCTCCTCTTCTTCTTCCTCGTCGATCAACGGCAAACCCATCATGTAGCGGTGCATGGCGCGGGCGGCGACCTTGCCGGCTCCGGCCGCCAGGATTACCGTCGCCCCGCCGGTAACGATATCGCCGCCGGCAAAAACACCTTCACGCGAAGACATCATTGTCCTTTCATCGACTGTGATATTCCCCCAACGATTGGTTTCCAATCCCGGTGTCGTTTGCTGGACGAGCGGATTGGAAGAGTTGCCGACTGCGATCACGACCATATCGACCGGTATAATAAAATTGGAACCATCAATCGGCACCGGGCGGCGGCGGCCGGAACTGTCCGGCTCGCCCAGTTCCATCCTGATACATTCCATCTGCGTCACCCAGCCGTCTTCGTTACCGGTATATTTAACCGGGTTGGTCAGGAGTTTGAATTCGATTCCTTCTTCTTCGGCGTGATGAATCTCCTCGGTTCGCGCCGGCATTTCCGCGCGGCTGCGGCGATAGACGATAGTAGCGTGCTCAGCGCCAAGCCGTTTGGCGGTTCGAACACTATCCATGGCAGTGTTGCCGCCTCCGAGAACCGCCACGTTTTTGCCGGAAAAGATCGGCGTGTCGTAATCAGGGAAAGCATAAGCGCGCATCAGGTTCGACCGGGTAAGATATTCATTGGCCGAATAAATGCCTTTCAGGTTCTCGCCCTCGATACGCATAAAGCTGGGCAGGCCGGCGCCCGTGCCGATAAATATCGAATCATACCCTTCTTCGAACAGTTCGTCAACGGTTTCAATCTTGCCGATGACATAACTGGCAACGACTTCGACTCCGAGTTTTTTCAAATAACCAACCTCGGCTGCAACAATTGACTTGGGCAGACGAAACTCCGGAATACCATAAATCAACACACCCCCGGGTTTGTGGAGAGCTTCGAAAATCGTAACCTTATGTCCCATCAGGGACAAATCGGCGGCGGCGGTCAGACCGGCCGGGCCGGAGCCGATTATGGCCACTTTCTTGCCTGTCGGCGGCGGCAGCTTTGGAATGGTAACTTCGTCATGTTCGCGTTCCCAGTCGGCCACGAATCTCTCCAAGTAACCGATGGCGACTGACTCGTGTTTTTTGGTTAGGACGCACACCGCTTCGCATTGTTCATCCTGCGGGCAAACCCGGCCGCAGATAGCCGGCAGCGCATTGGTTTCCTTGATCTTTCGGGCCGCTTCACTGAATTTCCCTTCGGCAACCAGCCCTATAAAAGCCGGGATATCAACCTCAACCGGACAACCGGCTATACATTTTGGTTTGGGACACGCCAGGCAACGATTGGCCTCGCGCATGGCCATTTCCGGTGTCAATCCGGACGGGACTTCCTTGAAATTATTTATGCGTTCTTCTGGAGCCTGGCATGGCATCGCCTGCCGGGAGATTTGCATTCTTTCTTTATTGGTGAGTTTCCTTTTCTCTGCCATTGTTATGTCCTTAAGGTATGACTCGCGATTTACCTGGAAGTCGCCCTTTACTGGGTGCTATCTTCCGCTTTTTTCAGAAACCTGTCGTAGGCCACTTTTTCCTGTTTCTGATACATCTTCATGCGGCTGGTCATCTGATTAAAATCGACCTGGTGGGCGTCGAAGTCGGGACCATCAACACAGGCGAACTTGGTTTTACCGCCGACCGTGACCCGGCAAGCGCCGCACATACCGGTACCGTCAACCATAATCGGGTTCAGGCTGACCCAGGTTTTGATATTCTTCGGTTTGGTTGCCGCGGCGACCGCCTTCATCATCGGCACCGGCCCGACAGCCATGATGTAATCGATCGGCGTGCCGTCTTCCATTAGTTTTTCCAGGACGGTGGTAACAAAACCATGCGTGCCGTAAGAACCGTCGTCAGTGGTGATATGCAGTATATCCGAGACCTCAGCGAGCTCTTCCTGGTATATAAGAAGGTCTTTGGTGCGAGCGCCGATAATGGTTTCCACGGTATTGCCTGCCTTTTTGAAGGCCTGCGCGATAGGGTATATGGGCGGGATACCGACGCCGCCGCCGATACAGATGCAGCGGCCGAATTTTTCAACGTGCGTGGGAATCCCCAGCGGACCGACCACGTCGGCAAGGCAATCCCCAACCTTCATTCGGTTCATGGAGCCGGATGTTTTACCCACTTCCTGAATAACCAGCGTCAGGATGCCTTGTTCCTTGTCGAGGCCGCCGATGGACATCGGGACCCGTTCGCCTTCTTCATTTTGACGTAATATGACAAACTGGCCCGCTTTAGCCTTGCCGACCAGCCTTGGAGCTTCGATGCGAAAACGGAATACCTGGGGGCAGAGTTCTTCTTTCTCGATAATCCTAAACACGTTTCCTCCACTACCGGTGTTCCTGATAGTTAACAAAATAGGTGACAAAGTAGTCGATCACTTCAGCGGTCGTGAAAAGATTTATCGCCTCTGTGCTTTTCATTTCGTTCCAGTGGGCGGCGAAAACCGTATCAACCGCCAAAAGCGAATCTATCTGCAAGACAACATGGTCGTATTTTCCATTTTCAAAATCAGCCCTGGTTTTTTCGGGCAGGATTGTCTTGAAATTTCCCAGTCGTGCTTGAATCTGCTCTTCTCTTGTCGGCGCGCAACCATCAACGGTTGCGGTAATCGATAATACGGCGGGTAAAATAAGAAGAAATGATGTTATTCGCCAGCCAATGCGGCAACTCATTTTAGCTTTTCCCGCTTACGATCCGAAAGGTTTCCCTTGCGATAACCAGTTCTTCATTGGTCGGAACAACCATTATGCTAACGGTGGAATCATCCGCGGAGACGATACCGATGCCTTCTTTGTGGGCTTTGTTTTTCTTGTTGTCCAGTTTAAGGCCCAGGTATTCAAGTCCCGAAACGGCCGCGGTGCGAACTTCGACGGCATTTTCGCCGACCCCGCCGGTGAAGACCACGGCGTCAAGTCCATTCATGGCTGCCGTATATGCTCCGATATACTTTTTAATCCGGTAGCAATAAATCTCAAGAGCCAGCTTGGCGTTGGCGTGGCCTTCATTACGGGCTTTAATTATTTCTCTTACATCAGAAGAGACCCCGGAGATGCCAAGGAGACCGGAATGCTTGTTCAGCAACGTATTAGCCTCATGGAGAGTCAGCTCCTCGCGGGCCATGATATGCAGGATAATGGCCGGATCGCAATCGCCGGAGCGGGTTCCCATGAGGAGCCCTTCCAAAGGCGTAACCCCCATTGAGGTGTCAATCGAAACGCCGCCGTCGATCGCGGCCATTGACGCGCCGTTGCCAAGGTGACACGTGATAATCTTTATTTTTTCGATCGGCCGGCCCAGCGTTTCGGCGGCCTGGTGCGACACGAAGTAATGCGACGGTCCGTGGAAACCATAGCGACGGATTCCGTGTTTCTTATAAAACAGGTAAGGTATCCCGTAAATGTAAGCGTATGGCGGCATGCGGTGATGGAAAGCGGTATCGAATACAGCCACTTGCGGGGTATTCTCGAGGTTTTTGACGGCGGCGTTTATACCGCGAATATTATGTGGGTTATGAAGCGGGGCCAGGGTTATTAACTCTCGGATTTCGCCCATCAGTTCAGGCGTAATAAGCACCGACTCGGTGAACCGCTCGCCGCCATGAACCACCCGATGGCCTACGGCGGCAATTTCGCTTTTATCGGTAATAACCCCGTGGTTGGAAGAAAGGAGCATCGAAATTACAAAATCGACCGCTTGAATGTGATCAAGGATTTCGCCCGTGATTACCGTCTGGGGCCGATCATGCGGTTTGTGCCTTAGCACCGAAGCGCACATGCCGATGCGTTCCACCACTCCCCTGGCCAGGGCCAGTTCCTGCTCCATGTCGAACAACTGGTACTTGACCGATGATGACCCGCAGTTTAAGATCAGAATCTTCATGACTATTTCTCGTCGCCGGTATCTTCTTTAATGCGATTTCCCTCGGCGTCGTACTTGAAAAACCCTTCGCCGGTTTTGACGCCGAGGTGCCCGGCGCGAACCATCTTCCGCAACAGAGGACAGGGATTATATTTGTGTTCGGATAACTCCGCCAGCAGATTTTCCATCCAGGCCATGACCTCGTCGAGACCCATCATGTCGGCCAGAGCCAGCGGCCCGACATTGAAACCAAACCCGAGCTTCATGGCGGTGTCGATATCGTCGGCCGAGGCATTACCTTCCATTAATACGTGCATCGCTTCATTCAAAAGCGGGACGCTAATTCGCGTGGTTACATAACCGGGGTATTCATAAACCTGAATCGGCGTTTTATTCATCGAAGCCGCAAATTCACGAATAGTGTTATATGTAGCATCGGATGTTTTAAGTCCGCGCACTACTTCGACTATCTGAATTTTTGGCACCGGATTAAGGAAATGCATCCCGATAACCTTTTCCGGCCGGTTGGTCACTGAAGCGATTTCCGATATTGACAGCGTTGATGTGTTTGTCACCAGAATCGTTTCAGGAGGGCAAAGACCATTGAGTTGGGCGAATAGCTCCAGCTTGATATCAAGGTGATCCGGAATCGCTTCAATTACCATTTCGGCATCGCCAATAATAGACAAATTGCCGCTGGGGTGAATGCGGGAAAGGATTGCTTTTTTATCCGACTTTGTCATACCCCAGCGTTCAATCTCGTGGTCTATATTCTCGGAAATCCGCTTGATTCCTTTCTGTGCCAGTTCGGTGGTCTTGTCGATAAGATATACATCGGTTCCGGTCGAGGCTACCGTTTCAGCGATGCCGGTTCCCATAACCCCGGCGCCGACCATATAGATACTATGTATTGCCAATTTTAAACCCCAAAGTCATCAGATTATGTGAAATTTTTAACAATCTTTTCCTCATAACTTCACAAATATATCGATTTGTAGCTGCGAGGCAAGTTGTTTTTGGATATATCTATTAATGGATAAATACCGGCCTTTCCTTCAACTGGCCCGAAGGTTTCAATACCGGCAGGGTTTTTCTTACAACCCCTGAGCCTTATTTTCCTGAAATCACACAAAAAACTCGATAATATACCTTCCGGATATAAACAGCATGATAAGTCCCAGGATCAATTTTATTAAACGGGCGGGGAGAAATCTTTGAATACGCGCTCCAAGATATATGCCCGCGGAGCCGCCGATCCCAAACATAAGACCCAGATGCCAGTCAGGTTGTACGGCGATTTCACCTCCGGCAAAAACCGGTGCAATAAGGATATAGAATAAGACTCCGACGGTGGAATTCAAAAAGGTTCCGCACAGGGCCGCTCCGGCGACCGCGTGAACCGGCAATCTGAAGATCGTCACCAGCACGGGGGCCAGGATGGCGGCGCCCCCGATCCCGTAGATTCCGCAGATTATCCCGACCACGACAGAAAGGACAAAAATCGCCGGCGTTGACGCCTGGTATTCCCTGTTTTCGAACCTGTATATGATATGGCGAAGATTGAAGGCCAGTGGCGCCACCTCAAAAAGTTTACTGTTTGTGTTTTTCATTTTTGGCTTGTCTGCCGAGCGGATAGCATCAGGCAGCAGTCGGGCGGCGATATAGATTAGGACCAATCCTACGAATAGCTTAAATGCCCGGGGATCGGGCAAATACCTGACCCGGATAAAGATACCCAGAAGCAGGCCGGGAAGCGAGCCCAGGGCAATTGTCCATACCAGCGGCCAGACCATCCGCTTTTCGCAACAGAAGCGATACACGCCGCTGGGAGCGGCGATAACGCTAAACAGGAGATTGGTAGGGGTAACGGCCGGGCTGGCAAAACCCAGCACGCTGACCTGAAACGGCAAAAGTAGAAAGGCTCCCGACAAACCGGCCGTGGAGGTGACGCATGAAATCGAAAAAGCCACTACCAGCGGCAGCCACCAGTAGGTTTCAACACCGCTTAGGGGAAATTCTATCACGGCCGCGCCGAAGTTAAATAGTTACCGGAAACCGGACTCGAAAGAGACAATTACTCAACCTTCTTACGTAATTCTTTTATTTGATTCAGGAGTTTATCATAACCTTCCGCATTCCAGTCAGGCATACCGACTTCCTTGAGCAGCTTTTCGGCCCTGATAAAATAATCGAGGGCGCTTTGATATTGCTCTCCCGCCAGATTGATTTCGCCCAGATCGCGGCAGGTTAATCCCAAAAATTCATTATCCTCAAGCTTTTCACACCATTCAACGAGAGGTTCAAGCCATTTTTCGGCTTCATCGTAATCTTTGAGATTTAAATAAGCGTGACCCACGGCCCAGTCGGCAATCATTTTATTGCTTTCGGTACCGTGCCGGTAATGGTATCCACGCGCTTTCTTATAAGCCGCCAGTGAACTGTCGTATTGTTCCATATCTTCATAGGTCACACCGAGGTTATTCCAGAGCGGCCCCAGCCAGCCGGTTATGCTGCCGGCCTCGGCTTCCCTGATTCCCTTTTTACCCCATGTAATCTGTTCTTCGTGGTCGGCCGTGATGGCTACCATATGAGCGGCGTCGATTGCCCGTTCATAAAGTTTGCGGTCGGAGCAGTATTGGTACAGGTCTTTAAATAATTTGGTGGCCTCTATCAGTCTGTCTTCCTGCCAGAGAAAGCGCCCCCTGACCGATTGAACGCGCGACCAGCCCAGCGGTTCCCGGGGGAGAGCCAGCTTTTCCGCAGAATTCAGCCAGTGATACCCTGACTTTTTGTCATCTCCAATCAGGCAGGTGCGGGCGATCATCGCCATCGCTTCGGTCATATCCGAATTGTTACCGGCGGTTTTAGCTACTTCAAGCGCCTGCTGATAAATCTTGCGCGATTCGGCGTATTGCTTTTTCCTGAAAACCTCGTCCGCTTGGTTTAACAGCTCTTTCGCGTCGCTTGTTTTTGCCTCTTCAGCCTGCGCCATGATTTCTTCCTTTTCGGCTTCAGGTTTGTCGTCGGCAGACAGCATTCCTGACGGGCTAAAAAGTAATACTAATGCCATAGGTATAATCAACAGACTGATGGTTTTTTCCGTACGATTCATGGCATTAGCCTTTTTTGGGTGCGTAATCGCATGTCAAGATTGAATATAACTTCTTTTCAGGTAGTAATCAATAATAACGGTTTCTCAAAAAATAATCTTGAAACATAAAGGGATAGATGTTATTATAATATCGTACATAGATACTGCTGACAAAAAACCTGCGATATCGGCCGGCGATTACCGACAAGGCTGCCCGTCCTTTTCGGTGTATTCATCTTGGCGGAGGAAAGCATGATTAAGAAGACTTTGCTGCTTGTTTCATTTCTTACAATAAGCCTGATTTTGACTCAGTGCGGTGACGACAGTACCGGCCCCGATGATGACGGCGGTAATATTGGAAATACGGCGCAACGATTCAAAGGGATTACTCTGACCAATGACGAGGGCGAGGTCCTCGGCGGCGATTCGACCGACTGGTGTTATTCCTCGGGAAAGGGGGCTTTGGCCTTTTCAAGGCCATTGGACGTATTGCCAGACAGTTATGCTCTTTATCCGGCCTATATCAATCCGTCCAAAGGCCCGGTCAGAATTGACTACGACTTGCCGGTCGCCTCCGATGTACACTTGTATATAATCGATTCCACCGAAGCGGTTATCAGAGAACTGGTCAACGAAAACCAGCAGGCGGGGCAGTATGCGGTCATATGGGATCAATGGGATGACTCCGGTCAGTTTGTTGATTCCCAAATCTACGGCTGCCTGATGGAAGCCGGCAATTTCGAATGCTTCGGCGATATCCTGATCGACTCGATGCCGGATCATGTAATCCTGTATTCCGCAACCTCAGGCAATATTCTGACGGTTACCTACAAGGCGAGTACCAGACTGGGCGCCATCCTCCTTGTCTTCAACCGCGACGATTTTGCGGGTGCTCCCGTTCTGGGCGAAGGTTCTTCCGGGATGGATATTATGTACAACACTGTTGCCGACGATTTTCATGTCATCATATATAGTCTATCTGACGGGTATCTCAAAGATGGGGAGCATACCATGCTGACCGTCCCGGTCAACGGCATTATGACACTCGATTCGGTTGACGCTTCCAATTATTGGGGAACATCCAGCCCAACGGCAATGATACTTAATATACCGTGATCAAAATCCGGTTTTTCGTGTTACTTATTTATTTGACAAACAATACTTTAACCGTCTATATTTGCGGTAAATTGAAGAAAAGCGAAAGGAAGCTCTTTTCTCCCGCTTAACCGAAAGGGAAACCGATGAAAAAATTCATAGTTTTTCTTGTCGCCGTTTTTCTGGTGGCCGGCTGTTCCAAAGAGGAGACTGAGAAGAAAGAAGAGGCCAAAATGGCTGAACCCGAAAGACCGCGAGTGATTATGGAAACCGACATGGGCAAAATTGTCCTCGAGCTTTTTCCCGATGTCGCTCCCAACCATGCCAATAATTTCCTCGAACTGACCAATAAAGGCTTTTATAATGGCCTGATCTTCCACCGGGTTATTAAAGGTTTTGTCATTCAGGCCGGCGATCCCAAGGGGGACGGCACCGGCGACGCCGGTTATGTAATTCCGGCCGAATTCTCAACTCTCAAACATATGCCCGGCACGCTGGCGATGGCCCGCGGACCGGATCCTAATTCGGCCTCGTGCCAGTTTTATATCTGCCTGGGCCAGCTTCCTAACCTTGACGGCCAATACACCATATTCGGCCAGACGGTCGAAGGGATGGACGTGGTCAACAAGATCGGCGGCGTTGAAACCGACAAAAGCGATAAACCGGTTAAGCCGGTGCATATGATCCGGCTCTGGGAAGAAGGCAAACAGCCGCCCCCTGTTGAGTCCGATTCGACTACAAAGGCCGGGCAATAACTAAAAATATTTTTAATCGCCCCGGTCTTCAATCGGGGCGATTTTTTATATTGAATGGAGTTGTCTTAGGTTAAACCATATATGAAACGATCGACTGAAATTAACGTTGTATAAATGGTTGTGAAGAAGATCACCATACTCGGCTCGACCGGTTCCATAGGCCGCTCGACTCTGGAAGTAATTGTTTCCCACCCGGGCTGCTTTGAAATCGTGGCGCTGGCGGGGGGACGAAATATAAAACTCCTTGCCGATCATATAAAGCGTTTTCATCCCCGTCATGTTGCCGTCTATTCCGAAAAAGAGGCGGCGGCGATAAAAGAGATATTTCCTTCACCCGGGTTCGAAATCGACTACGGGCAGGAAGGTTTGAAAAAACTGGCGGCGCTTCCGGAGAACGATATTGTCCTCAATGCGCTGGTTGGCGCAGCCGGACTTCCGGCTTCGCTGGAAACAGTCAAAGCCGGCAAGCCGCTGGCTCTGGCCAACAAGGAATCAATGGTGATTGGCGGGCCGCTGTTTGAAGCCGAAGTGAAAAAGTCAGGCGCAAAAATTCTGCCGGTGGACTCGGAACATTCGGCTATCTGGCAGTGCCTGAATGCCGGTAAAACCGGCGAGGTGCGCCGCATATGGCTGACAGCTTCGGGCGGGCCGTTCCGGGACAGGAACAAGGAAACCTTCAAGGATATAACCGTCGAAGAGGCGCTGGCGCATCCGACCTGGAAAATGGGGAGAAAGATTACCATTGATTCGGCCACTATGATGAACAAGGGACTGGAGTTGATCGAAGCGATCTGGCTTTTTTCGATTTCGCCTGACCGGATAAAGACGGTTATTCATCCCCAGTCGATTGTTCATTCCATGGTCGAGTTTGTTGACAGTTCGATTATAGCTCAACTCTCATATCCCGATATGAAACTGCCGATTGCTTATGCCTTGTTCTGGCCGGATCGTCTGCCGTCGGATAAAGGTCGGATAGATTTGACTCAGACGGCGCAATTGAGTTTCTTTGAACCGGACGAAGAGAAATTCCCGGCCCTGCGGCTGGCCCGGCAGGCGGCAGAAACGGGAGGCACCGCGCCGACGGCGCTGAATGCCGCCAACGAGGTGGCAGTGGAAGGTTTTATTTCCGGTCGGATTCGTTTTACCGCGATTACGGAACTTGTTGAAAGGATTTTAGCTAAACATAACGTAAACATGAACCCGACTCTTGACGACATTCTTGATTGTGACCGGCAAACCAGGCGCCTGGCCGCTGAGTTGATTGGGAAACTGACATGATTACTGCTTTGTCAACCATATTTGTCCTCGGCGTTTTGATCTTTGTTCACGAACTGGGGCATTTCCTCCTGGCCAAGAAGGCCGGAATCCGGGTTGACAAGTTCTCGCTGGGATTTCCTCCTTCAATATTTTCGAGAAAATTCGGCGAAACGCAGTACAGTATCGGCGCTATTCCATTGGGCGGTTTCGTTAAGATGGCCGGTGAAAATCCCGACGAGGAAGCGACAGGCGCGCCGTATGAATATATGTCCAAGTCGATTGCCACCCGTGCGGCGGTTATTATCGCCGGGCCGTTTACCAATTTCCTGGTCGCCTGGCTGATCTTATGGGGTTTGTTCCTGTTTCAGGGAGAGGCGGTCACCGATCCCGATCACGCCGTTATCGGGATGGTGGTCGAAGGCAATCCCGCCGATCAGGCCGGGCTTATGACAGACGATATTGTCAAATCGATCAACGGTACTCCCGTGGCCGGTTTTTCCGAGATGGCGGTCTTGATTTCAAAAGAAGTCGAAAAACCGATCACAATCGTCTGGGAACGCGAGGGCCGGGAAATGTCGGCCACCGTTACCACTATGGCCGAAGAGGCTTATAATGAACAGGGCGAAAAAATCTATCAGGGGAGAATCGGCGTCGGCTGGCGCGTAGAGTATCATAGTCTGGGATTTTTTGGCGCGGCCTATAAAAGTTTTGTAGTCGTAATTGATTTCGTCGATAAAATCGTCAGGTTTATCTGGGATCTGGTATCGCTCAAGGTTTCGGTTAAAATGATCGGCGGGCCGGTCTTTATTGCCAAAATGGCCGGCCAGACCGCGCAGCTTGGTTTTTCGGCGCTTCTGTTTTTCATGTCTTTTCTATCGGTGAATTTGGCCATATTAAATATCCTGCCGATTCCGATGCTGGACGGCGGCCATCTGGTTTTCCTGCTGGTCGAAAAAATCAAAGGTTCGCCGCTGACCGTCAACCAGCGGATGATTGCCCAGCAAGTCGGACTGGTATTCCTTCTGCTTCTGATTGTTTTTGTAACCTACAACGATATTGTTCGTTTTATATCAGGGTAAATTATTATTTGCGTTGGAGACTTTGTGCGAAAAAGGCTTTTATCCGATACATTTGGCTATTTCAAAGCTCTCTTCCTGGCCGTACTGATTGCGCTGGTAATAAAGACTTCGATTGCCGAAGCGTACCTGGTTCCGACGCCGTCCATGGAAGGTACTCTTCTGGTCGGCGATTTTGTCGTGGCCAATAAGTTTATCTACGGAGCGAAGATTCCTTTCACGGGATTTCGCTTTCCGGCCATACGTCCGCCGCGGCAGGGGGATATAATAACCTTCAAATTCCCCGGCGATCTTAAGACCGATTATGTCAAAAGATGCGTTGCCACCGAAGGCCAGATCGTGGAAATTCGGAATAAAGTTCTTTATATTGACGGCCTTGCTTTTCCGGATCCCGAATTTTGCAAACATTTAGACAACAGAATATTTACTGGCAGGGAAATTCCCCGCGATAACTTCGGGCCTTATCGCGTACCGCCGGGAATGGTCTTTGCCATGGGCGATAATCGTGATAACAGCTATGATTCTCGTTTCTGGGGTCCGGTGGCTCTGGATCTGATCGAAGGTAGAGCCATGCTGATTCAATGGTCGATTGCTCCTGATGAGGGCGCTCCCGGAATCGACCTGGCCGACCTCGGCACTATTCCAAAAACGGTCTGGTATACGGCAACGCATTTTGCGGGCCGCATAAGATGGGACAGGTTTCTTAGAAAAGTGAGTTGACAAAATAGCGGGCTAATAACATAATCGAATTGCTGTAACTGGAGGTACCGTGCCTAAGAGGAAATCGTCATCAGGCATTTATGAATACGCCAAGTCGCTGGGAATAGCCCTGATTCTGGCCTTTATCATCAAAACCTCTATGGTCGAAGCGTATAAGATTCCCTCGTCTTCAATGGAAGATACGCTTTTGATCGGCGATTTTCTTCTGGCCAACAAGTTCCTTTACGGCGCGCAGATTCCGTTTTTCGGCTGGCGCCTGCCGGCAATAAGAAAACCACAACCGGGCGACGTCGTGATTTTCAGGTGGCCGGTCGATCGGCGCACCAACTATATCAAGCGGTGCGTGGCCGTAGAAGGGCAGGTGGTCCAGGTCATGGGAAAGATTCTGTACGTTGATGGGAAGCCGTTTCCCGACCCCGAGTTCAGCAAATATACCGATCCCCAATCCCGGTCGGGCGGCGCCGAACGGCGCGATAATTTCCCCCAGTTCAAGGTTCCCGATGGGTATATCTTTGTCATGGGGGATAATCGTGATAACAGCTATGACTCCCGTTTCTGGGGCCCGGTATCGCTTGATTTGGTTCAGGGCGAGGCGATTTTGATTCACTGGTCGTGGTCGCCCGATGTCAATGCGCCCGAAATAACCCTGGCCGATCTGACCTCGATTCCGCGCTCGGTGACTTATAATCTCGTCCATTTTTTCCAACGGGTTCGCTGGCAACGGCTTGGAGATCTTATTGATTAATAATAGCCAATAGTCGTAAATAGGCTTTTTTGTTTCAGAAAAATCGATTATTTAGCTGCATCATCCATTTTTCCCTTGCTTATAGGCTTCAATTTCTCTATAAATATAACAGAATAATCCGAAGGGAATCGGAGGGTAAAGTGCCCGGGAAACCGTCGGCCGAAAAGGTGGCCGAGATGCTGGCAGAAATCCAGAAGATGCCCGTTTGTGAAGATTGCGACGTTCTGCGTGGGGCTAACTTGTTTGCTGCAAAGCAGTTTGGACAAAAAAAGGCGGCTCTGTTTGATAAGAATCTGGATTCTATTATGACCACTCATGTCGATCTGGGATGCAACCCGTGCCCTGTCGATGGAGTAATGAAGCTATTCCGCAAAAACCGTCTGGCAGCCATCGCGGCCATACTTTGAGAGTTATTACAAGTCCTTTTCTTTCAAAGGATAGTTGTATCTATTAATTATACAAGACGGAATTGGTCTTATTTTGAATTAAAT
>CAZSYD010000026.1:23488-33330 GCA_964611355.1 uncultured Ignavibacteriales bacterium | reverse complement strand
CAGCCGCAAAATACTACCTTAATAACCAACTGTCACTAATGGGGGGCAGTATACTTCAACAGCTATGATATTACTTTTAACAATTGTGTCTTTGACAACCCTGCCTACCGTGTAAATACAGAACCATTTAATTTTCAGGGTGGTAATATTACTTTTGATGGCTGTTCATTTAGTAATTTCAGTGACTACTTTTTTAGTTTTCTTGATTTTTATGATCCGTACGCCATACAGTTAGGCCGGGGTGCGGTATGGGATGTTACCATTCGTAATTGTACCTTTGAGAACAGTCACTTTGATAATTATTTGACTAAAACGCAGGCTATATATTTGGGTTTCGCAAAGTCAGTTGTCTTAGAGAATAATCATTTTGAAAATGTTTTCTTTTGGCCCGATCCCTTTTTTGGGATAATCTATCTTAATGGATGTAGCATAAAAAGTATTAAAAATAATACTGCGAATAACACCACATTAAATGCCTTCAATTTTCATAACTGTATTGTCGATGGCAATGCATATTTACAATCTTCCAATGAACTACCATTTATTATTAATGTTTTGGGTATTACAGAGAGTGGAGCTTTGGAGATTGGTGAAGGTTCAATTTTAAAAATGTTCTATGTTGATCCTGCCAATAATATGACTGTTTTGGGTTCTCTGACAGCAAATAATACTGTTTTCACATCCTGGCGGGATGATTCTTATGGTGGCAATACAGATCTTGACGATACGGGGAATCCCCTGTACTGGAGCCGAGGTATTAAAGTCGAACCTTCGGGAACTATTAATTTAACTAACTGCAAGGTTCTATATTCGGAATTTGGTCTTGTCACTAAAGGGGATGCCTTTATTGATAGTTGTCTTTTTGAAAATAATCATCACGCCTTATCGCTCAACGGCTTTAACGATAATAATTTTCAAGTTTCCAATTCCACCTTCAGGAACAATACTTTTACCGCCCTATCCGCCAATTGTGATAGTGGCAGTATTCAAGCTCTTTCTTTAATCAATGTTTCTTCACTATCAAATGGAGCTGATGGATTATCTTTAGAGTTTAGAAATAACCACTCTATACATGCTGCCATAGATAATTGTCAGTTGGCCGGTAATGGGGAGTATGGAATAGGTGTCTGGTATATGTCCGGTTCAGGCAGTATTGATATTTTCAATTCATTTATCTCAGCTAATGCGAATGATGGTATAATAGCCAATGACTATGGGATAGATAATATCAATTTTGATATTGCAAACAATGTTATCGTTGGCAATGGCAATACATTTCCCTCTGGGTTCGGTCATGATGCTGTAGATATTGGGCCGGGTAGTATCAATTTTACCAACAACACCGTAGGATACAGCTATGGGATGGGATTAAAGTATTATCCATCCGCAACGGATAATAATGATGTGGTGAACAATATCTTTTTCAATAATGGGAATTATGGTATTTTCAAATACACTGAAACCACTCCCCTGCTTGCTAAGAATGATTTCTGGAATGACATAGGTTCCAAAGGAGAACTGTTTTTCTGGACTTCGAGTGGAGGCTTATACAGCGTAGAAGATGTCGCTACATTAGGGGGAGAATACGCTTCCAACTTACATCTCGATCCTATGTTTACTCCAGAGATCGTAGATTCCATTTCTCAATTCAGTTATGATTCAATAAGCAACACTTCTATTATCATAACCGATGATTCCGTATTTCGAGACAGCCACCTTGAACATACTATTATTCAGCCGGATACCTTGGAATATCCCTGGTTTTACGTAGTTCGCAGTACTGCCGATTCCCTATATATTCTCGGCGATATAAGAGATGTAGCCGATACTGGGGATGTCTTTAGAATCTTCAATCATCATCTTTTGGATATCTCTCCATTGGTCGATGCCGGCAGAGATGCCAGCGTCGTGGGATTCTATGATATTGACCGAGAAGATCGTGTTATAGATGGCGATAGTGATGATGTCGCAATAGTTGATATTGGGGCCGATGAATACAACCCGAATTCCGGCTATGAATCTCCAATCCGGATTACTTACCCGACGCCGGGCGAGTTCTTTGGCGAGGGCGATACCTGCAAAATCCGCTGGGAGACCGACAGCGTGGCGCACGTGCACATACTGTCAAGTGCCACCAACGACCCCGACCTGATTTGGTGGGACACTGTGGCTCTAAACATAAATGCCGCCACGGGTGAGTATGCCTGGGCGGTCCCGGAAGATGTCTCGGCGAAGTACCTCATCCGTCTGGAGGATGTAACGGACAGCAGCATCAATGCTCAGGCTGGTCCTTTTACGATTAAGCCGTGGACCCTGGTTCGGAAGACGGCGGACTCCAGTTTGATTCCGTTCTTTCCGGAGGTCGACGGATGGCGTTTCCCCAACGACGAGGCCCACATGTGGCCGGCAACCTGGTTCGCCCAGTTCGACTACGCCCACGCAAACGACCCTTTCACCGGACAGCCATACCCATTCGCGTTCTACAATCCGCTGATTGTCAACGCGCAGCCGAAGGATTTCCCGGATTGGCCCAGTTTCGTTCGCGCCTTCGGAGTCGATCAATGTTACGAAAACGTCGGCGGTCAGCTGTACTATCACTTGCCAGCGGTGATGTGCTGGCGCGATATCAAGGATGACTGGGGCGGCTCGTGTTTTGGTTTTGGAGCTTCCTCGCCGTTGGCGTTCTTCGACTCGACCAATTTTCACGCTGCCCACCCTGGTGTGGGGGCGTTCGCGGGCCTGCACGAACTCGATACATCGGGGTACAGGCGCAACTTGATCACAGAGTATTACACTCAACAGTACGGATACGAACATCAAGCCTGCATGACAGCCAACGAACCTGACAGCCCGCGCGAGACACTCGCAAAGCTCAAGGAAATGATGGGTAGAAACTACGTCAACGGTCCAATGCTGGCGATCGGCAACAACGGTCCAGACGGCGGCGGACATGTGGTCAACCCGTATCGACTGGAGGCCGACACAGCTACACCGGGACGGTACTTGGTTTTTATCTATGACTGTAACCATCCGGCTCCTGACATCCCGGACCGGAGGGACACGTTGTTTATCGACTCGGCTGCCAATAGCTGGTCATACTCTGACTTCCAAAACTGGCCCGGACCTCTCGGCTTTTGTCACATGATGGATTCTTCAGCGTCGTACCTGCGCTTACCGACACTGTCCTCACCGGCGCCACATCGCCCCGCCCTTAGGATCGCCTACATCGCGAATGATTCGCTGAATGTTCTCTTTAACGGTGTCACGGATGTCGTAATCGAGGATCATTCCGGGCGGCGAATCGGCTTCCGCGGCGACACCGTATGGTCCGCAATTGCCGGAGCCTTTACGCATGTCCGGATCAACGGGTCTCCCTCGCGACCCTACGGTTATCTGCTTCCGTCCGACACGTACAAGTGTGATATAGGGACAACCGACGACACGGCCATGACGCTTTCAATTTGGGATAGCACCACCAATTATTACTACGCTCGCGGCGGCGCGGATCCGTCGCAGACCGACGAGATCACGTATGATACCGGCCTATCGGTAGCTAACAATGATCCGGCCACCAAAGGGTGCCGTCTGTCATGTCTTTGCATGGGTGCCAGCGAAGACCGACTGTTCGCGCTAGAAGGAGTGACCCTGAATTCCGGAGAGCGGCTTGATCTCACAACCGCCGGAGGCGCGACTTTCAGCCTCCGGGATTACTCCACCGGTCAGACCATCGATTTTGAGTTTTGGACAGTCGGCCCGAGTGGGAGCAAATGGGTTAAGACCGAGACAGTCAGTCTCCCGGCCGGAGCCTTAGGTACGGTGGCCCCGGAGTGGGATGAGACTAATCTGGGTCAGATCAAATGGCTGCTCGACAACGACGGCGATGGCAACTACGATGATTCCACGATTCTAAACGTTTTGACCGGTGTTGAGGACGATACCCAGGGCTCACTTCTGCCTTACCGATTCGATTTGGCCCAGAACTATCCTAACCCGTTCAATCCAGTAACGACCATTGGGTATAGTTTACCACGGCGGAGTCATGTAACGATCGCAGTGTATAATGTGCTGGGGCAGAAAGTGCGGACGCTTGTTGACAGTGAAGAGCCCGCGGGAGCTTATGCTGTTACTTGGGACGGCACAACTGCTTCCGGGACTACAGTCGCTACAGGCGTCTATCTCTATCGGTTCCAGGCTGGCGATCACGTAGAGACGAAGAAGATGCTGCTGCTGAAATAATTGGACATTGATCCTCTTTGAAAGTCCAGATAGAAAATGCGAAGGCCTCGGTGTAAACCGAGGCTTTCAAGGTTTATGGCGGCCCCAATATCACTCTCCCCAAACTTTTGTGAAATTCAATTTTCAGGTGGAAAAAGACTATTCCACACAAAGCGGAACACGTTGGAAGATAATTACTTGAGAGAATATCCGGTCGTAATCAAAAGACCTTGAAGTATATCAACATATCTCGATTGCTGGAAAATAAAGAAATTGAATCAAACCAGCCCAAAGCCTGGTTTTTGTTTGACTATCTGATAAGGACAACATATCTTATATGAAGATTTTCTCATATAAAAACATTTGTCTTGCATCGTCTTACTTCTCCAATAGGAGGTCATATGCACGTGACGAAGTCAAACGTTTTAATATTATTCTTCCTTGCCATTATAGCGGGTTTGCTCACAGTCAGTTGTTCGGATGATGATAAACCTACAGCATCTGACCCTCAATGGAGATGGGCAGCATTCGGAACGGAAGATTTCTTCGGCGGGGCGTCTGCGCTTACTGTTTATGACAACAAGCTGATTGCTGCAGGCTGGGGAATCTCGGCCTGGGACGGATCATCTTGGGAGATATTGGTGTCTAACGGAGGGGCGGATGCGCTCGCCGTATATGACAATAAGCTCATAGCCGCTGGAATGTTCACCAGCCTTTATACCGAAACCGGTGAAGAAATTAATGCGAACAATATCGCCTCGTGGGACGGAACGGCGTGGTCAACTCTCGGAACGGGAACGGATGCCGATATCTGGGGGCTCACGGTGTGGAACAACAAGCTGATCGCATGCGGGAATTTCGACAGTGCCGGTGGAGTAAGTGCGCCTGGAATTGCCGCCTGGGATGGTTCTTCATGGGACTCTCTGGGGGCCGGGTGGAACGAGACTGTCTCTGAGCTCATCGTCTATGACGGCCAGCTTTATGCAGGTGCCGGCACAAGGCTCATCGTATGGAATGGTACGTCATGGACCTTTGTTCCGGATGGTCCCGTCATACAGCAGGGCGGCAGTACAACTGCTCTTGCCGTTTATGGCGACAAGTTAATACGGGGTGGAGCATCCCAAATGAACTTCACTGAACAAATGTATATTTCCGCCTGGGACGGTTCCTCCTGGACCACTCTCGGAACGGGGACAGACTACTGGGTCTATGATCTCGCCGTCTTTGATAACAAGCTGATTGCAGCGGGGGGATTCTCCACCGCCGGTGGGGTCGATGTCAACTATATTGCCGCCTGGAATGATACGTCCTGGACCGCCCTCGGAACAGGAATGAACGACATCGTCTATGGACTGGAGGTGTGGAACAACAAGCTGATCGCAGGCGGGAATTTCGACAGTGTCGGTGGAATAAGTGCGTACGGAATCGCGGCCTGGGGTCTTCAGTAACGGCTAATACCATTGCTGTTACGAGTAGTCTTAAGATTGCATTTGTATAAAAAAGCCCCGACCAGTTTCGGGGCTTTTAAAGTCTATGGCGGGGTTGACGAGACTCGAACTCGCGACCTCCTGCGTGACAGGCAGGCGTTCTAGCCAAACTGAACTACAACCCCGCGATTACTCTATAACGAATTATATATGCTTATTCTATTATCGTCGCTTTTATCTCTCTTCCGGCGGCTTTTTATGGTGGGCAGTACAGGATTCGAACCTGTGACCCCCTGCGTGTAAGGCAGGTGCTCTAAACCAGCTGAGCTAACTGCCCAAGATTAGGGCAGTCGCCTTTTTTAAGACTTATGACCGCCTCTATTTCTCCGTTTCAACGTTTTTCGCCCGGTCTTTCCAGATTATACCGATCGGAAAAAGCACGCAGTAACCCAGAACCAGCAGGATCGGGGCTAGCGTTATATCCCCCGAGCCGAGGAAAATGAATCCAAGAATAATAAAAACCAGGGCCGCGCCCATCAGAGCATAATTTTTGGGCCCGAAAGGCAGGCCCGAATCTTCCGGTTTTTTCTTTCCTTTAGCCATAAGCCGTCTCAATATATGCCGATTCCAAATCCTGTCAAGCCAATTGTCACGCTATTTCCGACAGTCTCTCGGATGCTTTCAGATTTCCCAGTACCGCCATGCCTATGCCCCAGACAAACATAAGCAGAAGCCTGACTTCTTCATCGGCAAAAGAGGCCTCGAACTGAGACATAACCAGAAATACGAGCGAGGCCGTCAGCGACCCCAAAAGCAACCCCCTTTGGAAACCGTCGGGACAACGATTATATCCCCGGTATAGATACAGAAGAACCAAAAGCCACATTATCATAAACAGGGCGGCACATGGTATCCCCGACTCGGCGGCAACGTTCAGGATATCGTTATGGGCGTGGGAGAGGTTTCGGCCGGTGCGGTTCCGGCGATGAGTGATATAATTATCGTGGAAATTACCCGGCCCCACGCCAAAGAGAGGCTTTTCCTCAATCATGGATATAGTCGCGCCCCAGATAGCCAACCGGGAATTGGCATAGCCGGCGCTTAATTCATTTTTCATGTTTTTGAACCGGCTCATGAAGTCAGGCGATATTACCATTCCCACCGCCAGCGTAAGCAGAATAACCAGCGAAACCCAGCGACGATACCGGGCGCCAATCAGGAGCAAAAGCACAATGACTCCGACAATCAGGGCGACTATCGTTGAGCGGGAATAGTTGAACAGGATACAGACCAAGCCGATCTGCGATGCCAGCAGATAGTAAAACTTACGTATTCGACTGCCGGCGGAAAAGGCGATCGGAACCATAAATATCGCCGCCACGGCAAAGAATCCGGAAAAGGTCAGGTAAGTCGAGAAATTGCCGATGACGCGGTAACCGAAAGTCATCCGATCAAGAAGCACCTTATGGTAAAGATCAACGCCGACAAAATGCTGCCAGATTCCGTAGCCGCCCATCAGGATTAAACCTGCAGCAAAAATATCGAGAACGCGCGTAAGGTTTTTTATATCCCGAAACATGACGCCGCCCGCCAGAACCATAAGAAACAGCCAGTCTTCCTTTATCATCAACAGGTCGGAATCGGCTATAATCATTGATGCGAACCGGTAACCGACGTAAAGCAGCACGGTAAACAGAATCAATACGGGTGGAAAAACAAGGTCTTTCCTGCTGCTGTCGGTTATCAGATAGCCAAAAAAACCCAATACCGCGATACCGAACAGAATCTGAGAAACGGCGATCGAAGCCGGAGCAAAAAAGGCATACCCCGCCAGACCCGTCCAGGTAAGAATCAGGAAAACCTTATCCGGCTTCATCAAACAGATCCTTTTCCATCAGTTGAACCAGATTATGAATAATGAAAATATGCTCTTCCTGGATACGCTGAACCGAATCGGAAGGAACCACGATTGCTTTATCGGCATGTTTTTTTAGTTTGCCTCCGCGGTTTCCGAGAAGCACATAAACCGGAATATCTTTTAGTTTGGCCGCGCGGGCCGCAGAAATAAGATTTTCGGAATTGCCGGAAGTGGAGATCAAAACAAGGATATCGCGTTTTCGCACCAGGCTTTCGACCTGACGGGCGAATATCTTTTCAAAGCCGTAATCGTTTCCGGCGGCGGTCAGAAGGGAGCTGTCCGAGGTCAGCGAAACCGCCGGCAGCGAAGGGCGTTCGAATTTTCCCGTCAGACGCACCACCAGTTCGGCGGCAAAATGCTGACAGTCGGCAGCCGACCCGCCGTTTCCGGCCAGATAAATAGCACCGCCTTTCTTTATCACCCGCGCAAGACCCGCCGCCATATCAATTATGGCATCGCCTGATTTTTCCATTAAACCGGTTTTGGCATGGACCGCTTCGACGGCAGCATCGATAAGAATTTTTCGTTTTTCGGCTTTTTTCATTTTAGATTTCAAATCGCCGCTTTCGATACGCAATGAACAGCATCGGCCATCTCGGACATATAGCTGAAATCGTTCTCGTACTCCAGCCGGGTTCCAATGACAATAAAAGAAGCCCCAGCTTCCACCCGTGAAGAAGCCTCCTCGGGCCGCCGAATCCCGCCGCCGACAATCACCGGCAGTTTGCCATATTCGGCCACCGCCCGGATCATACTCTCCGGCACCGGCCTGGCGCACCCCGAACCGGCTTCAAGGTAAACTGTTTTCATTCCCATATAACCGGCCGCCAGCGCATGGGCCATAGCAATGTCATACTTATCGCGCGGGATTGGCATTGTGCCGGAGACATATTGTACCGACGTCATTGTTCCCGATTCGATCAGCATATAACCGGTTGGAATCGGTTCCAACCCGTATGCTTTAATCAAAGGCGCTCCTTTGACCTGTTCCTCGATCAGGTAAGTCGGGTTGCGGCCGGATATCAAAGACATAAATAGAATAGCATCGGCGTGCCTGGATACCTGTCCCGAACCGCCGGGGAAAATAATCACCGGCAGATCAGTGGAACTTTTTATATCAGCCATGCGGGAATCAAACGTATGACTGGTGACAAACGAACTTCCGGCCAGAACAGCATCAACGCCGAACGAAGCGGCGGCCTCGGCCATGCTGATTAGGCGATTACGCTCCACCCGGTCGGGATCAAGAAGCAGACAAAAGACGGCTCCCTTATCATCCCTGATTTTCAAAAGCTTTTCAAACAGTTCCATACCCCTCACCACAATTGTCGGGATTATATCCCGGTAAAACCCGACATCCCTTTGACTATGCGTAATAAAAAATCAAACAGCGGCATTATCCCTGCCATTTATGTTTGAGCTTCCTTGATTTTCGTTATGGCCTTATCCAGGAATTCCTCAAAGGTTGTTCCGTTGGCTACACCACCTCGGGCAAAACTCGCCTTCCCACCCCCTCGACCGCCGAATTCTCTGGCTATCTCGCCAAAGATTTTCCCTACGTCTAATCCCATTTCCACGGTCGCATACGACCCGCTTGCCATAAATGTCTCTTTCCCATTGATATTACCAAAACCAAAAGCAATAGTTGGATTAGCATAACCCTTAAAATTATCTGCCCAGCCGGCCATTGAATCCGGATCGGTATCGCCGAGATTCTTTGAGTATAAATCAACCTCATCAATCTTTTTAGATTCATAGATTGACTGACCAGTATGTGCTATACGCGCGCTTTCAGCCTTCAGCTTCCTGATTTCTTTTTCCTTCTTTTTATCCGATTGAAACAGCTTTTCGACTCTTTCTTCAACATGCTCAACAGGAACATTGAGCGTTGCACTAAGATTCTTGAGTATTTTATGCCCGGACTGACTCAACTCCACGGCTTTTCTTCCGATAACCGCTTCTATGCGGCGCACGCCTGCGGCGATAGCCGATTCATCGGTGATTAAGAATGACCCTATCTCTGATGTGTTGGTAACATGAGTGCCGCCGCATAATTCTTTGGAAAAATCGCCGATTGATACAACGCGAACTTCATCGCCGTATTTTTCGCCAAACAACGCCATTGCGCCGGATTTCATCGCTTCCTCGGTCGATTTGGTTTCTGTGGTGACAGAAATGGCCGCCAGGATTTTCTCGTTGACGATTTTTACGACCGCCGAAATTTCTTCAGGAGTTAAAGCCTTAAAATGCGAAAAATCAAATCGCAGTCGGTCGGGTTCCAC
>CAZSYD010000026.1:0-23388 GCA_964611355.1 uncultured Ignavibacteriales bacterium | reverse complement strand
GACGCCGCCCGTGACTGTTCTTGCTGTCGTTGCATCGCTATATTGAAACCGTCCATGTCCATCTTCAAGCCGGCTTCATCGGCCATGATCGCCGTCATGTCAACCGGGAAGCCATAAGTGTCATACAGCTTGAAAATGTCCTCGCCGGGGATGGTATCGGAGCTGGAAGATTTGACTTTCTGTTCAAGTATAGAAAAAAGCTCCAGGCCGGTATCTAACAAATCGCTAAAACGTTCTTCTTCCGATTTGACGACTTCTTTGATATGCTTCTGCTTTTCGCGGAGCTCGCCGTAATGCTTACCCATAATGTCAATCAGTGTCGGAACGAGCTTATAGATAATCGGCTCTTTGTATCCGAGCAGGCGGCCATGGCGCGCGGCGCGCCTGAGGATACGGCGCAGAACGTATCCCCGACCTTCATTGGACAGGCCGCCGCCGTCCGCAAGGGCAAACGATAAAGCTCGCACATGGTCGGCGATGACCCGATGCGAGGTACCCTCCCGCCCGGGATCATATTTGACGCTAGTGATATCGGCTACGTGCGCGGTCAGCGGTAAAAATAAGTCGGTTTCGTAGTTGGAATCGACCTTTTGCATCACGGCTGCGATCCGTTCCAGCCCCGCTCCGGTATCGACCGACGGTTTCGGCAGTGGAACCAATTCATCTTCACCGGGCAGTTGATTATACTGCATAAAGACTAAATTCCAGATTTCGACATATCGTTCACTGTCGGTGTTAATCCATGCGTCCGGTTGACTTTTTGAAAGATGCTCGCCGCGATCAAAATGAATCTCCGAACACGGTCCACATGGGCCGACATCACCCATCGCCCAGTAATTATCTTTTTTGCCGAAACGAAGTATCCGCCCGTTTTTAAGTTCCGGGGCGATCTTCTCCCATAGTCCAAAGGCGTCATCGTCTTCGGTGTAGACCGTTGCATAAAGCCGGTTGGGCGGCAGGCCAAGCGTCTTCGTTATCCATTCCCATGCGGAGGCAATAGCTTCTTCCTTAAAATAATCGCCGAATGAGAAATTGCCCAGCATTTCGAAAAAAGTATGGTGGCGGCTCGTCTGGCCGACGTTTTCGAGATCGTTATGCTTCCCGCCGGCGCGAATACATTTCTGCACCGTTACCGCACGCTTGTACGAAACCCTGCGCCGACCGGTGAAAATATCCTTGAACTGGTTCATCCCCGCGTTGACAAACAGAAGCGTGGGATCATCCAGCGGAATAACCGGCGAAGATATCTGATGCGAGTGTCCGCGTGCTTTGTAAAAGTCTATAAATGACTGTCTGATCTCCGCGCTGTTGATGGCTGCCGCCTTTTTCTAATCTCGTGGTCTTACAAACAGGTTTTCAAACGCTTCCCTGGCCGCCCGGTACGAAATTCCCCGGCGCGACAGGTAATTATATGCTTTACGGCGGGCCGTTTCAATATCAAACTTCATAAAAGAAGAGCGCCTTTTCTGGAGTAAACGCGCTGCGATTTCGATTTCGCTGACGCGCGCAAGGGCTTCGCTCACCACCTCTTTGGCTGTTTCCAGAGGAATCTTTCGATTGCGAAGATACGCAATAAGATAACTCCGGCCGGCGGGCTTGTGATCCATAAGAGTCCGCACCCTGACGGCGGCATAACGGTAATCATCAAGGAGGTTCTTCGCTTGAAAATCGCTGATTATCCGCCGAATAAAATGATCGCCGATACCTTTCCGCTTCATCCTGTCTTCAAATTCGCCGATTGAAAACGACCGCCGGGCCAAAAGCGATTCGGCGGTGTAATAAGCGAATTTTCCTTCAAGGACGGATTTTATCTCTTCGAATGATTCCGGAGCCAATTCCAAACCTTCGGAGAGATTTAAGTCCTCAATGGCGGCCTTCGTGGCCTTAACCTCAAATCCGTTGGAGAAGCTCAAAAGAAAAAGCCGTCCTTTTTTTTCTATCCTCAAAAGGGTAATAGCTTCCAACGCGGTATCCATGTGAAAAATCTACGAATTTGTCTTAAAAAATCAAAGAGGTTTGCGATACGGGAATTAGTCAATCCCGTTTCCGGCGCAAGGAATAAAAAATTTAAAAAAGCTTGACAAGATGTTATATCTGCCTAATATTATTAGGGTTGCCTAATAATGTGAAACCTGGACGCTTTATGACCTTAATCCGTCACACGGGGGAGTTAAACAAGATGAAACGGTTTACTGCCGCGGCGGGAATAATAATCGCGATTTTGATGCTGACCGGCAATCTGTTCGCGGAAGAAAAACCAGGGCTTCTCATCGTTGCTCACGGTTCGCCCGTCCCCGCCTGGAATCAAGCCGTGCTTGACCTTGAAAAAGAGGTAAGCGAAATAATGCAATCACGGCATCCTGGTCTATTCAGTTCCATAAGGGTGGCGTTGATGGAGTTTGCCGAACCGTCGATTGCAACGGTCACATCAAAGATGAAAAAAGACGGAACCGACAGAATCTACGTTCTGCCGTTGTTTGTGGCGCCTTCCAGCCACACCCTGTATGATCTCCCGACTATCCTGGGGTTATACGGCGATAAAGATATCGTGGAGCAAATGAAAGAGGAAGGGATCGACATCGTAAACGCCGATATCAGGATAACCATCGGCCCGACCCCTGACGCCGAGGTCATCAAAGCTGTCCTGCTCGACCGCCTTCAAGAGATATCAGTTGATCCTTCCTTGGAATCGATCGTTATACTGGCTCACGGAAGCCGCAGGTTTGAACCGGCCTGGACATCATTGATAACCGAAGTCGGCGCAGGTCTTTGCGCCAAAACAGGGATCGGCTATTTCGATTATGCTTTTACCGGAATGGGACAGGGTTTCCTGTCCGAAGGCGTCCCGGCAATACGGCGCGCTCGGGATAAATCCGACCGGGTTTTGGTCCTGGGTCTGTATATGGTCTCCGGTGCAGCCGGGTTTACCCGGCGTTGGATGGCTTGGCTTGGGCATACGTCAAAAGACGGATTGGAATTTTTTGCGGGGGAGAATGTGGTTTTCGAGGAGCGTGGTTTGTTGCCCGGCCGGAAAATAGCCGAATGGATCGTTGATAAAGCGACCAATTGGGCGGAAATCAACAATCCGGCGCAGTCGGCAGAATAAAGTATTCGGCAGGCCTCAATAGTATTTGCCGTTCCAAAACGGTTGAAGGAGGAGAATAATTTGACGTCATCAACCAAACTCAGCGCCGGCATGGAAGATTACCTGGAGGCGATTTATCATATCGTCTCCGAAAAGCAGGCGGCCCGGACCAGGGATATATCGAGAAGACTGAAAGTCAAAATGTCGTCGGTCAGCGGCGCTCTCCGCAGTCTGGCCGAGAAAAAGCTGATTAATTACGCCCCATACGAGATAATTACCCTGACGCCCAGAGGAAAGACGCTGGCCAGAGACGTTGTCCGCAGACATGAAGCTCTTCTGAATTTCTTTACGAAAGTTCTGTTTATAGACGACAGGATTTCCGACGAGACCGCCTGTAAAATGGAACACGCTATGCCGCCTCAGATTCTTAAAAGATTGACCGAATTCGCCGAGTTTATCGAAACCTGCCCCCGCGCGGGAGTTGAATGGCTTCAGGAATTCAGGTATCGCTGTGAGCACGGCATACCTACTCGAAAGAAATGCGAACGCTGCCTGTCCCAATCTCTTGAGCAGTACCGGCAAAGGATCGAATCAAGCTAAAATGGTTGGATGGGCGACGAAAAATACCCGGTTAAATGATCGCCTGCTCAGGCTGCTGTCCATTCTTGTCTTCCTCAGCCTGACCGGCTTCATATCGTCGAATTTTTACTCGATACATATGCATGTGCTGCCTGACGGCAGAGTTGTTGTCCACAGCCATCCTGTCGGTCACGACGACGCGGAAGAATCGAAAGACCACCGTCATCATTCACATACAAAAAAAGAATACATTATATATGGCATATATTCGCATGCGTTATATAAGGCAACATTGTCCTTAAATAATGCCCTGATTATATTCGTAATAGTTATTTTTATTTCTTTCCTCTCAGGGAAAGTCGATCTAAGTCGAAATATTTACTTTGATAATTCCAATCGCGCTCCCCCGTTTCTCCTTTGGTAACGGGCCGTCTGCGGTCTGTTTTGCGATTTACATAGACACAAAACCAGCCTCTGGAAGGAGAAGCAAAGATGTATAGAACGATAACAGTCATAAGCACAGCCTGCGTGCTTTTATGCAGTCTGGCTCTGGCTATGCCAAGCGCCGGCATCAGGGTCAGCGTAGTTGACGCCGGAACCGGCGAAGCGCTGCCTGGCGCCAGTGTTACCATAGAAGGCACCAATCGCGGCGCGATCACCGATCAGGAGGGTATCGGCATTATCGGCAAACTTGGCCCAAGAACCTATAGGGTGATTGTTACCATGGTCGGTTATGCCACCGGCGTTAAAAAGGTTAGCCTTGAGGGTGGCGGAACCGAAACGATCAAATTCGCTCTCGAAGAAAGCCCCCTTGAAATGCAGGGAATGGTTGTTACCGGCACCAGGACGCCGCGGTACATCAAGGACACACCGGTCTATACCGAGGTTATCACGAAACAGGAAATAATTGACAAGGCTGCCCATAACCTTTACGAAGCTCTCGACAACACGCCGGGCATCCGCGTGGAACAGCAATGCCAGTTCTGCAATTTCAGCGTTCTGCGCATGCAGGGGCTGGGCGCCGACCATACTCAAATCCTGCTGAACGGTCAGCCGGTTTATTCCGGGCTGGCGTCGGTTTACGGATTGCAGCAGTTGGGCACGGCCGACATCGATCAAATCGAGGTAGTCAAGGGAGCCGGTTCCGCACTATACGGCAGCAACGCCATCGCCGGAGCGATAAATATAATCTCTTCCATTCCCCAGAAGACCAAGGGACACGTGGGCGTCGAGTTCGGTGAATACTCCACCAATAAATACGAGGTAGCGGCCGGTATCCGGAACGAGAATCTTGCATTTTTCGTTTTCGGCCAACAGAACAAGGCCAACGAGATTGATCAGACCGGCGACGGCTTGACCTCGGACGAGGTAGAGAATCCAGACGGCGTCACCGACAGAGTCCGAACCAATTCGAAAAACCTTGGTTTTAACCTCTATATTGAAGACCTCTCCGAAACTGATGTACTGACCTTACGAGGTCGATCACTCCACGAAATACGCCAGGGCGGAGAACTTATTGACGACGCCTGGGAAAACCCGTTTACTCCCGGCACCGAACGCATCATTACCGACCGCTTTACCGGGGCCGTCGGTTATGAAAAACAGTTCCGTACCGGCGACGAGTTAAATATCGACTTTTCGTTTACCCGGCACAAACGCAATGCCACCAATGATACATACATTAGCGATTATGAGGCCGCCAACGGTGGACTGCCCCCCGTTGACGACGTGCGCCCTTATATTGCCAAAGAGAACCTGTATGCCACCACTATCAACTATGTTCACCCAATGGCCGGATCGCATCGAGTCCTCGCCGGCGCACAGATTATGCATAACGAGCTTGAAGAGTCCGGCCGATACATTGATGACGAAGGAAACGGATACACTTCATACAGCGAGAAAAAAGCAGACGAATTCGGCGCTTATGTTCAGGATGAATTTGCGGTAACCGATAAGCTCGAACTGGTCGGCGGCGTCAGGGTCGACCATCATAAATCCAAAGACAATTTCCGGGGGTCCGCCGACGTCGCTTCTCTGGATTACCAACCGGCGAAATTCGACGAAACGTCCGTCAATCCGAGATTTGCCGTAAAGTTCAAACCCGCTCCGGAATTGACCCTGCGCGGCAGTTTCGGCACCGGGTTCAGGGTACCCTACGGTTTTTCGGAAGATATGCATCTCTGCAGCGGGTCGCCTCGAATCTGGAAAGGCGCCGATCTGGAGCCGGAGAGGTCAACCAGTTTCAGCGTTTCGGCCGATTATGCCCTGCCCCGTATGTCATTCAATCTCAGCCTGTACCGAACCGATCTGAAAAACAAGATCGACTTCACCGATGCCGGTCCGGAAATTGAAAACCTTGGATATTCCTATCAATGGAAAAATGTCGACAATGCCTTTGTCATGGGCGCCGAATTCGGAGCCAAATCGGCGGTCACACCCGATCTTGCCCTTGCGGTCGATTTCGCCTACAACAAAGGCGAGTATGACAATCCAAGAAGTGACTGGATCGGTACCGAATACGAGGAGAAAAGCAGGAAGATATCGCGGTATCCCGAGACGGCGGGCGGATTAAAAGTTGAATATTCCCCACTTGACTGGAGATTCATTCTTGACGGTCAATACAAGGGCAAAATGTTCATCGACTACTTCATGGACGATGAGGAACCGACTAAGATCAAGGAGACTGAATCATTTATTATTCTCAACGCCAGGGTATCATATACCTTTCTTGACTGCTATACGCTCTATATCGGCGGCAGGAACCTGACCAATTACATCCAGCAGGAGAAGCATACCGACGACGCCGCCTTTATGTACGCTCCGGTTTACGGACGCATCATCTACGGCGGTTTTCGGATCGATGTGCATTAACCGTAGATAGTAGTTATTTAGAAAGGCGCGGGCGAAATCCTGCGCCTTTTTATTTCGGACTTTATATTACAATCTCCACTTTGAAATAGGCAGAGACAGGCTTTTACTCCACCGTCACCGACTTGGCCAAATTCCGCGGCTGATCGACGTTGCGGCCTCGCAAAACCGCCATATGATAAGCCAGAAGCTGCAATGGTATCACGGCCAGAAGCGGCGTAAAAATCTGCTTGATATGCGGGATGTAAATAACATGGTTGACCCTGTCGGCGATCTCGGTATCCCCCTCGGTGGCAATCGCGATAACATTGGCCCGTCGTGCCTTTACCTGGGCGATATTGGACATCACCTTGTCATAAATCGAGTCCCGCGTGGCGATAACCACCACCGGCATATTTTCATCGATCAATGCAATCGGACCGTGTTTCATCTCCGCCGCCGGATATCCCTCGGCATGAATATATGAAATCTCCTTTAGCTTCAGCGCTCCTTCGAGCGCCACCGGGTAATTAACACCACGGCCGAGATAGAGAAAATTGTTATACTTATAATACATTTCAGCAATTTGATGAATCTGATCTTCGGTATCCAAAATCGTCTGAATTTTCTTCGGGATAGATTCAAGCGCCTCAATCATTTCCTTGCCCATATTGGCCGAGATGTTGCGCATTCGGCCCAAAAGGATGGTAATAAGGGATAGAACCATAATCTGTGAAGTGAAAGCCTTGGTGGAAGCGACGCCGATCTCTGGCCCGGCATGAATATATACTCCGCCGTCGGTTTCGCGGGCGATGGTCGAGCCTACGACATTGACAATCCCGAACGCTTTGGCCCCTCGCCGTTGAGCCTCCCGCATGGCCGCCAGGGTATCAGCCGTTTCGCCGGATTGCGAGATAACCAGAACTGCCGTGCCCTCGTCAATTGGGGGATTGCGGTAACGAAATTCGGAAGCATACTCCACTTCGACCGGAACGCGGGCATACTCCTCCAGCATATACTCGCCGATCAAAGCGGCGTGCCACGAGGTTCCGCAAGCGGTGATAATAATCCGCCTGATTCGGGAAAGATCGTCCAGATAATCGGTCAGGCCGTTAAGGCGCGCCGTTCCCTCTTCGAAATTCAGCCGCCCTCTCATGGCGTTGTACAGGGTTTCCGGCTGCTCGTGAATTTCTTTGTGCATAAAATAGTCGTGCCCGGCCTTTTCGATCATCTCCAGCGTCCAGCCGATCTCCTCGACCTTGTGAGTAACCTCGACGTTCTCGATGGTCGATATGTTGAAGCTCTCGGCTGTAACAGTAACGATTTCCTTGTCTTCCAGATAAACGACCTTATTGGTATATCGGAGAGTCGCCGCGGCGTCGCTCGCCACGAAATTTTCCCTATCGCCGTTGCCGATCAGAAGCGGCGCACCGTTGCGAGCGGCCACAATCGTGCCGGGTGTGCGAGCGTCGATGACGGCAATGGCATAAGTTCCCTCAACCTGGGACATCGCCAGCCTGACCGCCTCGGTCAGATTCCCTTCATAATATATACTTATCAGGTGAGCTATGACCTCGGTATCCGTCTCCGATATGATTTTGTGCCCCTTTTGTTCGAGCACTTTCTTCAGGGCCCGATAGTTCTCAATGATTCCGTTGTGCACCACGGCGATATTGCCGGTGTCGTCCAGTTGTGGGTGGGCATTGATATCGGTCGGCTCGCCATGAGTGGCCCAGCGGGTGTGAGCAATACCGATGTGGCTCTGAAAAGACCGGTTAGCCAGATGCTTCTCCAGGATGTTAACCTTGCCGGCCGTTTTCTCATGTATCAAGCCTTCGTTTTCAATAAGGGCGATTCCGGCCGAATCGTAACCGCGATATTCCAGCCGCTTGAGGCCTTCAATCAAAATCGGCGTCGCTTTCTGATATCCGATATACCCGACGATCCCACACATGGCTTTATTCCTTATCCAAGAGCCTTTCGAACCAGAGAAACCAGCCTTCGGGCCAGCTTTTCATATCGGGCTTCAATGATTAATCTATATACAGGTTCGGTATTTGACTTTCTGACTTGAATCCAGCCCTCATTCAGGTCAAAACGAAGGCCATCGCGGCGGTCTGTCTTCACCCGCCCGAAGATTGACGTTATCTCTTTCTCAACCCTGTTTATTTTACGCTCGAATTGACCCGGCAGTGGAGCTTTTTTCTTTATATTGCAATAGGCCGGAATCGTTCCCGCCAGATGCGACAGGCTCCTGCCGGTCTCGGCCAGATGCGAGAGAATCAGGCCGGCCCCGACCAGAGCGTCGCGCCCGTAATGGCATTCCGGGAGAATTACGCCGCCATTACCTTCCCCGCCGATGATCGCCTTTCGCCTGCGCATTTCAGCAATGACATTGGCTTCGCCTACCGGACTGTAGAATACCTTGCAGCCCACCATCTTCGCCACGTCCGCCGTGGCTCGCGAGGTGGACAGGTTTATTACTACCGGGCCTCTGTTTTTCAACAGGTAATAAACGACCGACAGAGTCAACGTCAACTCTTCGCCGATCGGTCGTCCCTTCTCATCGACCAGCGCCAGCCGGTCGGCGTCAGGATCGCAGGCCAACCCCAGGTCGGCCTTATGCCTGCCAACGGCTTTGCCCAACTGAGTCAAATTCTTCGCAACAGGCTCCGGATTACGGAAGAAGTCGCCGTCGCCTTTGCAATTCAGCCTGATGACCTTAACTCCCAGCCTTTCCAATAATAAGGGCAAAGCCAACGACCCGGCCCCGTTTATGGCGTCAACGACAGCCGTAAATTTTCGTTTTCTGATCTTTGCCGAGGATACGGCTTTGATTTCAAGAACCGACTTGATATGTCTTTCAATCGCTTTATTATCAAACGCTATCGAACCGAGCCGGTTGTGGGGAGCATAAGTATATTTTTCCGTCGACGTAATTTTTTCCAAGCGGGCATACTGGCTTCCGGTGATAAACTCGCCCTTTGAGCTGAAAAACTTGAGAGCGTTCCACTCGGAGGGGTTATGGCTGGCGGTAACAGCGATCCCGCCGGCAGCTTTATGGTGTATTATTGCCAATTCAACTGTCGGCGTCGGAACAATGCCGAGGTCAATTATTTCGCAGCCGGTCAGGGCTAGTGTAGAGCTTACCAGGTCAGAAAAAAAGGCGCCCGACGGGCGGCTGTCGCGCCCAAGAATCACTTTACCTTTCTTAAGAAACCGGCCAAAGGCGGCGGCGTACCGAATAACGGTCGGCGGATCAAGTGACTTTCCGATAATCCCCCGAATACCGGATGTCGATTTCATCAATGGAGTTTTCAAATGACCTCTTTTACACTGCAAAATAATCGTTTGAGTTGCGTAAACAGCAATTTAATATAAGGGAAAGAGTTGGGCGGTAAAAGCGAAAAATCGCGAAATCCTCGCCCTTCGCATCAGAAAGAATACTTAATTCCGATGCTGGGCAGAATTCCGGTATCGTAGATGAAACCGTCGGTAGTGCTTACTATCGGATTGTCATGATTGGTAAGATTGGAAACCGCAAGAAACAGATCACCGCGACCAATATCGAATACGGCGCGAATATTAAACATGACGTGAGCCGGAAAACGCAGGGAGTTTTCTCGAGATATTGCTCTGGTATAGAACTCCCTGCTATATCGGCTTTCATCTGTAAACAATTCATCCGTATAGGCCGGAGTATACGGATAGCCTGATCTGATCGTTAATTCCGCTCCCAGGGAGACCATCTTGCTGAGTCGAAAATCGCCGCGTGAATTCAGAGTATGGGTGGCGTCAAGCTCGTACCGTATGACGGAATTGGCGTGGTACTTTTTTGCGTTGCTGTAGCTGTAGAAACCAGACAGGTCAAGGCGCGATGAGAGCATATCTTTGACCTTAAATGAAATGTCGCCGCCAACGAAACCCGCCTGTCCCTCGGATTGTACCGAAATGAAACCATTCTCAACCTTACCCTTGGGCGTCAGGTAAGCGTAATTGGGAACAACCAGTGGAAGGTTCGAGATTTGTTTTTTAAAGGCCCCGATAGTAATCGGACCGATACAATAGCGAAGTGAAACCAATTTCGTTCGGATCGGCTCCAACTCATCAAGGCGGGCATGAATTAAAACCTGATAAGATTCAAGTACTTTTCCAGCCGGGTTTTCGGCAAAAGTGCCGAAGAAAAGTTCCGCCCGACTGTCCCGGCCGGTTGCGAAAATTATGGAATTGCGAAATAAAAGAGCCGATGGCGTGCGAAGACGGCTGAAATATTCGAAACGGACGCCGGATTCTATCTCGTATTGCTTAAAATGCCTTTTATAAATGAAATACCCGGTGCCGTCCAACTCTTTATCTTCCTGCTTATATCGGCCGAAGATCTGGTTCAATTCCGGCTGATACAGATATGGATTATCGCTGGCCACATCCGGCGGCAGGAAGTTCCAGTTGGTCTGGGTCATATCTATCGCTCGCCGAAGGGTGTAATGAAGCTGTCCCCCAAACGTCAGCTCCATCTGATCAGGGAAAAAATTTGCTTCTATGCCGGCGATGCCGATTCGCTGACCCGCGTCAAGAGCGACATGTAAGCCGCTTCCCCCGGACACATCAACAGGAATACTATGGTATTCCTCGTGCGTTGATTGATACGAACCGTGAAAATTGATAAGGGCGCTCCCGCAACTTTTCACCAGGCGTGTTCCCAGATAATATTCATCGGTTTTCTGATAAGTATCAATGCCATTCGGATTAGCAGTCGTTGGCTCGGTTCGGTATGACAAAAAATCGCGGATTTGATATTGATCAACCAGAATTTCGGAGTTGTCCGTCAGTCGCCACCCCGATGAGAAAAACAGGTCCTGAAAATTGGTCGGGGGAATTGTCCGCCGGTCGGAATGGATATCGAAGCGATAAACAAGTTTGTCCAATACGGACTTCCGCAAGGAGGTTAAAACATAGTACCGCTCACCGCCAATAGACGCCGAACCGGTCGCCTCAACCAGCGATACTTCAATATCTCCTCCGATGTGTCGCCGGAAAGGGCGGGGCGTTTTCATCTCCACTATGGCCGGTAAACCATAAAGGGCCGGCGTCCCCTTTGGGTACATCATTATTCTGTCCACCACCGAACCGGGCACTATGGAAAACATACCGTAATGGTTTGGGTCCCGGCCTATTTCGATTCCGTTCAGGTAATACTTGGGACTGGTTCCGCTGATCCTGATTTTAGAGGAATGAAAAGAACCCTGCCGCGCCACCTGTGGCTGACGTATGGCGCTGACCGGATTGGACGGAACCAGGGAATACATGGAGACTTCGGCTATTTCGCTGCGAGATAAAGTCAATTTTGATAAAGCCGGTTCTGCCTGTGGCGCTACCACGACCTGGCCGAAATCTATATCTTTATTATCAATCTGAAAATCCAGACTCAGACTATCAAAATCAGCCTGAACGATTTTTCCTTGCGAGATATGACCGATTGACGAAACCTTTACCGTTAGGTTGTCCGAATTTATGGCCAAAAACCCCAGTCGATAGTAGCCTTTAAGATCGGTGGCTATTCCCGTTATCAGACTGTCGTCAGCCAGGATAAGAACGGACGCCCCTGCAACCGGTTCCCCGACAGTATTAGTAACCATACCGGAGATAACCCGATCGGAGGCTGAAGCCGCGGCCGGAAAAAAGGAAAACATTGCGGCCATAAGTCCAAAAAACAGCAGAAGTCGATTTACGAAACCATATATGTGCACGAACTCCTGTCGCTCAAACGATGTGCCGGATACAAAAACGCCGGGTTTCTATTGTATCTTGTTGATATACATACAAGAAATAATCAGGAAAGAGATTTCGGGGAGTGCAAAACCGGTATTATCTATGCAAGATTTGTAACACTAAAGACATTTCGGTTCAGCCGACTATTAAAAATCAACCGATATTTCCATGTTTGTCATCCGGCCGGATATCATTCGGCCGGCATAAAAATTCCGCTATTGCTGAAATCCAATTCGTCAACTGAGAAGTAAGCTCAATTCAATTGGTTGACCGGTTCTTTCGCGGGTTGAAACAGTTCGATAAAGCCCGATTATGGCGACTTCAGCCGCCCGATGGTCACCGAAGGAATGAAAGTTCCGGCGGCTTTATATCTTTTGGTCTGTTATTTGCACTTAGGCCGGCAGTAAAAGAATTTATTGATTGTGCAGCTATTAACCGTTTTCCCAGGAGGCTTTAATGAAGTCAAAAGGAATGAAGGAGTCTCTCGCCATCGTCTTATGCCTTGCGATGATGCTCCTCTCCGGCGATCTGATGGCTTTCTCACTGACAGGTACCGATTTCAGCGGCATCCTGGCCTACAACGGTGACGGATACGTAATCGAACAGTACGGCCAAATGCTCGGCCCGCAGTTTGGCAGCGAATTCTACGGACACGGTTTTAACCTTGCCGGCGCGCTGACCTTCGATTTCGAATACCTCCCGTATTATCCGACGATCAACGATGTCAAAAACAACCCGGGAACCAGATGGCTATGGACGGCAACGGTAAGAAATCTGAGATTACCCTGCTGCGAGGAGCCGCTTCCGGATCTCTCATGGACACGCATCGCCTCGTACGGTGACATCCTGAGCGGGGCGGAATGGGCGGAGGCGCATTTTGGCCATATGCTTCCGGAAAATCTCGCTTACAATTTTGCCTATGAGTTCAACAGCCCCACCACCGGCACCGCCTGGCTGGGAATGGCAACCACCATCGATAAAGGCCTGCTCCCGGACAATTTCCCCAACGACTATTACTGGACCTGCGATTCCGGAATCGAGGTTGAAATCAGCGCCGACCCGCTCGTAAACCCGGCGATCCCTGAACCGATGACGCTGATGCTTTTTGGCGCCGGTGTGGCCGGTATCGGCATTGTTCGCCGCCGCCGCTGATTGTCTGAAATATAAAAAAGCGTTGTCCGATAATAGTCAGTCGCATCAACCATCCACCTAAACTAAAAAAGGGGGACCGGCCGCCAGCCGATCCCCATTTTCAATCAAACAAGCCTGATTCTCCCGGCATCAATACCCTCCTCAGCCTCCATCTGATTAGATATACAAAATCGGGCGGAGGTTTATTTAATAGACGGAGGAAACAATATCTCGCGTAATACGCCGGGTATTAATGACAGAGCTTTAAAAGACTCGACTTAAATCCTGCCTGCTCCGAAATGCGGGTGAACGTCCCGCACCTTTTGGGGGTCGAAAACCAGAGCTCGCCATGCTGCCAGGGGATACCGATTATTGAAATGGCAGATATCCCGTTCCCCATATCCAGGGGTATCTCGCAGAGATCAAGTGTGTTGGCGGATATAGAAAATCGATAATAATAGATACGTGACGAATCCCCGTCATTTCTGACAATAAACGAAACCGTATCGCCGGAGGCAGAATATTTGCCCGAATAATAACTTGTTCCGGTGGCGTCGCAATCGGCTTCTTCACAAACGGCGATATGAAAGTTGTCTTCGGAGAACGTTATTTGGGAAATCAGGGAGATTTCATATTCGACGGGCTCGCCTTCAAGAATAACAACAGGCGACAAATATGTAAGCGTATACATCTCCTCCCACGTGCCGGTCAGGTTGATCGGTTCGGGTTCGACTATCTTTTTATCGCCAGAACAGCCGATCACGATAAAAACAAGAGATATAAAAATTGAGACTTTGCCAATCATATCAGCCATACCTCTTCATTAAAAATATAACCTAAACGACGTAACTGTCAAACCTTTTCCAGAGCTTGACCGGCTGAAAAATTTCTCCTATATTCCGGTCATGCTTCTGGCAATCGATATCGGCAACACCAACACCGTTGTCGGGATATTCGACGGCGAAAAACTGATCTCTCATTTCCGGGTTGCCTCGGCGCTGAACCTGACTGTTGACGAGGCGGGTCTTTTTGTCTCGTCACTCTTCAACCATCATATCGAGGCCGAATTATCGCAGGTGAAAAGGGTCTCTATCTGCTCGGTAGTACCTCGCCTGACCGGAGTGTATGAAAAGATGGCGGGAAAATACTTCAGCGTTGAGCCGTTTACTGTCAGTTCCAGAGTCAGATTACCGTTCGGGATCGACTACATCGATCCGACCGAAGTCGGCGCCGACCGACTGGCCAACACCGCCGCCGGGTTTGCCCGGTATAAGAAGGCGTTAATCGTGGTTGATCTGGGGACAGCTATCACCTTTGATGTTGTTTCCGAAAACGGCGATTATCTGGGCGGAATTATCGCACCCGGGCCGCAGACAGCCGGAGAAAATCTGTCCAAAAAGGCGGCGCGGCTGTTTGAAGTGAGGGGCGAAAAACCTGATCGGGTAATTGGAAAAACAACCGCCGAAGCGATCAAGTCAGGCCTCTATTATGGCACTATCGGGTTGATAGACAATATACTGGAGAAAATATTCGAAAGCCTTGGGTTTCAACCTGTCGTCGTGGCCACCGGCGGCGAGGCTGACACTTACGCCGCCGATTCAAAATATATAACCGATGTTATCCCGACTCTGACGCTGGAGGGAATCCAGATAATCACCGATTACAATTCCGGCTAAAATCCCCGGCAACCCCTTGCCTGCCAATGGAGCCTGTCAGGCTTTTTTATATAATTATCAAATATGTCTTGACACGAAAGCGGAAATCGTTTTATTGCCTGACAATTAGCACTCAAAAGCCGAGAGTGCTAACAAGACGATTTAGACATTTAGGGAATTTGGTCTAAAACATGGTGAAAACAATAGTCAAATGATGGAGGATTGAGATATGGCAATCAGACCTCTGGCTGATCGGGTACTGGTTAAACCGACCGAGCCTGAAGAAACCAAAAAGGGCGGAATCATCATTCCTGATACCGCCAAGGAAAAACCCATGCAGGGCAAAATCATGGAAGTCGGAAAAGGCCACCAGACCGAAGAGGGAAAGCTTATCCCGATGTCGGTCAAAAAGGGTGACAAGATCCTTTATGGCAAATACTCCGGAACGGAAATCTCAGTCGACGGCGAGGACCTGCTCATCATGCGTGAATCAGACGTTCTGGCGATCGTCGATTAAAATGAAGGGAGAAAACTGAAAATGGCAAAGATCATAGAATTTGATGCCAAGGCCCGTGAAAAGCTTCGTAATGGTCTGGATAAGCTGGCTAACGCCGTTAAGGTTACTCTTGGACCGCGCGGACGTAATGTCTGTCTCGACAAGAAATTCGGTTCTCCGACGATCACCAAGGACGGTGTCACCGTAGCCAAGGAGATCGAACTTGAGGACGTTTTTGAAAACATGGGCGCTCAGATGGTCAAGGAAGTTGCCTCGAAGACTTCCGACATAGCCGGCGACGGCACAACTACAGCGACCGTTCTGGCTCAATCGATTTACGCCGAGGGTATCAGGCACATCACCGCCGGTGCCAACGCCATGGCCATCAAGCGAGGCATCGACAAGGCTGTTGCCGTGGTGGTGAAAGAGATCAAAAGGATGTCCAAGCCGGTTTCCAGTCAAGAGGAAATCAGCCAGGTCGGCTCCGTCTCGGCCAATAACGACAAGTTCATCGGCGACAAGATCGCCGAGGCGATGGAAAAGGTCGGCAAGGACGGTGTCATTACCATTGAGGAGTCCAAGACCGCCGAGACTTATATGGACCTTGTTGAGGGTATGCAGTTTGACCGTGGTTATCTGTCCCCTTATTTCGTGACCGACCCCGACAGCATGGAGGCGGTTCTGGAAGAATCCCTGATTCTAATCCATGACAAGAAGATATCGGCCATGAAAGACCTTTTGCCGGTCCTCGAAAAAGTCGCTCAGATGGGCAAGCCCCTTCTGATTATCGCCGAGGATGTTGAAGGTGAGGCGCTGGCTACGTTGGTAGTCAACAAGCTGCGCAACACCCTCAAGGTTTGCGCCGTCAAGGCTCCCGGTTTCGGTGATCGCCGTAAGGCTATGCTTGAGGATGTAGCTATTCTTACCGGCGGCAAGGTTATCTCGGAAGAGGTCGGTTTCAAGCTTGAGAACGCTGTGGTCGGCGATCTCGGGACGGCCAAAAAGATTACTATCGATAAGGATAACACCACCATCGTCGAGGGCGCCGGTGAGACCGAGACTATCAAGGCCCGAATCGATAATATCCGCAGGCAGATTGAGGATACCACCTCTGATTACGACCGGGAAAAACTGCAGGAACGGCTGGCCAAGCTGGCCGGAGGCGTGGCGGTCATCAATGTCGGCGCGGCGACAGAGACTGAAATGAAGGAAAAGAAGGCTCGCGTCGAGGATGCTCTCAACGCCACCCGGGCCGCGGTCGAGGAAGGTATCGTTCCCGGCGGCGGTGTGGTTATGCTGCGCGCCATCAAGGCTCTGGATAACATAGAAGACCTTGAGGGTGACGAAAAAGTCGGCGTTTTGATCATCAAGCGCGCCCTTGAAGAGCCGATCCGCCAGATCGCCGAGAATGCCGGCGTCGAGGCTTCGATTGTGGTCAGCAAGGTTCGCGAACAGGGCGGCGGTTTCGGTTATAACGCTCAAACAGACACATATGAAGACCTGACTAAAGCGGGCGTTATTGATCCGGCCAAAGTTTCCCGTATCGCGCTTGAGAACGCCGGTTCGATTGCGGGTCTGCTTCTGACGACCGACGCTATCGTGGCCGACAAGCCGGAAGAGAAGAAATCTCCGGCAATGCCCCCCGACATGGGCGGCATGGGCGGCATGGGCGGCATGTATTAAGCCGGTCGCGGCTGGTTTCACTGTTTGATAAGAGAGGGATGCTTTTCCATTCCTCTCTTTTTGTTGATGCGTCCCGCGCCTTTATGTATATGGCTTGACGATAATAGCCGACGCGCCATATCATGCTCACGATAAGCGACGATCAGGCCCTGATGCAACGGTCAATTTCTTTTCCAAGCGCCCACAAAAATCCAAGATCAGTATTGATGACCTCTTGTCATTTGTTAATAAAATTAAACGGCCCTCTCGAACAAGAGGACCGCCTAAATTAAATTCGATTTTGTTGAATTTGCTTTGTGCGAATTCAACAGCCCTGTTTATATACCTTCTGACTGGCCTATCGGGAAGGCGTAGCCGACCATAACGGAGATAACACCGTTCTTGAAGCTGTCATCGACGTCCATACCAGCGGCAGCAGCGTCGGCCGCGCTGACATCGTTTCCATTGGTAAGACCCAGAGTATAACGTGCGTCAAAAGTAATCTTGCCTTTCTCGCCGACGGCGAAATCTACACCGGCCCCAAAGGCTACGCCAAAGTCGATGCTCTTGAGATAATCCTTAATGTCCATATCTCCTTCAGTTCCGTCTTCAGTAGCCTTTGCCTTTGCACTCATAAGGAAGCCAACGGCGGGTCCGGCAAAGATGCTTGGTGAGATATTTCCTTCGGTCGGGATCATATACTTTACCAGGACCGGTACTTCAATGTAGTTCAATGTTATTTTGGCGTCGGTGGTAGTGCCGATATCGTCGAACTTGCAGCCCTTCATCATATACAGGACTTCCGGCTGAATGCAGAATTGAGGGCTCGGCATAATCCTGGCAAAGACGCCGCCGCCGAAGGCGAGCATCATTTTGCTGTCTGTAACGTCGCCGCTCAGGTTTGCCATATTCACGGCGCCCTTGAAACCGAGCTCGGTTTTCATCTGAGCCTGGGCAGGGACGACCAGCAACATTGCAAAAGCCGCCAAGGCCATCACTGTGATAAATGTCTTTTTCATTCTCATTACCTCCTTGTTCGCGAATTACATTTTCGCCTGGTTTGTGTTTCCAAAAAGTTTTGGTATTTATTCGAACATCTTTTGGCTTTGGCTAATAGTCATATCTCCGACAAGGTTGATCTGTTATACGACGCCTCCGCCGGTTTTGTTCAAAAAACCTGTTCTGTTTCTTTCTTAAGGTCTCTCTGATATCTCAAATCCTGTCCGTTTCCATCCCCGGGAAGTTACCTCTCCCAAAAGGCATGCCTGACACTATCGACCTGTGCCAGACTTAATGCAAGCTATTATTCTCCATAATAAGTGTCAAGATTTTTTATTGGCACGGAATATCTTTTTTTGAATATTTTATGGCAAGCAAAAAAGACATTATTCCCCGACTTCCCATATACGAAAAGTGTCGGTGACCACCGGCATGGCTGCAATTTGGTTACGCTCCGGTGTAAATCCTTATCTGACAATGCAAGTATGGGTTTACTTCGCTTTGCTCAGTATTTTCGACGATTCCCCCCAAATCCTGCCGTATATTGTCGAATAACTCCAATAATCTGCAACGTCCGAAAACCCGGGGTCGGGGACAGAAGTAGCGATCGGCGAAATCATGTACGGAGGTAATTCTATCCGGTATTTTCGACGGATATTGCAGTGCCCGTTCCAGGGAGAATAATGTTATCTATCTCATTGCGCAGAGTATCGAGGTCTCGCAGAAAACCTTCCTTTTGCTCTCGGCTGAATTGCTCGGCAAGTTGACGGTAATATTCGATACCGGTGATCAGGTTTTGCTTGAAGTCAAGGAACCACTTGGTTGTCCTGTCCAGCAATCCTTCCGACACCTTCTGAAGTTCCCGGCGGAGGTAGTCAACATAAAGCATGAGTTCGCGTATGAACATATGCGGTCGGTTGGAGTTGATCAGGAGAGACAGACGTCCATAGATGTGACCGATCATTTCCTCCAGAGAAGTGACTTTGGAGAAGTTTACAATGTTTGGACCACAACAAACCGCCGGCTTCGCATCTGGATCTATGCCATGTTTTAAGGTAACGTTACCGGCGAGGTCACGGCAGAGACAGGATTTGGCGACAATGTTTTCCTTCATGGCGGAAAGCCGTTCCAAAGGAATATCACTATCCGAAAGCTGCTCCAGCTTCTGCTTTTGATAAATTCGCGAAGCGCGACAGATCGGAATCCGTGTAAATTCGGTATCGGATACAAGATAGCCTTTCGGACATGAACTGCCGGGCTTATTTGCACTGATCAATCGGCGGCGGGTTTCTTCACTGGCTGAGTTACGTAAGCTCCAGAAAGGGATACCGAGAGGCGAGCAGTCACTCAAATATACTTCACTTTCAGCGGCTGCTGACAGCTTCTTCAAGTGAACGTCGTCTATATTCGTTACTTCGGGAACCAGCAGGAAGGGCGTTGCCCAGCCCGTGCCGTCAACGCCATAGTACTCCAGGAGGAACCTGTTTTCATCGGCGATCCCTATGCCACCTTGTACAGTGATGCGTACTTCATGCGGTGATTGAACCGGGGTGCGTTCCATGGCAGCAAGCGCCCTGCTGTATACTTCGTAAAGATGACCGATCAATTCCACCTTCCTGCTTCTGAAATCTTCCAGGATGGGACCCATCAAGTATCCTTTGGTAGCAAAGGCGTGACCGCCGCAATTGAGCCCTGACTCGATCCTGTATTCTGAGATCCACAGTCCTCTTTTTGCCAGCAATTTGCCCTGAATCATGGCCGAGCGGAAATCGCTCACCTTGAGAGTGATTTTCTTCTTAAGTATGCCTTTGTCGTCTGGAAAAAAATCGGCAAACTTGACCATATAACCAAAAAGGCCCCGGTTCATGCCCGCGGAAAAAATAATTGATGATCGCAACGTGCTTTTGGCGTAACCCCGCAGACCAGCCATAGCGAGAGCAAACTCCTCCGGGAGTTTGTTCCCGTTGCGGTAGAGATCGCGGTTCAAGCTGGCCATGATGTTCACGTCGATGCTGCCCGGAACCGCGCGGCGGCGGAGAGCAACCTGCATCCTCGTCTTTTCAGTCGGTTCGGATGTTGCTAACATTTCCAGATAGGATTGTTTAAGCGGCGAGTCGGGTAACATTTCAAAGTAGCGTGTAATCTCACTTCCCGGCTCAAATGGCGAGGATTGCAACTCTTTAACCTGATCACGGATAAGATCGTTTAGGAGGTCCAGATATGCTGTGATTCGATTGGCCCTGGCATCTTCATCCCCGTTACATATCTCTTGATACCGCTTGCCGTGCTTTCTACTGTGATATTTTCGCATTTGCTCTATAAGGATATCATCGCCGAGCGAGATCACCGACGAAATACCGTATTTTGCAACCTGTAATGGCGTATCAATAGTAAACCCGGTGCCCATAACGGGAATATGAAACAGATGAGGGCTTCTCGATACTAATGTTTTCATTCTGTTATTAAAGCCGGTAGCAACACGAAAGTCAAGCTAATACGCCAAAGGGTGAATTGTGATTTCAAGCAGGAACAACAAGAACCCGGTTTTGTGCTTGAGGCTCCACGATGCCGATTCATCGACATGGAAGAAATGGCCGAGTATCCAAGTCCGGCTGAGATGAAGGAACTCAAAATCCTATTCGGCTGCTTGTTTTGTCACCGCATGAATAAATAAAATCAGCGGAACCGGATATGAAACCGCTTGGGTATCAGCTTTATTTCCTCCCGCCCTGACCGCGAGGTCGCCCCGGCGACCGTGGCGATCTCAATTTTGTAACTACCCTACCACAAGAGATTGCCGGGTCGTTCGCCGCCGTCGAACTCCTTGTAATGACTTCCTCGAGAGCGGCCGTGGCTAAAAATAATGTTTTGCCTGAGAAAACCTGCAATTATGCTGATTCCTTGCATACTTTGAAAGACGTTGCACAAAACAGGATTATATATATCATGCGTCTTTATATCTTATAACTTTATTCCACCTAATAAGTTAACTGTATTGCAGCGGATTTATCGGCCCCCGCAAATTGGTGCGAAGGCAGTGTCGCAGCAGGGCATAAGGTTTGCATTTATCCCTCGATGAAAGGATTTCTTATAAGGAGAGATAATGCTGGCGGATAAATACAAGCGAGGATTCACCGAAGAAAAGCTCAAAAGCACGCCTGAGCCGAAGGTCAAATACGACGAAAACGGCCTTTACATTATGACTATATCGGAGAACGTGAAAGTCTATTTCGATGACTATTATCGCTTTCTTGAAAGGGGTTTCGAAAAGTGCCTGAGGGAGCTTAAGCGGGTTGATCGGGAACTGAACAGCCTCGGTACTGAATGGAGCGAAACGCAGGCTTATTATACCGCCTATAAGATTATTCTGGGGCTGATCGCCAAGACTATCCGCTCTTATTATACCGACGGCTCCAACTTCGGCATAATTATGACCCCTTGGTGTTTCGGCACCGTTATGCTGGAGAAGGTGGAAGCTTATCGCGACCGGCTGGGCAAGGGCAATGTCTCCGAAGAAAACCTTCCAAAAAACACCTATTATGTCATTCGCTACCTGGATGAAATATACAAAAAAACGCTTTTGGACCTGTTTGAGTTTCCTCCCGAAGCGTTCAAGGTGCGCTGGCAGTATAGCGAGCTTCTCAAGCGGTATTCGCGGGCGCTTCAAAACATCACCGGCTCATTGCAGTCGGTCTTGATGATGGTTAAAAACTACGGAATATAATATCACCTGACACCTTGGATTTTTGCTCTCTTTATAAAAAAACCTGCCTTTTCCTCCTGGGCAGGTTTTTTTATCAACCCGATCCCGAAATCGACCGATAAATATGATACCGGGACACCTGTTAGATTATGGCTTTGATAAACAGAACAGAAGTATTTGCCGGGAAATTCCTGCCGATCTATTTGGAGGCTCTTCGGCTCGACAGTATTGTCGATTTCGATCTCTATATCGAGATCGGCAACGATCTGATCCTTTACCGAGCGGCTGATCTTCCCTTCACCGAAAAAACCCGTGCTACCCTGCTTGAAAACAACGTTAACAGACTGTATGTGCCTGGCGGCGAAAAAGGCAAATATCAAAGATACGTAGAGACCAATATTGATCAGATTATGCGGGATGGCAACATTCCCGAACCAACCAAGGCGGGCATAGTCTATGACAGCACGAAGCTGTTGGTCAAGGATGTCCTTGCTAATCCGACCCTGAGCGAAAACGTCCGGCGCAGCCAGTCGATGGTCGAGACGTCGGTTACCTATATCCTCAACGGGCGGGAAGCTTTTCACAATCTCCTCAATGTTATGTCGTTTGACTATTATACTTACACTCATTCGGTCAACGTCTGCACTTTTTCGATTGCCTTTGCCCAACAACTGGGTTACACCGACGAGGAATTTCTGAATAACCTCGGCACCGGCGCTCTTCTGCATGATGTCGGCAAGACCAGAATATCCGAACGGATACTCAACAAACGCGCCAAGCTGACGCCGCTGGAAATGGAGTTGATTAAGAAGCATCCCGATTGGGGGGTAGAGATAATGAAAAGCACCAACCTGATCCATGTCGATTCATACTATCCGATTATTCAGCACCACGAAAGGGAAGACGGCTCCGGCTATCCTTACGGGATTGGAAGCGATGATATCCATATTTTCGGCAAGATTGTTGGTATTGCCGATTCCTTCGACGCCATGACCACCCGTCGGGCTTATCAGCGTGAACGGGACACTTTCCCGGCGCTCAGGATCATGTTTGCAACCCCGGGCGTTTATGATCGCGAGCTTCTGGAGCAGTTTGCCCTGTTAATGGGCCCTCCGGTGCCAACCGTATAGCGCGTTGCCGGATTGCGGCCAAATAATCCCGCCTCGAATTTCCACCCATATTCGTGCCTCCTTTCGATAATACCAAATATGACGCAACGTATCTCCCGACAGCCTGATAATATATCCCTACGGTAACATTTAACTTGAGTCAATTCCCGGTTACGTGGAAATGGGTTTGTTTCGTCATATTTAAAAGTATGCGCTACATATCCTGTGGTGATTACGAAAGGCGGCAGGCCTGATAATAATTTGGAAACTGATTTTTGAGCAGCCAAAAATCCTCCTCTGGAAAACGTATTCATTAACGGAGACAGATTATGAAACAGCAGGAAGAATGTATT
>CAZSYD010000025.1:32487-34280 GCA_964611355.1 uncultured Ignavibacteriales bacterium | reverse complement strand
TTTTAAGTCCCTGGTGTCTACCAATTCCACCACTCCGGCGATATCTGCAAGGTTATAAATTACGATATTCAAATCAGGGATGCAAGGGGCTATTGTGCGATTGACCCGGCTTTTGCCTTAATATACGAACATAATAGTCGATATAAGACAAGAATGAATGCTGACCATTGGAGTTGACGCGGCATTCCCGGCCAAACGGAAGATATGACTGCATTATATGAAAAAATAAAGAAATTCGGGGGCAGATTTCCATTGTCCAGTCAAACAGCCGGATATTACGAAGAAGGAAAAGCAATAGGAGATTCAAGTAAAAACCGGTTTTACGTAATGGCTGGATTCATTCTGGGATTCAGCCTGTTATTGCTTCTTTCCGGGGAATCTTTCGGAGCCCCGCAGGGAGCTTCCCGATCCATCAAAATCGGCGTTCTGGCCACGCGCGGCGTCGAGCGATGTCTGCAGAAGTGGGGGCCGACAGCCGAGTACCTGACGAACGAAATCCCCGGCTATTCCTTCACGATTGAGCCGCTCGATTTTAACAAAATCTATCAGGCCGTTGAACGGGAAGATGTGGATTTCATCCTGACCAATCCATCCTTTTACGTTGGACTGGAACGGTTCTATGGCGCAAGCCGGATGGTAACGCTGAAAAACCTGCGCCCCGGCGGAGCGTACGCGGTCTTCGGTGGAGTAATTTTCCGCAGGGCTGACCGCAAGGATATGGATCGTCTTGCCGACCTGAAAGGCAAAACTTTCATGGCCGTTGAAGAAGGGTCGTTCGGCGGATGGCTGATGGCATGGCGGGAGCTTAAAGAACATGAGATCGACCCCTACCGCGACTTCGCGGGTCTCAGTTTCGGGGGCACCCATGACGCGGTCGTTTATGCTGTGCGAGACGGCAAGGTTGACGCCGGCACCGTCCGAACCGATGCGCTTGAGCGAATGGCGATGGAAGGTAAGATCCGTCTTGAGGATTTCCATGTGTTTCACGAACACGGCGGCGGAAAAGTACACCTGCCTTTTCTGCATTCAACCCCCTCATACCCGGAATGGACATTTGCCAAAGTCAGGCATACATCCGACGAACTGGCCGAAAAGGTCGCCATTGCTCTGATGAATATGTCTCCCGACAACCCGGCCGCCCATGCGGCGGTATGCGCGGGTTGGACAATTCCTCATAACTACCAGTCGGTGCACGATTGCCTGAAACACCTTCGCGTCGGTCCGTACAAAGACTATGGCAAAGTAACTTTCCGAGACGTGATTCGGCAATACTTGCCCTGGCTGCTGGGCGCTGCTATATTAATAATTCTAATCATCCTGTTCGCATTTCATACGCGACGACTCAACCAGAGGCTGCAGGAATCCCTGGCCGGAAAGAGGAAGGAACTGGCCCAGCGAAAACGGATGGAAAAAACGCTGCGGGAAAGCGAAGAGAAGTATCGAACGCTCGTTGAAGGCATTCCTTACGGTATCGAGGAAATCAATGTTTCCGGTATCATAACATACAGTAATCCTGCTTATCAGAAAATGCTCGGTTATACCGAGGAAGAATTGCTGGGAAAATCCACTCTGGATTTACTTGACTCCGACGAGGCGCGTGAAAAACTGCGCGCCTATCTGCCGATGCTGGTCAAGGATCAGCCCCCGCCAACCACTTATACGCAAAAGAATCGAACAAAGAGCGGCAAAATCATCGATCAACATGTTGACTGGAACTACAAACGGAATAGTGGAGGTCGCGTAATCGGATTTACCTCCGTCATCACCGACGTCACCGAGCGTAAGCAGGCAGA
>CAZSYD010000025.1:8831-32387 GCA_964611355.1 uncultured Ignavibacteriales bacterium | reverse complement strand
CGGACCCTAACGGTAATATAACATACATAAACGAATGTTTTGCCGGTATGCATGGCTATAAGCCAGAGAAACTTGTCGGCCAAAACTTAAGTATTTTTCATACTGAAAAGCAGGGAAAAAGCGTCAGAAAAATAAATGAGGAACTTAAGAAAAACGGCAGTTACAATTCCATCGAGGTGTGGCACAAGCACAGAGACGGATCTGTATTCCCAACGCTCATGAACGGGATGACCATTAAAGATAAAAGCGGCCAAGTCATATTTATTGCTGCCACAGCAACCGATATTACCGAATTAAAACGGCTACAGGAACTTGCCGAGCGTGCCCAAAGACTGGAAGCGGCCGGTACGATAGCAGGACAGGTGGCTCACGATTTCAACAACCTGCTCGGGCCGCTTATAGCATATCCGGAATTGATAATGGAGAACCTCGCTGACGACAACCCCATTTATCAGATGGTCAAGGATATGGAAAAAGCGGCCACGCAGTTGGCCGAGATTAACCAGCAGCTTCTAACCCTCGGAAGACGAGGGCATTATAATCTTGAACCGATGAACCTGAACGAGGTCGCCGAACAGGCCATAAGGCAGATTCGGCCCGTTCCTGAGACCCTGATAATCGAAAAACATCTCAACCCGAATCTGCTTAACATTAGCGGCGGCGAATCCCAGATATTACGGGTTGTCAGCAACATGATCGCCAATGCCTGCGATGCCATGCAGAATGTGGGACAACTGACAATCAGGACGGAGAATTATTACCTTGACGAACCGTACTATAAGCTGGTGATGATTCCAACGGGAGAGTACGTAAAGCTCACCGTCTCGGATACCGGCTGCGGCATTCCGGCGGATATTCTCAACAAGATTTTCGATCCTTTCTTCACCACCAAGAAGACAGACAGAAAGAGAGGTTCGGGCCTCGGCCTCAGTATCACGCACGCCGTCATGGAGGATCATGGCGGCTATATTGACTGCGAAAGCGTCCCCGGTATAGGGACCTCGTTCTACTTGTATTTCCCCATTACAGGGGAAGACATAAAACCTTCGACAGCGGCCGAAATCATTGGCGGGGACGAAAACATCCTTGTGGTTGACGATGATCCGCAACAAAGGGACGTCGCCCGCAACCTTCTGAAAAAACTCGGTTATACGGTGGAAACGGTTGAAAGCGGCGAGCAGGCCGTCGAATATATCGGCCATAAGCCGGTCGATCTGATGGTTCTGGATATGATTATGCCCGGCGGGATTGATGGCGGCCAAACATATAGAAAAGTGCTTGAAATCAACCCATCCCAGAAGGCAATAATCGTATCCGGATACGCCGAAAGCGAGCGTGTGCACGAAGTTCTAAAACTGGGCGCCGGGGCGTTCGTCAGGAAGCCTCTGACATTCAAGTCGATCGCTCAGGCTGTTCGACAGGAGTTGGATAAAAAGAAGTTTGTCTCTATGGCTTAATGCGCACCGGTCGATAACGGCAGGGTTTTGTATAATAACCGGCTCGGAAGTTTAAACTTCCTATCGTTTCAGACCTTCACCTGTAGCCAACCCCCTTTTCGGAAGTAAAGATAATAAGCTGTGGCTGAAATCACGGTAGCGCCGGTTATCGACCACCAGACGGCATCCTGACTTAAGCCGAGAATCTGCGTGGTAACATATACCGCCGGCACTTCCAAAATCCAGGCGTGAAAGATATTGAAAAACATGGCCGGACGGTTTTCGCCCGCGCCGGTATAGACGTTTTCAATCATAATAAACAGGCCGAGAAACGGAAGCCCGACGGCAAAAATCTTCAGCATGGTTATCCCGTATCCGATTATCTCCTGATCGTCAAAAAACAAATTCATAATCAAGCCGGCAAAGACGAAGGTGATGATTCCGATAACCGCCTTTATTCCGACTCCCAGCACAAGCGACTGGTTGGCGGTTTTCCGTGCTCGTTCCAATTTGCGCGCTCCCAGGTTATGCCCGATCAGCGCCGACATCCCCAGCCCGATTCCGACCAGAAGCATTATCCCCAGTGCCGCTACCCGCTGGCTGACGCCGTAAGCGGCGACCACGCCCATGCCGAAAAACGAGATCATCGGCATAATCACAAGCCGCGCCATGGAAAACGATATGGAACCAATCGCGGATGGAACGCCTATTTTAAGCATCTGCCACATGGTTGACCAGCCCACCCGGCCGGTACCGCGAAAATGAAGACGAACATTGGCGCCGCCGGTATAAAAAATAATCATGCCGGTCGTAAAAGCGACCATGTACGATATAACCGACGCCCAGGCGGCGCCGGCAATACCCATCCGGGGGAATATCCACCAGCCGAAAATCAGGAAAGGATCAAGGATAAGGTTTAGAACACTCAAAGATATCATGAGAAACATGGCCTTATTTGGATTGGCGACTCCTCTGAGAGCCGTAAAGACCGAATAAGTGGCAAAATTGAATCCCAATCCGGCAAAGATTATCCGGCTGTAAGTTATGCCCTGGCTGAGTACCTCCCCTTTCGCCCCGAGAAGTTTCAACATAAACGGCGCAATGAGAAAACCAAATGCTCCAAACAATATCGCCGCCAGCCATTTCAGAAGAACGGTTTCCTTGATGGCCAGTTCGGTTTTCAGGCGTTCTTTTTCGCCGTAGCGGCGAGAAATGACGGCCACCGAACCGACTCCAACCACCTGATTGGCCGAAAACATCACCCACAGGAAAGGGCCGAGGATGGTGATGGCCGCCACCGGTTCCGGTCCCAGCCGGGAGAGCCAGTACATATCGATCAAATCGTAGATATTGCCTATGCCAAAACCGACCATCGACGGCAGGCCCATATTGAGAATCGATTTTATTATTGATCCTTCGGTGTGATCTTTCGGCGCGAGCGGTTTCAATCCGTTTTAGACTTCCCCGGCGTCCGAACGCCTGTTTGTCCGTTAAAATCAATTGTTGTCAGAGGATAACATCGCAATTTGTAATTATCTCGCAAAGCCTCTGAACCTGCCGGTGGTTGCCAACATTCCCTTATTATTCGATAATTGATCCGGTATTGTTTCAATCGAGGTTCCGGACGTTAGTATAACATAGAATCCGATGCTTCACAGTGCTTCAGCACCTGTCAAATCGATTTCCGGCATGGCTAAGAATATACAGTCCGGATCGCCGACTGGGTAGGAAAAAGGGGATAATAAAACGCCCGGGGACAGGTTATGGTGGAGGGGGGAGGATTCGAACCTCCGAAGGCTTCGCCGACAGATTTACAGTCTGTTCCCTTTGGCCGCTCGGGAACCCCTCCTGGTTTTTCTATATCATCGTCCGTAAGTGCCTTTTCAATTAGCCGGCGAGAGGATTTGAACCCCCGACAGGCTGATTACAAATCAGCTACTCTACCAACTGAGTTACGCCGGCTTTTATAACAGCATATTAACTTATCCAAAATCGTCATACTGTCAAGCTAATTTACTCTCAGGCCGGTAAATATGACAATCAAACCAAAGAGATAGTCTGCAACAACCGAGCTCCTGCCGCATTCGGGATCTATCGTCACTGAAGTACAATCAGCGTCGTATTAATCACCCTTGCCCTGATGAAACTCCGTGAATCAAAACCGGCAACATTTATATAATCCCAGTTTTCATAGACCATTACCATTCCGTACTCACCTGCCGCAAGTCCGCTGAGCTGGGCCGCGGAGAACGTATAACTGCCGTTATTCGGCGTCTGAATAAAGAGAGAGGAATCTCCCTGCCCCGATTCCTCCACCAGGATGAGATATACTTCCCCGTCGCCGGTGCCTGTCCAGGTAACGCTGAATCCGGAAAGAGACAATATGGCATTCATACTCGGGTCAGTTATGTAAGGCTCCAGTGTCGGGAAATCGATTGAATCAACCAGGGAAGGGACGGCACCACCGCCCACAACGTTAAATCTATATTTTTCTCCCAGGTCAATAAATTCCGGGTTCATGCAATCCGAATAGCTGTATAAGTTCGACACCGACTGCCAGGTGAGAGTGTACTCGTTGCAGGTTACCGAATTCGCCTGCAACGGCGTAATCGGACTGCACGGGGCATAGGTGCTGTCAAATCGCGCCACAATAACATCCATGCGGGATGGAATACTCTTCGGACTTTTTTCAAAAACCATGATTGATCTGCCAACGGCGAGGGCCGCAAAAACCCCCTCACTGACAGATGATGTTGTATCCACCATTACCGCGAAATCGGAAAGATGAGTTACCTCGGTTGTGGCTTGATTCGTAACTTCATTGACGGTCGTGGAAAGGGGATCCCAGGCGGAGCCATCATTGGTATAAATTTTGACCGAATCCTCATCGCCGCCGCCGAGATCCTGTTCGTTATAGTTTATCCTGACAACGGCAGGCGTGGAAAACTGAGTGCCCGTCGGTTCAATCGTGTACGCGGAAGATACGAAACCCATCGATCCGCCCGGCGGATCGGGCGAACCGTTAATTTCGATACTAAAATCCACCGTATCCGAAAGAGCACCCGCCGGAACCGTCAGAGACGCCTTTCCGGTCATCTCGATCGTCCCGCCTTCAGGGCCAATGCTGCTTTGAACGGGCGTACTGCCGTTTCCACTGTTGGTGCCGCTATCATCGCCGCCACATGACAGAATCAGCATGGCCGACAGCAATAACATGGAAGCTCTTGTTAAATTCATAATTTTTACCCTTCAGGTTACATACTTTCCGGGACTTATCCAAAAGTTTTCGCCAGCGATTAAATATATGGAACAGATTTTATATTCTCAAGCGTTTTTTAGTCTTGGCAAGGTAGGTCCTGTTTCCCGATCCGTGTGATCATTACGCCCTACAATTTTTTTTGAGCGACCAGCCGGGCAAAATGCTCGAATGACCGATCAAATGTCCGTTCGGCGTCATCGGGAAAACAGCAGGCCGGAAGTTCCCGGCTTTTCAGATGATAGCTTATACAATCGCAGCATATACCCTTGTGGGAGCACGGCTCATAGGTGCAATTGCATTTTTTCATATTTTGTTCCTGTTTGCAATCCATATCGTTACCTTTATGCGAACACTCAAATATCGGAAACACCTGACATATCAGGCTTGTTGCGCAAGTCTATGTTTACAATTTCCTCTTCCACTTTGTACCCGTTGGGGTATCCTCCAGAATAATACCCTTTTTTATTAACTCGTCCCGGATGCGGTCGGCTTCGACCCAGTTTTTGTTTTTGCGGGCTTCGATGCGGGCCTGAATCATCGCCTCTATCTCGGAATCAAGAGAGATTTCTTCTTTTTTCTGCAGGCCGAGTACCGAATCGAATCGGTTTATTGTTTCGAGAACCCGCTTTGCCTCTGTTTTAGACAGACGGTTTTCAGCCTTCAGCCGATTAATGTCGCGGATGAAATTGAATACCTCGCCCAGAGCCGGTGATATATTCAGATCATCATCCAGAGCGGCTTCGAATCCATTTTTGGCCTTTTCAATATACCCGTCCGCCTCTCCCCCGTCGGTTTCGAGAGTAACATCGCCGATATTGGCGATGAAATCATGGTACCGTTCCAGGCCATTGTGAGCCGCTTCGAGAGCTTCGAAGGTGAAATTAAGCTGCTGGCGATAATGGGTCGCCATCAGAAGATAGCGTATGGCCAGAGGAGAATAGCCTTTGGCCAGAACGTCGCGCAGGGTATAGAAATTCCCGAATGATTTGGCCATTTTGCGACCTTCGACTATCAGATGTTCGGCATGAAGCCAGAAATTAGCGAACCTGTGTCCGGTCGCAGCTTCCGACTGGGCGATTTCATTTTCGTGGTGAGGGAAAATGTTATCGACTCCGCCGGTATGGATGTCAAACTGTTCGCCGAGATATTTCATGGACATGGCCGAGCATTCGATATGCCAGCCGGGGCGTCCTTTGCCAAGTTCTGTTTCCCAGAAGACGTCACCGTCATCCTCGTCCCATCCCTTCCACAGGGCAAAATCGGAAACCTGTTCCTTTTCATACTCGTCGGCAGCCACGCGGGCGCCGGCCCTGAGTGCGTCCATTTTCATTCGGGATAGCTTCCCGTAATCGGCAAACCTGGAAATCTTGTAGTAAACAGAGCCATCCGTTTCGTAAGCAAACCCCTTATCTTTCAGCTTTTTTACCAGTTCCACCATTTCCGGAATATGCGCCGTCGCTTCGGGGTAGATTTCGGCCCGTTCGATACCAAGGGCGTCGATATCTTCGAAAAAAGCATTCTTATATTCGGCAGTATACTCACGAAGCGAAATCCCCCTCTCCCGGGAACCTTTGATCGTCTTGTCATCAACGTCGGTCAGGTTCATCACCTGCCTCACCCGGTAACCTTTGTACTTGAGGTACCGCCTCAGGAGGTCCTCGAAAATAAAGGTTCGCAGGTTCCCGATGTGAGCAAAACCATAAACCGTCGGGCCGCAGGTATACATCCGGACGTGACCGTCTTCAATCGGCAGAAATTCTTCCTTTCTCCGGGTCATGGTATTGTAGAACCGCAAAGCCATAGCTACCTCATCGTCAGTGATGCGACCGTCTTTTTATCGAGCCTTTTCACCACTTCAAACAGCAGTTTTAACGTATTGTCATAATCCTTACGACAGAGAATTGAATTGTGACTGTGAATATAGCGCGTCGGCGGCCCGATGTAAATTGATGGAACCCCGGAACGGGTAATATGAATCCGCGCGCCGTCGCCCATGCCTCTGGCCATGTAAGAAAGATGAAAGGGGATTTTGTTTTTCGTAGCGATATCCATCAGCAGTTCTCGCAGGTGGACATTGGGGATCAGACCCGAATCATAGACCAGAATAGCAGGTCCGGCCCCAAGTTTTTCGGCGCGATCATCATAACCGGGAACATCAAACGCAATCCCCACGTCAACAATGATAGCCACGTCGGGATTGGTCATATGCGCCACCGTGGCGGCGCCGCGCAGGCCGACCTCTTCCTGCACCGAGCCGCTGCCGAAAACGGTATTGGGATGTTTTACCCGCTGAAGCTTACGGATCAGATCAACCACCAGCGCACAGGCCACTCTGTTATCGAACGCCTTGGCCATGTACAGTTGAGCGTTGTTCATGACGGTAAACCGGGAATCGGGAACAATCGGATTGCCGACCTCCACTCCCAGCTTTTTGGTAACATCGTATTTCTGCATGGCGCCGACGTCGATAAACATGTCGTCAAAATCCATGACTTTTTTGCGTTCATCGTCCTTGAGCATATGCGGCGGCTTACTGCCGACCACGCCCAGCACCTGGCCTTTTTTGGTAATAACTTTCATCCGCTGGCCCAGGGCGACGTGCCCCCACCAGCCGCCCAGGGGCAAAAACTTGATAAATCCCTGCTTGGTAATTTCTTTGACCATGAAGCCGACCTCATCAAGATGCGAATCGACCAGTATTCGAGGCGCATCGCTGGTTCCTTTCTTTTCCGCAATCAAAGAACCAAGCCGATCGTACTCGATTTTGGCCATGCCTTTGAGATACGAAGCCATTACCTCGGTGGCCGCTTCCTCATGACCGGAAGTACCGCTGGCGTTGGTCAAATCCTGTAAAAGCTTTGCTGAAAAATCCACTTGTTTTCTCCCTTTCTATGGTATCACCGCTATTTTCGCAAAATATCCGGCAGTTCCGAGATTTTTTCGATAATCGGAAAACCCGCCGGAATCGGATCCGGATAATCTCGGCCTTTACGGTATTTCAGTATGGCCGGCATCCCGATACTGTGTGGACCCTGTATATCTTCTATGTAACGATCGCCGACATATATCGTTTCTGCTGAAGTAAGGCCGATTTTCTCCAGACCCGCTCTGAATATATCGGGGTGCGGTTTCCGCAGTCCGAATTCGCAGGAATAAATCCTGAATCCCAGATAAGGAATCAAACCGAACTTCTCCAGATCCGTTTCGTGAAGATTTCCGGGGAATATTGTATTTGAGATCAACCCTAATTTATATCCCCGGTTACGTAATTCTTCAAGCGTATCACGAGCGCCTTCACATTCCGTTAGCTGCTCTCTGACGACTGTATAGAAAGCATCGATAAAGCGGCGGCTTTCTTCTTTCGGGTTATCCAGACCAAGTTCCGTCAGCAGTTTTTCGGGGGCGTCGGTTACTGTCCATTCATTCAAGGTCCCGATTGCATGGTCGCGGTATTTCTGCTTTATCTCTTCAAGACGATTATTGAACATCTCGAAATCAGGCAGATTATGGTTAAGGTTCTCCAACTGTCCATAAGCCAGTTTTTGCCCGTCGTATGATACTTCCTTCCAGGAACGATTTTCATATTCAATCAGAGTGGAACCAAGATCGAAAATGACGCCTTTGATATGGGAAAACGACACCTACTTTCCCTCCAGCGCCAGATGACACAGTTTTTCCAGCAGTTGGTCAAATTCAAGACCGGCCGCGCGGGCGGCCATCGGAAACAGGGAAAGTTCGGTCATGCCCGGTAGAGTGTTTAGTTCCAGACAGATATATTCTCCATCAGAGGCAACAATGAAATCAACCCGGGCATAACCCCGGCAACCGATGGTCTTGTAAAACAGCACCGCATCATCGGAAAGACTACGCACGATATTATCATCAATCTCGGCCGGGCAGATATATTGCGATTTCCCACTGGTGTATTTACAGGTATAATCATAAAGTTTATGGCTTGGCCTGATTTCGACCGGTGGAAGCGCCTGACCGTCGAGAACGGCAATGGTTATCTCGCGCCCTTTAAGATATCTTTCGATAATTATCGAATTAGAAACGGCAAAGGCGGCTTCGACCGCTTCAGATAATTGATCGGGCGTTTCCACCAATGTCAGCCCGACCGTCGAACCGCCATCGCAGGGTTTGATTATCAGCGGCAGATGAATCGGCCCGTTTCCGATTTCTTCGGAAATTCGGCTCATTGATTTTTCTTCAGGCCGGTCGAATCGTATCCATTCGGCGGTGGGGATATTCAGTGATTTCATTATCCGCTTGGAGATATCCTTGTTCATGGCTACGGCCGAAGCAGCTGTCGGCGAACCGGTGTATGGTATGCCGATTAAATCAAGCAACGCCTGTATTATCCCGTTCTCGCCAGCTCCGCCGTGAAGAGCGTTGAAAACCAGATCGACGCCGCCCTGCTTCACCTTTGTCAGTTCCCCGGCCAGAACCGGGTCGTACATGCGGCGTACTTGCATCGGCAGAGCGGTTTCCCGATGAGCCGGGCTGTCGCTATCGGCAATAAATCGTCCTGATTGATCGGTCAGGAATTTGCCGTTGAATGTATCGATAACGCGAACGCGGTGGCCCGATTTCAAAAGCGAGTCGGCCACCGCCCGGGCCGAGGATAGCGAAACTTCACGTTCCGCCGATTCCCCGCCCGCCAGAACCAGAATATCAAATTTTCTTTCTTTCATTTTTGAATCTGCGCACGACAATAATAATCCACATTATAACCAGCGCCGCCACGATAACCAAGATTATTTTATTATACAGGTTGAACCATTCGGCGAGTTTTTCGATATAGGCATACATCAAAAAAGCCAACGCCATAAGAAGACCATGAAACAACGCGCTTGAAATATATGAGTACAGCGCCATCCGGACGGGTGGGAATTTGCTCAAGCCCGCCCCGAAAGCGACCGCCACCCTGGCCCCGACAATGAAGCGGCTGCAAAGAAGCACCCACGCCCCATGGCGGACGAACCAGCCTTGCACCCGTTCGAGATCTTTAACCGAAAAAATCGTGAGATTTTTGCGAACGATATAATCGCGGCCGCCATGGTAGCCAAAGTAATAAATGATCATTACCGATGAGATGGTGCCAAGCGTAATGGCGGCAAAGGTCGATAACAAATCAAGCCTGCCGCAGGCGGCCAGGTAACCACCAACGATAGTGAAAGTATCGCCCGGTATCGGCGGAAAAATATTTTCGAGAAAAGCGATGGAAAAAAGGAAAAAATATATATAACCCGGCTCGATGTTGTCCGCAAACTGAAGCAGTTCATTGAATCCGGCCGTAAGAAAGTCTATCATCGGTTTTACTTGCAGATGGACGCTACCGCCATGGCGGCAATGCCTTCCTCGCGCCCGGCAAAGCCCAGCCCCTCGGTTGTCGTGGCCTTTATATTGATGCGATCAATACCGATTTCCATCGATTTGGCCAGCGTACCCCGCATCACGCCGATGTATCCCGACAGTTTCGGTTTCTGGGCGATAAGAGTGGCGTCAATGTTGGCTACCTCCCAACCCACCTCGCGCAGTTTCTCCATGGTCGATTCCAAAAGCAAAAGCGAACTGATATGGCGGTATTTCCGGTCCGTATCGGGATAATGCCGCCCGATATCTCCCAGACCGGCCGCGCCGAGAAGAGCGTCGATTACGGCATGTATCAGCACGTCGGCGTCGGAATGCCCTTCCAGCCCTCGATGATAATCGATTTCCACGCCGCCAAGCATCAGTTTGCGGCCGTCGGCGAAGGCGTGAGCGTCAAATCCTATGCCGCACCTATGCTCTTTCACCGCTTTCCCTTTCCAGCATGGCTTTTATAAATTCAAGGTCATCGGAAGTCGTTAGTTTCGGGTTGGGACCGGTTGAGCAAACCATTTTGACTTTGAATCCAAGCGCCTCGACCATTGCCGCATCATCGGTAGTCGATTTCTCTTTCTCGATTCCCTTGATGTACGATTCTTTAATCAGGTCGTATTGAAACACCTGGGGAGTTTCAGCCAGAAATAGATGGTTGCGATCAACCGTCGCCAGTATCATCCCTTCTTTCGCTCTTTTTACCGTATCATTAACCGGTCTCCCCAGGATCGCAGCCCTGTGATTTCGCGCTTCCAAAACCGTCAGGTCGATATCGGACGGCCTGACCAGAGGCCTGACGCCGTCATGAATAGCCACATAAGACGTTGACAGCGGCAGCGATTCAATGCCCAGCAGAACGGACTCGGCTCTTGTCTCGCCTCCCGGAACAACCTTGAGAACCTTCCGGAATCGATACGGATTAATAACGCTGTTATTCACGTACAACAGATAATCTTCGGTTGCTATGACGGCGATCTGATCGATAGTGGAAGCCGCCTCGAATCGGGAAATAGTCCATGACAGAAGCGGTCGACCGGCCACCAGTTGGTACTGCTTGGGAATATCCTCACCGAATCGTTTGCCGCTGCCGGCGGCGACAATCAGCGCCATTGTTTTCATGCCGCTTAAGTTAAAGCAGTTAATGCTTCAGGTAAAGAGAAAAGAAAATCACAGGATCAGCATGCAATCGCCATAGCTGTAAAAGCGGTATTTCCGGTCAATTGCCTGCCGGTAAGCCTCAAAGATTAAATCCCTTCCGCAGAAAGCCGCCGTCAGCATCAGAAGCGACGATTTGGGCAGATGAAAATTGGTCAGCATGGCATCGACCATCTTAAATCCGTAAGGCGGATATATAAACAGGTCAACCATGCCCTTGGAGCCGGCAGGCAGATTTCCGTTTTTGTCTGAAGCCGATTCAATTGTTCTGACGGTGGTCGTTCCGACGCCAAGTAGTTTTTGTCCTCCCGCCTTGCGGCGATTGATGGAAGCGGCTGTTTTCTTTGAGATTTCAGCATATTCCGGATCGACAATATGACCTTCAATATCATCGACCTTCACCGGCTTGAACGTCCCCGGCCCGACATGGAGCGTAATTCTTTCGCTTTCTATTTTTTTCTCATCTAAACGGGCCAGCATCCGGCGGTCAAAATGGAGTCCGGCCGTCGGCGCCGCCACCGATCCGGTTTTTTGCGCGTAAATAGTCTGATAGCGGGTTATATCCTTCCGCTCAGGGGATCGCCTGATATAAGGCGGCAGGGGAACTTTGCCGTATCGTGAGATGATAAAATCCTCGTCGCGCCGGGTCGGAAACGAGACAACCCTCTCTATCGGGCCCGGTTGATCCGAAACGGTAATATAATGCCCGGCATCGAAGAACAGTCGTTCATCTTTTTTAATTCTCCGGGACGGACGTAATAACGCCAACCATTTATTTCCCCCGGCGCGGCGAACAAGGAATATCTCCACCTTCCCGCCGGTGGCGCGGCGGCCGAAAAGGCGGGCTTTGAATACCTTACTGTTATTGAGAACCAAAAAGTATGAAGAATCAATAAAATCCGGCAATTGATTAAAGAAGCTGTCGATGATTTCACCGCTTTCTCGTTTCAATACCAGCATCCGCGAGTCTGCCCGTTTACCGGCAGGATATTGAGCGATTAACTCCGGAGGGAGATAATAATCAAACAGCGACAGTTTCATCTGCGGAATATAAGGTTTAGAATGACCGTTAGAATAATCGAAAGAATAATACAGGTAACGACCGGGAAGTGAAAAGAGAAGGTTTCCCTTTTTATATGAATATCGCCCGGAAGATTGCCGAGATACGGTATCTTTCCTTCCACCGACAACACGATTCCAAGAACAATAATCAGCCCGCCGAATATTATCAAAAACCTGCCGAGACTGTGTAAAGAAAACTGGCTCATGGGGAAATTACCGGGTGCGGTCGCCTGTCGATTGAGAAAATACCCACCCTGACCTAAAACAACGATTCCTGGGGACCGGAAGTCCCTCCCTTTTTTATGCCAAGATGTTCATAGGAACTTTCGGTCGCAATTCTTCCCTGCCGCGTACGCTGAACGTACCCGATCTTGAGCAAATACGGTTCAACCATATCGACCAGCGTATCGCTTTCCTCGTTAAGTGTGGTGGCAATCGTTTCCAGGCCGACCGGCCCGCCGTTATAGTAGTCGATTATAACTTTCAGGTAGCTGCGATCAAGTTTATCGAGGCCAATTCCATCGATTCCTTCCATCTCCAACGCTTTCCGGGCCAGGTCGGCGGTTATCTCGCCGTCGGCTTTGACTTCACTATAATCGCGTACCCGCCTCAGGAGCCTGTTTGCAATCCGCGGCGTCCCCCGGCTGCGCTGCCCGACAATCAAAGCCGCTTCATCGTCAATTCCGACCTTAAGCAATCCGGCTGATCTTTTCGCGATTTGTCGGAGGTCTTCGACTTCATAAAAATCGATATGATGGTAAATGCCGAAACGATCCCGCATCGGCGCAGTCAAAAGCCCGGCCCGTGTGGTCGCTCCGATCAGGGTGAATTGTTTCAGGGGCATATTGATCGCCCGCGCAAAGGCTCCCTTGTCCACAAGAAACTCGACCTTGAAATCCTCCATGGCCGGGTAGATAAACTCTTCCACTATCGGGTTCAGGCGGTGAATTTCATCTATGAAGAGAACGTCGCCCCGCTTGAGATTGGTCAAAACTCCCATCAGGTCGCCGGAACGGGTCAACGTCGGCCCGGACGTGGTAACGATATCAGCCCCCATTTCCCGCGCGATGATATGCGCCAGGGTCGTCTTGCCCAGGCCCGGCGGGCCGTAAAAAAGGACATGTTCGTGGGGTTCGCCCCGTCTGCGGGCGGCTTCAATCGAAAGGCGAAGCTTGGCAACGAGGTCTTTCTGGCCGACATATTCATCCAGCATCGTCGGGCGAAGCGACCGAAGATTTTTTTCTTCTTCACGGCTGACCGCTTCGGGACTTAATATTCTCTCGCGTTTCATTTGGTCGACGCCTCGCGTTGCATGGAAAAGATAACCGACACCATATCCTCGGTGGAACCGATATCGGGTTTGACTTCCAGCGCTCGTCTGATCATAGCGTCGATTTCGGCCGGCTTATACTGCAATTGCGTTAATACCTCGTAAACCTCATCCTCAAAATCAACCTTCTTTTTCTCCGGTATTGCCAGCGGTCGATCACTCCGGGAAAGCGCGAATCGGGCGGTCTTGCCCGACAGTTCGGCGACAATCTTTTCGGCCATCCGGGGACCGATACCCGGCAGCTTTTTCAGCAGCGAGATATCCTTGTTCTCAATCGACCGCGCAATGTCCCTCACCGGTACCGTCAGGCAGCGAAGCGCCTTGCGGACCCCGATACCGGAAACGGTCGTAAAAAGCCGGAAAAATTCCCTGTCGGAAGGAACCGTAAAACCAACCAGCCGGGGAAACAGATTCGACGAGCCGCCGGATGATTCGATGTAATGATAGGTGTAAAGGGTTACCGATAAACCCTCCCGGGCCTGATTTCGAAGAGGTTCGGCCAACCCCGATGGAATCAATATCTCGTAATAGATGCCGTTCAGTTCAAGGGTGATCGTTTCCTCACCGACGCTGTCTATTTTCCCGGAAATTTTCTGAATCATGATACCGTCGCTTTCATATTCTGATTAATGTGACAGAGCGCCGCCGCCAGCGCGTCGGAGATATCATAAGGCTCCATCGGCGCGGAAAGACCCAGCATATTGATAACCATTCTTTGCACCTGTTCTTTCCCTGCCCGGCCGTTGCCGGTGATAGAACTTTTTACGGTAGTCGCGGGATAGCTTTTGACCGGCACCTTTTTCTGGTCGGCGGCGGCCAACACGGCGCCTCGAGCATGCGCCATGATGATAGCCGTTTTGGGATGATTGTAATGAGAGTATATATCTTCCATCGAAAGCAGATCAGGGTTAAAGGCATTTAGAATTTCCATCATACCGGAAAATATAGCGCCGACCCGCTTTTCCATCGGGTCTGAATCCTGCGAATGAATAACTCCCCCCTCCACCAACTGCGATCGACCCGACCGGCATCGTATCAGACCGTAGCCGGTAGTCGCCAGCCCGGGATCAACGCCGAGCACCAGCATATCAGGCCGACAACTCTTCCAGGATTTCGTCGTCGATGTCGAAGTTAGCTGAAATTTTCTGGACGTCGTCGTGTTCGTCGAGAGCTTCGTACAGCTTCATCATTGACTCCGCCCCCTTCCGATCCAGATCGACCGTATTCTGAGGAATTCTTCTTACTTCAGCCTCAAGAATGTTGAAAGAACCTTTTTGGAGAGCCTCACGCACCGTTTCGATATCAGTCGGCTCCATGATTACTTCAAAGGCATCCTCCTGCGGCTGAATATCGGTGGCTCCGGCTTCAAGGGCGACCTCCATCAGGGTATCTTCATCGGTACCTTCTTTGTTGATGGTAATAATACCCTTTCGGTCAAACATCCAGGCGACACAGCCGTTTTCTCCCAGATTACCGTTGTATCTGGAAAAGATATGCCTTATCTCGGCTATCGTGCGATTACGGTTATCAGTGAGAATATCGATAAATATGGCCACGCCGTTCGGGCCGTATCCCTCAAAAGAGGTTTCTTCATAGGTAACGCCCGGCAGTTCACCGGTACCTTTCTGGACAGCCTTTTTTATATTATCAGCCGGCATATTGGCGGCTTTTGCCGAAACGATCGCGGTTCGCAGGCGGGGGTTGGCATCAGGGTCGCTTCCACCTTGACGGGCGGCGATGGTGATTTCCTTTATTAGCTTGGTAAATGTCCGCCCGCGGGCGGCATCGGTTTTGCCCTTTTTTCGCTTGATTGTAGCCCATTTTGAATGACCCGACATAAAGCCTCCGAATTGAAAAGACCCCGATTTTATCAGTTAACATATTTTACCCAATGGCGGATTGATTGGCAATACCAATATAAGGCGGATTCCCATATTTTTCAACAAGGAAACAATTCTTCATTCGGCGATTTAGCTTGAAATTCGGCCAAAATTTCGTAATATGTCCGTCCGCGCTTGAAAAGTTGTCGTGAAGTGTAAGAACGCCATTCGCACAGGTTTGGATGGAAAAACGATAATGGGTTGTGAATTCTGCAAAATAATCGATCGGAAATTACCGGCCGAAATCGTGTATGAAAATGATCGAGTGATCGTCTTCAAAGATCACCGGCCCCAGGCCGGGATTCACCTGTTGGTCTGTCCTAAGGCGCATTATGATACTTTTATGGATGCGCCGGCAGACGAGGTCACTTACCTTTTCAAGATTTGTCGCCAACTGGCCGAAAAACTGAAGGTGAAGAATGGTTTCAGGATAGTGATAAACAACGGTCCGCAGGCAGGCCAAATCGTTTATCATCTCCATATCCATTTTCTCTCATGGACTAAAAAGCTTGACGGTGACAGAATCGATCTTTAGAGGAGAAAAGGAAGTTTCTATTGACTAACATGGATTTATGCCGTATCATAACTTAGCGCCAATTTGAATGGTAACCTGTTCTTATATAAGGTGGTGATTAACGGTCTATGACAGGTGTTAGGGTTCGCAACGATGAATCTTTCGAGAAGGCTCTGCGCCGATTTAATAAATTCTGCGAGAAGATGGGTATCCTCTCCGATATTAAAAAGCATCAGCATTTCGAGAAACCATCCGATCGGAAAAAGCGCAAGCTGAACGCGGCGAAAAGAAAACTTCGCAAGCTAATAAGAGAACAGCAGCAATAAATGTCCTTACTCAAAAAGATCGACGAGGATTTGATAAAGGCCCTTAAGGGTGGTGATAAGGATAAGGTCACCACTCTCAGGGGCCTTAAATCTGATATTAAATACCGTCAGATAGAAAAAAGGCCGGACAAGCTGACAGACGACGACATTATTGGTGTATTAAGTTCAGCCGCCAAAAAACGCCGTGATTCCATCGAGCAGTTCAAATCAGGGGGTCGCGACGATCTTGTTGCCAAGGAAACCCGCGAACTGGAGATTATCAAAGAATATCTTCCAAAGCAATTTTCTCCAGAGGAAATCGAATCCATGGCCGGGGAGGCCATAACCGAAGCAAAAGCCTCCGTTCCTTCCGATATAGGCAGGGTGATGAAAATTATCATGCCGAAAGTCAAAGGAAAAACCGACGGGAAGATCGTTAAAGAGACGGTCACCCGGCTCCTTTCATCGTAATACAGCCTGCGATTTTTTTATTGCCTTAAGATTTCAATTTTATCATTTTCCGAGCGGTAATTAAAGAAGAGGTTGCGGATGAACATTGTCGATTATATCCTGCTGGGTCTGTTGCTGGCAATGGTTATCGTCGGTTCCAAGAAGGGGCTGCTCCGGGAATTAACCGCCTTCTTCACTCTCATACCGGCCGTTATCGTCTCCATCAACTTCATGGATATCTTTTCGGTTTTCGTATATGAGAAGATCGGCGGTTCCCCTATGGTCGTGACTTTCCTCAGCTTCATCCTTTTGCTTGGCCTGGCCTACGCCGCTTTCAAGCTGATCGGAATCGGTATCGCCCGGATTATCCACCTGCAACGTAAGAGCCGCAAGGATCAGATGGGCGGAGCCTTTCTCGGATTTGCCCGCGGCTGGGTGGTTATTTCGTTCGTGATTTTCCTGTTGTTTCTGCTTCCGATGCCGGCCAGTTTCTACCTTGCGGTCGAAAACTCCCTCTTTGGCCCAACCGTGATTAAGACGGTTCCTCTGATGTATGAGTCAAGCTCCATGTTTCATCCCAATAACCCTTCCTTTTTCACCAAGGTGGAATCGGCCCTGACCCTGAAAAGTTCGGATTCAAGAATTCCGTCAGATGATCGATCGGACGTCGATATGGTTCTATACCAGATACATCGGTTCTTTAACCTCGAAAGCCCCTGATCGAAATAATTTGAATTAAGCCAATATTTTCGTATGTTACCGTCGGCTTGGATACAGGTCGTCGGTTTTTTTATGCCTGAGATTGATGCCCATTCAATAGCTGTCCTGGAATTTCCCAGGGTCAGGGAGATAATCGCCGGATTTACCTTATCTCCTTACGGCAAACGCCGGATTGAGGCTATCCATCCTATTTTCGACCAGACAGTAATAGAGAAAAAACTCAGGCAATCGGCCCAGATGCGGGATATTATCCGGTTTGAAGAGGCTATGCCTCTGGATAAAACCGAAGATATCTCCGAACTGATTGACAAATCCCGGGTCGAGGGAATCCATCTGGACGCCAAACAGCTTTTGAAGATCAAGGTTTTTCTCGATATCGTCATCGGTCTCAACGCCTACGGCAAACCGGGCGAAAGAGCGGAAAAATTCCCTGATATCATAGATATTCTAAAGAAGTTCCACTCCAAACGTGAAATCTCGGCGGCGATTGGAAAAGCGATTGATTCTTCCGGCGAAATCATCGACAACGCGTCACGGACGCTGACCCGAATCAGAAGGGAACTTGGCGAAACCGAAGCCCGCCTGAAACAGCATCTGAACAAAATACTGGGCTCGCGCAGGAAACATGCCGGCTGGCAGGACGATGTCATAACCATTCGCGAGGGACGATACGTAATTCCCGTGCTTTCGGGCGAATTCCAGTCCTCCGAAGGGATAATTCATGATAAATCGCAAAGTGGCGCGACTCTCTATGTTGAACCCGCCTCGGCCATCTCGATTAACAACAAACTGCGCCAGCTTCAGCAGGATGAAAAGCTGGAAATCGACCGGATATTGCGCGAACTTACCGCCATAGTGGGCGAAGCCGCCGACGATATCACCGCCGACCAGGACATCTACGGCCTCCTTGACGCCATTCACGCCAGAGCAACCTTTGCCCTCAAGGTTGACGCCGTATCGCCGTCTATTTCCGAGTCCGGAGACCTCGACCTTATAGACGCCCGTCACCCTTTGCTGATATACGCAGCCGGTTCGATAGACGGGGTAGTCCCGTTGAGTATAACTCTTAACTGTAATAACCAGGGAGTACTCGTAACCGGTCCCAACACCGGCGGCAAGACAGTGGCTGTCAAAACGATCGGCCTTTTGACGCTCATGGCCATGTCCGGGCTGGAGATACCGGCCTACCATAAGAGCAGAATAGGAATTTATCGAAAAATATATGCCGATATCGGCGACGAGCAGTCTCTGGAACTATCGCTTTCGACCTTTTCTTCACACGTCAGGAACATAATTGCCGCCATAAACGAGGCCGACGACAATACCCTGGTGCTTCTTGACGAGATCGGCGCGGGTACAGATCCCAAAGAAGGCGCGGCGCTGGCCGAAGTGATTATTCTGACGCTTCTTGGCCGGGGCAGCAACCTGGTGGCAACGACTCATTATTCCCAGCTCAAAACCCTTCCCCTGGAGCAGCCGACGCTTGTCAACGCCTCCCTTGAATTCGATCGGGAGAACCTGCAACCGACCTTCCGCCTGAGAATCGGCAATCCCGGTTCAAGTTACGCCATCGAAATCGCCCGCCGACTCGGCCTGCCGGGCGGCATGGCCGATCAGGCGGCAACCCTATTGGGATCGAAGGAGCGTTCTCTCGATAGTTTGATAGAGAAGCTGGACTATGACCTTAAGCGCCTGCACGAGCAAAACCGGCAATTAGAAGATCGTCTCGCCAAAGCGAAAACGCTGGAAGAGTTTTACCAATCACGCAAAACTGAAATGGAGAATAAGGAAAAAGAACTTGCCCGCCGGTTTGCGGAAAACTTCGACGTTCAGCTCGAAGAAGGGAAAAGAGAAATTAACCGTTTAGTCAAAGAAATCCGCGAATCGCAGGCCGCCTCGAAGAAAATAAAGCAATCTCAGAAGGTATTAAAGGAACAGGCCGGCAAGATTTCTAAAATCAAAAAATCGATTGCGCCAAAGAAGATCACTGACGGCAGAATATTAAGAAAAGGAGATATAGTCTGGATCGATAAATTCAATGCTGAAGCCGAAGTGATTGAAATGGTCAGCGACAAAAAAGCCAGAATCGCTATCGGATCGGCCTCGATGATAATCGACACCATAGACCTGGTCCGGAAAGACAGTAAGTCGTCGGATATAAAAAAAGCGATACCGATAAGTATCCCCGGCGTCCGGGCTTCGGCCGCCCGGGGCGAGTTTAATCCCGAGATCATGCTCCGGGGCATGACGGTCGAGGAGGCTCTTGAAAAGCTGGACAAGTTCCTTGACGACGCGGTCGTGGCCGGCATCGGCCAGGTCTATATCATTCACGGCAAGGGGACCGGTACCCTCAGGCGGCGCCTGTCGAGTTATCTGCAAAGGCATAAAGCGATCAAATCGATCCGGATCGGCGACTGGAACGAGGGCGGGCATGGCGTAACCATCGCCCGTTTGAAGGAATAAATGGCGGCTCTCATACCGGAAAGCAAAATCGACGAAGTCCGCATCGCGGCCGATATAGTCGAAATCATATCCGGTTACGTGCCCCTGAAGCGGCGGGGCCGGAACTTCATTGCCCTCTGCCCTTTTCACAATGAAAAGACGCCTTCCTTTACGGTATCGCCGGACAAGCAGATCTACCATTGTTTCGGCTGCGGTAAAGGAGGCAACGTCTTCACCTTCCTTATGGAGTACGAAAAGATATCTTTTATCGAGTCGGTTACTCTTCTGGCCGAACGCTACGGCATTGTTTTGCCAAGGTATCAACGCGAAGAAGACGCCAAAACCGAGCGTTTACAGTACGCAAATCAGGTGGCGGCCGAATTTTTCCGGGCTTGCGCGAAAAACGCAAGATACCGAGAGAAGATTGAACGCTACCTTTATCAAACGCGCGGTTTATCCTCCGAAACGGTCGAACAATTCCAAATCGGTCTTGCGCCCGAAGACTGGGACGGGCTTCTGAAATATGCTCAAAAGAAAGATTTGTCTCCGCAGGAACTGTCGGAAGCCGGCCTCGCCATAAAATCCGAAAAGACCGGAGACTATTTTGACCGTTTTCGGCTGCGCCTGATGTTTCCGATATTCAGCCTTTCCGGAAAGATTGTCGCCTTCGGCGGCCGGGCGCTAAGAAAAGCCGAGTCGGCCAAATACATGAACTCACCGGAAACACTGATTTACAACAAGTCTACTATCTTATACGGCCTCAACTTTTCCAAAGGCGCCATCAGGGAAACCGAATCGGTAATCCTGGTGGAAGGATATTTTGACTTCTTGTCGCTTTATCAAGCCGGTCTTCACAACGTCGCGGCGGTATCGGGCACCGCCTTTACACGGCAACAGGCTCGGCTTCTGGCACGCTTTGCCCGGAAAACATACCTCTTTTTTGACGCCGATTCGGCGGGACGAAGCGCCGCTTTGCGGTCGGTGGAATATTTTTTCAACGCCGGTATTGAACCGATAATCGTTACTCCCCCGCCGAAGACCGATCCCGATTCATATGTCCGCGGCTTCGGCTCGGACGGGGTCTTAAAGCTTCTGGATAAGGGTCTCCCCTATCTCGCATTTCGGTTTGAAGGAATGGATTTCGATGCCATGACCATGCGCGAAAAGGAACAGGTTGTTCGCGAAATCAGGTCGCTGGCCGGCGGAATAGACGAACCGATAAGACGCGATATCTTTATCGCTTCCGCGGCGGCAATGATGAAATTACCGGTGAATAACTTTCAGCCGGGTCGGCCCGATTCGAAAACGACGCCAAAGATACCCGAAAGGTCTCGGAATCTTAATGTCATAGAATCGGAATTCCTGTCGTTGTTTCTCGGTCAGCCGCTCCTTATTGAACTGGCCCGGGACGAAATATCGCCCGACGATTTCAAAGGCCCCGGGCACGGTGCAATCTATGCCCGAATGATTGAATCGTATCGAAACAGCGGACAGATAAACCCCGACCGGATGATAGAAGAGATCAGCGACGAGACCGAAAAGTCGGCGCTGTCGCTGATTGCGACTATCGAATGGGGCGACATCGATCCGGCCGGCGTAGTCAGGGAATACAAGCGGATGATCCTCAACCAGAAACGCCAGGCCCGGCTGGCTGACCTGAAAGAGAAATTAAAGACGGCCGAAGAAACCGGCGACCGGGAACTGGCCGTCAAACTGGCCGACGAAATAAAATATCTGCTTGTAAAAGAAAAATAAATCGATTTAATTGTTATCCGTATCGGATTAACCGGACAAAAGGCAAAATTGATAATCGAGGTTTGCAGATGCTGCTTTTTCCGAAAGAAGAACATGATCGAATCAAGGCCGGGCAGTTAACGGTAACCTTCCGTGATTGGGACCGAATTCGGGTCGAAACCGGCAAGGAGTATAAATCGTTTAACCTGGGTTTTGTCCGCGTAGAGGAAATCGGCTATATTGATTTCAAAAAGATTACCGAGGAAGATCTGAAAGCGGCGGGATTTGTCGATCTGGATGATTTTAAGGCGGTCTTTCGCAAACGCAACCCCGGATTTAACTTCGGTTCCGGCAGGGTAATCCGAATCAAATATACTTATCTCGGTTTGGAAAACCGCACTGCCGGCAGAATAAAACCCAACGAACGGGAACTTATCCGAATAATGGAACGGCTGGTTGAAATCGACGTGATGAACGATATCGGCGTAAGATGCGATGAGATACTGGCGTTCCTCGATGCGGAAAAAGCAAAAAACTCGCTGGCGATCGCCAAACAGTTCAACGCCGCGCACGAAGATATCAGGAAACGTATGGTTCAGTTAAAGGACGAAGGTATGGTGATCTCCCGGCGAGACGGATATATCGTAACCGTACGCAGTAAAACTTATCTCAATAGCAAAATTTAATCTTGCTCAGGAAACTGATCCTAAAAAACTACGCCCTGGTCGATCAGATCGAAGTTGACTTCGGTCTGGGGCTTACCGTCCTAACCGGCGAAACCGGCGCAGGGAAATCGGTCATTATCGGCGGACTTCTTTTAACTCTCGGTGGCCGGTCCGATAAGGAATTCATCAGGCACGGCGAAAAAAAAGCCTCGGCCGAGGCCAAGTTTGACCTGTCCGGCTCTCCTCTAAGGCGTCGTATTCAGGAACAATTCGAAATACCGCTTAATGCCAATCTGTCTTTGAGTCGCGAGGTTTGGGCTACCGGGTTATCCAAAGGTTATGTCGAAGGCCGACCGGAAAATATCTCAAAGATTCGCCAGGCCGCATCCGTTCTGGCCGACTTTCATTCCCAGCAGGGTCACCGGCATTTGCTGGAGGTGGAAAGACATATCGACTTCCTTGACAGCTTTTCCGGGCTTTCCGACGATGTCGAGAAACTGGCCGAATTGTTTGCGGATTTTACCTCGCTTAACAAGCAACTGAACGAAGCCAGAAACAACGCCGCCGCCGTGCGGGAAAAACTGGAACTGATCAATTTCCAGATCGACGAGCTAACAAAAGCAAATATCCATATCGGCGAAGAAGAGAAACTTGAGTCCGAACGGAAACGGCTGGAATCGGTCCAGACATTGATGGATACCGGACGGACGATTATAGACGATGTCAGCGAAAACGATAATTGCGTCCTGTCTATTCTGTCCCGGCTCGATAAACAGCTTAAAAATGCGGCCGGAATTGACAGGCAACTCTCCGGTGAGGCATCGCTGCTGACCGAAAGCATCATAAATCTTAATGAGATGACCCGGAACCTGGAGTCGTATTTTTCCGGTCTGGAAGATAATCCGGAAAGGTTGGAATTTATCAATTCGAGGTTGGCCGAGCTTTATCGGCTGAAGAAGAAATATAATACCAACGAAGCCGGTCTGCCGGCCAAACTTGAGGAACTGAAGAATCAGTCTCAGGGCGCCGGCGATTATAATATGTTGATAAAAAGTCTGACCGAAAAACTGACCAAATCACGAACATCTTATCATAATCTTGCGCTTGCCGTTTCCGAAAAAAGAAAAAAGGCCGCCGGCCGCCTTGAGAAAAAAGTCGTCGAACAACTGGCCGATCTGGCGATCGCGAAAGCCCGTTTCAAAATCGACTTTCAATACGAACCGGATGAGAACGGTTTTGA
>CAZSYD010000025.1:0-8731 GCA_964611355.1 uncultured Ignavibacteriales bacterium | reverse complement strand
CGAAAGCCCGTTTCAAAATCGACTTTCAATACGAACCGGATGAGAACGGTTTTGATCTGGACGGCGAAAAGATTAAAGCCTCTCCGCACGGCCTTGAGAATATCGAATTTCTCATTTCCACCAATCCCAACGAGCCGCTCCGGCCGCTTATCAAGATCGCCTCCGGGGGTGAGATTTCGCGCATTATGCTGGCGCTTCTGACCGTCATTGCCGGAAAGTATAAGCTTCCAACCATAATCTTCGACGAGATCGATACCGGCATCGGCGGACGGACGGCGATCAAACTCGCGGAAAAGCTGAAAGAACTCTCAAAAAAGCATCAGGTTATCACTATCAGCCATCTTCCTGCGATAGCGGCTAAAGCCGATCACCATCTGGCGGTTACCAAATCGCTAAAAAACGGACGCAATATAATTTCCATAAAAAAAGTCACCGGCCCCGAACTAAAAAAAGAACTCGCCCGCATGACCGGGGAGAAAAAATAATTATTTGTAGATCAATACCTACAGGGCTTGTCTGGAACCCAACGTACTATCTACTAACTGTAATCATTCCCCTCACCATCCACGGCGGCCGACGTCATTGCGAACCTCGACGAAGTCTAGGTGTGGCAATCTCAAGTCCGCTGTTTTTTATGCTGGCAAAAATGACATCATTGCATTTTACGGCTTGCGAAAAGAAACAGAATTGATTAGATTTTAATCACAAAACGCGCTGCAGGAGAATTCAGAGGATGAGTGGCAATTACAAAGCGGGGATCTATCCCGGCGAAGCTGGGATGGGCTGCTTTGATAATGTCCAGACATTTTGCAACCCGGAGTGGCCTAGAATCGATGGGCGGGAATCGGGATGGAAAAGAAACTGAAGCATCTTGAAATGATACAGGCTGTCATTAGCAGAATGGCCAAGAATTCTTTCTTGCTAAAAGGATGGAATGTAGTTTTAGTGTCGGCAATTTTCGCTTTGGCATCGGGCGAATCAAAATCACAACTCGCCTGCTTGGCTTATTTGCCGGCAACTGTGTTCTGGCTCTTGGACGGTTATTTCCTTCGGCAGGAACGATTGTTCCGCAAACTCTATGACAAGGTCAGGTTAATGGGCGAGGACGACATTGATTTCTCCATGAACACATCACCAGTGGAAGCCGAAGTGGTCTCATGGCTGAAGGTGACTTGGTCCATAACTTTGCGATGGTTTCATGGCGCAATACTCTTGACCATTACAGCCGTTTGGCTTGTTCCAATGGTGTTTAGGTTGCTCAAAGGCCTTGGAAAAATCATGACCCTATGCATAGGAGAACTCGGACTATGAAAAAGCGTGTTTTTGTGAGCTTCGACTTCGACAACGACAAGAAGTTGAAGGATTTTATTATTGGCCAGTCGAGATTGCCCGATTCACCCTTTGACGTGGCCGACTGGTCGATGAAAGAGGCTGCGCCACAGCGCAACTGGGAGCAATTCGCGGAAGACCGAATCAAGAAGGTCGATTTGGTGATCGTGATGGTGGGCCCGAAGACGCACAGTGCGCCGGGTGTCCTGAAAGAAGTTGAAATGGCACGCGCGAATAACATCCGTATTGTTCAGCTCATCGGCTACAAGGATGGCAACTATACTGCCGTTCCGAACGCCGGTAACCTATACCGTTGGAATTGGGAGAATTTGAAGGGACTACTTCAGTGAACCATAAGCGGTGAAGTATCAAAGATGGATCAGGGTAACGATTACGAATACGACGTAGTGCTATCTTTTGCGGGGGAGGACAGAAACTACGCCGAATCTGTCGCGAACGAATTGGATCGTCACGACATCAGTGTCTTCTACGATCAGAATGAGCAATCCATTCTTTGGGGGAAGGATCTTCAGCCCTACTTTGACAAGGTTTACCGAGTGCTTGCCCGTTATTGTATGGTATTTATATCAAAATACTATCCTGAGAAGATGTGGACTAGCATGGAGTTGAAATTCGCTAATGAAAGAGCATCACTCAATGAGATGAAAGAGTATATTCTTCCAATTCGTTTGGATGATACGACAATACCTGAAATACCGGATACAATTGGCTATATAGAAGGTGCCACCCCTCCTGATAAGGTAGCCAAACTCTTTGTACAAAAACTCAACCACGACATTTCTGCTAAGAATCGCGCACCAAGCTCTGCTCGCACGACTCTAAGGAAACGTATTTTCCTGAGTTTTGACTACAAAAGCGACAATCGGTTGAAGCATTTTCTAATTGGTCAATCGAAGAAGGGCGATTCCCCCTTTGAGGTTGCGTACTATTCAATGAAAGAAGCCGCACCACAAGCTAATTGGATGGCCGATGCAGAAAGAAGAATAAAATTAGTTGATATTGTCATCGTAATGGTCGGACCTGAAACCCACAAGGCAGCAGGTGTCCTAAAGGAAGTTGAAATGGCGCGCCGAAATCGCATTCCCATTGTACAGGTCATTGGGTATAGAGACGGTAATTACACACCGGTACCAAATGCAGGACGCCTATATAGTTGGAATTGGGAAAACTTAAAGAAACTATTGGCTTATTAGGTGATTTACAAAATAGAGCTGGGATCCCCCCCTTCAGGGCTGGGGATGGATCGACGATTGAACTTACCCCACGTCAAAAAACGTGGCCACTTGGGGTGGTCCGTAGATCTCACCAATAAAGTTGTACCAGTCAATATTGGGAAGACGGAAATATGGTTAATTTAATAGTCTATCTATTGACTGCCTTAATAGCAGGTCTTATAGTCCGATACATACTGGCGATTTTAACAAGCCCAATGTTATTATTCATCCCATTACTTCTAAATTCCGATACGGGCGAAATAAAGCGTCCAATATTATATTATGTGTCTGCGGTTATAGCCAATACTTGGAATTGCTTTGTCGTTTCTGCATGGGCAGCCATCTGTGTTTCTTTTACAAAAATCTATATAATTGCAAGAGAAATCGATTTTGATATCCTTTATTACTTCCTTGGATTCTTAACTTGCGTTTTGTCAATCTCAGCAATTTTAGCACTTGAAAAAGAAAATACATATGTCGGTTATCTGGTAATCTCAGCTGCAATAATATCCTACACTCTATTTAGATTTTGGAATGATAGTCTCTTCTTTATCCATGGGTGGTGGATTAAGCCTCTTCTGGGCATTTAGTATTTAAGCAATCAAGCGGATGGACGCGGGTGCCCCACGTCTTTAGACGTGGGGTTAGTCTAATTGAAATCTTCCCCCACCCCTGAATGGGCGGGGCACCTGCGCGTTTTATCCGCAATCACTATCACTACAAAATCTAAGTTGATTCCGACCACAACGGCATTTATGGTGATTTATGTTTATACTTCATACATATTGGGAGCCGACAACTCTAAGCCTCAAATCAGGGGGAATACGGTTTGGGGCCCCCGAAATAATGACAAAACGAACCCAAATCGTCCTATCCCCCAGCCGGAAAAACAATTGAATAAAATCTATCCCCTCCGGTATATTAGCTGAAACCTATGAGCGACGAAGACAGCATTTTTATGTCCCAGCTAAAGCGGGGCAGGGTCAGGGCGCTTTCCGCCCTTGTGGAAAAATATAAAAAGCAGGCCTATTTTCTGGCTCTGGGTATGGTCGGCAATTCCGATGACGCCTATGATATTTCCCAGGAGGCTTTTTTGCGCGTTTACAGTTCCGCCAAAACATTCGATGAAAAGCAGCGGTTCTTTCCCTGGTTTTATTCCATAGTAACCAACCTGTGCCGCAATTTCCTGCGTAAACGGCAGATAAACCGCGCGCGAACGGTCGATATGACCGAAGTTGAACACCTTCTGGTTGACCGGGAAACGCCGGAGAGCGAACTTTTGAGCCGCGAAGAAAAGAAAAGCCTGTTTTTGGCGTTGCGGAAACTGAGTTTCGCCGACCGGGAAATAATCAACCTCAATCATTTCCGCATGATGACTTACGAGGAAATCGCCATGCTTCTTGATATCCCCAAAGGGACGGTCATGTCGCGCCTTTATTATGCCAGAAAACGGCTGGCCAATTTGATGGAAAAAGGTTAGGTCCTTTATGGATTGTGAACGTATCAGAGAACTTCTGGCCGGGTATCAGGACAGGGAACTTGATCGGGATCAGTTCGAGATGGTCGAAAAACATCTCGCCGACTGCGCCGCCTGCCGCGATGAACTGGCCCGACTCGATAAAGTCAAGGAGGTTACCGGCAAAGTGAAATACAACGATTTGCCCTTGGAAATCTGGGAAGGATACTGGCAGGGTATCTATCGCCGTATCGAACGGGGCCTGGGCTGGATTTTCACGTCAATCGGCGCTATTATAATACTTGGCCTCGGTGCTTTTTATCTTGTCAGGGATTACTTCATGGATCCGACAGTCGCTATCCTGCCGAAAATCGGCGTCGGGGGCCTGATTGTCGGCGGCGTTTTCCTGTTTGTTTCGGTAGTCCGCGAACGTATATTCGCCTGTCATCGCGAAAGGTATCGGGAGGTTCAGAGATGATAATGGTAACATCGGACGATATTCCCCGTAAACGGATCGTCAGGGTTCTGGGGCTGGTAAAAGGCAACACAATTCGCGCACGCCATATAGGACACGATTTGCTGGCCAAATTTCGCACTATTATCGGGGGCGAGGTAACCGACTATACCAAGATGATCGCCGAATCGCGCGAGCAGGCCATTGACCGTATGACTGCCGAGGCCGAAAAGCTGGGCGCCAACGCCATAGTCACCATCCGTTTTACGACGTCGTCGATGATGCAGGGCGCCGCCGAACTCCTCTGCTACGGCACGGCGGTGGTGGTTGAGAATGAGTAAAAAATAAAGGCTCTCGCGATTTCTGAAACGGTTTATACATACGGCAATCTTACTTAAAATCATCCAGCGTAATACTTCTGCCGACCCCGACTTCGACATAGTTTTCCTTGTACGTCTCTTTGAATATCTCCCGCGCCCCGTCTCCGGAACAATGCGTGGGAGCCGCGTAGCGGACACCGAGTTCTCTGAAATCGGATACGATTGATTCCAACTCTTTTCGGTTCTTGTCAATCAAATGAAACCCGCCCATGACAAAGAGGATTTCGTCGCCGGTTATTTCTTTGGCGTTCTCAACTATTGAGACAATTCCGGGATGAGCGCAACCGGTAATAACCACGCACCCTTTGGTTGTTCTAACGACCAGCGCCTGCTCTTCTATTCTATTCCGTATCTCGCCGGTCGAGTAAACGTTCTTGCATATACCGGTCGATGCCGAAATTTCTTTCAATTCGACGTCACGCGCCTTCACATTGTTTTTAAGGTCATCTGAGAATGAACCAAGCAGATATACCGGCACGCTATTATTCTTCTCAAGAAAGGCCGACAATCCGCCGGTATGATCCAAATGGTCGTGTGATAGAACAACAAGATCGATTTCAGACGGATCTATACCCATCTTCTCGATATTGGCCATCAGGATCGATCCGTCTCCGCCCGTATCGAAAAGTATCGTTTTTTCGGCGCCCTTTATCAGGCACGAAAAGCCCCAGGAAACTTCCAATCCCTTCTCATAAGGATTGTTATCAAACAATATCCTCATTTCAAGCTTTGATATCAAAGGCGCGACTGTGCTGTCATGATTTTCTTGCATACTCTCCCCCGTTTCTTGGATTTTCCCCATTGCCGAAGCGGCATCATCGGCAATAAAAACGACTAAGAATATAAATATACCGCCAAACAACAAGGCTGTTTTACATTTCATCTTTAGCATTTCTCCAAAATAGAAAAACAAATCTGACAAAACCAAAGGAAAAATTGAATTATCGTCATTGTATATTTAAAAAGCCCGCCGGGGAGGCGGGCTTTTCGGGTCCAATGAGGGGGGACGAGAGGGGTCATTTCAACAGACCTTTAATCTCGGCCCACTTTATTATATACGACAAACAAGCCTTTAGTATGCAAATTTTTCTATTTGGTCAGTTTTTTTTTAGAACGGTTCGAAACCTCATAATTTCGATTCCGGTGAGTTTCATACCCGCAATGATTCGTTTATCAGCCGGCATTCCTTTATGCGATCAAGTCGGAACTGTTTATTTGAATTGGCGATCAGGCATTTGGCGACAAGATAGGTTACTCCGTCGCGGTTGAACATAATCGAAGGAATTATACGCCGCGGTTTACCCCGCATCGACCCTCCGGAATAGACGATTTCGAGTGTCTCCCCCGTTTCCACCGCGTGACTGACAATACCCATCATGGTATCATCAATCCTTGTCACCATAGGCCCGCCGAAACTGTAATGATAAAGACTATTGAGAGAGTTTAACGTCTTCTCTTTGTTTTCAAACCGTTTCAGGCAATGAAGAAACAGTTTCATTACCAGTACCGCGTCGGCCATGGCTCGGTGAGTCTGGGTATCGGTCAGATTAAATTTCCGGCAGGTGTTCTCCAGCGAATAAGTCAACAGGTTGGGATATACCCTCCGGGTCAGATCGATCTGGTCAATTATGGTATTGCGAGGAAGCTTTATATCGCTGCGGATAGCTTCCTGGTTGACGAAACCGATGTCAAACATGGCATTCTGAGCGATCAGGATGTTTTCTTCGCCTGCGAAAAAAGCGATGAATCGAGGCAGGACTTCGTCGATTCCCGGCATGTCGGCCACCATATCATCGGTGATATGATGTATCCTTATAACGTCCTCCGGGATTTTCTTCTGCGGGTTGACCAGCTCGGAGAACCTGTCGAGAATATTCCCATTGAGATCGAATTTCAGGGCCGCAATTTCGACAATCCGGCCGTCAACTGCCGTCAATCCGGTAGTCTCGGTATCGAAAGCTATGAATATCTTCTGTTCATCAATCATGTTGTTAAGATATGCAATTTTCACAGGTTAGTCAAATCCGGCTTCTGGCGTGTCAAGGCAAAATATCGAGACTCATATTGTCAAATCGGCGGCGAGATATTATATATCCCGTACCAAACAGGAAACGTACAGGATTTTGAATTTTGATAAGCTAACAGGAGCAATATAATATGGCCATTACATTAGACGGTTCGAACCTGACTATAGAAAAAATAGTCGCCATTGCCCGGGATAATGAAAAAGTCGAATTGCACCCCGAGGCGCTTGAGAAAATAAAAAAATGCCGAGCCATGCTGGAGCAAAAAATTAAAGCCAAAGAAATCATGTATGGCGTCAATACCGGCATCGGCGAGTTTTCGGAAGTTATTCTCAACGACGAACAGATCGAGGATTTCCAGAGATACTTGGTATATAATCATTCGGCCGGTATCGGCGACCCGGCCCCGATTGAATATGTGCGCGGCGCCATAGCGGCACGAATCAACGTCCACGCTCACGGAAATTCCGGCTGCCGCCCTGAAATCACGCAGACAATGGTGGAAATGCTCAACCAAGTCGTGACTCCGTATGTTTGCCAGAAAGGTTCGGTCGGCGCCTGCGGCGATCTGGCGCCGATGTCGCAAATCGCCCTTTTGATGCTTGGCGAAGGGAAGGCCTATTTTGACGGCGAACTGCTGGACGGCAAAAAAGCTATGGATAAAGCCGGCATTCAGATTCCCGGACTGAAAGCCAGAGACGGGCTGGCCACGATAAACGGTTCCAATCTCCTGACCGCCATGAGCGCTCTCTTTCTTTATGACGCCGGCCGATGGCTGAAGCAGGCTGAAATAGCCGCGGCCATGTCGCTGGAAGCGTTAAAAGCCAACATGCGGCCCTACACGGCCAAACTTCACGAGGTTCGCGGTTTTAAGGGCGCGGTCAGAAGCGCCAACGCCATTCTGAAAATGGTTACCGGCGGCGATCTGATCAAAGGTAAAATTAAATGCAAGGTTCAGGACGCTTACTCGATGCGTTCTACCCCCCAGGTAATAGGCGCCGCTCACGATGCCCTGGAATACGCCCGCTCACAGGTGGAAATAGAACTTAACGGCGTCGGCGACAACCCGGTTTTCTTCCCTGATGAAAATCTTCAATTATCAGGCGCCAACTTCCAGGGATCGCCGGTTTCTTTGCCGATGGATATGGCCGGCGCGGCTATCACAATGGTCAGCGTCATGTCGGAAAGGCGGATGAACCGGCTTAATAATCCAGCCTTAAGCGTCGGCCTGCCACCGTTTTTAACCAAAGGGGCGGGAATGTTTTCGGGGATGATGCTCAGCCAGTACACCGCCGATTCTTTAATCGTTGAACAGCGAATCCTGTCGACACCGGCGTCAGTACAGTCGATTCCGGCCGCCGCCGACCAGGAAGATTTTGTCTCAATGGGAATGAACACGGCCATAAAGAATTTTCAGATTCTGGATAATGCATACGGTATCCTTGGTATCGAGCTTATGGCCGCCGCCCAGGCTTTGGATTTCCGCGATTACAAATTCGGCAAAGGCGTGACAAAAGCCAGAGAAGTTATCCGTAGATACGTTGATTTCCTCGATAAAGACCGGCCTCTCTACGCGGATCACACCAGAATGAAAGAACTGGTCAAATCGTGCGAAATCCTTGAGGACGTTGAAAAGGCCGTCGGCCCTCTGGCGAAGATTATACATGATTGAATATTGATCATATGAAGGGCGGAAAAGAAAATAGATATATATCCGATTCATCCGCTGACGGCGGTAGATATAGGATTCTGATTTATCTCATTCCCTTTCTTGCCATCCCGATAATTCATATGGCCGGCTCTGTCTTTCCGGGTTATAATACGTGGGGGTTCAATTACTGGTCGCTGTTTGA
>CAZSYD010000024.1:0-35578 GCA_964611355.1 uncultured Ignavibacteriales bacterium | reverse complement strand
GCGGAGAGGCTGGGATTCGAACCCAGGGACCCCGCAAGGGGTCAACTGCTTAGCAGGCAGCTGCCTTCAGCCGCTCGGCCACCTCTCCGTAACATTTTCAATATAAGCAGATACAATCCAACATCAATGTTTTTCTGATAAGATACGAATTGCCCGAATTGCCTCACAATAGATGCTACCAAAGGGATAAAAAATGGAGTTGGCAGATGATACGTTGCCTCATATTCAGTGTTACCGAAGGGAGACACGAATATGGGTGGAAATTCGAGACGAGAATACCTGACCACAATCCGACAACGCTATATTCAGGCTTCGAGAGAGGAGAAAGGAATTATCCTCCGGGAGTTCTGTGCTGTCTGTGGTTACCATCGCAAGCACGCCATTCGGTTGTTGAATCAACGGAAAAGGGGGCCGGGGAAACGACCGGGCCCCAAGAGCATGCACAGGGAACAAGTAAACGGCAGACTGATATAGTATTACTGGGATACCTGATATATATATTTACAATTGAGCTTAATTACCCCAAGTCCGAGGCCAAATGCTCCAATTTATCGCTGGTGCCCAGGACAATCAGAATATCGCCATCTTCCATAGTGGTTTCGCCGGAAGGATTAAACATCAATTGATCGGGTCTCTTGCGCAAGCCGACGACGATTGCGTCATACTTGGATTTTATTGCCGCTTCGATGATAGTTTTGCCGGTAAGCCGACCCTCTTTGGTGATCGAGATTTCTTCGATGCCAATGTTCTCTCCCCCGGGAACTTCCGCCGCCAGTTGCATAAAATCAACGACGTTGGGACGAAGGGTAGCCATAGCCATCTGGGTACCTCCGATTTCATGGGGGCAGACAACCCTGTCGGCGCCGGCCCGTAAAAGCTTCCTTTTGGCCATATTCGATTCCGCCCGGCCGATAATGAACAAATTCGGATTAATCTGGCGGGCCGTCAACGCGAGATAAACGTTCTCGGCGTCGTCCGGCAGGGTTGAAACGATGGCTTTGGCCCGCCTGATCCCGGCCTTCTCCAGTACCTCGTCATCGGCGGCGTTGCCCTGGATAAAAATATAATCGTCTCGCTGAACATCGGGTATTATGTTTTCGTCCCGTTCAACAATAATAAAGAGGACGCGGCGGCGGACAAATTCCTCGGCCACCCGACGACCAACCCGGCCATAACCGCTCAAGATGATATGGTTTTTCAGTTTCTCTACTTTCTTTTCCATTTTTCTTTTTCCCAATATTTCGCGCAGTTGCCCTTCAAGAACAATCTGGGCGACGGACTTGATAATGAAAGTGGCTGTAAAAGCGCCAAAGACTATCAAAAAAATGGTAAAAACATGCCCCCGGCCAGAGAGAGGATAGACTTCTTTGAACCCGACCGTAAACAGGGTAATTATGGTCATATAGAGAGACTCGAGTATCGTCCAACCTTCAATTAGTCTATACCCGAGCGTGCCAACGGCGATTATCAACGCTCCGAATGCCAGCGTAAGCCAGAGTTTCTGTACGGAAGTCATAAGTTTTTTCCCTCAGGGAGTTATATTATATCGGGCAGGATGTCCAAAGGCAATAAAAATAAAAAGGAGGCTATTTGAAAGTCGCGCAACACAAAAAGGCCATATAACTACTCCCAGGTCAACGCCTTACCATGTTTTCACGATTTACCGGAAGAGGCAGCAGGCCAAAACCGGCCGAATATTCATAAAGATATCGGGATATCCCCATACCTGCCGGGCTGAAATCCATAAAATCCGGTTAAAAGTCGTACCCGGAAACGGTATTTCGTCAAATCATCACGAATTAGAGCCGGTGAACGGTTTCAAATCCCAGGTAGCTATCATATGTTGTGGTAATCGATTAGCCCGTCGGCTTAATCTGTTTCATAATGAAACCGACGACCTGATTTATCCGTGTATTCTTCCGGGCAGTTTGGCACATATCTTGTACCTTAGCTCGAATGAAATTTTGCGGAAAGGCTGTTATAATGAAAAGGCGATTAATAAGCAATAAAGAAGGTTTTACCCTGCTGGAGGTTATGGTCTCCATGCTGATTATGTCTTTCTCGCTCCTCGTGCTCTTGCAAATGGCCATGGTCGCGCTTGATGGAAACACCTGGGCGTCGGGAACGACGAGTTGCACCCAGTCTCTGCAGGAGAAACTGGAAGAGATAAGGAGTCTACCGGATCCCCGGTCCGGTCAGGATACGGTCGGAACCATCACTCGGAACTGGACGGTGAACAAGGTTAGCTCGCATCTCCGGCAGGTTGATATTACGGCCGTCTGGATGACTCCGGATAACAGATCGCATTCAAACACCATCAACACGTTTATTAAAACCGATTCCCTGTAGGAGGATACCATGGCCAGGATTTTTAGATCAAACAAGGGCATAACGCTGATCGAGTCCCTTATCGCTCTCCTTATTTCGGGGATCGTAACGGCCGCCATGTTTAAGGTCTATATAAACCAGCATCATGCCTGGATAATTCAGGATTCAGTCATCGAAATGCAGCAAAACGCCCGCGCGTCCATTGATGAACTGACCCGCCAGTTGCGCATGACCGGTTATGCCCTGCCCAACGGGCTTGCCCCTTTGCAGACCTATGACACTAACCCCGATACTATAGTCATTCTCTATGAAAGCGGCACCGGCTGTGATGCGCCGATTGAACATGACATGCCTCTACCCTCCGCGGAGCTTCGCTGCGACGGTCACGATATCAGTTGTTTCTACGATGGACAGGACGCGTTCATATACGACCCCAACCTTGAATCGGGAGAATTTTTTACCATCACCCTTGTACAAGCCGCAGCGTCTCATATTCAACATAACCTGGCGCCGCTTTCTCGCCCCTATCCGCAAGGATCGCTGGTATTGTCGGTTGACCGGGTGAAGTATTATATCGACTACAGCGACACGCTCCACCCCAGACTGATGATTCAGGTAGGCAATGCTTCACCGCAAGTATACGCCGAAGATATCGTCGATCTTCAGTTTAGCTATACGTTAAAAAACGGCATTACTCTTTCTCAGCCTCCATCGGCCATGGCAAAGGATATCCGCCAGATCGGGATAGCGATAACCGCCCGTACGCCAAGGCCCGATGTCGAGTTTGAACAAAACCCCTATCGATATGAAACCTATCAGTCAAAGGTTTTTCTACGCAACCTGTAGCCTGAGCGGAGGAATCAAATGAGGCGTCGTTATCAGGACGGGGTACGGTTATTAAGCCGTTTGAAAGGCATAACATTGGTTAAGAATAAAACAAAGGCGGACATTATGATCAGGCTAAGCACAATAAACAATGAACAGGGCATGGCCCTATTCATCGCCCTGATGCTTGTCCTCATGCTGTCGGTTGTCGGTTTGGGCATTATAAAATCATCAAATGATGAGATATCCATTGCCGGCAATGAAATGCATGAGATGAAAGCCTTCTACGCCGCCGAGGCGGGATTGGACAAGGCAGTAGCCCAGATACAGACGGCCTATGAAGCAAGCGGAACGCCGCCGGATACTCTCCCGGCCGGGACTCTCAGCGTCAGCTGCATTACCATTCAGTATAATACAACCCAGGACACAGTTGTTCAGAAGATTATTACCAAGGGCTCGCTGGCCGGGCTAAACGGCAGCGTTACTCCGTACAAGATCACGGCTTCCGCCGTCGATAACAATAACGGCATTTCAATAACCCTGGAGGAAACCTTCGAGGTGGCCCTGGTACCGATCTTCCAGTTCTCGGTGTTCTATGAAACCGATCTTGAAATCGCTCCCGGACCAAGTATGCTTCTTTTTGGACGTGTTCACTCCAACAACGACATTTACCTGCAGTCCGGCAACGCCATTGATATCGACTCTTATCTTACTGCCTTCGGCAACACTTATCACGGCCGCAAACCGGGAGGCGGTTCGACATCCAACGGCGAAGTCAATATCAAGGGCATCGACGGCAACTACTATTCCATGCGCGAAGCCGGGGGCTGGTTGGATGCCAACGACAGCCACTGGTTCGACTCCGCCGCGACCCGCTGGGGCGGCAGGGTCCAGGATGCCGCTTTCGGCCAGGAAAAATTGAATCTTCCTATAGATAACCCCGACAATCCCTATAGCATTATTGATCGAGACTCCGTCGGCGGCGGCAACGAGGATTCTTATGAAAACATGGCCACTTTCAAGATCATGGACGATACCGCCTGGTTCCATAACGGTACTGCCTGGGTTAACGTCACCGATTCGCTGACGGCCGACAGCTCCCTGAAATCGACCACCTTCCACGATAAGCGGGAAGGCCAGGACATCACCGTATATGATATCGATATGAGCATATTCAAGAATTCGTCCTTCTTCCCCTCCAATGGAATCATATACACCGCCGACAATCGTTCAGGGCTGCGCGGGACGCGGATTTACGACGCCGGCGATATCGGGCATCCACTTACGATAGCCTCCGAAAATCCGGTTTATACGAAGGGGGATGTCAACAAAACCAATAAGCAGCCGATGGCGATCATCACCGACGCGCTGATGATTCTGTCCGACAACTGGAGCGATGATCCGGCCAAGACGACTTCAGGCAACGTAAGTGACCGCCCGGCCATAAATACCGAAATCAATTTCTCTTATATAACCGGCAATCAGGAAACGACTGTCGCCGACGGGTACAACGGCGGTCTTGAAAACCTGCCGCGTTTTCTGGAAACTTGGTCCAGCAAGACATTGAAAATCAGGGGGTCTATTATCAACCTCTGGCTCATGCAAAAGGTGAGCGGTGCAGTCGGTTGCGGTTCTTATTATAACCCCCCCACCCGTGACTGGGCTTTTGATACCGATCTTAACGACCCGGCCAACATGCCGCCGGGAACGCCGACGGTCCGGACATTTATCCGCATGGGATGGCGGCAGTCCCACGTTGGGTATGCCTTTGAAGACATGAATTGAGATGGTCGGGAACAAGGATACTGATAAACGCTTCTGAATAGCAAATTGCTTCTTTTGCAGACCAATAAACACCCTGAAGGCGGGAAAAGCTTCCCGCCTTTTTTTATTTGGCGTTGCATCAACAGATTATCGTACAAAGACCGCTTGATAAATACGCTGAAGAAGAATATCTTGGTTATATGGCTCGCGATATTTTCAAACTTCCCAACCTGATTTCGATGGGAAGGTTGATTCTTCTTTTCCCCACCGCTTACTTTCTATCGCAGCCCGGCCCGACGAGTCGGATCTATGCGCTGGCCTGCTTGGTCACCGCCGCCATATCCGATTATCTTGACGGTTATTTCGCCAGAAAACTTAATCAAAAAACGGAACTGGGAAAGATACTCGATCCCCTCTCGGATAAAATTCTGGCCGGAGTTCTGGTGATTCTATTGATTATCTATCGGGCTTTCCCCGTTGAAATGGCTGTTCTGATAATAGGCCGCGATCTGCTGATCATAAGCGGCGGCCTGATTATCAGATCAAAAACCAACATCACGCCTCAATCAAATCTTACCGGAAAATACTGCTTTGCTTCCGTTGCAGTTCTTTTGATCAGTTATGTTATCGAATTCGACTTCGGTATAAAGCTTCTGAGTATTTCCTCGGTGATCCTCATCACTTTATCGGTATTTATCTATGGACGCATCTTTATCCTTGCACTTCAGGGAAAGCCATGCCCGGTGTTTTCCGACAGGCCGCTTTATCGTTTCCTGCGCACGGCGTCAACGATTATCATCTCGGTGATTTACCTCTATCAATTGATGCGATATATAGGGTGGGCGTAAATATTTTTGTTTGTCTTATTGACCGGCGGCAATAGATTTTGTCTATGGACAAGAAAAGCCTCCTGATTCCGATTATAATCTTCGCCGTTTTCGCCGGTCTCTACCTTTCTATCACAATCTATAATAAGAATGATCTGCTTTTTCGGCCGGTCTGGGATATTGACCATTACCGGAGTATCGCCGAAGAAGGATATGTTGCGCGGCCGTGCGACCCGGCCCGGGATTATCCGATGGGCGAAGTGTGCGGCAACGTCGGCTGGTTTCCGGCCTGGCCGGCGGCGGTCAGGATTCTGTCGCTGGGGCAGGTTCGATCAGGTATGATGGTCCTGCCTTATCTTTTTTCATTCCTTGGTTTTATTATTTTCTACAATATCCTGCGTAGGCTTTCCAACGACAAGGCCGCTTTGATCGGAACGATTGCGCTGGCGGCGACACCGACTGCCTTCTATTTTTTGACAGGTTTCCCTTATAGCCTCATGCTGTTTTTATTTGGCGCCTACCTTTATTATTTATATATGTCAAAAGCCCGAGGGCGGGCATATATGCTCCCCCTGCTGGCGTTTTTTATTTCGCTTTCTTATCCATCGGCATTCATTATGGCAATTATTCCCATGGTGATGCTTGTCAATCATTATCGAAAAACTGTCCTGCGGCCGCACTGGCAGACGGTTACAAAAGATATCGCTTATTATATTCTTCCTTTTGCGCTGGGACCGCTTATCTTGTCGCTGTACTTTTATATTAAGTTCGACGATTTTCTGCTGATGCTGCATTTCCAGGAGAAATACGACCGTCAATGGGGTTTTCCGCTGACTGTTATCCGGCAATCGCTAAAACATTTTCAGTTTCAAAGCGATGCGCATTTTATGGAATCCGTACACACCTGCTTTCTTGCCAACTTCACTATCCTCTGGTATGGACTTATCTTTTTCATATTCTTTCCGTACCGAATCAAGCCGGAGCTGACGGCTTATTTCGTGGCCCTTTATTTGTTCTCTCCGGCGACCGGATCGGTGATTTCAATATGGAGGCACTTTATTCTTCTGTTCCCCGCAGCCATGATCATAGCCGTCTCCCCGCGACCACGATGGATCAAGCTGGCTTATATTGCTCTTGGGTTACTACTGGCCCTTTTTATCTATTACCCGAAATTTATGAAAGGGTATTTGATATAAAATGACTCGGCACAAGCATTATCTCGTAGATGTCCAAGTTGTGAACAAAATCGCGATAAATTACGGTTTTGGCTGTAACTAATTGATCTTTAATATATTACGCAACGTTTGGTTGTACGAAGAATGGACAGGTTTTTCATATTATATCAAGTTTTAACCCTCCCGGGGAATCATTTACGCTTTTGAATGCGGGCTATTAGTTGCCCGCAAAGAGATCGGTCAGCCTTATCTTCAAAGAATCTCCATCATTTGAATTGGGGAATGACGTAATCTCCAAAGGAATTTCAAACTGATAGTCTGATTGCATAAACTCCGCCATAAACGCAGTTATCGTCTCGTGGAATCGATCGGCCGCGCGTTGGGCTCCCTGCCGGTCAGTCTCCGGTAAAATCATTGCCAGACGTGAATCATCCAGATTCGTTATCATATCCGTCTCGCGTGCTCCCTGTCTGAGCCGGTTGACCGCTCTTACCACAAACTGCCTGGACTCCTCCTGCGAATTAATCTTACGCCGGCCGGCCGTGGCCAGAAATTCCGAAAGATTTAATACAAGCAGAGACAGGAAACTGCGATATCTTTCGGCCCGTTTTAATTCCAGCAGGGCTATATCCCTAAACCGTTTGACTTCTTCGGCGTCCATGCCTTTTATTTTCCTCCCATTCAACTCTGCCATACCTTCTCATCCTCACTTTTTCCAAAAGCAGACGAAAGGGATATCGATATTACCAAAGCAATTTATATACCTGATTACATGATGATTTAAATAACGGCCGCTCCGGGGTTTTTCATTTGTGTTACGGATTCGCATGACAACCTATTCCCCTGACTGCGATTTCGTTGATACACTTTCCGTTAGGAGAAGAAAACCGGTTGTTTGGTTTCGGTTCTTACGGGACTGAAGGTAATTCTCAAGGGCAAAAATTGTTGAAAAACGCTCCCGGTAAACAGACAATCAAAGAATGAAATATGCTAAATCTGTCCGGTTGCTGGACAATACGGATCAGTTATTTAATTTCATTCAGGCCGTATTCTTTTATTTTATATAGAAGCGAACGATAACTTATTTCGAGGAGTTCGGCGGCCTTTCGGCGATTCCAGTTTGTCCTTGTAAGAGCTTTGGCAATAAGCGCCTTTTCCTCCCGGCTGACCATCTCAGAGACGGCCTTTTTGAGGGAGAATTCTTCCGCATCGCCGGCGGAGATTTGCGGGTGATCAGATATGGCGGGGGTTCTGGTGATCTCAGGATTTACATTTCCAAATCCCGCGTTTTGACCGGCCAGCAGGTCGGCGATAATCGATTCGTCGCCCCGTACAACCACCTGTTTGGTTAGGTTTTCAAGCTGGCGGACGTTACCGGGCCAGGGGGCCGCGGCAAGTCGGTCCAGCGCGTCCTGAGTTAATGGCTTGTACTCTCTTTGATATAACTCGCCGTATTTTTCGATGAAGTGATTAGCCAGTAGTGGAATATCTTCGCACCTTTCACACAAAGGGGGGAGATAAACGATGATTTCATTAAGCCGATAAAAAAGATCATCGCGGAATTCACCCCGGCTGATCGTTTCTTCGAGATTTCGGTTAGTGGCGCATATGATCCGCACATCGACATGGATAGTATTTATACCCCCAACCCTGATAAATTCCTGCTGTTCCAAAACCTGAAGAAGCTTGGACTGCAACTCCAGCGGCATATCTCCGATCTCGTCGAGGAACATCGTTCCTTTGTTGGCCACCTCGAACCGGCCCGGTTTGGTTTTATGCGCTCCGGTAAACGCCCCTTTTTCATATCCAAAAAGCTCCGCCTCCAAAAGATCGCGCGGTATGGCGGCGCAGTTGACCTTGGTAAACGATTCTTCGCTGCGCCTGGAGATATTGTGAATCATTCGGGCGATGATTTCCTTGCCGGTACCGGATTCGCCCTGGACAAGAACGGTCAGTTCGGAATCGGCCACCTGCTCAATCAGATTCTTTACCTGCACTATTTTGGGAGAATCGCCGATAAAGGCATCGTATTGCGATTTGGCGCGAAGCTCGGTCCTGAGATGAGACACTTCCTTTTTGAGATGGTTTTTCTCCAGAATGGTATTGATATGTATTTCAACTTCCTTGAGATCAAACGGCTTCTTGATGAATTCGGCCGCCCCGTTTTTCATCGACTCCACAACGTAACGGGTTTCATCATGCCCCGAAAGCATGATAACCTCGGGTCGATTCTCCGCTTTGCTCAGCTTTTTAAGGATGTCAATGCCCGACATTTCAGGCATTTTGATATCAAGCAGAACCAGGTCAGGTTTCTCGATGCTGATAATTTGCAAGCCTTCACTGCCGCTGGCGGCGGCAATAAACTCGAAACTGTTCGACAGCCCTTCCGAAAGCAACCATTTGACCTTGGGATCGTCGTCGATAACCAGAATTTTGGGGCGTTCCCGTCTCATCTCTTTTCAATTAATCGTCAAGTAACGGGAAAAATCAAGTCGTTTCGGATAAAAACTATCACTTTTTTGCAAATCTTTGCAGAATAGCCTTAGTATGGAATGAATATTATAAATGTAGTGCCGACCCCTTTTTCGCTTTGCACTTCTATCTTGCCGCCATGAGCGGAAACGACGCGTTCAACTACTGCCAGGCCCAAGCCGGTGCCTGTTTCTTTGGTTGTGAAATAACGATCAAAGATAGAGGCTTTATCTTTTTCGTCCATTCCGCAGCCGGTATCGGCCATCTCAACTCTGATCATTCTTTTGCCGCCGGAACCGTCTTTTGCAGCGCGTAAAGTAATGATACCGCCACCGCTGCCGATTGCCTCGATGGCGTTCATAATGAGATTAAGCATTATTTCCATTATCTGGTTTTTATTGACAAATACTTCCGGCAGGTTTTCTTCGAACTCGGACCAGCAGGCGATATTGTTCTTTTCCAGTTCAGGTTTGACCAGGTGACAGGCACGATTAATAACGTTGGTAATGTCGGTTCGTTCAGTCTGGTATTTATTGGGGTTAGAAAAATCGACCAGTTCACGCACCAGGTCGTTAAGGCGGTGAACTTCCTCTTCGGCCATGGTAAACATATCCGACTGTTCGGCCAGTTCCGGCCAGCGCGACCGCATAATCTGCAGTGCGCCGCGGATGCTGGTTAAGGGCTTGCGCATATCGTGGGAGATTTCCGATATCATGTTCCCCATGGTGAGCAACTGGGTGGCGTTTAAGATCGCCTTTTCTCTTTCGTACATTGAAGCGGTCTGACTGGCAATAAGCCCGGCAATTCTTTCATTCTCGGCCGTAAAGCAATTTTTCTCACCTGAAGCAAGGCAAATGACATAGGCCAACCCGGATAATCCGCTTACCAGAAAGGCCACGAAACCGGCGGTTGGAATGGGTGATTCATCGGTAGCCGGGAGATTCTCCAATATCAGTTGGCGCGCCTTTTCGGGGGTTGAAATCGCCTCGGGATCGGTTTTAATAGTCAGATCAAGGTCAATATTCGCATGGCCGGCCCCGCCCGCAAAAACCAGAGCATTCTCATTTTCGTTCCATCGAAACCAGAGAATAATATCGACCGGCATAAGATTGCGAATTCCCCAGAAGATGATCTCCTGAAGATTTTCCACCGAGGCGGCGCGGGACATGGCGTCGGATATTTCCTGTAAAATTGAAAGCTCGGCCACCCGCCGTTTGAGTTGACGAACGGCCGAGGCGTTGTCGATGGCCACCGCCGCCTGAGTCGCAAAGGTGGTTAACAGCTTGAGATCATACTCTCCGAATTCGCCGCCCGACTGCTTGTGAGCGATATTGACTACCCCGATGACCCGCGTCTTGACCATCAGGGGAACCGACAAAAGCGAAGCGTGGCCGTAGCGTTCCTCGCGGTTTTCTCGTCTGAAGCGGGGGTCTTTTTCGACATCACTGATAAAAAGCGGCTCTCCCGATTCGGCTACATATCCGGCAATAGAGGAACCGATCGGCAACCGCGTGGTCCGGATAACTTCTTCGTCCAAACCTCTGGCGGCTGCTATAGTCAGGTGCTTCCGGTTATCATCCAGCAGCATTATTGAGCCTTTCCTGGCCTGAAGCACATTGGTGGCCAGGGAGGTAATGTTCGAAAGCAACTCGTCAATATTGATCGTGGAACCAAGTGATTTCCCCGCCTCGTACAGGGCGTTAATTTCATTCAGCCGGGCCTGGAGCTCCTGATTCTTTTCCCTGAGTTCGGTTAAAAGAAACGACTTTGCCCGGCCAAGACGGCGTTTCTCCAGGCCGCGTCTGATGACCAGTTCCAGTTGGGGGTATTCGACCGGTTTGAGAAGATAATCGTAAACGCCCTGATTAATTGCTTCGAGGGCTGACTCGAGAGAACCGAATCCGGTCAAAAGGATTACCAGCGCCTGGGGGTCAACCTTGCGCGCCAGTTGGAGCAGGTCGAAGCCGGTGAGTCCCGGCATCTTAATATCGGATATAATCAGGTCGAATCGGCCGGCTTTGATTTCGCTGGCGGCCTCCCGGCTGTTTTGAAAAGCGGCTATGTCATATCCGGAATCAGTCAGAAGAGATGACAGGGAATCACAGATTCGTTTTTCGTCGTCTATGACAAGTATCCGTTCTTTCGCTTTGGTGTCCGGGATAAGTCTTCTGCCCGGCCGGGCAGTTTTGGACGGTCCGGTTCTTTTGCCCATTACGATCCTTTCCTGTGGCCGGTGGCGACCGGAAGAGTAATCACAAACCGTCCGCCTCCTCCAGGAACATTGCCGGCTTCAATCTGCCCGCCGTGTTCGCTGATTATTCCGTAACAGACCGAGAGCCCCAGCCCGGTACCGGAGGTATCTTCCTTGGTGGTGAAAAACGGTTCAAATATCCTTGGCAGGTCTTCTTCGGGAATGCCCGGCCCGGTATCGGTAAAGACTATCCTGATATTATTTTTGCTGGGGGAAACGGAAATTTTGAGTTTTCCCCCTTCCGAAATAAAATCCCGTGCGTTTATTATTAAATTCAAAAAGACCTGTTTTAACTGGTCGGGCGACCCGGTAACCGGCGGCAAGTCGCCGTCGATGGAGCGTTCAATGGCGATACCTCGTTCCTCAAGTTGCCATCCAACCAGAGAAATCACATTGTCAATGACCTGCCGGATATCAAGCGGCCTCTTTTCCACTTTGCGCGGTCGATGGAAATCCAGAAGTTGTCTGATTATTCCGGCAATGCGGGACAGTTCCTGACGTACCACATTCAAATGCTCGTGCGCCTTTTCCGGTTTCTCAAGATCGCGTTCCCAAATACGCAGATAATTGGAGATTATGCTCAACGGATTATTTACCTCATGAGCAATCTTGGCCGAGAGTTCTCCGATTGCCGCCAGTCGTTCGGTCCGAACCAGTTGTTCATGAGTATCCTTGAGTTCTTCCAGGGCGTTTTTTTCCGACTCATACAGCCGAGCGTTTTCCAGAGCGATAACAAACTGGTTGGCCAGAATAGAAAGAAACTCTATATCGTCGTTGGCAAAGCCCACACCGGACACCTTGCTTCCCAGAACCGAGACGCCTTTTAATTCCGACTTGATTACAAGCGGAACCACCAGTCCTTCTTTGAATCGCTCCATAATCTTTTTTTCCGGTTCTCCGGGAAAAAGCTCTTCCAGTTCGGCAATGGTGATCGGCTTGGCCGTTGCCGCCAGATAGGCGGCCAGGCGGCCGCCCAGGTCTATCTCTCCTTCCGCTTCCCTGAGGCGCGAGAAACCTTTCGACTTGGCAAGCGTCAGGGTTTTCGATTTGGTGCCCACAGGGAGGTACAGCGCAGACGTTGAAGCTCCCACCTGGCCCAAAGAGGTCAAAAGAAGGGAATCGACCAATGTCTGGTAATTGAGCACCGAATTAAAATCACGGCTGATTTCGAAGATGGTATACAGGTCGAATATCTTCCGTTTCAGTTGGCGGTTGCTTTCGGTTAACTCGCCTATTTTAACATCGATCGCCGATCCGAGCATTTCAACGGCCCGGAGTGAGCGTTCTTTTGCCTTTTCTCCCTTTTTCAAAAGCCGTCTCTTTTTATGAGTGAAGCTATTTCGCCTATCAAATAATGAGAACCAACCATTATTAATATATCGGATGACGCGCTGTTTTCCAAAAGGTCTTTGGCCGCCGCGACCGCATCGGGAAAGACACGTATCGAGGTATTGCGGAAATCAAGATGCAAGATAAGATAATACGGATCGTCGCTTCGTTCGGTTTTTAGCGGCGCAACGGAAATTGAACGAGCCAGAGGAGAGATCATTTTCAGGCACTTGTCGCCTTTCTTTTTTTCCACCATCCCCACCAAAAAATCGAATTTCCGCCCCGGATAACGACACCTTAGCGTTTCCGCCAGGGCCTTAAATCCTTCCGGGTTATGGGCCACGTCTATTATAATCGTGGGTCTTTTTCGAACCGTCATAAACCTGCCGGGCCAATAATTTTTGGCCAGGCCTTGTTTGACAGACTCTTTGTTTATATGAAAGCCCTGCGATTTTATTACCTCGGCTACGCGAACCGCCAGCAAAGCGTTTTCCGCCTGGTGACGCCCGGCCAGAGACACCTTCGCTTTCAGTCCGGAAAACGCCCCGTTTTTTATATGAAGAAAATCGAAACCATTCGAGAAGCTATAGCCGAAATCGCACGGGCGATGATAATGGACGGGGGCGTTTTTTTCAGAGCATATTTCACCGATTCTGCGGGCGGCGTCATTGCCGTTGTTTATCACGCCGGTGACCAGCGGAACGCCCGGCTTAATAATACCGCCCTTTTCACCGGCGATCTTATAAATACTTTTGCCCAGAATATTAGTATGCTCGAGTGAGATATTGGTAATGACCGCAACTTTCGGGATAACGATATTAGTGGCATCCAAGCGGCCTCCAAGGCCGGTTTCCAGAACCGCCCAGTCAACTTTTTCCCGCGCAAAATACCAGAAAGCCAGCGCCGTCGTGGTTTCAAAAAAGGTTACGCCAGTATCAAGAATCAGTTTCCTGTACTTCGTGATGAATTCGGCAACCGCGCCGGGTGTAATCTTTTTGCCGTTGACGCGTATTCGTTCACGGTAATCGGCCAGATGAGGCGAAGTAAGAATACCGACCCCGTATCCGCTCTGCTGCAGGATACCGGCGATAAAGCCGGTGGTCGATCCCTTGCCGTTGGTTCCCGCCACGTGGACGGTGTGATATTTATCCTGAGGGCTTTCCAGCCGATCGGCAAAGCGGCGGATGTTGTCCAGCCCCAGTTTTATGCCGAAATGCTGACGGTCATAGATAAACCGGAGCGCCTTCTGGTAGCCCTTATCAGTCATATCTGTAGGGTAAATATTACTCTGCCGTGTCGTCGTTATAGGTATAACGAAGACAGAGGCTGAGGTTGCGGCGCAGGTCTTTCCGCTCGGAAATAACATCGAGAAAGCCGTGTTCGAGGAAAAACTCGGAGGATTGGAATCCTTCCGGCAATTCCTGGCCGATGGTTTGCTGAATAACGCGCGGCCCGGCAAAACCCAAAAGCGCTTTCGGTTCGGCAATAACAATATCGCCCAAGGAGGCGTAAGAGGCCATCACGCCGGCGGTGGTGGGATTGGTCAGGATAGATATATAAGGAATTTTCTTTTGGGCCAGGACAGCTAACAGAGCCGATGTCTTGGACATCTGCATCAGCGAGAGAATCCCTTCCTGCATACGAGCCCCGCCCGAACAGGAGACGATTACCAGCGGTACTTCCCGTTCGATTGCCCGCGTTATTGTGCGGGCGATTTTTTCGCCGACTACAGAACCCATCGAGCCGCCCATAAAGGAAAAATCCATGACGGCAAAGGAGACCGGAGTAGTATCGACCGAGCCGATACCGCAGATAACGGCGTCTTTCAGGCCTGTCTTTTGCTGAGAGCTCTTGATCCGGTCTGGATATTTTTTGGCATCACGAAAATGGAGCGGATCGCGCGAGGACAGGTTGGCATCGTATTCTTCGAGACGCCCGTCGTCAAGAAGAAGTTCGATTATCTTCCGGGCGGTAATCCGAAAGTGGTAATTGCACGACGGGCAGACCCAGAGCGTTTCCTGCAGGGTCCGGGAGTATATTACCTCACCGCACCCCTTACACTTGGTCCAAAGACCGTCGGGAATTTCTTTCTTTTGCTGGTCAACCAGACCGTTTTTTGACTTCTTAAACCAATCCATGTCAAAATACCGTCTTACCGGTCGCGATCGGTGGAGATATCCTTAACCATAATCAGACTGTCTTCGACCGGATTTCGGTAGTAATCTTTTTCAACGGCCAGACGTTCAAAGCCGAACGATTCATACAGAGAAATAGCCGTTTTGTTCGAGAGCCGCACCTCCAGAGTTATCCGAGCTAACCCAATATCAACGGCAAGCCTTAAGATATATGATAACAGGCTTTTGGCAATAGATTTCCGTTGATATTCACGGACTACGGCCAGGTTGGTCAAGTGTCCGATATTCTCATCGACCAGCATGATAACATATCCCACGATTTCACTATCCAGTTGTATCACAAAAGGATAGCTGAACTCGGAAGATACGTCGTCCCAAAAAACAAACTCAGGCCACGGATCGGAAAATAACTGCTCCTCTATCCGGAGAATCGCCGGGATATCGTCGGCGGTCATTTCGCGTATGGCAGAGTCAGTTTCGGCCAAATTTTCTCTCCGCCTGCGACGGCGCGATATAAAGCGGCTCGAGTGTGGCCGGGTTGTCTGTATCACCGGCAGCGATCCGCCGGACTCCATGCAAGGCCAGCTCGCCTCCCGAAATATACAGCTTTTCGGCGGCAATCTCGTTTTCAGTTGGGAGCGGGGCTTCCATTGTCTTGCCGCCGATTAAACCCCAGGGCATCGATCCAATCGCATTCGGTAAATCTTCCTCGCCGACCAGTCTGATGTTCTTCTGTATTTCTATGCCGGGCTCAAGCAAACAGAGATAGTACTCGCCCCGGCGCACCGGCGCGGCCAGATAAAAGCGGTCAAATTTGTCTTGAAGCCTGCGCCGGATCACCTCGAATGTGGATATGCCGACGATCGGTATATTCAGAGCCACCGCCATTCCTTTGGCCACAGTCAGGCCGACCCGCAGGCCGGTAAACGACCCCGGGCCGATTGCTGCGGCCACGCCGCCAAGATCGCTTTTGTTGATTGATGCGCCGATAATGACCTCGTCGATCAGGCCGATTATCCGCGAAGAATGTTCGCGCGGGCTTTCCAGCGCTTTTTCGGCGATTACTCTGCCCGTATCCGCAAGGCCGATGCCGAGCGCGTCGGTGGAACTGTCAATACCAAGGACTATCATAGATTCGACCTTGAAAAGGTCAACTGACGGGTATGCTCGTCGATTATTTCGAAATATATATTATAACGCTTTTCGGGAATGTGGCCCCGGCCGTTTTCAGCCCATTCGATCAAAATTATTCCGTCACGGTTCAGATACTCATCCGCCCCGATGGACCGAAATTCTTCGGGTTCTTTTATGCGGTATAGATCAAAATGGAATATCGGGGTTTTGCCGCCGGGGTATTCGTTAATCAACATGAAGGAGGGCGAACTCACCTCATCCGCGTCAACGCCTGCGGCCCGGGCGACGCCGCGCACAAAGCAGGTTTTCCCAGCGCCCAGCGGGCCGTATAAACCGGCCAGGGCGCATGGGAATACCATCCGGTAAAACCTCGCCGCCAGATTTTCGGTTTCGGAAAGCGAGCGGCTGATAATTGGCGTATCAAGCGGCAACGGCTCCATCCTATCCTTTCGGTTTCAGAACCGCCGCCGGTAATATGATCTCGTCCATCGAAATGCCGCCGTGCTGAAAACTGTTCATGAAATTACGCTGGTATTCATGATAACGATTGGGATAGACGAAGAAGAAATCCTCCCGGGCGATAAGATAAGTCGTCGCCACGGTAAATGAAGGTAGCCTGTAGATATCGGGGTTTTTAATCAGGAGGGCTTCTTTGGGATTGCAGTTCAGGTTGTCGCCATATTTGTAACGAAGGTTGGTCGAGGTATCCTTTTTGCCGTGAGCGATCGTCGCCCGGCTGCACAGGGTCGAACCATGATCGGAAGTAATAATAACTGTCACATTTTTCCGCGCCAGCATTTTCAGCGTTTCATACAGCGACGAATGTTCGAACCAGGTTTGCATCAGCGACCGGAAAGCGGCCTCGTCGGGAACCATCTCTTTGAGGAGAACGTTGCTTGACCGGCCGTGCGTCAGCACATCAACGAAGTTTATCACTACCGCCACCATCTGCGAGGAGAGATAATTTTCCGTCCGTCGTGCGAGGTCTTTCCCCTCCCTCTCCTTGAGTACTTTTATATATTTGACGCCATTTTCGACGCTGATGTTCTTCCGGGCCAACTGGTATTCAAGAAGTTGTCTTTCTTGACGATTGCGGGAGACTTCATCATCCGGATAAGCTTTCCATTCTTCAGGGTATCGCGCGGCGACATCTTTCGGATACATTCCGGAGAAAATGGCGTTGCGGGAAAACGGCGTAGCCGAAGGAATGATCGAAAAATAGTCCTCGTGTTCGATATGATACATTTCGGCCAGAAGCGGTTCAAGGCTCAGCCAGAGATCCATGCGCATGCAGTCAATAATAATAAGAACGACCCGTTCGCCGTTTTTCAGACCCGGTATGACCAGCCGATCAACGATATCAACCGAAAGCGGCGGTCTGTCCTCCGGACCTGAGTTGACCCAATTTTCATAATTGCTCTCGTAATAGCGGGTAAATTGATTGTTCCATTCCGTTAGCGTTCCTTTATGAATCTCGATCAGCCCTTCATCGGGATATGTATCCAGCTCAAGGCTCCACTCGCAGTGCGTTTGGTAGGCGCGGATCCAGTCGGTCCAGTCGGCCGGACCGGCCAGAGTTGTATTGATCCGGTTAATATCGCCGATATAACGCTGTCCCAGCTTTCCGGTGACGATTTTTTTGCTCTGGATAAGCTTTTTGATGGCAATAAGCACCTGGGAGGGATTGACCGGCTTGGTGAGGTAATCGTCGATTTTCTGGCCGATGGCGTCTTCCATTAGAGTTTCTTCTTCCGACTTGGTGACCATCACCACCGGCAGGTGCGGTTTTATATCTTTTATCTCCACCAGGGTGGCCAGCCCGTTCTTGCCCGGCATCATTTCGTCAAGAAGAACCAGGTCAAAATCTTCTTTGCCGACCAGTTCAACCGCGTCGTCGCCGGAGGAGCATGGCGTGACCGAAAACCCTTTCCCTTCCAAGAAAACGATATGCGCCCCCAGCATTTCGACTTCATCGTCAACCCAGAGTATTCTACCTGTTTGTGTGACCATAATAACTGCGTTCCCCTAAAATGTTATACTACCATTACGCCGCCGGCAGGTAAATAACAAACGTCGCTCCCCGACCCGGCTCACTTGCCGCCAAGACAAGGCTGCCTTTATGGTAATCGTGAATAATGCGGCGCGCCAGCGACAATCCCAACCCCCAGCCGCGCCTTTTGGTCGTGTACCCCGGTTTGAAAATTCGACGAGCATCCCGTCGGGCGATGCCGCGCCCATCATCGGAAATCTCCACGGCGATTGTCTTTCCCGATGCGGCCGGATATGTTTTGACGGTAATCACACCCGTTTTGGAATCAGCGGCTTCGAGGCTGTTTTTAAGAATATTTTCCACCACCCAATTGTACAGATCACTGTTGATATTCGCCTCGGAAATATCGCCCGGGACAAAATGAATCCGGACACCCTCCCCCTGATGCGGCAACCGCTCCTGGAAATACTCGACGACTTCGCCGGTCAGGCGATTAACGTCCATCTTTTCCAGTTTGGGCACCGACCCGATCCTGCCGAACCGGTTGGCGACCGTCTCCAGACGCATTAAATCCTTCCCGATGCGGCGATAGACTTCTTCCGGCGTGAAAGTTCCGGTATATTCGCCGGTTTTCAAAAGATTTAGCCATCCCAGGAGCGAGGAGATCGGCGTTCCCAGTTGATGGGCCGTCTCCTTGGCCATGCCGACCCAGATACTCCGTTGTTCCGAGCGGCGAATAAACTGAAAACCAACCAGCGACAGGACAATAAAGCCGACCACCAGCGCCATTTCGACTACCGGGATCATCCTCAGCTTGTTAACCAGAGCGGTATCTCCATAATACAGCTTATAAATAACCACCGAATCGATATATATCGGTATTTCACCCTGATCGGCTTTCATCTCGGACATATGTTTTGCCACCCGCTCCAGTATCTTCGGGTCATCGCTTGCAGGCGGGATACCGGGCAGTTCTTTCCAAAAAAGAGGATGTCCGGCCGAATCTGTCACGACGATAGGGAAGTTCGACTTGAGAATAATCTCGTCAAAAAGAACTGACGTCACGGGACCGCTGACGCTGTCGGAGGCCACCAACTGCCAGATTTTGGTATAGGTTCGGGCAATTTCGGCTTCGTTCTCCTGGATGTCGTTAATGACGTCGTTGGTATAATAGACAAATACCGCCCCGATGACGCAGACGCCCAAAAGAATGAAGCCCTTAAAAAGGGTATTAAACCGACCCGGAAGCGACAACGGGTTTTTGTTGGCGGCTCGGCTCACGACCTTTCAGCGTATCCTTTCCCGACCGTCCATATACGGCCGCAACACTTCCGGTATTATGATTTCACCGTTTTTGGTCTGGTAGTTTTCCATCAAAGCCGCCACCAGACGCGGCAACGCCAGCCCCGACCCGTTCAGGGTATGCGGGAAATGCAGTTTCTTATCCGACCCGCGATACCGGCAGTTCATCCGGCGCGCCTGAAAATCGGTAAAGTTTGATACCGAGGAAACCTCCAGATGCTTCTCGACGCCAGCCGCCCATATTTCTATATCATAACATTTGGCCGCCGCAAACGACAGATCGCCGGTCGCCAGGATGCGCACCCGGTAAGGAATACCAAGAAGCTGCAGTAACTCCTCGGCCTGAGTCAACAAAGATTCCAGTTCATCGTACGAGGTTTCCGGGGCGACGATTTTGACCATTTCGACTTTATTGAACTGATGCACCCGCATAATGCCGCGAGTGTCTTTACCGGCTGCGCCGGCTTCGCGGCGGAAACAGGGCGTATAAGCAACGTATTTTATCGGCAGGTCGGATTCGTTCAGGATTTCACCCCGGTGCAGGTTGGTGACCGGAACCTCGGCGGTCGGAATCAGATAAAGTTCATCATCGGCTACCCGGTACATATCATCGGCCAGTTTCGGCAGTTGCCCGGTGCCGGTCATGACGTCGGCGCGGGCTAAAAACGGCGGAGCGACCTCGATAAAACCGTGCTTTTCGACATGGTAATCAAGCATCCAGGATATCAGCGCCCGCTCCAGTTTCGCCCCGTCGCCCCGGAGAACATAAAAGCCGGAACCGGCAATTTTGGCGCCCCGGGGAAGATCGAGAATACCGAGTTTTTCTCCCAGTTCCCAGTGTGGAGCCGGCCTGAAATCAAAAGACGGACGTTCACCCCATTCCTTTATAGTAACATTATGCTCTTCATCCGGCCCGACCGGCACCGATTTGTGTGGTATATTGGGGACCCGCAAAAGGGCTTTTTGCAAAACAGCTTCGACCTCACGAAGGCGGGCCGACATTTCGCCGATTTTTTGCGAAACCTCCTTCATCTCGGCAATTGCCGCCGAGGCGCCGCCGCCGGTTTTCTTTATTTCGGCGATTTTTTGAGAAGCCCGGTTTTGCCTCGCGCGAAGCGCCTCGGTTTCGGTTGTCAGCTTTCGCCGGTCGGCGTCAATTTCCAGAATCTTACCGACATCGGCTTTTTCATTTTTGTCGACGCAGGCTTTTTTAACCAGGTCAGGATTTTCTCGTATGAATTTAATATCAAGCATAATTAAATTCCGTTTAGTTTAGTAGTTCCCGAAGCTTAAATGTAGCCAAATCAGCAGCCGGGGTCAACCATGATAATGTCAATGACTGTTCGGACTGATCGGATGAAGTCTCTATATATTTATCGTATTCTCTATCGTGAAAGCTTCATCCGTTCAGGTTTTTTCAGCCCCGCTCCCCTTAAAATCACAAACCTGATTAATCCCCAAAGCGCCCCGACTCCGTATCCGAAATGCAATAGTGTAAAGATAAGGGGTGCTGGAAAAGCGTGTTTCCAACCCGCCTGACGCCCCACGTCGATACTGCCGTAAATCAACCCTATGGCATAAACAATCAGGACAGCCGCCAGTATTTTCCAGAAAATCGGCGATACCAGTCCTGCCAGCGCCAGAATGATTAAAAGCAATACGAAAAGAATAGGGATAACCTGCCGGAATACCGCCGGACGCCCATGCTTCTGTAAAGTCCTGATACGCCAGAAACCGTACTGGAAATACTGACGCCAGAGCTTTCGCAGCGAGCTTCTTGAATAATAAACGCTGCAAATATCGCCGCATATCCGGATTTTGCCTCCCGCAAGAATTATCCTCATGTTGAATTCGTCATCCTGGTTGCGCACCAGTTCCTCGTCGAAATAACCGACCTTATCGAGCACCCACCGGTGGTGCGCTCCGTACGGCACGGTATCTACCCATCCGTCGTACCCGCCCAACCGATGGCGGGCGTTGCCGACGCCGACCGGAGACTGAGTCGCAGCGGCGATGATGCGGCCTATATATCCTGCTGAAATTGTTTTCAGGTACCCGCCGACGATCCACGCCTCCGGGTGTTTGGCCAGGCAGGCAACCGATTTTTTTATAAAATCCGGCGATATTTCGCAGTGGCCGCCAATCACAATAAAAATATCTCCGCGAAAAACCTTAAGAGCCATATTCAGGCCCGTAGAGACGATTTCCCCTGTATTAACCAATAACTCAACGCGTGTATCTTTTTCGGCTATTCGGTTGACGATTTCCTGCGTGCCGTCGTCGCTGCAACCGTCGGCAACCAGAATTTCCATTTTATCTTTGGGATAATCGTTTTCCAGAATGCTGCCGATGGTGCGTTCGATAAATCCGGCTTCGTTGCGAATCGGCATGATAATGCTTATAAACGGGCAGTTATCCTGCTCCACCAAATACCCTCCTGTCGGTTTTAACCGGCTTGTAACTTTCCCAAGTTATCATTTCCCGACTGGAGAGCAACGCAAAAAAAGTGTGTGCCAGGGTGGTGGGCGTCTTTTCGTGTAGCGCAATTGTTTTATCTGAACGCAATTCTATCCGGAAGAAATATTTATACATATACTTTTGCAGAATAACGCCGGAAGGCAAAAGTCAGCCTGCCTACTGCATATGTTTATAATTTGAATATATTTTGTCGGCGTAATGGCCGTACTTTTTCCGGCGGTGTGCTTCGATGATCTCCCGGATGCCGTCGGGCACTCCGAATTTTGCCCGCCAGTCAAGGGCTGATTCGATTTTTCCAAACGCGACCCGATAATCCCGCTTATCGAATTCGGCTTCAATAGCTTTCACCCTGGTCTCCGGCAGGGCGGCTTTGACCATTTCGCCCAATTGTGTAATCCGGTAATTCTCTTTTTCAGAACCGACGTTAAAAATCTGACGATCGATTTTCTCTTTAGGTGCTTCCATAGTCGCCACGAAAGCCCGAACAACGTCGAGAACGTGAACATTGGGACGCCATTGCGAGCCACCGAAGATCGAAATTTCGCTGTCTTCCAGAGCCCGCGCCGTCAGGATATTAACGACCAGATCAAACCGGGGCCGATACGAAAAGCCGAAGACGGTCGCCAATCGGAGCATGGTCACCGCCAGAGGCGGTTCGGCCCGGTTGAGAATCGCTTCTTCGGAACGGAGCCTGGTTTCGGCATAGAGTGACACCGGATTAAGCCGCGACTGCTCGGTCAACAGCTCCCCGTTTTTACCGGCTCCATAAACGGAACAACTGGAGGCAAACAACAGCCGACTGACTTTCTTGTGCATACAGGCGTCGACGAGTATTTTGGACGCCTCGTAATTGATTTCGATAGTAGCGTGATGATCCAGTTCGCAGGCCGGGTCGCCGACGATGGCCGCCAGGTGAACAACCGTATCGATATCACTCATGGCTGTCAGAAGGTCTTGTATGTTTCTGGCGTCGCCCTTGTAGAACCGGTAAGCGGGGTGATTATCAAGCTCTTTAAGGGAATCGTAGCCGAACATCAGGTTATCCAGAACAGAGACCTGATATGACCGTTTCAGAAGATAACGAACCATCACCGAGCCGACATACCCCGCCCCGCCGATAATCAATACCCGGCGGTCGCGTTTTCCGCCATGATTGCTGTGATACCTGGAGTCCAAATCGGAAAGAAGTACCACTCGCGCCGGTTTGCCTTCGTTGGAGAGCAGGGGCAAAAAACGCAGATTACGGTCGATCATCATCTGACGCACGCGACCGGCGGAAAGCGACACGCTCGCCACGGGATGCTTTCGATCCATCGCCTGATGCACCGGTATATTCCGGTCGGGATATTTCAAACGGTACCCGATAATATCGCCATCGGTTATCGTTCCGGCATAGTACCCGCTGCCGTCTGTCAGGACGGCGAAATCAAACGGAGAGGCTTCGATTTTCCGCTTAACCTCATCGATCGACAGGCCCGACGGCAAAATAAGCGGGCCTGCCTCTTTCCCGCTGTTGCCGTTGCCGCTTTTAAGGACAACCGGTTCCTTAAAAGAAAAGTCGGGCCGACGGCCCATCCACAGGTAAGTAATAATACGAGAAACGGCCGTTGCCAGTAAAAGCCCCAGCAATAGAAGCAAAAGAAGCCCCCGCTCAAAGTCGACCATGGCGCCCAGATCAAAACTGATAAATGCAACCAGTAGAAATCCGAGGGTGACCACGTTGAACGCGCCCAGAAATTGCCTGAGAAAACGGTCTCTCATCCCGAACCGGTACTGGCGGAAAATCGCAAGAAGCGCCACCATAACCAGCGAGATAAGAACCGGCAGGAGATCGGATATGACGCCCTTACCGTAAAGCCCGCTGACGGCCGGATTGATAATTATCATGCCCCACGCGACGGCATTAAAGGCGACGAAATCGACAGCAGCCTGAACATATGGGTATCGTTTTCTGAGCATATTGTTACCCGAAAGGTTAAATAGTATAACGAAATCGCCGACAGGCGGCAAGTCCTTACCGACGTTGAAACAGTTTTTGCAAGGTCTTAATAATGATACCCAGATCGGTCAAAAACGTTGCTTTCTCGATATAAGACAGGTTCAGCTTCAATTTGGCCGGCATGATCTTTTCGGTATATATCTTTTCGGCGTCGTCGTATCGAGCCAGAACCTTTTCCTCATCCCGATAGACGATCGAGGCCGGATCAGTCAGGCCCGGCCGAACCGAGAGAACCTTCAGTTGCCGTTCGCTGTACAGCCTGACATATTCGGGCACTTCCGGTCGGGGCCCGACCAGCGACATATCTCCCCATAAGACGTTTAAGAGCTGCGGAAGTTCATCGAGTTTAGTCCGGCGCAACAACCGGCCAACCGTGGTTATACGCAGGTCGCCGTCGGTCGTGAGCGCCGGTCCCTGACGGTCGGCGGCCCTGACCATACTGCGGAATTTAATAATTTTGAAAGGCACGGCTCCTTTGCCGATTCTTATCTGCCGGTAAAAAATCGGCCGGCCCATGGTGAACAGGATAATAACGCAAATAATGATAAACAACGGCGCCAGCAGAGTCAGGGCTGACAGAGCGACGATAAATTCGAACGCTCGTTTCATCGCCTGTGCTTCCGGCAGATTTCCTCCACCGACCGACAGACGTATTCTATCTCCGCTTTTTTCAGGTCAGGGAAAAACGGCAGGGTAATTACTTCCCGGTAGGCGCGGTAAGCGTTGGGGAAATCCTTTCGGTCAAGACTAAGATTCTTGCGATAATACGATTGCAAAAACAACGGAATAAAATGGACCGATGTGCCGATGTTGCGTTCAGCCAGTTCGGCGATAAACCGATCACGGCCGATTCTCAGTCGATTTAAGTAAAGCCTGATGATAAAAAGATGCCAGGCGTGAATGGAATCGCCTTCAACCATTGGGAGCCTGATACAATCAAGGTGTGAAAGATATTTGAAATACCGTTCGGCTGCTTTTTTGCGCTTCGATTGCAGTTTTTCAAATTTGGAAAACTGGGCGAGTCCCAACGAAGCGTGAAGATCGGAAAGATTATATTTATATCCAAGGTCAAGCAGATCGTAACGCCAACTCCCTCCTTTGCCGTACCGTTTCCAGGCTCCCCGGCTCATGCCGTGAAGCGAAAGAAGCCTTATCTTTGCGGCCAGACCGGCGTGGCGGGTGGTTACCATACCACCCTCTCCAGTGGTCAGGTTTTTGACGGCATAGAAGCTGAAGGCGCTGCCGTCGCCGATTGTTCCGATTTTTTTGCCTTTGAATTCGGCCCCAAGTGCATGGGCGGCATCGTCAAACAGCTTGATCTTTCTGCTTTTGGCCAGAGCGGCAAACTTGTCCATGCGTACCGGCAATCCGGCGATATGAACCGGCAGGACCGCTTTCGTGCGGGATGTGATTTTTTTTTCAGCCTCTTCGGCTTCCATATTCAGGCTGTCGTAGTTGATATCGCAATAAGCAGGCCTGGCTCCGGTATAGAGAATCGCCTCGGTCGTGGAGGCAAAGGTATAAGGCGTCGTAACCACTTCATCGCCCGGGCCGATGCCGGCCGCGCGAAGAAGAAGATGCATGGCCGCAGTGCAGGAATTGACCGCTACGGCGTGACGGGCGCCCAAATAATCGGCGATATGTCTTTCGAGAAGTTGGGCTTTCTTGCCGGTGGTGATCCAGCCGCTTCTGATAGTATCAGCCACTTCGGCCAGTTCCCGCCGCCCGAATGACTGCCGATAAAACGGAACGCCGGTTATCTTCATCCTATCCTTTCGGTCCGATCAAGGCCATATAATGAGTTCGCAAGATAGGAAAAAGGGAGAAAAAGTTCAACAGTCCGGGCAAAACCACTCCGAGTTTTCTGGCCAGTTGCGGAAGTAGGGTTACTTTTTCACAGGTTAGTTCCCATCCATAAAAAAGACGTTCGATCTCTCTTCGGCCGATGGCGCGAGTGTATGGGTTGCCGGGGTTATTGAACCTGAAATCATACCACAGGATATATCCGCCCGGTTTGAGAACCCTCTTCATTTCCAGGGCGATCTCCTTTCGGACGCCGGTATCAAGGACAGAGGTCATCATTGTCATTTGCGTAACCAGGTCAAAGCTTTCAGACGGGAAAGGAAGCTGCGCAGCCGAGGCGGCGACCGACTCGACGCCCTGTCCGGACTCGCGTCCCTTCTTCAAACGCCAGAGCAAAATATCCGATCCGATGCAGTTCTGACGCTTAATCCCCAGTTCGATAAACTCCCGTATCCAGAACAGTTCCCCCGATCCAAGGTCAAGCATCTTTACCGTTGAAATATCGCCATAAAGAGATTTTAGATGATTTTTAATCCGTCCGCGGAGCTGTTCGAAGTTGAAGCGATTACCGGCGTTATCGAGCGAGTACCTGTCGGCCAGTTTTTTTCGCTCCCGATAAACCCGATCCATAGACTCTCGATCATCACTCATACGATTCCGCCTTATCGAACCAGAGCTTTTTCGTAAAGTTCCTCCATCCGGTCAAGACAGTCCTCGAAATCAAATTCTTCTGCGGCTATCATATGGCCGGTTTTTCCCATCCTCAGCCTTAGTTCGGGATCAGCGGCAAGGCGAAGTATGGCCGCCGTTAATGCTTTGATATCATCTGAAGGGACGAGAATGCCGTTTACGCCGTGTCGTATTATTTCCGGAAGACCGCCGACGCGGGAAGCGATTACCGGCACGCCGTATGAGATCGCTTCCAGAGCCGCGACGCCGAATGATTCACGGCGCGACGGCATCACCATGATATCGGCATCTTCGATCAGGCGCGCCGTCTCGTCCATGCTCTGCCAACCCCTGATGGTCGCCCGGTCGGAAACTTTCAGTTCGGACGCCAGCTTTTCTAATCTTTTTTGGTCGGGCCCGCCGCCGATCATCGTCAGTCGCAGCCGATTATCTTCTTCACAGGCCGACGCAAACGCTTTCAAAACCAGGTCGGGAGCGTAGGCATGACGAAAACCCTTGGCAAAAATTATTCTAATCACGCCCTCATTTTCGCGGGCTGCTTTTCCGCTTGAGATTTCGGGTATCGGAACTCCGAAGGGGATAAGATGGATTTTGTCTGAAACCGAATTTTCAAAAGCAATCGTTCTTTCAATCAGGAAACGGCTGGCCGAAGTGACAAACCTGGCCGAAACCAGCGCCCTCCGGACAATAGGGGCAATCATAAGTTTTTTGCTTAATGCGTCTTCGATATCGGTTCCCCAAACGGTAACAATTAAGGGAGCTTCTTTCCAAACGGTTCCCCATAAACCGTACCCGGTCGCATAATGCGAATGGACAATGTCCGGCCTTATGCGGCGCAGGAGTTTTCGCACGCGCGGGATGTTAAAAAAGTACGACGCAGGCGAACAGCCGGGAAGCAGTATCGTTTCGACGCCGGGGATTTGAACCTTTAATCTGTTGTTGCTGATTATCCAGAGGCGGTGTCCGCGTTTGGCCAAACCCTGACTCCACCGAATGGTGTGAACGGAACCTGCCTGGGCCAGCATGGCGACCTTCACGCCGCCCCGCCTCCGGAAACGTTTTGCGTCAGCCTTTGTTCATACGAGGCAATAAGACCAAAAAACAAGGCCATATGATAGCTGTTGCTTCCCCAGAACCACGACCCCGCGTAAAACGACGAGCCGATTATCGCCAGAGACACGGCAAAAAGAGAATGCATTACAGGCAAATCATTATCGATGACGGTCGATAAAAATTCCCAATGGGCGATTTTCAGCGACCGGCCAAAGAAAAAGGCCATTGAAAGAAGGCCTGCCAAACCAGTCTCCGCAAGAACGGTCATCAGGACGGAATGGGTCGAAAGACCGGCGACCAGATAAAAAATATTATCAAACCTGACTTCCGGCACCCACTGAGCGACCATCGGGAAGTTACCCGCCCCGATACCAAAGAACGGATTACCCCGGAATGCCGCCAGGGCGGCTTTCCATAATGATATTCGAAGTAGAATGGTTTCTGACGCGTGGAGACCGATTCTGCCGAAACGATAAACGATACCGTCAAACATCGGGGTATAAGCGGCCAGAACGGGAATAATCAAAAGCATCAACCCGACGGCTACGGCCAGGTTCTTTGCGGGAGTATTGATTTTATACCGTCTCCCCGCCCACAAGGCAAAGACCACAACTATTACCAAACTCCACCCGGCAGTAATCATTGAAGCCCGGGTCTGGGTGGCAGCCATAGCTCCGAAGGTAAGGATCGCGGCCAGCCCCCACAAAATTCGCGCCCGCACATCGCGGGTCCAAATATAGAAAACCGACGAGATCAGAAAGGCCAGCATGGCATGGTCGCCATAACCGCGCCCCGCCAGGCCAAAAGCCCTGATTGTCCCGCCCGCCAGGAGAAACTGCGTCAACGAATAAATCGAATTCATGACCGTCACAACGACAAACAGTATCAGGATATTGCGCGGATTGATCTTATGTCCGTAATGGGAAACCGCCATAAAGACGCCGGCCAGAAGCAACTGACGCAGGAAAAATCGCACCGATAAAAATGTAAACCCCTCAAGGCTGATAGAAACCAGTATGACCGCCAGGTACAATAAATAGGGACGTGCAAGCCGGTTGGCTCCTTTGGCCGGGCCGCGAAGCAAGAGATCGACAATATACGCGGCGATAAGAATCAGGGCAGCCGCATCCGCCGGCAGCAAGACGATCTTGTCGGTCAGGGGAGCATATACGAATGTGGCCCCAATCAGGACTGCAATGGCGGAAGGTCCGTGAGAAACAAGCAGAAGAAAGACAGGAACCGCCGCAAAAAAAATACCCAGTTTTGGTCTCCACATAAGCAGGGTTACCAGCGGCAGGGCATACATTGCCGCCGCGGCAAGCAGTTTGGTATCGGAGATATACAACCTTCCAAAAAACGGAATATGACTAACGCGAGTTGGCATCGACTTTATGTTTTCTCCTCCAGATACCTGAAAGATTACGAACATCCGCTATGTTCATTAAGTACGAAACAGCGATAAAAACGACAAGTGACGCGAAAACAGCAATACCCAAAGATACCGCCAACTCGAAAAAGCTTTCTTTATCGGCAACAATCCAACCCTTGAGAAATTGAGCCGCCAGCCAGCCGGCCGCCGTCGATACCGCCAGCTTTGAAAAATACATAAGAAGCCTTCGCGCGTCAATGGGCGTCAGGCATTTGCCCGCAAAGATTAGAAGTAAAATCGCTCCCAGGGTGTAGCTGATACTGCTCGATATCGCCAGGCCGATGTATCCGAAGGCATTAACGGCGGGCGCCGCCAGGGCAATCTTGGCGATCAGCATCACCGCCACCTGAGCCATCAGGATATGGTATTTTTTAGCGGCATAGTATGCGCGCGACATTATCCATAGCAGGAACTGACCGACCAGCCCAAGAGCGAAATAGCGCAGCAGGTTCGAGGTAATTTCCACCGACTCCAGATCGAAGGCGCCCCGACGAAAAAGAAGCATCACTATCTGATCGGCAAATACCCAGAATATCACCGTCACCGGCAAAGCGAGAAGCAATGAAATCGAAATACCTCGTGATAAAAGATAACCGCTCCGAGATCGATCGTTATCGACAAAGGCATCGCTCAGGAAGGGAAATATAGCCGTCGATAAGGCGTAGGCGAAAATCGATATGGGAAGCATCAGGAGAATGTAGGCATACCCCAGCGCCGAAACTACGCCGGCTTCCATGAACGAAGCGAAGTATCGATCGACAACGGCATAAACCTGCGAGGCTCCTTCGATAATCAAAATAATTACGGCCGTAACGAAAAACCTCCCGATATTTCGTTCAAACACGCGGGCATGAATATATTTAAGGAAGCCGATGCGGCGAAAAGGGACGAATACGAACGCTACCTGCGCCAAATAGCCTGTCACCAGACCGTACAGTATTGCCTTTGTGGATATCCGTCCGGCCAGGAGAATTACCGAACTTATGACAACGATATTAGCCAGAATCGGGCCTGCGGCCGGAATTATAAAACGCTTTTCCGAATTTAGCACGGAGCGAAAAAACGATTCCAATACGGACAGAATGATAATTGATGACGACACCCTGACAATCAGAACGGCTTCGGGTAAATGGCGGGAATCCAGTCCCGGGGCAATCAGGTGAATCAGGTAAGGCGCCGCGACAATAATCAAAAGCGCGGCTGCCAGACTGCCAAACAGGGCAAAGTAAAACTCGCTCAACACTTTTGCCATGGCGCTTCTCTTGTCATGATGAACCGCCGCCCGGGAATAATCAGGTATCAACAGGTTGTAAAACGAATAGCCGAATAAGGCGTACAGGGCGGCGGGAATGGAGATGCCGATGAGATAAACGTCATATTCGATGCCGGTGCCGAACTTGCAGGCAATAACCGCTTCGCGCAAGAAACCTAGACCTTTCGAGACCAAAACCAGAAGCGCGATGCCGACGGTGGCCTTTTTGATCGAATCGGATCTGTCGTTCATTTATCTCTATACAGGAAATTAACTACGGCCATGTATTAGCTGAAACACAACTTCAGGAATAAAACCGCCTGATGGTATCAATGACCTCTTGTTGCTCGCGGTCGGTCATTTCTCCGAAGATTGGAATAGAAACAACCGCTTCCGCCGCTTTTTCGCTGTCGGGGAAATCGCCGTGCTTGTAATTGAGACCGCCGAAACATTCCTGCAGGTGAAACGACAGCGGATAATATATTTTGTGACCGATCTGCCGTTCCTTGAGCCTTTCAACCAATTCTTTTCGGTTTTCAACGGCGATTGTGTACTGGTTGTATATATGATAATTTTCCTTCCATGCGACCGGAGTTTTAATCGGCAAGTCCTTAAATGCATCGTCGTACCGCGCGGCATTCTTGCGACGAGCTTCAGTCCAGGCCTTCAGATGCGGCAGTTTCACCAGAAGCAGGGCCGCCTGAAGAGTATCCAGCCGGGAATTATATCCGACTATCTCGTGACTATATTCCGATTTTCCTCCGTGCACCCGGAGAATTCTTACCATTTCGGCGATTTCATCATTGTTGGTTACGACCATCCCGCCGTCGCCGGAGCAGCCCAGGTTTTTGGTCGGGAAAAATGAGAAACAGCCCGCGTCGCCGATTGTTCCGGCGCTTCGGTTTTTATACCTGCCGCCGATTGCCTGGGCGGCATCTTCGACTACCTTGAGATTATGTTTTCGGGCGATTTCAAGAATCGGGTCCATGTCGGCACACTGGCCAAACAGATGAACCGGCATGATAACTTTAGTACGGGAAGTGATGGCTTTTTCAATCCGGGCCGGATCCATATTGTAGATGTTCAAGTCGATATCGACAAAAACCGGACGAGCGCCGAGACGACTTACCACGCCGGCGGAAGAAAAAAAGGAGAAGTCGGAGGTTATCACTTCGTCGCCCGGCCCGATGCCACAGGCGCGAAGCGACAAAAGCAAAGCATCGGTGCCGGAGGCGACGCCAACGGCATATTTCGCGCCGCAGAATTTCGCTATCTCGGCCTCGAACTGCTTGACTTCCGGGCCAAGGATAAACCGGCAGTGATCAATCACCTTTCCAATGGCTTTATCTATTTCATCCCTGATGGGAGCATATTGCCTGGTCACATCGATCAACGGTACCGCCATATCTGCCTCCTTACTCGGGCCATTCCTGGTTTTCAAGAAGTTGTTCTTCGGGAACCGGGCCGAAATCTTTAGCAGGCATACCGGCGAATATCCGTTTGGCCGGAACGTCTTTGGTCACCACCGCTCCCGCTGCCACCAGAGCATCGGGCTCAATACGCTTGCCCGGGAGGATAGTCGCGTTGACGCCGATGCGGGCTCCTTTTTCGGCAATTATTCCTTTGAAATGCTTGAAACGCTCCTCGGTGCGCCCGACGAAATTATCATTCGAAGTGGCCGCGCAAGGGGCGACGAAAACGCGGTCGCCCAGCTCCGAGTAGGCCGTGATATAAACATTGGTTTCGATTTTGCAATAACGGCCGATGGTGCAGAAATTCTCAATTGCCACACCGCGCCCGACAATGGTATAATCACCGATACTCACGTTCTCGCGTACCGTCGCAAGATCGGCGATGAGCGCCTTTTGGCCCAGTGTTGAACCGCGATAAATGACGGTTCCGGCGCCGATGATGCTATCGCTGCCGATCCGGCAGGGAGGCAGTTGTTGATCTTTGGTTACGGCCGTATTGGCCGCGCGCATCGGTTTTTTGCCGATGACGCTGTGATCATCGACGCGGATATTATCGCCTAAAACGGTATCGTCATGGATGACTACGTGATGACCGATAACACATCCTTCCCCGATCTTAACGTTTTTCCCTATGACGACATATTCGCCGATGGCGGCGCCGTCTCCGATAAGGGCGCTTTGGTCTATTACCTGGCTGGCCATAAATTTATCCTTTATGCTGCATTTTTATCGCTTATTTTTTGTCTTCTACATCATGGGAAAAACACGGCTCACGGCTATTGGCATGAGGGTTAAACAGGGCGAGGTGAAGTTCACAGCCGCTCCGAATCAGGAATCGGTATAGCCGGTTTTTCCGGTTATTTCATCCCGGACCTGATTCACCAGTTCAAAATCGGAAGGCGAATTGCGCCGGAGATTCTCCAGGTAATCTGCAAACAAGGCGATAAAGACAGCCAACAGCAGCGAAATACCAAAAGCGGCGCAGACGATTATTGTCCGTTTCGGGCGATACTTGATTTTCGGGGGATAAGCCGTTTCCAGCACCGAAATTGTCGGCGTATCCTTTTGTTCTTTTATCCTGGCTTCTTCGTACAGGCCTGTAAGCAGATCCCGAACCTTCTCCTGGATTTCAATATCCGCTTCCAGTTCCGCATACCTGACCGCCAACTGCGGCATATCTTCCAGCGCCAGCCCGAAATACGAATTATCGCGGCCGGAACCTTTCTCGATGACCGTCAACTGCCGCTTCAGTTGATCGACTTCGTTTTTTAGTCGGCGGACTTCCGGGTGAGCGTCCGAATAAATCTTCCTTTTTACTTCCAGTGAAACCTCGACAAGCGCCAGCCTCTTCTTGAGCTCCGATGCTGCCGAAATGGCCATTTCTTTCTGCTGTTCCAAATCAATTGCTTTATGTTTTTTTTGGAAAGCGAGCATTTTCGCCCGGGCGCTGTCAAGCAGCGCAACGGTGGTATTGAGTCGATGCCCGATGAACTCTTTATCCGATCCGGCCTTGCTTGCCTTGATCCGGCGGTTCAGCCTATCCAGGTTGCTGATATAACTATTGGCTACCCGGGCGGCCGTTTCCGGATCTCTGTCTTCGAAATAAACCTCAACGATACCCTCGCCGGTAACGTCTATTTCCGTTTTATCCCGGAGATATAGACGGCATTCGTGGACGGACTTTATCCCCAAATGGTCAGGCAGATTATTTTCCTCTATAACGGCGCGGGCGATCGTTTCCGACTTGAGTATGGTGGCATATACGTCGGACGGGGTAACCATAATCGGCAGTTCAAATCCGGCCGACGACAGCGATAACTGGGCAAAGCTGCCGGTTATGCCCAACGGCTGGTCGTACTGCGAGGGAAGAATCGACGTTTTGGCGCGATACCATTTGGGCAATATCAGGGCAATAACCACTGCCGCCACGGTCGACAAAAGCACAAGGCCGATGATAAATTTTTTGCGCCGGGCAATTACCAAAAGCATTTTCCACAGGTTAAAACTGCGGTTTGATTCTTCCATTTAAGGTCTCGCTTTGCTTTCTTTACGGGGAATATACAGGATTTCGCCGTCCAGCAGTTGATCTACCCGGGAAGCGCTGATCCGAGCGCCGGTAACCGGGTTGATGATCACGGCTCGGTTCTTGTCGGCGTCAAACCCCGGCCCGCCGGCCTCCTTTATGTAATACTCGACTCCTTTGCCATGAATATGCCGAACCAGGCCGGGCGAAACCACCGCCCCTGTCACCGAAACCATTCCGGTTGCATAAGGAATATACAGGGAATCACCGTCGATCAACCGGAGACTGGATGGATCGCGGGGTTGGCGAGGATTCAGACTGATCAGAGTCCTTGGTGGCGGCCGGTAATTGATATTTGAAACGCCAACATCATTGCCGTCAGGACGCGGGCTATTTAAATTGGTCGACGTTTCGCCCAAAGCCTGACTCCGAGTTTGCCGATAAATCCGAATCATTTCCTCGCAACCTTCGTCGCCTGCGCCGCCGCATAACTGGAGAAGATATTTAAGGGTAAAGTGCTCTTTGGAAATTTTATACTTCCCCGGCCGCCGGACGGCTCCGAAAATGTCAACCGTCCCGAAATTCTTGCGGTCCTTCTTCCATACCAGGTTTACATTATCGCCGGGCGAGAGTTCCCAATTGAGGGCTTCCGCAGAAGCGGCGTCGAAACGCTCGGTTTCGACGCCGTCGGCTAATGAGATTACGATCTCCATATCGGCCGGATTGCCCTCGATACCCTCGGCAAAGGCGATCAGGTCACCCAGACAATCGCCGTCAACAAAGGTAAAAGTCCCCGGACGATTGACCTTGCCGGAAATCGATACATATCCTCCGGCGTCATTCCGATGCGGCACTTCGATTATGTTCCCTTTGCAGATCAGCGGGTTGTTTTTCGGATCGCCAAGCGCCTGATAGCTTATTATATCGGCCTTATACACGCGGCCGAATCCTTGCAGGATGATCTTTCGAATAAGGGCATTGGCTGTATATCCACCGGCCATATCGATAACTTCAGACGTTCGCCAGATCGCCGGCGCATAGTAAATCCCCGGCCGTTCGACCTCGCCCATGATATTGATTCTGACGATCCGGAACCCGGTCAGTTGAACGGCAAATTCAGCGTTGGCATAACTTTCTCGAACTCTGGAACTGATTTTTTCAATCGCTTCGGCGAGGGTTATATAACCCAAATCAATCTGCCCGACCGATTTCATAAAAAGCGCCCCGCCGGCATTTATTTCACAACAAACATCTGCAATCTGATCAGAAGTAAAAAAGATGCTGATCTTGTCACCGGGGCCGACGATATACTCCTCCGGATCAACGTATGTATTCTGAAAAAGGCTCTGGAATCGCTGTTGCAGCATCTCGGCGTCAAGACCGAAAACATATCGGCCGGCATCTTCCTGGGCAGATATCGGGACAGCGACCCCGAAAAGAATCAAGGCGATACACAGTACCGGTACAGTTATCTGAAAGGACTTCATCAATTTGTCACCATGAAATTTGGACTTAATTTTGAAAAATACCATACTCCCATCGGGATGTCAAGGCTTTCCTCTATTTCGCAGGGCTACCCCGTGACTGATAACAATCTGATTGGCATTAAATTACACAGATATAAAATCATCCTATTATAGTTGTAAGGGGCCTGTGTTCCCGCAAAGTGATAATGTCCTATTTAAGCAAAGTAGAAATATCCTGTTGAGAGGCTATAATACCTCCCAAAAAGTCAGGGAGGATTATGGTCGGGGAGGACATTATCAGGATGAGTATGAGGGAGTTGAAAAAGTTACAGGTGCTGAAGCACTATGAAGCATCCGCAATCACTATCACTACAAAATCTG
>CAZSYD010000023.1:0-35785 GCA_964611355.1 uncultured Ignavibacteriales bacterium | reverse complement strand
AGCGACCGTTTTTGGTTTGAATTTATGGCAGTCGAGTATCAGGCGCCAATCTGATCTTTAAGCCATTTTGTTGTGCTTGATTTCGGACGCTCGATCGGTTCGCCCCAAGCGCGGGAGACGATCAACTGTGAAGCCATGCCCATAGTACGCGACACCGAGAATAAAACCGTGTAGTATTCGAATTCGGTCAAGCCAAACTTGTAAAGCAACGAACCGGAACCGGCGTCAACGTTCGGCCACGGATCGGCGATCTTCTTTACCTGCTTGAGAACGCCGGGAACCACCTTGAACACCAGGGCGACAGTCTGATAGACCGGGTCGTCGGCGCAGTACTTGGCGCCGAAGGCGTGGAAGGCATCGTATCTCGGATCGGTGATGCGCAGGACGGCATGACCGTAACCGGGGATTACCTTACCGGAATTGAGAGTATCCCAGGCAAACTTCTCGAGTTCCTTCTCGGTCGGCACGCCGCCGAACTTGTCCATGACCTCAAGAACCCATTTCAGGCATTCCTGGTTGGCCAGACCGTGCAGAGGGCCTGCGAGGCCATTGAGACCGGCTGAGATGGCGTAGAAAGGATCCGACAGAGCCGAACCGACGCAGTGACAGGTATGAGCCGAAACGTTGCCGCCCTCATGGTCGCTGTGCAGGGTCAGGTAAAGGCGCATCAACTTGGCAAAAGTACCGTCGGGATCGTCAACGCCGAGCATATGAACGTAACCGGCGCCCCAGTCGAGGCTGGGATCGGGAGCAATCCGCGGGCCTTTGTTGTAACGCATGCGATAGATACCGGCGGCCAGCTCCGGCAGGATAGCCAGAATGCGGATACAGTCTTCAAGAGTTGATTCCCAATATTCCTCCTTGCGTGCTCCTTTGGTATAACTGGCGCGGAATTTGGATTCGCCCTCCATGGCCAGGATACCGGTATCGAGCATGCACATCGGATGCGCATCTTTCGGCATCGCTTCGAGCACCTTCCAGACATAGTCGGGGATGCCGCCGTTTTTGCGGTATTCGTCCTGCAGGTCTTTCAGTTCGTCGGAGCTGGGGAGTTCGCCGGTGCAGAGCAGCCAGAAAATCTCTTCGGGCATCTTTTCGAATAATTCTTTCAGCGGTATGCCGCGGATAATCAGGCCTTTGTCCGGAGGGACAACGGAAGTGTCGCAGACCATAGCCCTGACACCCCTCATGCCGCCGTAAACCTGCTTTAACGTGACCTTGGAAACTTCCTTGCTACCGTGTTCTTTGATAAATGACCGGATGTCGTCCCGCATTGCGGGTATAAGACCGGCCAATTTATCCTTTAGTTTTGACATAAGAACCTCCCAAAAGGCGATTTGGTTTTTTGGAGTTTACTATTTGTTTTTATTTGATTTGTCACGTATCCGCCAATCCGGTTTTGTGAAATTATTCACATTAGACATTTAATAAAAACGATTTGGTCTCATTTGTCAATATTTCAGGCGGAAATAATCGGAGGAAATCGGAAGCATTCAAGTAAACAGCTTGTCCGGGTTAAAAATTCCCCGGGCGTCGAGCCGGTTCTTGAGCCTTTTCATAAATTCAAGCGTCGCCAGATCGAACGGGACGCCTTCTGAGGTTTCCCTTTCTTCTTTGCCTGTTCCGGGGTAAGAAACACTTCAATGGTTTATTGATTCCGTTTTGGCGGGTTTCCCGGCCGTTGAATCGGCGGTCGATTTTGGCCCTTTTTTAGTGTCCGAACTGCCGCCGGAAACTTCCGATTCTTTGCGGGCGGCCTGCTTGTAGGATTCGGAGCGGTGGTCGGTGGCGTAGAACCCGGAACCTTTCAGCAGGAATCCGACACCTCCGGTGATAATACGGTGCGGTTTGCGGCCGCACCGGGGGCATTCGGAAACAGGTTCCTCGACTATGCTCTGGAATACTTCGAATTTATGGTTGCAATAAGGACATATATACTGGTAAGTGGGCATTTTGCCGCTATCTCCTTTTTCTTATCAACTGCTCCATTGTACGATTCCGCGGTGCATAGGTTCAAAGTGTTAATTTGACAAAATTGATTATCAACCGTATCGCCAGCCGCGGTCGCGCACCAAACGTGGATTGGGTTTCCAGTCCGTCAGTTTGATGGTCGGTTTCTGCTTTGGCGGAGGAGGTTCGCTCTTATTAACCGGCATATAAACTTTGGTTTCTTTCTCAGGCGAGATCTTGAACGATTCTTCCGCAGCGCGGATTATTTCCGGCATTAACCCTTCTTCGGCGACCTCTTCGGTAAACTTGCGCCGACCATTAACGAGATCGCGCAGGTAGGTATCGATTTGATCGCGGGAATAGTATTTTTCCGGGACGTAGGGACTCAAATCGGTACCCTGACTGGAAACGATTTCTTCGGTGCCGAGAAGACTCGTACGATACCGGTTGGTGCCGCGCAGATCACCGCGCTGGATGGTTGCCATTGTATCGATCGGGACCCGCTCCGTCTTGCGAATAACCTTTTTAGTGCCCGCCTTTTCGTTTTTTTCAATAATCTCGCCCATGCCGCCGGTATTGTATTGATAGAAAAACACCTTGCCGGGATAGTTATCCGAAAGGTCCATGATGATTTTGTAAAAAAGGTTTACTTTGTGGGCGCGGGAACCGACGATAAAAGGATCGGTGCCGACGATGCGCACGGATTCGCCGGCCTTGGCCGGGTTGGAGGCATAGCTATGGCTCGATTCGCCCCAGAGATACGCCAGGGCCGCCTGGATCGGGGTCAATCGCTGGCCGAAGGTCATGATAGTGTTGCGGCGGGTGATGAAGGCGAAGACGATCCCATCCAGTTCGTCCAGCGGCGGCAGGTTGATCGACGGGTACCAGATGCTTTTCATGGAAAACGGTCCACGACCGTGCCTGATTTTCAAATGCTTTTTCATAATGACGGCGCGGCCATTGCCGCAGAGATTTTCGTCAAGGAAATCCGGTTCGCCGTCGGCGTTGACCATTACGTTTTCATATAGCGCGCTTTTATGCACAAGCGCGTTGTACATCGCCTCCTGCAGTTTTTTATCCACGTCCGTTTTGACAAAATAGTTGTACTCGGAACCGTATGCCGAGCCGTCATTTTTAAGAAAGCAGATATCGTCCTGGCACACCAGCGTGCGTTCCCCTTTTGACCAGTCCAGACCAAGCTGGTGGCACGACCAGGTGCTCTTGCCGGTGGCCGATAATCCGAACAGGAACACACCGTACTTTTTCAGTTTATTCGTCTTCGGATCACGAATGATGACGACTTTGGTTCCCGCATGCAAACCCAGCATTCCGCCGGCATCGGCGGCGTACATCCCGTTGCGCAAAAAGCCCTTCTTATCTTCGCCCATGTAATCCGAACCGAGCACCATGGTCACATTGTGATCGGGCATAACCAGAGCCTGCTGCCGGATATGGTGCTCTTCGGGAATGTGAATCAGGGTGAACTCCGGCCCGGGGGCATTGGTCACCGGCCCCATGGTATGGCCCCACATGTAGGCCAGACGATAGTTTTTCAGATCGGCTACCGATATATATAGATTGCACTTGGGATTATATTCCTGGTTGTTTCCCATCTGACGCCGCAGGAGAACAAAGGGCATCGTCTCCATCAGGTGCAGAACCTTATCCAATTCATCCGAAACATTGGCGATTATTTTCCTTTTGGTTTCGGGCAGATGGAATTCGCGGACTTTGTCGGAGCCGATATTCACGGTTTTTTCAGCGATGCGGCTGGAGACCGTCGAGCGCCATCCCCAGGAACCGTACCGGGTTTGCGTGCCGGTCCTGATTGACGGCTCGCGCAGGTCTTTGAGTTTCTCGTCTTTTATATTGGGACCATTCAGACGACGTTGCAAATCCCGATAAAACCGGGCATATAGTTGAGTATCGTAAAGTGAATCAGGCATTTTAAGTCATTTCCTTGGGCAGGATTTCATCTTCGCGGAAGAAGAAAGCAACTTCGGTTCGGGCAGTTTCCGGACTATCCGACCCGTGCACCACATTTTTCTCGATGGAGGTCCCGAACTCACGTCGGATGGTGTTGTATTTCGCCTGCGCGGGGTCGGTCGCGCCCATTACCTCGCGCCAGCGCTCGATTGAACCGTGACCGCCGATAACCATGACCACAATCGGTCCGGAACTCATGAATTCCACAAGGGGTTTGAAAAATGGTTTGTCCTCGTGAATCGCGTAAAATTGTTCGGCTTTTTCTCTCGTTAGCCGCAGAACCTTCATTCCACGGAGGATCAAACCGGCGTTTTCAATTTTGCTGGTAATCCTGCCGACCAGTTTTCGGCGCACGCCGTCCGGTTTAACAATGCCTAATGTATTGGCCATACTGAAACTCCTACCCTATCAGTTCCCGAATTCGCGATTTGAGCGCTTCCGCCGGAATTGCCGCAATATTCACTTTGTACGCCGTGGTCACGCGGAAAAGCTGATGAAAATTGCGGCGTTGCAAATCTTCCTGGTCTGCCGACGAAGCCAAAAGATACGGATTGAAAAACGGCTGCGTTTTATACGGCGTCATGCCGGCATCGCTGGGCAGACGGTATTTGCCTTCGGTAATGAAGTTTAGTGCATTTTCCGCGGAGAGTTTTTCTACCGCCGGCGTGTTTGGTTCCCAGCACAGCAGCGCAACGGCATCCAGCCGGGACCGTTTGACATACCTGTGGGGGCCGTGGATCCAGGCCGGATCGACCATTGCTCGCGAATCTTCCGATCCCCAATAGCAATACGGTTCGCCAAGATCAAGCGGGCACTCGTCGCCCAGTTCTTTCATGTTCGTCCAGTCAGCCCGGGTAGTGGCCACGTTTTCGCACTTGCTGCGGTCGAAGATGCGCGCGTAGCGCGGGAAGGTTTTGACAATTGAAGTCTTCACGTAAAACTTCCGCTCCGGTGCGTCGGCGATAGCTTCGTCGCCCCGATACCGGACGAATATCCAGTCATTGGTCAGGAAATTGGCCTGGTCGTCTTCCAAAAGCCGCATAAAAGTCGAACCGCGCTTCATGCCCTTGGGGCCGATAAGGGCCAGAGCGCGGCCGTTATAATCCAAACATGCCGCCCGAACGCCGTGGATGTCCAAAAGCCGCTCGCTGGCGAGAGCCACCATAGCCAAAGCCCAGCTTCTGACCTGTCCATAGTAGGTCGTGTTAAAGAGAATAGCGGTTTTCATATCCGGGTTAAAATATCCATACGGTGTCCGGCCCGGTACACCGTCGACGGCATAGATTATGCCGTGCGGCTCAAGGTCGGATTCGAGTTGGGCGGGATACCAGTTTTCAACCCAGAAGTCATACAGGTGCGGAACGTTGGTGCGCAGTTGGATGACAATTCCGTTGATATTTGCATTCCATTCGAAATAGCGATCATAGGGGAGAGCCGCTTCCGCTTCCTGAACAAGGGCGTCGCGTTCGGCGACTGTGATTTCGGTCTCGGCTTTGGTCATGCCGCGCGGATTGGTCATTACGTTCTGCAGGGCGACCCGTCTGTATTTGGGCGATTCAGTCAGTTTTGCCATGGCCTCGATAATACGATCGGTGCCTTCCTCGATTTTTTCCATGGAAGTGGCGTACGAAAGACGGATATTGTCATCGGACCCGAAGGCGCTGCCCGGAACCACGGCCACGGCCGCTTCTTTGAGCAGGTAATATGCCAGACCGTAAGAGTTGCGTATCTTCAAACCGCCGTATTCCGTGTTGTAATAGGTTGAAATATTTGGAAAGAGGTAGAAAGCTCCCTGAGGTTCATAGCAGGAAATACCCGGAATGCGTTTGAGTTTATTAAACATATAATTGCGGCGCGTTCGGAACTCGGCGACCATCCGGTTGATTTCCGACTGGTGGCCCGAAAGCGCTTCAGCCGCGGCTTTCTGGGCAATCGAATTGGCGTTGGATGTGGTATGCGACTGCACAATACTCATGGCGGCGATGATATCGCGCGGGCCAGCGGCATATCCGATACGCCAGCCTGTCATTGAATACGATTTCGAAACGCCATGGATAATGACCGTCTTTTCCTTGATTTTTTCGCTGAGCGACGCCACGGAGCAAAACCGGTAGTCGTCGTAAATGACCTTTTCATAAATCTCGTCGGCTATAATCAGCAACCCCTCCGACACGGCAATCTCGCAGATTTCGAGCAGCTGTTCGCGGGTGTACGCTGAACCGGTCGGATTGCCCGGGTTGTTGATAATGATGGCCTTGGTATTGAAATTGAGGTTTGCTTTCAATTCCTCCGGAGTAAGGCGAAAACCGTTTTCCTCGCGGGTCGGCACGATTCTCGGATTGGCCTTGACCATCAGAACCTGTTGCGGATAAGAAACCCAGTACGGCGCCGGGATGATGACTTCTTCGTCGCGGTTGAGGACGGAGACGCAAAGATTATACAAACATTGCTTGGCCCCCGAGGAAACAATAATTTCCTGCGGCCGATACTCCAGGCCGTGATCTTCGTGAAATCTGGCGCGAATCGCCTCTTTGAGTTCGGGGATACCGTCGTTGGCGGTGTACTTGGTGAAGTTATCGTCGATGGCCTTTTTCCCGGCTTCCTTGATATCTGCCGGGGTGGGGAAATCCGGTTCGCCCACGGAAAAATCTATAACATTAATACCCTCGGCTTTCATTGCCGTGGCTTTGGCGTTGATGCGCAGGGTAGGGGAAAGCTCCAGGCGGCCGATCCTGTTGGAAATCATCGTTTATTCCTTGTCCGGACCGCTTGCCGGGGAGGCGGGTTGCGGAGTTTCGGGATTGCTTTTTGTGGTTTTCTCCGCCATTTTCTTGACCCATTCCTCGAGATCAAAACCGGAAAGCGATTTCACGACGGTGGGCAATTGCGCCATCATGGTCGCCAGTTCACCGGTTATTTTCGATGTTCCCGTGGTTCCATCGCTGGAGAGCATTACGATTTTATCGATTTTGGAGATTGGAGCAGCCATCTCGCGAGCGAGATCCGGAAGTTTCTCGAACATCATCTGCAACAGAGCCGGCTGGGAACAGGCGTTCCATGACTCGGTTTTCCGGCGCAGGGCTTCGGCTTCGGCGCGCCCGATCTTTTCAACCAGTTCGGCTTCGATGATTCCCTGGATACGCTTGGCTTCGGCCATACCTTTGGCTTCAGCCTCAAGCCGGTATTGCTCCGCTTCGGCGGGTTTGCGCACCCTGGATTCCAATTCCTGCTCGACCCGTTTGATTTCCCTTTTCTCCAATTCGATGGCGGACTCTTTCTCGATCAGCTTGACTTTGCCTTCTTCGGTTTTGAGGTTCTGATTGAGTTTGTGCCGCTCCAATTCGTAGGAGAAATCGGCGCCTGCTTTTTTGCGGTTTAGATCCACCTCCAATTCGGCTTTTTTGAGTTCGAATTGCTGGTTGGCTTCGGCGACCTTTGTATCGGCTGAAATCTTTGCCACATCCCCTTCTTTTTTCGCGTCGGCTGACTTGATGATGGCGTCACGGGCGGCTTCCGCCTCAGCAACTTCCGCGTCGCGTCGCGCTTCGACGATACGCGGCTTGCCCAGCGCTTCCAGATACCCTGAGGGGTCGGTGATTTCCTTCAGATTAAAGGAGAGAAGCTTCAAGCCCATATTGGCAAAGTAGGTGCTGACATCGTTAAACACCTTTCCAGAGAAATCCTTGCGGTTCTTGTTCAGTGATTCGAGATTCATGGTCCCGATCAGGGCCCGCGTGGAACCTTCCAGCGTGCGCAGCGCTACGTCGCGTATATCGTTCAACGGCTTGCCCAGAAACTGCTCTGCGGCCAGATGGATCGACGCCTCGTCGCCGGCAATCTTTATTTCCGCCGTCCCCCGGACGGTGCAGCGGATCCCGTTAGTCGAAATGGCGTCGGCAACCTGTATATCCATCGGGATAATCTCCAGAGGAAGGGTCTGGGCCTGTTCGATAAACGGTCGCACGAACGTTCCGCCGCCTATGCGATACCGGTATCCTACCTCTCGGACCGTCCCATCCGACATGGTGATGGAACGCTTCCTTCCACCGGAGATAATCAAAGCCTCATTCGGGCCGACCTTGCGGTAATTCTTTAATACAACCACAATAATCGCGGCGATAACAACCACCGCAACAATGATAATAACTATAAGGGGACTCACGATTATGCTCTCCTTCAAGATAAAAAGGCGGCTTTGCGTTGCCGCCGACAAGCGTTATTTTCCGCGAGAAAATAACATCTTTTCGCGGGCGATGTCAACCCGTTTTTAACTGTATATACGTTTCCTCCGTCCCTCGGATACAGGGGGATTGAAGCTAAATATATTTTTAATCCCGCCCTCGGCATTTTCCGTTTATCCTTTCATCAGTACGGCAATGGCGGAGACGTCAACAATATCATCAACCGAACATCCGCGGGAAAGATCGTTGACCGGACTGGCCAGACCCTGGATGATCGGGCCGGTGGCGGTAGCTCCCGCCATTCGCTGAACCAGTTTATATCCGATATTACCGGCGTCAAGGTTAGGGAAAATGAGCACGTTGGCTTTTCCCGCCACCGGCGAACCGGGAGCTTTTTTCTCGCCGACTTTGGGAATAATGGCCGCGTCAAGTTGCAGTTCGCCGTCGGCCTGAATATCAGGATAATTGTTCCTGAATATTTCCAGTGCTTCAAGGACTTTGTCGATATCCGAATGATTGGCCGAACCTTTGGTGGAAAATGAAAGGAAGGCCAAACGAGGCGTCTCGCCGACGAGCTTTTTCATCGTATCGGCGGTCGAGGCGGCAATGGAGGCCAGTTCTTCCGGGTTGGGATTCGGCATGACGGCGCAGTCCGCGAACATGAAGACCTTGTCCTTTTCTCCCATGAATTCCGGGAGGGTCATTAAAAAAGACGACGACACGATTTTAATCCCCGGCGCGAGGCCAATGATATGCAGGGCGGCTCGGAGAACATTACCGGTGGTGTTAATCGAGCCGGCTACAGAGGCATCGGCTTTGCCGGTTTTGACAAGGGCGGCCCCGAAATACAGGGTTTTTTTCATCAATTCGGCGGCCTGTTGCCGTGTCATGCCCTTAGCTTTGCGACGTTCGTATAAAAGATCGACAAAGCCCTCGAAATCGGGTGAGTTGACCGGATTTATGATTTCCACTTTATCTGTGCCAAGGCCATGCTTTCCGGTCAGATCGGAAATCTCCTTTTCGTCGCCCAAAAGGATAACACGGGCGATCTGTTCCTCGACCAGTCGGCGGGCAGCGATAATCATCCGCTCTTCGTTTCCTTCCGGAAGGACGACTGTGCGATTCAGTTTTTTGGCTTTATTTTTTATGACACTGAGTATATCCATACCAGTTACCTCCGGTTTTCTATTTCAGTTTTCGAATTGCCGGTATGGCCTAAGGTAAGGAAGGCGTTTATAAATATTTCCAGATCGCCGTCCATTACTCTCTGGACATCAGACGTTTGCACGTCGGTTCGATGGTCTTTGACCATATTATAGGGGTGGAAAACGTAACTGCGTATCTGGCTGCCCCATTCGATTTTCTTTTTGTCCTGTGAATATTTTTCTTTTTCCTTCTGCCGTTCTTCCAGAGCCTTTTGATACAGGCGGGAGCGAAGGACTCTCATTGCCGAATCCCGGTTTTTGTGCTGGCTTCTTTCCGACTGGCATTGGACCACAATACCGGTCGGCTGGTGAGTAATTCTCACCGCCGATGACGTTTTGTTGACATGTTGGCCACCGGCCCCGGAAGCGCGATAAGTATCGATCCGAAGATCTTCATCCCTGATTTTGATTTCTACGGAATCGTCGATTTCAGGGCAAATATGCACCGAAGCAAACGACGTGTGGCGGCGCCGATTGGCGTCAAAAGGCGATATTCTGACCAGGCGGTGGACTCCCGATTCCGATTTCAGATAGCCGTAAGCGTATTCTCCCCTGATAGTCATAGTCGCTGATTTCAGGCCGGCTTCTTCGCCGGCCTGAGAGTCGATCAGGTTGACGGCAAATCCCTGTCGTTCGGCCCAGCGATTATACATACGGAAAAGCATTTCGGCCCAATCCTGCGATTCGGTTCCCCCGGCCCCGGGGTGAATGGTCAGGATGGCATTGCGGATATCGTCACTGCCGGAAAGATAAGCGGCCAACTCAAACTTATCTACTCTCCGAGCGAAATCGTCGAGTTCTTCCTTTACCTCGGCCAACTCATTTGAACTATCCGTTGCCGTCTCTCCCAGTTCGATCAAATCGTCCAGTTCCGATTCCAGATTTTGGAAATCTTCCACTAATTTCTTGTGTGTTGCCAGCTCGCGCATTACCGATTGGGCTGTTTCCGAGTTGTCCCAGAATCCGGGTTGGGCTGCTTGTTTTTCAAGCTTGTTAATTTTTTCACGACGCCGGTCGAGGTCAAAGAAACCTCCCAATCTTGGAAACCCTTGATCTTAAGTCACTTGTAATTTCTCTCGCCTCGTGATCCATCTTCGTCACCTTTCCTAAAAGGGTCAATATATTACTATATCCGGAGTTTATAGTCAATATGGACAGGAAAAAATAGCGTAAAAAATGTCCCGACGCCGTCAGGAGAGATCAGGCGGCAAATATCGATAAAGAATCGACCAAACTTTTGGGTTGCCTTTTTATGCTCGGAATATAGTTTGGGATGAAATCTATAACCGGGAAAGCGGATGGATATATTTACCCTCGTCGTCGGCATGTTTGAAACCAACTGTTACCTGATCTCCGACCCGGATAAGGGAGAGGGAGCTGTCATTGATCCGGGTGATGAAGCCGGTCGTATTATCAGTGAGATCGAGCGTTTGGGCCTAAAACCCAAAATGATCCTTTTGACTCACGGCCACGCCGATCATATTGCCGCTGTTTCTGGTATTCTGGAAAAGTATGATATTCCTCTTTATGCCGGTCGAGGGGATGAATTGCTCCTGGGGTCAGCCGTTGAAAATTTTTCGGCCATGCTCGGCAACCCGGTAACCTGTTCTCCTCCGGAAAAGCTTCTGGTCGACGGCGATACCGTTTCTTTCGGATCGATTACTTTGACAGTCCTACAGACGCCGGGTCATTCGCCCGGCGGAATATGTTACTATACGGATGGCATTGTATTTTGCGGCGACACTCTTTTTTGCGGTTCGATCGGTCGAACCGATTTCCCCGGGTGTAGCCATGAGCAATTGATTGATTCCATTATAAAAAAGCTTCTGGTGTTGCCGGACGAGACCGTATGCTATCCCGGACACGGCCCGGTTACGACTATAGGGCAGGAACGAAAGATTAATCCGTTTTTGACGGGGGCGCGTTTTGCCTGAGAAAATGAAGCTGGAATGCGGCCCGGTTGCCGATTATCATACCCATCCCGATTATTCGGTTGACGGTCACGGAACGCTTGACGAATGGTGTAAGGCGGCGCTTGACGTTGGCCTGTCGGGAATCTGTTTCACACCGCATCATGAAGCCAATCCGGCCCGCAAGGAACTGGATGGATATTTGAAAATCGACGGCCAAAAGGTGAAACTGTCGGATGTGGCCGTTAAACATTACCTCGATAACGTTGCCGGAGTTCACGAAGAATACGGGAATATCGGGCTTATGGTTCGGGCGGGGATGGAATTTGGTTATTTCCCCGGTTGCGAAAAGATAATTGCCGATTTACAATCAAAGTTCGATTTTCATTTTCGGCTTGGCGCGGTGCATAGCTTCGACGACATGTGTTTTACCAGTCGTCATGATGCTCCCGGGCTGTTTGCCAAGTATACACTCAAGCAACTGGCCGACCGCTATTTTGATATGCTCGATAAAATGGCCGGTTCCGGTCTGGTCGACTGCCTGGCCCACCTTGACATCTATCGTCGTTTTGGACTGGAATACTACGGTGAAGAAGTCAACACAATTCATCGGGGCCGGATCGAAAAACTGTTCAAGACAATGCTGGCTCACGACGTCGGGTATGAACTTAATACTTCGGCTATTCGGCATGGTCATTATGAGTATTATCCTTGTATGGAGATAGTAAATATGGCGCGCGAGTCGGGAGTTCGTTTGGTTACTCTGGGGTCGGATGCGCATCACGTCAAAGATATCGCGCTCGATTTCGATGCCGCTGCTGCGGTGGCGTATGAACTATTTCCGCATATTAATGAATAGGGTTATATGAATCCGACCGGTGAAAAATTGAAGCGGGAATTCTATCTTCGCCCGACCCTGACCGTCGCCCGAGAACTTCTGCGGAAAACCATTGTCTTCCGTCATCGGAAAGGTTTGCTGGCGGCCGATATCGTTGAAGTGGAAGCTTATGTCGGCGAAGATGATCCCGCCTGCCATGCAGCGGTCGGGAGAACCGAGCGCAACGCTGTCATGTATGGTTTGGGCGGGCACGGTTATATATATTTTATTTATGGTATGTATAGCTGTTTCAATATCGTCACAGAAAAGAAAGGTTTCCCGGCGGCGGTTCTGATTCGCGCCGTTGAGCCGGTCCTCGGCGAAGAATTAATTGCCGAAAACTCATCGACGAATACCGGAATGCCGACTAACGGCCCGGGGAAATTCTGCCGCGCTTTTGGATTGACGCGCAAACAAAACGGTATCGATCTTACCGGGTCGGAACTTTATCTTGTCGATCGCGGCAGCGGAACGCCCGAGATTGGCATTTCCACAAGAATCGGCATTAAGAAAGGCGCCGAAAAACGGTGGCGTTTCTTTGATATCAATTCGGATTGCGTTTCACGCAAATAGAACATATATACCTTTCGGCAAAAATATAACATATAAGCTCAAGAGGGAATATTATGGCCAAACTTGGTTCAAGAACAATTCCGGTCTCAACCTATGAGTTTGTTCTACAGCATCTTGACGAGGCCGCGAAGATGATCCAACTTGATCCCAACATCCTTAGAATTATCAAGGAACCGCGCAGGATTACTATCGTCAAACTACCGATTCAGATGGATGACGGATCGTTTCAGGTTTTTGCCGGCTACCGGGTACAGCATTCGATTGTGCGCGGGCCGGGTAAAGGCGGTATCAGGTACCATCCGGATGTAAATCTTGACGAAGTTAAATCTCTGGCGGCCTGGATGACATGGAAATGCGCGGTTATGGGAATCCCGTTCGGAGGGGCCAAGGGAGGCATCACATGCGATCCGAAGAAGATGTCGCTGGGAGAACTGGAACGGTTGACCCGTCGCTATACGGCCGATATGATTGATGTTCTCGGCCCGGAAAAAGATATTCCCGCGCCGGATGTCAACACCAACGAGCAGACGATGGCCTGGATAATGGATACCTACTGCATGCATTCGCGCGACTATACTCCGTCGGTGGTTACCGGCAAGCCGGTCGTTATGGGTGGATCGCGGGGACGACGTGATGCTACCGGCAACGGGGTCGGGATTTCAGTCAGGGAAGCGGCCCGCTCACTTGGCATAAAACTCGAAGAATGCACGGCCGCAATTCAGGGGTTTGGCAACGTCGGCTCGATTGCGGCCCGTTCACTGGTCCGCATGGGGGTCAAAATTGTGGCCGTCAGCGACGTCAATTGCGGTTTGGAAAACAAGGACGGCATCGACGTGGAAGCGCTCATTGAATATGCCGGGCAAAACGATGACACGATCACCGGCTTCCCGGACGCCATTCGGATAGACAGAGAAGAGATTATCGGCTACCCCTGCGATATCCTGATTCCGGCGGCGCTCGAAAATGTGATTACTGCCGATAACGTCGGGGACATAAAGGCCAGGATAGTCGGCGAAGGCGCCAACGGCCCGACTACGCCGGAGGCCGACCGGATCATGTACGAAAAAGGAATAACGGTCATTCCGGATATTCTCTGTAACGCCGGCGGCGTTACCGTTTCCTATTTTGAATGGGTGCAGGATCGAATGGGGTATTTCTGGAGCGAACGGGTTGTTGGTGATCGGCTGGAGGAGCATATGGTGCGGGCCTTTAATGACGTTAATATGGCAGCTAAACAGCACCAATGCTCGCTGCGCCTGGCGTCGTATGTCCTGGCCGTTAAGCGGGTTACCGACGTGCTCTTAATGCGCGGCGTTTATGCTTAGGAAAAAATCTTTGACTTTGACCCTGATGCGCCGTATTTATGGCGTTTCGGAGTTTTAATATATGGGACTTGATCTGCGGACTATAATCATTGCCGCGCCGGTAATTATCTTTTCGCTGACGGTGCATGAATATTTCCATGCCTGGACGGCTTACAGATGCGGCGACCCGACAGCCAGGGAAATGGGTCGGTTGACCCTTAACCCGCTGGCGCATCTTGATGTTTTCGGGACGTTGATGCTGTTTTTATCCCATTTTCGTTTTGGCTGGGCCAAGCCGGTGCCGGTCAACCCTTATAACCTGAAAAACCTGCGCCGCGACGATTTCTGGATTTCGGCCGCCGGACCGCTTTCCAACCTCGGACTGGCGCTGATTTCGGGAACCGTCTTTCGCATCCTGAATGTCCTCGATCTTTTACGCATTAACGAAGGCCTGATAGTGATGCTCCAGCTTATGATTTTCATCAACGTCTCGCTGGCCTTTTTCAACCTGCTCCCGATATATCCGCTTGACGGTTCCCATATATTTCGCAACATTTTACCGGAGCAGTACGGCCCGACACTGGATCGGATCGAGCAGGTCTCGCCGATGATTTTGATATTTCTTATCCTCAGCGGTTATTTTTTCGGGTTTTCCATCATCTGGTTGATTCTCGGCCCGTTTATCCGCGCGGTAGTATTTCTCTTTTCCGGGATAGGATAACCTCGTGCGGTGCGCTTTCATTATAGCACTTACCCTCCTTGTTTTCTCATCATGTACGATTCTTCCGCCAATCGAAGAAGAACAAGGGCAGATTGATTATTTTCGTCTGACCCGGATGAGAGCCCGGCAATTTCAATCGGCCGCCTACCTGGTTGATCTGCGGATAAATGATAACGGCAAGAAATTTTCAGTCGCCACCGAACTGTATTTCTCCGGTGATTCGGTCGGGTTTTATGGACGGAGTTATCTTGGTAAGGGAGCCTTCAAGGGAAACGTTATAAACGATATGGTTACCATTTATTTCAAGAGCCGGAACGAATATTTCTCTGCTCCCCTGGCGGAAATACAAATGGGGGCCGACTGCGCCCGGCCGGGCGAGGTGCTTTTATATGTTTTTTCCCTGTTGTCCTGCAAAAAGAGCGAATCATTGACCGATAATATTGCCGTGCCGGTCGGCCGGGAAATAAGTTATATGGACGGCCGTTTTGACCGGACGGTAAGATTGAAAAAGAAGATATATCCATTAAAAGAAAAGCTGATCGACCCGATCTGCGGCGACTCGATCGTTATCAAGTACGGTTCCTTCAACCGCCGCTTTCCGTTCTATAAGGTTCAGAACATATTGTTCCATAATGAAGATTTCAACTTCCGCGCCAGGGGTTTTATGCGGGAGCAAAAATATAACATTCCAATCAGGCGCCCAAAATTCACCGTTAACATCCCGGCGACGGCCGTCAGGATTGATTCCTTTTGACCGGTATGAACTTGGGCCGGTTGACCGGCCGGATCGATTGTATTATGTTTCAAACCCGTGGATAACCTGTATCTGAAAACCTTCCGACTTATCCGGCCGTACTGGTTTCGACTGGTAATCGCTTCGATTTCGGCCATGCTTTACAGCGCTATGGCTGGAGCGCTGATATGGATGATCGGCCCGCTTCTGGGAACGCTTTTTACTCCCGAAGGCGCTTACTCCGACCTTGCCAACCTGGCTTCACCGACGGCGCAGGTATCAAAATCTGACGTAACCGGTGAGGAGAAGAGCCTCCTGGATAGAATCCTCGCAGTCCCGGATAAGGCGAAGGTGTGGATAAAAAGCAATGTCAACAACGTTATCGTCCGCGAAAGCAAAACGACCACGCTGTTCAGGATCTGCTGGGCGGCAATAATTATCGCCTTTCTCAAGAATATATTTCTGTACACTCAGGGCTTTTTTATGGCTTTTGTCCAGCAGTCGTTTATTCGCGATATCCGCAACCGGCTGTTTGAGCATTACCAGAGGTTGTCGCTGGCCTATTTCCACAAAACCCGCACGGGGCTTTTGATTTCTCGCGTGACCAATGACGTGGTTGTCTTAAACGAAACGATCGACATCGGTTTCAACCACCTGGTGGCCGACGCCCTGGCGGTTGTAATATTCGCTTCTTTTCTGATTATCCTGAGTTGGAAACTTACCTTTCTGGCCGCGCTGGTATTGCCTGTTATCTTTCTGTTTATCTATAAGGTCGGCCGCAAGCTTAGAAAGTATTCTTTCCGCTCTCAGGAAAGAATGGCTGATGTCAATGCGGTCCTCGAAGAAACCGTTTCCAATATCCGCATCGTCAAGGCATTTGCCATGGACAGGTTCGAAATCGGCAAATTTTTCGTCGCCACAAAACGGTATTTCAAGTCGCTTCTGAAAATGACCCGCGTGCGAATGCTGGCCACGCCAATCAACGATATGATGGCCACCATCGCCGGAGTCTTTATTCTCTGGTACGCCGGAACGAAAATCCTGACGGCCGAATCGACCCTGAAAGCGGAAGATTTTATCATCTTTGTTTTTGCCATGTTTTCGCTGATCAAACCGATTAAATCGCTTTCCAATATTCATATTAAAATACAGGAAGGAATGGCGGCGGCGGGACGGATATTTGAGGTTCTGGAAACGCCGCCACTGGTTCTGGAGCCGAAACATCCCTGCCGCCTTGACGGCTTTAACGATTCAATCCGGTTTAACGATATTGTTTTTTCGTACAAGGCCGGCAGCAGGGTGATCGATCACGTCTCGTTTGAAGTGAAAAAGGGCGAGATAATGGCGCTGGTGGGGCCCAGCGGCGGCGGCAAATCGACATTGTTTGATCTTCTACCCCGATTCTATGATCCCCTGGAAGGAAATATCACCATCGACGGAACGGATATCAGGACGGTATCGACAAAAGACCTTCGTTCGCTGATGGGTATTGTTACGCAGGAAACGTTTCTTTTCAACGATTCCGTGCGGCATAACATCGCTTATGGTATGGACGGCCTGCCCGATGAAAAACTAATGGCCGCCGCCGGAATGGCCAACGCTCACGAATTCATTGAACAACTGCCGGAGAAATATGAAACGATAATCGGCAATCGGGGAGTGATGCTTTCCGGCGGTCAGCGGCAGCGGCTGGCGATAGCGCGCGCTCTTCTCAAGAACCCGCAAATTCTTATCTTTGACGAGGCGACCTCGGCCCTTGATACGGAATCTGAAATCCAGGTGCAGGAGGCGATCAACCGCCTGATGGAGGGACGAACCACACTTGTGATCGCTCACCGCCTTTCGACCATTACATCGGCCGATAAGATACAGGTAATGGATAAGGGCAGGATAATCCAAAAGGGAACGCATCAGTCGCTTCTTAAGCAGGGCGGCCTGTATGCCCGCCTTTACCGAATGCAGTTTCGGAATAACCATGCCCCCGAAGAATCTTAATATACTTTTCCTCAACTCTATTGAAAAAACCGTCTGGGGGGGCCTGGAAAACTGGATGGAATTGTGCGGCGTGGGGTTGGCGAAACGAGGGCACAGGGTGCGGTTTGCCGGTCGCGAAGAATCTCAATTTCTCAATCGTGTCGCGGTACATGACAATACGGAAATCATACCTCTTAAACACTCCGGCGATTTTAATCCGGCAACCATTAAGCGCCTTGCCGGTTATGCGGGACGGCATAATATAAATGTTATGCTTTGCAACTTCGTAAGGGATGTGCGCCTGGCCGGTCTGGCGCGCAAACTTGCCGGGAAATATAAAATTATCTGGACGCCGGGAGTGAATCTGGCAAGAAAAACGCTCTCACACCGGTATCTATTTTCAAACTTTGTTGACCGGGCGATAGTCCCTTCAAAATATCTGCGGGACGAAATTGTCGTATCCGGATATATCGACAAATCATTATTTGACGTTATACCTATCGGGATTGACGATAAAATCTGGCATGGCAACCGGGAAGAAGGGGAAAGTTATCTTCGTCGTCGCTTTAATATGCCGGATAACGCCTTCGTCTGCCTGACTTCAGGCCGGTTTGTCAAACAAAAAGGGCATTGCCACCTGGTCGAAGCGGCCCGTGAGCTGGCTGCAAGGTATGATAATATCTTTTTTCTGTTTCTGGGCGACGGTCCGCTGAAAGCATCTCTTACAAAGCAAATCAACGGTTATAATCTTGCCGACCGTTTTATTTTTGGCGGTATGCTTGAAGATCATCAAAGGGCCGTTTTCGGGGCCGATCTTTACGTTCATCCGGCGATTATTGAGCCTTTTGGCATCGTTCTGGTGGAGGCGATGGCGGCCGGTTTGCCGGTCGTGGCTACGCGCGTCGGCGGTATTCCGGAGGTGGTCGCCGAAGATAAAACGGCTCTTTTGGTTGATCCGGCCGATCCCCGGCAGTTGACAAATGCAATCGAGAGGTTTTATAATGACTCGTCGTTGCGAGAGCGGTTTGGCCGGGCCGGTCATATCCGTTTTGAGGATAATTTCAGATTGAAAACGATGCTTGACAAACTTGAAGCGAGTTTAATCAGGATTACAGCCGGATGAGGAAATCCTTGTTAAAAACGCTCGAACATGGTTTCAAGCGGATATTTTTTACTGCCTTTTCAGTTTTTCTAAAAAAAGGGCGGGAGGAATTTGGGATTATCGATCCGAAATCGATCAAGCGGGTTCTGTTTATCAGGCCTGAAAAACTTGGGGATATGATTATTTCCCTGCCGGTCTTTCATAACCTGAAAAAGCTCTATCCACACCTTGAGTTGTTTACTATCAGCTCGCCGCGCAATATCGCCATAGTCAATAATGATGAACGAATAGACAAGAACTTCCTTTATAGGAAAAATATCGTGCGCGATCTTGGTACGATTAACAAGATCCGCCGCCTGAATGTGGATGCCGTGGTTGACTTGGTTTGCGACGATTCTGTAACGGCGTTGTTTTTGACGCAGTTTAGTTCACGGCGCGCGTGGCGTATCGGGCTGGGGAAGAACCGGCATAAAGGGTATTACGATTTCAATTACCGTTACCGGACGGATAATGAAGCGCATATTATCGATAACACTCTCAAGTTACTGTCTGCTTTCGGTATCGATACCAACGACCTTGAAACACACGTACCGCCGACGATACCGGCGAAGTTCCGGGAAACGGCAAGTAGATTTATCGCATCGCTTAACAGCGCCGAACCGAAAGGAATGATCGGGCTTAACATCTCCGCCGGCCGCCCGACGCGTGTCTGGCAAAGGGCGAAAAACGAAAAACTGATCCGGCGCCTGCTGGACAGGTATCCTTCCTTCCGAATCGTAATCACATGCGATCCGCGTGAACACGATAAGGCGGCTTCGCTTGCCGCCGAATTCTCCTCCCGCGTCGATCCCCTGCCGGCCGGGCTGAATCTTCTCGAAGTCTCGGCCATTATCAGCCGGATGAGAATGTTGATCACGCCGGATACTTCGCTGGTTCATATCGCCCGGGCCTTTAAGGTACCGGTGGTCGGGCTGTACACCCGTTTCGGGAAAAACTTCAGGTTATGGAAACCTCACGATCAGGAAGGCGGCGCCGTTATTTCGGGCAACGATTATAATATCTTTGACATCGATGTTGATGACGTTTACGACACCGTTGTCAGGCTTTTGCCTGCGGATTCCATATGATAAAACTATCAGCCATAATTATTACCAAGAACGAGGAGGCTAACATCGAACGGTGCCTTCGTTCGGTTTCCTGGGTTGATGAAATAGTGATTGTCGATACCGAATCGACCGATAGCACTCTCGAGATCGCCCGGAACTTCGATGCCAGGGTTTACCGGCCTGAATGGAAGGGATTCGGGCCGGCCAAACAATATGCCCTCGATAAGGCAACGGGCGAATGGGTATTGTCGATCGACGCCGACGAAGAGGTTTCATTCACCCTGAAAAATGAGATCCGGCAACTCTTGGAATCGGAACCGGAATGCTGCGGTTATTACATCCCGCGCAAGACGCGGTTTCTTGATCGCTGGATTTTGCATTCTGGGTGGTATCCCGATTATGTCCTTCGCCTGTTCAAAAAATCATCAGGGCGCTTCACGCTCGCGCTGGTGCACGAAAAAGTCGAAGTCACGGGCCCAACCGGTCGCCTGCATAATCCGTTGATGCATTATTCCTACCCGACCCTGGAAGATTACATGCACAAGCTCGATCATTATTCCACCCTCGGCGCCAGAGAGATGTTTGAAGCCGGGAAACGGTTCCATGGTTATCATTTGATTGTCAAACCGATTATGGCCTTTATTAAAAAGCTCATATTTAAAAAAGGATGGCGCGACGGCTGGGAAGGGTTCATGATCGCCGGCTTAACCTCGTTCGGAACGCTGATTAAGCTGGCCAAGCTGCGCGAACTGCAGGCAAAAGCCCGAAAGACCGGGTAACAGACTATTTATGATATAATGACATCGCCGTCGGTTTTGCATATCGATACCGGAAAAGACTTCCGGGGCGGGCAACGGCAGGTGTTCCTTTTAAGCCGATGCCTTCATAAACAGGGGATCAAACAGATTGTCGCCTGCCCGGAAGGAAGTGAATTAGGCGGACGAATCGAGAATATTCCGATTGCGTTTCTGTCGAAACGTTCCCTGGTTCGGAAAATATTTCTTCGCCCGCTAAAAAAGGCAATTGAAGATCATAATGTAAATATCGTCCACGCCCACGATTCCGAAGCCCATACGCTGGCTTTATTATTGAAAAAATCAATTCCCCATCTGAAACTGATTGTCACCCGGCGAGTCGTTTTCGCTCCCTCCGGCCGCCTGAGCGTTCGATACAAGTATCGGCGACATGCCGGTTACTATATAGCTATCAGCAAAGCCGTCGCGAATTCATTGCGAGCAACAGGCATCGATAATGATCGCATTGAGATAATACCTTCCGGCCTTGACCTCAAATCGATTCGCGCCGCCGTAAAGGAAGACTCCACTGTTTCCGAAATAACCGACAGATATGAGCATATAATCGCAATTGCCGGAGCTTTGACGCCGGAGAAGGATTTCGCCACCGCCGTGAGGGCTTTTGAACTGGTATTAGGGCAAATCTCAGGTGTCGCCATGTTGATCCTGGGTGACGGCCCTGAAAGAGAAGGGCTTGAAAAAATGATCGCTGAACAAAACCTTGATAATGTTTATCTGCCGGGATTCAGGGAACCTCTGGCGCCGATTTTTAAGGCGGCTCATGTTTTTCTCCTGACCTCAACCAGCGAGGGGCTTAACAGTTCCGCCATTGAGGCGGCCGCCTGCGGACTACCTCTGGTAGTTTCCGACGTCGGCGGTTTGCCGGAAGTGGCTGAATATAATTTCAACGGCATATTGTGCCGTCCGCGCGACGCGAAATCTTATGCCGATGCCGTAATTGACCTTTTGACAGACAGAGAGAAGAGAGAACGCATGTCGGGCAATTCGATTGAGAAATCAAAGCATTTCGACATAGAAATAAACGCAAAGAAAACAGCCGAGCTTTACAACAGACTACTTGCCGGCTAAGTCGGTTGCTTATATAATACTAATATGATAAATCTGGCTCAGTTTATTATTCAGATCGAGGCGTTTAATGCCAACGTCAATATTCCGCTGATTCGCAAGGCGTATGAATTCTCCGAGCGGGTGCACGCCGGTCAAAAGCGTGAATCAGGCGAGCCGTATGTTACTCATTGTCTTGAGGTTGCCTTTATTCTTGCCGAACAGCACCTTGATTCAACCACTATTGCCGCCGGGCTGATTCATGATGTCGTCGAGGATACGCCGGTTACCGTCGAGGAAATCCGTAGGGAATTTGACGAAGAAATTGCCCTGCTGGTTGATGGCGTTACCAATCTGGGGCGGGTCAAGTTCAAATCGCGCGAGGAGGAACAGGTCGAATATTTCCGCAAGATGCTCCTTTCCATGGCTCGGGATATCCGGGTGATTCTGATCAAACTGGCCGACCGACTGCATAATATGCGAACATTGGAATTCGTCAATCCGGAGAAGAGGGTTCGCATTGCCGCTGAAACCAAGGAGGTTTACGCCCCGCTGGCGCATCGATTCGGTGTTGCCCGCATAAAAACCGAGCTTGAGGATCTATCGTTCAAATATCTGCAGCCCGAGGAGTACAAAGCGATCCATCAGGAAATCGAGATGACCCGGCAGGAACGCGAAGAGTATATTAATAAAGTAACCGCTCCCATCAAAAAGGCGCTTGTGGAAGAAGGGGTCAAGGTATCGATTTCGGGCCGCGCCAAGAACCTGGACAGCATTTACCGAAAAATGAAACTGCGTAACCTCCCGCTGGAAAAAATCTATGACCTGTTTGCGATTCGCATTCTGGTATCCACCAAGCGGGAGTGTTACCATGTGCTCGGTGTTATTCATACCCTGTGGAAGCCGGTTCCCGATCGTTTTCACGATTATATGGCTAATCCCAAGCCTAACGGCTACCAGTCCCTGCACACCACCGTTTTTGGTCCCGATGAACGGATGCTCGAGATCCAGATTCGCACTCATGCCATGCACCACATTGCGGAAAACGGAATCGCCGCTCACTGGCTTTACAAGGAAGGGCGGCAGCAGATAGATAAGGCGGACAAACAGATGATCTGGCTCCGGGAGGTGCTCGACTGGCAGAAAGATTTGACCAATCCGGCGGAGTTTCTCGAGTTTTTGAAAATTGATCTGCTTCAGGAAGACATTTACGTCTTCACCCCCGGCGGCGATCTGGTTCATCTGCCGGCCGGTTCCGTGGCGCTTGATTTTGCATTCGCTATTCATACCGACGTCGGTTTGCATACAACCGGCGCCAGGATATCCGGTAAAATGGCGCCACTGGGAGCAAAACTGAAGTCAGGCGATGAGGTGTCCATTTTGACCTCGCCCAATCAAAAGCCTTCGCGCGACTGGCTGAGAATAGTCTGCACTTCCAGGGCCCGATCCAAGATAAAACGCTGGTTGAAACAGGAGGGGTATGAACAGTCGGTCAGTCTGGGCCGCGAAATTCTGGATCGAGAACTCAAAAAGGCGAAGCTCACTCTGCTTTCGCCGCCGGAGATGGAAGATATTGCCCAGGGAATGGGGTTTATTTCTTTCGAAGCCCTGCTTGATGCCGTCGGGAACGGCAGCGTATCGGCCATGAAGGTGCTTTCCAAGATCAGGCCGGAAGAAAAACCGGAAGAAAAGAAGTCGCTGGCAAAAAGGTTTTTTGACACTGCTCGCAGCGGCCGGGGCATAAAGATTCAGGGATTGGGCAATATGATGTTCCGTTTTGCCGGCTGTTGCCAGCCGGTACCCGGCGAAAAGATCATCGGATTCATCACCCGCGGCCGGGGAATAACCATCCATCGGGCCGATTGCACTACCGCCCTGGAGCTGTCGCAGTTTTCCGAGCGGGTGATCGACGTGGAATGGGATGTTGAAAAGGACCAATGGTTTATTGTCCGGCTGGATACCCTCCTCGAGGACCGCAAAAACATGCTGCGGGATATCACTCAGGCGATTTCTGACGGCGACGCCAACGTGAGAGGGGCCGAGATCTCGGGCAAAGGCGGGCCGGTTGTCGGTTCGTTTGTAATTGAGATAAGAAACCTGTCGCATCTAAACCGGGTCGTCGATAAGGTCAAACGTGTCAGGGGCGTAATATCCATCGAGCGGGCCAAGGGCGCTGATATTGATCCTCTCGTCGGTGAAGGCGAAAATACGGACACGGCACAGACATAAAAATATGTTCAAAAATCGAACAGCAAAAAGGGAACACGCTTCGACAGGCTCAATCGATGACCAATTTGTCATTATTGTAATTCTCCTTCCGGCGGCGAATGGGAAAACAAAGCAGGGAAAATGAGCGTGAAATATCTTTCTACTTGGAAAGCCCTGACATGAAAGCGACGGTTTGCCGCCTGATGTAATGAGCGATTTCGTATCCAAATACAGTCGGTTGATAAAAACGGAAACCGGCGATTTTCTCGATCTGATTTATCCTCCGGTTTGCGGCCTGTGCGGTTTGCCGGCTGACTCCGATGATCACCTTGTTTGCCGGAAATGCTGGAACGCCGTTTGCGGGCTGGAAGCCCCGTATTGCCTTGAATGCAGGCAGTTTATTCATAATTCCCTTCGTTGTTCTTCCTGTGGTGTATCGACTCCGGCGGTTTTCTCGCTCGGGTATTTCGACAGCCATCTGCAAACCATCCTGCACGACCTGAAATTTGCCGGTCTAAAACCTCTTGCCGGGCCATTAGGCCGGAAATTGGCCCGGTTGATTACCGATTGGACCAATATGCCCACCATCGATTTTATTGTTCCCGTTCCCCTTCATTCCAGCCGACAATATGCGCGCGGTTTCAATCAGGCCGAAGAGATCGCTCGCGAAATAGGCCTTTGCCTTGGAATTCGACTTCTTGTCGATGTTCTCTATTCAACCCGCAAAACCCGCCAGCAGGCTCGTCTTCCGGCAGCCAGAAGACCGGCCAACGTGAGGGGAGCGTTTGCGGTTGACGACGAGACAGAAATGCTAAAGGGGAAAACGGTACTGCTGGTTGACGACGTTACCACAACCGGCGCGACCTTGCGCGAAAATAGCCGTGTCCTTGAGGAAGCTTCGGTTAAACGGGTGATAGCCGCCGTGGCGGCCACGGCTGTCTGAAAATAGTTGCATTATTACTTGATATCTCCCATTAATTTGGTCATGCCGGACGAGTATAAAATTAGTGATGATATTTGGCGGCGGGTGGAACCGTTCCTGCGAGCTGTGGCCATGGAAGAGGGTCTGTCGCCGAATACGATTGACGCCTATCGCCGCGACATATATGGCTTTTTACGCTTTTTGAGAGCTAAACCGCTTGAAAATATTTCCAGAAACGATCTTACCCGGTACCTGAATGGTCTTTATTCCTGCGGACTTAATCCGAGCACAATCAACCGGCGGCTGTCGGCCATAAAAAAATATCTCCATTTCCAGCCGGAAATCACCTTTCAGGTAAAGGATATCAAAGGGCCGCGCCTGTCACGCAAGCTGCCGGCGGTTCTCTCGATACGAGAGGTGCAGAAGATTTTGTCGTTGCCCGATAAGAATGATATACGGCAGATACGCGACGCCGCTATCCTGGAGACGCTGTACGCTGCCGGCATGAGGATTTCAGAACTGATCGGTCTGGACCGCTCGGTTTATGTGCCCGAGATTGCTTATATCATGGTTCGAGGCAAAGGAAACAAAGAACGACTGGTGCCGCTGGGGCAGTATGCCATCGCCGCAATCGGCAGATACCTGAAGCTTTCGCGTCCCAGGCTGGCGGCCGGGAAAAAAGAAAGCAATCGGCTTTTTATTACCCGGCGGGGGCAGGGTTTCAGCCGGTCGGGAATGTGGAAATTGATTCACGGGTATATACTCAAAGCCGGCATTAAGAAGAAAACGACGCCTCATACCTTCCGCCACAGTTTTGCCACCCATCTTCTGGAGGGCGGCGCTGATCTGCGGGTTGTCCAGGAGCTTTTGGGACACAGCAGTATCAATACAACGCAGATTTATACCCACCTTGATCGAGAATATCTGCTGGAAGTTCACCGGCAGTTTCATCCCCGTTCCCTGGGGAATGGCGATTCGAACAGCAGTGAGGGTAGTTGATGCCGCATATCGCCTGTTATATCGATGGCGCCAAGGTGGAACATTATCTCAACCGCCTGATCGAGGGCAGGCGAATTTCCCGGCATTATTTCCAGACCACCGATGAGCTGCTTACTCTGGCCCAGCGTTTTCCCCTTGACCTGGTTTTCATGGGCACGACCAGGACGGAGAATGAGTCTATCCTCCGGCTTCTCGATATGGTGCGCCATATTAAGAATCATACTTATCTGGCGATTATCCCGACTATTCTATACCATCCCGACCCGAATGATAATACTCTCCTGGCGGCTTATGAGAACAGCGCCGAGGAGTTTTATTCCGAATCGGTTCCGATTCATATCGCCAGGATCAAGACAACGATGCTGATTCAGCGAGCTGTGCGGGACCTCTCGGTGAATCCATCCAGCCGCCTGCCCGGTCCGGCCATTATTGAAAAGGAAATTGAACGTCAGATCGAACTGGAGCAGGGATTTGCCGTCTGCTATGCCGATCTGGATGATTTCAAGGCCTTCAACGATTATTACGGATACTTTTACGGCGACAGGATTGTCAGGCTGACCGCCAGGATTATCAAAGATGTGGTCTTTGATCTCTGCCGTGAAGGTTTTGTCGGACATATCGGCGGTGATGATTTTATTTATATAATTCCACCCGTCCTGGTGCCCAATATCTGCGATAATATTATCAGGACTTTCGATACTCTTATTCCGTACCGGTATCAGGAAGAAGATCGCCGACGGGGATATATTGTTACCCTGAGCCGTCGCGGTCAGGAGGAAACTTACCCGATTATGACCCTTTCAATCGCCGTGGTCATCAACGAGGGTAACGTCTTCAGGCACGTTGGCGAGATGTCACATATGCTGGCTGATCTGAAGAAATATACCAAATCGCTGGACGGTTCCAACTACATGATTGAACGACGCAGGAAGTATTAGCCGCCCAGTCTTTGCTTCAAATCAAGGCCTTTTTCAAAGTCAGGATCGATTCTTAGCAGGGCGTCGACGCTTTCCCGCGCCTTTTGCAAATTTCCCAGTTTGATATACAGAAGGGTTAGGTTGTAGTAAGGCTCAAGGGCCAGGCTGTCGAGTTCAATAGCCCGGTTATATTTTTGTATGGCCGTTGCCGTATCGCCGTTTATCAGGCAGATGTTGCCCCAGTTAAGATACCCGGCGGAATAATCCGGATTGATTTCCAGCGATTGACGGAAATAATCATAAGCCGCGGCCGAATCGCCGGCCCGCCCGTGAAGTACTCCCAGCTTGGTATTAAGAACATGGTCGTCCGGATCAATTTCCAGGGCGATTTCAAAAAAACGTCTCGCCATTTCCGGGTTTTCCAGGGCCATATAAATCTCACCCAGGTTGATATACGGCTCAATCCGATCCGGATCGAGCGTTGCGGCTCGCCTGAGCGACCGTTCGGCTCTATCTAATCGTCCCATTTCATAATAAGTGATCCCAAGGCCAACATGGGCGTCAACGTAGTCCGGATCGAGCGATAAGGCGTGGGTAAATTGCCCAATGGCATCCGGATGGCGTTGCATTTTGTAATAAGCGGTTCCCAACCCCACGTATAACGCCGGGGCCGCGGGCGCCTTATCAATGGCCAGCTTATACTCTTTTATCGCTTCCTCGTAATTCCCCTGGCGAGTATGCGTCAAAGCCAAGCTGTAATGAATCTGGGATACGTTCTGAAAACCAAGATCAAAAAAGTTGGTGTTCATAACGGCCAGAAGGATTATCAGGGCGGCAATCGGACAGGCCGCTTTCTTCAGGTTTGATAGCTTTAGCCTGTCCCGGAGATAAAATATCGCATAGGCTGAAAAAAGGAGCAGTATCGGTATAACCGTTAGTCGATGACGGGCGGTTACAAGAAAGAGAATGACTGTCGGTATATACCCGAAAAAGAAGATTAAGAGTGGGGCCAACTCACGTCTTCGATACCAGCATAGCCCGATTCCGATCAAACCCAGCGGCGCAAAAAAACCAAAAGGGAATTTCAGGATTTTGTTGAAAATCAGTATCGATATCAGCGGTGAATATTTGGTGAAATTATATATGTCCGTCTGATCGGAATTCTCGAAACCGGAAAAAAAGTAGACCAGTTTTCGGAAGGTCAATCCAATAAACTGGCCGGGATGCTCGAATATGAATTCCTTGGCCTTATTCGACCAGAAGGCGGATACCTCGGACGGTTTCAATGGGTACCCTACAGCCTTTTCGGCATATTCCGATATGGTTGGATTAAACCTGTCCCAGGGGATACGGGCATCGAGGACTATCTCCGGCATCATCATCGTCAACCCTTCGGCGATAGTGTTGTTGCCGAGGTAAAGATTTACGCCGCCCTGCGATGAAATCATGACCGGGTCGTCGGCAACAACATAATTGCGGGCCGTTACCGGTGCAATCGGCAGTGCGACGCCGATGAAGAAAACCAGAAGAAGAACAACGATAGAACGAGTTTCGATTTTCTTGCGGAAATGGAAAAATATCCACAGCGCCAGCATCGGCACAATCAGCAGGATATTGGGCCGGGCAATAGCCGACAGTCCAAAGACAAGACCGGCAAGAAAGTAAGGTTTTTTGCGGGGATTATCACGGTTGCGGGCCAGGATAATTAAACCCAAAAGGTTCAGGAAGATGAAAATTACCGGAATGAGAAACATCGCCTCGTAAAAAATCATGGTTCCGTAAACGGCATAAAAAACGGATCCAAGGCGAGCCACCTTTTCGGAAAAAAATTCACGCCCCAGAAGATAGGCCATCGAAACCGAAGCTGAGGCGATAATCATCTGGATAAACCGGGCCCAGAAATAATCGGAACCGGTCACCTTCAATATCAAAGCCAGAAGGTAAGGATAAAGCGGCCCGCGAAAATAGACTTCACTTCCCCAAAAGCTTTTTTCCAGAATCTCGGTGGCCCAGTTGAGATTCCAGAGCTCATCCACCATCGGCGAGTAGAAAAAGGGATTCGATCTGACCTGAAGGAGATAGATCAGGCGGATAACAAAGGCCACCCCGAAGATCAGGATGGCCCAACTCCTATAATCCCTTAAAGACTTCATTCTCGCGCTTATTTATTGCCGATTGATCTGGTTTTGGCGTAGAAAATAAAAGCCAGCCCGAAGATCATGATAAGCGACAGATAGGTTCCAAATTCGCCCGTTAAAAACGATGCCTCGGCGTGTGATTCGTAAAAATTCTTAAAGGATACAAAGGAGGCTATTAATCCTGCGGAAACGACCCCGATCAGTGCGTCGCCTGCTACCAGCCCCGACCCGAAAAGAATGCCGCCTTCCTGGCGCTTCTTGTAAAGGTTATCATCCCGCGTGCTTTTCCTGATAAGCATGGCCAGTATTCCACCCAGCATAATAGGAGTTGAAAGCGATAACGGCAGGTACAAGCCGATGGCAAACGGAAGCGAGGATATGCCCAAAAGCTCGACGCCCAGCGCAATCATAACGCCGACAAAAATCGGCGTCCAGGGAATATTCCCTCCGATGACGCCTTTTACCACGGTCGCCATGACATTGGCTTGCGGCGCCAGAAGAGGCTGGGGGTGTTCAGGCGAGGTGACAAAACCAAAGGCATTTCCAAGCAAATAAAGCGCAAATCCCATCACCATAGCGGGGAAAAGAAGACCAATAAATTCGGTCAATTGCTGTTTTTTGGGGGTAGCTCCAAGAAGGTATCCCGTTTTCAGGTCCTGGGCGATATCGCCCGACATGCAAACGGCGATGCAAACGACCGTTCCGACCGACATGGCGGTGATCATTCCGCTGACGCCACTGACGCCGAACCAGAGCAGAATCAGGCAGGTTACCAGCAGGGTAAAAATCGTCATGCCGGAAACGGGGGAGGAAGACGACCCGACTATACCGACGATTCGAGCGGCCACGACGACGAAGAAAAATCCGAAAAGAACCGCCAGCAGAGCGCCAAGGAAATGCAGTTCCGTTCCGGGCAAAAGCCAGATAAATATTACTATTGCCAGAGAGCCGAGCAAAACTGTAGACATCGGCAGGTCCCGATCGGTTCTCGGCGTTGATTCATCGGCGGCGCTCCGACGATTAATCAATTGCGAAAAACCGGTTGAGAATGAGTGAATTATGGTCGGAAACGACTTGACCAGGGATACCGTACCTCCAAAGGCAACCGCGCCAACACCAAGATACTTGATATAAAAATTCCGCAACTGGGCGGGATTCATATCGCTCAATGGGATATTACCGGGCGCAATAATAAGTCCGGGAATCTGATCGCCGATGAAAGCCAAAAGCGGCCCGATACCGAGGTACCCCATAACGGCTCCGGCCATCATCAGCGAAGCGATTCGAGGCCCGATGATGTATCCGACGCCAAGGAGCGCCGGTGTGGCGTCGATGCCGATGGTGCCGCCTTTCATGATTCCCTTGAAATTGTATCCCGGCGACTCGCTCCAGAGCCTGCCGATGGTCATAAGGATTTTATATAGAGCGCCAATGCCCAATCCAAGGAATACGGTTTTGGCTTTGGAGCCGCCTTCGTCACCGGCGACAATTATTTCCGCGCAAGCCGTGCCTTCCGGAAATCTCAGCTTGCCGTGTTCTTTATCGACAAGGTATTTACGCAAAGGAATCATGAGCAGGATACCCAGCGATCCGCCCAGCATTGAAAGCCAGAATATCTGCGTTTTACTGATTTGGTGGAAATATCCCATCGCCTGCATTTCCGGGTCGGCGGCCCAGATAAAAAAGGCGGGGATGGTGAAGATTATGCCGGCCGCCAGCGATTCCCCGGCTGAACCAACCGTTTGGACGATATTGTTCTCCAAAACGGTAACGCCTTTTTTGCTGTAAATAGCCCGTAATATGGCCATGGAAATAACCGCCGCAGGGATGGATGCTGATATGGTCATGCCGAATTTTAACCCCAGGTAGGCGTTGGCGACGCCGAATATGACTGATATGATCGAACCAAGCACCAGCGCCTTGATGGTCACTTCGGCAATGCTCTGATCAGCGCTGATATATGGCTTAAAATTTCGGGAGTTGTTGGAAACGGCAGGGTCCTCTTTATCGGCCACATAACCTCCTTATGTCTTCAGGCAGGAATATTGGTATCGATTTTAATTGTATCAAGCTAAGAAGACACGTAATTTATGTCAAGCCTAAAGCGGGTTTAATGACGCATCCGGGATGATTCTAATGAAGGCTTGGATGCGGGAATCCTTTGGACAGCTTCAGCAGGGAGGAAATCAAGCGGGAATTTTTTTGAATATGATTGTAAAACAGCAGGAGGAACGCTTTATTGTCGGCGGCATTCGACCGATGTGAAGAATGAAACGAATGCGATTGCGGGCTGATTATAGCGTGGCAACCCGGCTCAAGTGTATTTTTCGGCTTTGCGATCGGAATTATATTTAACGGGAACTTAAGAAGGCGAAAATCGTATAAATAGCAACCAAGGTTGTACTGGTTACAAGGAGCAGTAACCTGTGCGGCCTAACCTGAAACCCTTCTGGAGGGGGTAGGTAAATATGAAACGAAGTGTTTTGGTCTCAGTCGTCCTGGCGCTTTTAGCCGCGCCGGTTATTGTTATGGCTGTTGACGCCGACAAATTCGTAATGTCCAGGCCGCAGGCAACCACAACGGATGTGATTGTCGTGCCGCTGGAAGTAAGCAACACCAAAGATCTGGTGGCCCTGGATATTCCATTGGGATTTTCCGAGGGAGCCGTCCTTGAAAAGGTGGAATTCACCGATCTGGTCAAAAAGTTCGATTTCCAGATCGCAACCATCGATAACGATAAGCAACAGGTTCTCATTGGCCTGATTACCATGGGAAACAAAGACAAGCCTGATTTATCTCCCGGCTCCGTGACCATTGCCAACATGTATTTCAAGCTGGACCCGGGCACGGACATGGTTGAGATTAGCCCGATTGAGCTGTCCGATCCCGGCCATTCGCTCACTTATTATTACAATGACTATTCCAACGGCTATCCCGAGGTGAAGACGATTCAACCAAAGGTAGAGACGGTCGGGTATTCGCTCCCGCCGGGCGGCGCCGTGCCGGATGTTTATGCTCTCAACCAGAACTTTCCCAATCCATTCAACCCGACCACCCGAATAAGCTATGCTATTCCCGAAGCGGGTCAGGTCAGGCTGACCGTGTTCAATATTCTCGGCCAGGATGTGTGCGGCCTGGTTGACGAATATGCCGAAGCCGGTGCATATGACGTTGTCTGGGACGGCCGCGATAACTCCGGAGTTTCCGTTGCAAGCGGTATTTATTTCTACCGCATCGAGGCCAATAGCTTTTCGGAAACCAAAAAGATGCTGCTTCTTAAATGACGCCTCATTTCTACCTGACTTGAAGCGGCAATATCCCCAATGGAAGGAAAGGTTCCTCCGTCTTGCACGGAGGAACCTTTCTGATCTGCAGTCATAATATATCTGATTGACGCCTGAATAGTGTGCGGGGAGAATTATTTTACGATCGGTAATACAAAAATAAGTTGACAAACAGGGTTAAAAAGCCTATATTATTTTCTGTAAGGAATATCCCACCTTCATTTTCTTCATCACAGCGTAAGGAACTTCACCGATTACAGGCTGCGCAGCCTTAATAATTGTGCGTATCACAGGGAACGAGTGAAAGGCGCAACCAAACCATTAACCCTATTGAGGGGGTGATATTAAATGAAGCAAAGCGCGATCATCGCAGTAAGCCTGGTTGTGCTTCTGATTCCGGCCATGGCGTTGGCTGCTCAGGCGGATCGACTCGTCATAACCCGGGCCTCGGAAACCGTTTCATCGGACGAAATAGTTGTGCTTCTTGATGTCGTCAACACGAAGAATCTGAACGCTCTGGACATACCTTTGGGATTTTCCGAAGGCGCTGTCCTGGAGAAGGTGGAGTTTACCGATCGGGTAAAAGGCTTCGAATTCCTGATAGCCACTATTTACAATGATCAACAGCTTACACTGATAGGTATGATGACTATAGGTCCGTCGGAGGAGATTCCCGATCTGTCGGCCGGCTCCGGAACCATCGCCAAAATGTACTTCAAACTGGAACCGGGAACTACGGAACTGGAAATCTCGCCGATTGAGATGGACTTGCCGAATCATTCGCTGACTTATTACTATGAAGAAGAGTCCAACGGCAGAATTGAGGCGGGAACCATCCATCCGGAAGTGGAAGGCACCTTTTTCAGGCTTGGCGACGAGGCGCTGCCGACCGTGTACGGCCTGCGCCAGAATTCGCCCAATCCGTTCAACCCGACAACCAGCATCAGTTATTCGCTTCCGGAGCCGGGCTATGTGACGCTTTCCGTTTACAATGTACTGGGCCAGAACGTCAGAGATCTGGTTAGCGATTATATGGAAGCCGGTACGCATACAGTTATCTGGGATGGCCAGAACAGATTAGGAGAATTGGTAGCCAGCGGCGTCTATTTTTACCGGCTCAAAGCGGATGATTTTGAGCGAACCAGGAAAATGATGCTGCTGAAATGACGAGGTTTACGGCGGTGTAAAGCGGCAAAATCCCTATGCTAAGGAAGGCCTTTCTTGCAAAAAGGAAGGCCTTTTTTTCGCAATTCCTGCGATATTGATTACTCTTTGCACATCAATAAAGATATGATATCGCATATATTGCGAATGCGAAAGATATCGATTTATGCAAAGTTCGTATCCATGTGACCGGCAACGGAATATTTTATAGAATTTTAATACGTTTGCGGCACGGTCTTTGTGTATATGATATATGTCTGTTATAAGCGTTATTCCGCTGGGAGCGGGATGTTGTTTACGACAGACAAAAGGAGAGGAGGGCCCCTGTCGGTTCAGAGATAGGGGCTCACTTTTTGATAACAACTCGGATTGCTTTTAGGTGATTCATCGTCCCATTGTCGGTTTTGCGGAGAATTCGGCTAAATCCTGATTTTTTCCAGTTCTCGGTCAATCTGTGGGGTAATGGTTATATTCTTCGGTTCTTCATCATCAAGAAAGTAAGCGATTTCCACCGCATCAGAAGCTTTCAGGTCACAATAGCGCGCCGTTATTGACGCGGCCAGCCGTATGATTTTTTCGTTCAATTTGCCTTTAAGCAGCGTTAACGGTGAACCGGTATCGACGGCTTCGAAGATATACTCGTGGGATTTGCGATATCTGAGAATCTTTTCGTTTTCCTCCTTGTTTCTTCCAACAATCAGCTTGGCGCCGGTGTCCAGCCGAAAATGACGACCAATCCTGAGAAGATTGAAATCGTCAAAATCAACATTATCGGTATGCAATAACAGGTCGCGCAGTCGGCGCGAATAGCCATGATCGGTGAGAAGACAACCGGCCGCCGGCAAGGGGTATTCTTCCAAACCGAGTTTTTCAGCCAGTTTCATTTGCCGCCTGCGGGAACGGCCCGATATCGCTTCCAGTTTTTCGCGATCAAGGAGACCGGATCGCTCCGGTTCAGTCAAAGGCAGAAGCCTGGCCGATAACGGGCGGACTAACTTATCTTCCAGACCGCTGTCTCGGGCAACGATATGGAGTTGCGGCCGGTGTTGGGACATAGGACGCTGGCCCAGGACCTCGCCGGTAAATACGAAATCAGCCCCGACCGTCTCCATAAACTCCTTTGCCTTCCGGAGCATCAGAATACGACAGTCGATGCAGGGATTCATGTTTTTGCCGTGGCCATATTTGGGATTTTTGACGATTTCCACGAATTCATCACCCAGATGTATCAACTTTACCTTGAATCCGTATCGTTCCGAAAGCGAAAAAGAATCTTTGGCCGAACTCGACTTATCGTAGATATTGTTGGCGAAAGGGGTCAAAAAGGTCAGCGCCGTAACCTTGATATTCTGCCGCAGTATGAGCAAAACCGCCAGCGCCGAATCGAGGCCGCCGGAAAATAACGCTATGCCGTGATCTTTGTGACTCAATTTATACTCCTGCTTGTAATATATAATATAGCGTAAATCGGATGATGTCCATTGGTTTAACCGGCTACCTCAAAAACTGTTTTGGTTTATATTGCGGGAGGCATTAAAAAAGTATATATTGAATTATCCCTCTTGTTATAAGCACGAGAGGTGGGTGTATGGATTTTTGCGGCAAAAAATTGGTTGTAGTCTCCAATCGGCTTCCCGTCAGGATAAGTTTTGATCGGAATCAGTGGAAGGTAATGCCGAGCCCGGGCGGACTGGTAACGGCCTTACATCCTATCGTTCGCAGGACGCACGGAGCGTGGATCGGCTGGGCCGGGTGCAGCGACGAAGCCCCGGTAGATAATCTGCTTAAAGAGTACAGCGACTCTCAGGAATATGATCTCATATCGGTACCAGTCACCGAAGACGAGATCGAGCAGTATTATCTGGGTTTTTCCAATAAAACGATCTGGCCGCTGTTTCACGATCTTTTGGGTCGATTCTCATTTGATACTGAGAACTGGCAGGCGTATCTGGATGTGAACAGGAAGTTCGCTGAAACGGTGTCAACCCGTATCGACGAAAACAGCGTTGTCTGGATTCATGATTATCAACTCTTTTTTGTGGCCTATTACCTTCGGCAACTGGGTGTGACCGCCCATCTCAACTTCTTTTTGCATATCCCGTTTCCATCGGTTGATCTTTTCCGCCGCCTGCCCTGGAATCGCGATTTGCTTCTGGCCATACTAAGCCACGATCATGTTGGTTTTCAGACCCCGAACGACCGGCGCAATTTCATAGCCTGCGTCAAATCGTTTGTCCCGGAAACCACCCGGTTTGTCCGAAAGCGACGCTCGATTGTCCGTCTTGAGGATCGTGATATTCATGTGGGTTATTATCCGATCTCAATCGATTTCAATGAATTCAATGAAGGCGCAAAATCCAGGGAGGCGGCCGATGCGGCCTGGTACCTGCGCGAAAACCTGAAAGCGCCGGTGGTTGTGCTTGGGCTCGATCGTCTTGACTATACAAAAGGAATCCCGGAACGATTTCTTGCCTTTGAACGGCTGCTGGAAAAATATCCTTCTACCATCGGGCAGATATCGCTGCTTCAAATCGTGGTTCCCTCGCGGCTGAATGTCCCCCATTATCAGGAGCTGAAAACACAGCTTGACGGTCTGTCCGGACGGATAAATGCCCGTTTTTCCCGACAGGGATGGATGCCGATTTTTTATCAGTTTCGCGAACTGGGCCGGA
>CAZSYD010000022.1:0-37502 GCA_964611355.1 uncultured Ignavibacteriales bacterium | reverse complement strand
TTGTTTTAATGAAGTCACGGAAATAGGTGATATACGGACATGGAGGATAGCCGACAATCAATCCGGTAGCAAGATGTATCACCTCCGCTCCGTTTTTCTTCATTTCGTCCACAGCATATTCAACATTACCGCCGGGACACCCATCGCAAGTGGTATACCCGACAACTTCAACTTCCATATTCCTGTACCTGCCAAACGCACCTTCTCTGTTCCGCAACGATCTGAAACATTTTCCGCCCGCACACCTGCGATAGCGGTCACAGATGATTATACCAATCCTCGTTTTTTCTTTCATGTCGCCTCCAACTGCAAAAGAAAATATGAGACAAATTATTGACCATGTAATACCCAAGACGGCCCAATGACCAAGCTCACCCGCCGCTTTGCAGCACGGCGGGAAAGTAGTCAGGTGCAACGACTTGTTATATACTTTATGAATTTCTATAATTCAAGTATAGTACCAAATATTTCACCGTTTTTTCTTCTTGTAACATGTTCATGAATTTCCTGGAATGACTTATGTAATATCACTAATATGTCTGATATCTTCTCGGTTTTTACCACTACAGGTTGATATTTTGTCTTATTCGCAATATTTATGAAATTTGGACTTTTCTTTCGGGCGATAAGAATATCCGAGTCTTTGATTATCTTAATAACTCCTTTCATTTTTTCGACTTTTGCATGTCCCAAATTTTTTGCGGTATTAACCCTTTTTTCTACGAACAAATGTTCTGAATTTTCGAAAAGATCATAAATATAAAAAAACTCCGTATCGCCCATATGGATTTTGGCAATATTCTCGCCGTCATTCGATCCTATACATAGTCTAATTCTTTTCATATTCTCTTCTCCAATGTATGACATTCGCCTCAAGTGGCCGGGCAGCAAGTATGCCGAAACCCCTGTGGTTTCGATAAAATATTGGCGCTTCGGGCAATGTCAAAAGCACCCTTCATTTAATTCAAGACGGGCTCTTCGATTCTCTCAGGACAGGCAGTGGTTTCGATCTACAATTTTTTTAATTTCCTCCTTCTCCTATACCAGAAAATATATATCGTTATCAATACCGCGCAGAACAGAAGCAGCCCGACGGTTATCTGCGTCGAATATTGATGCCACAGGTTCTCTATGTTATCGTATGTTATTTTATCCAACCGCGTGCCGGCGGCGTAGCCGATCCAGACCAGAATCGAAACCCATATACCGGCGCCCAGGCCGGTGAAAAGCAAAAAACGGAACATATCCATCCGTGCCAGGCCGGCGGGAAAGGAAATATACTGCCTGACGCCGGGAATCAGACGACCGGTGAAAGTGCTGATCTCGCCGTGATTATAGAAGAACCGTTCTACTTTAGACAACCGATGCGGCGGCATCAATATATATTTACCATATTTGTGGAGAACCGGCCTGCCCAGCCGGACAGCCAGATAATAATTGAGAAGCGCACCCAGCCAACTGCCGACAACGCCCATCAGTATGGCAAGCCAGGGATCCATACCTCCCTGCGCCGCCACCGCGCCCGCCGGAATCATGATTATTTCGCTGGGAAAAGGAAAAAAGGAGCTTTCCAGAAGCATAAAAACGACAATACCGGAATAGCCGAGCTTCTGCGAAATCTCCAGAACGGTTTCTATCATCGAATCAGTTTCCTCGCCGAAATTATATATAAAGTATTTGTAAAAGGGAAGCAATTATAAGCGGTCTATATTTTCTCGATTCGAATTCGTTTGATCCGGCTGCCGTCTATTTCAAGAACTTTGAACCTGAGCTTCTTAACGGTCAACTCTTCGGCCAGGTCGGGAACATGGCCCAGCTTTTCTATCATATACCCGGCCAGCGTGTCGTATTCGTCTTCGGGCAGGTTGGTGCCGAACTGATCGTTGAGTTCATCCGGCCTTAGCGATCCGGCGGCAAAAGCGATTTTTCCGGAATGCGCCACAAACTCCGGCTGCATGTAATCATGCTCATCCTGAATATCGCCCACGATTTCCTCGAGAATATCTTCGAGAGTAATCAACCCGGCCGTGCCGCCGAATTCATCCAGCACGAGAGCGATATGGATTTTGCGCTTCTGGAATTTGCGCAAAAGAACCGTCAGCGGCATCGAATCGGGGATAAAAAGCGGCTTGCGAATAATATCTCGCAAGATAAGCGGCCCGCCGACGGTTACCATTGAAATAATATCTTTAGCGTAAACCACACCGACAATTTCGTCAATAAAATCTTCATATACCGGATAGCGTGAGAACCCGGTGGTCGTCATAATATCGAGGATTTTTTCTTTTTTCCAGTCGAGCCGGATACCGATGATATCAACCCTCGGCGTCATCGACTGCCGCACGGTAATATCCGTAAAATCAAAAACCGATTTAATAAGTTTTTGTTCGGTTCGGTCGAAAGCCCCTTTTTCGATTCCTTCCGAAATCATGATATTTATTTCTTCTTCGGTGATATACGACCTTTCCGGGGTTTTTGAAAATCCGAAAATCTTTAGAATAAGCCGGGCGAAAAAACTAAGGAAACCGACCAGAAAAAACGCCAATCGTGAAAACAGCGCGATCGGCCGCGTAACCCGCAAGGCAATCGATTCGGGATTGGCCAGAGCCAGGTACTTGGGGATTAGTTCTCCCACTACAACCGATAGAAAAGTTATGACTATAACAATAACCGCAATCGCCATCGGTTCAGGGGCACTGTTAATTATATCAATCGGAACCCGTTTGAAGATAGGAACCAAAACCTGTACCAGGGTGGCGCCGCCAAAGACGCCGGCAAGCGTGGCCACAAAAGTTATGCCGACCTGGATAGCGGCCAGAAAACGATCGGGACGTTGAAGAAGTTTCTGGGTGCGGACCGCCTTTTTGTTGCCCTTTTTGACCCAACTCTTGATCCGACTTTTGCGAGCGGCGATAAGGGCAAACTCAGAAGCGGCAAAAAAGCCGTTGGCGAGTATAAGAATAAAAATCGCCAACAACTCCAGAACTATCAGAGTGGAATCCATAATGGGCCGGAAGTTTGAACCTTCCAGTCGATACTGGTCTCCTTATATAATGGGCATTCCCGAGGCCGCCAGTTCCTGCAATCGTTTGATTCGTTCCTTAACCGGCGGGTGGGTTGAGAACAGGTTGGTCAAACCTTTTCCGGAAAGCGGGTTGGCGATAAACAGGTGCGCCGTGGCGGGCCGCTGGTCCAGATTAAGGCGCACCGGCGCCCGGTGCAATTTATCAAGAGCCGAAGCGAGGGCCAGCGGCTTGCCGGTTATTCCTGCGCCGATCCGGTCGGCCTTATATTCGCGCATGCGAGAAATCGCCATTTGAATTACCATGGCCGCCAGAGGCGCAACGATAGCCATCGCCAGAAGCGTAAATATATTTCCGCCGCCGCGTTCGTTAGATCGACCATAACCGCCGAAAATCGCCCCCCACCGCGCCATGGTAGCCAGTATCCCGATAGCACCCGCAATAGTGGCCACTATAGAGCCGATTAGAATATCCTTGTTTCTTATGTGCGCCAGTTCGTGCCCGATAACTCCTTCAAGTTCGTCGTCTCTGAGAATTTTTATCAATCCTTCGGTGACCGCCACGGCCGCGTGATTTTTGTTGCGGCCGGTCGCAAAGGCATTCGGCGCCTGCGTGGGAATCACGTAAACCTTCGGTTCCGGCAGGAAACCTTTCTGGGCGGCGTACCGGACAATCCGAAGCACACGGCCGTCGTCTCGCTCGGTAGCCGGTCGGGCGCGATACAGTTTCAGGACAATCTTGTCGGAAAACCAGTAAGAGCCAAAGTTCATTACCAGCGCCAGAACGAAGGCTATAATCATACCGCGCTGACCGCCAAAACCATACCCGATGCCGATAAAAAGGATTGTCAGGGCAACCAGCAGAAAAGTTACTTTAAGGTTGTTCATCGTTGTCCTTCCCCTTTAATATTGCAGGATAATCGACTGCCTGTCAAGTGTAATTATATGCCGCAAAAAACCCGGAAAAGTTTGCAGGGTTTCTACGAAAAATTGGACAATATCGCTTTGTTTGCGTCAATTCATTGAAAGAATACCAAGGCAGCCTTTCCGAGAAAAAAGGCAAAGCTCGGAAGCTATTGAAAGGTTTCCTTCGCACCCCCCACAAAAAAGCCGGCTGGAACACCCCGGCCGGCTTTTTACCTGTTGCTATTTCTTCTATCGGCTGGTTTTTTTCCGTTTGGCCCGGCCCCATTTCTTCTGTATATCGCCGTCATCGGGCTTACTCTCCCCGGAATCAGCATCGGCTTTATCGGATTTATCCCGGGCATCATCAGCACTTTCCTGAGCGCCCTGATGATCAGTGCTGCCCTCGGATGGTTCCGGGGCTGATTCCTTCGTATCATCTACCTTGGATAGAACCGTAGCGGGCTCTGCTTTTTCCTCGGATTTGGGCATTTCGGTTTCGGGAGTCGGCAATTCGGTTTCTTCCCTTGTTTTCGATGGTGGTAAGTCCCCCATAACCATTTCATCCAGACGGGAGAAGACATCCGCCGCCGGTTTGGGTTTTTCGGCGGGAGTCAGGCTCAAATCCGGCTTAACAGAAGACGGTGCGGCGGGGGTTGATTGTTTTTCTCCTTCCTCATGGCGAAGAGGATGTTTGGCATCCCCATCAACAAGGCGTGGAGGAAGCGATTTCTTCTGGTCGTCGGCGGTGGTCAGTTCTTCCAGTATCTTTTTTGGGAATTTCGGGATTATGAATCTATTTCCCTTGTCCCTGCCAGCAGACTGCTCAAGCAAGACAGGAGTTTCCTTCGTTTCCGGTTCAGGCGGCTTTTTTTCGCCTTCGCGCGGAACCGACCGGCTCGGACGGCCATGAAAAGGCTTTCTACCGTAGGTTGGTTTTGACCGCGCCGGTCGTTCCCGGCGCTTTTCGGTTGCCTGGAGAGAAGCCCCGTCCTCATCCGGTTTTCCCCTGACTGATCGCTGCTGATACTTATCAGCCTCAGTCGCCGCCTGCTCAGGACCGGTCGGTTTGTACATTTCCCGCCGATCCGACGCGCTAAACCCGGCACCTGTGCGATCTTTCAGCACAGTACGTTTTTCAACTCGAGGCTTTTTTTCCTTTTCCGAAGAAGCTTCTCGACGCGTAATCCTGTTCATCATTCCGCCCGATTTCCCGGTACGGGAGGAAGCACGCTCTTTACCCGTTTTCCGCGGTGCAGCCGGTGTCCCGTATCTTTCCCTGGCCTCTTCCCGACGGCTCGGCTTTTTCATCCGGGTTGTCCGTTCCGGTCCGCCAACCTTCAGCCTGCGTCGATCCACAAGGCCGATTTCAGCGGTAGTGGCAATCACGGCGGCGCCGATAGAATCGCCCCAGACGTTGACCGCAGTGCGGCAACGATCGAGGAACCAGTCTATGGCCAGTATCAGGCCGATGCCCTCCAGCGGCAAACCAACCGCCTGCAGAACCAAGACCATGGTAACCAGTCCGGCTTCGGGAATCCCGGCCGCGCCGACCGATGCCAGAATCGCCGTCGCAAAGATCGTTATTTGTTGCAGAATCGACAAATCGATGCCGTACGCTTGCGCAATAAAAATGGCCGCCACCGCTTCGTACAGGGCGGTGCCATCCATGTTGATGGTTGCCCCCAGCGGCAGTACGAATGACGACGATCGCCGGTCAATGTCGTTTTTTTCCTCGACGCACTCGATTGTAACCGGTAAAGTCGCCGAGGACGAGGCGGTTGCCAAAGCGGTCACCAGCGCCTGGGACATCCCAACCAGATACTCAATCGGATTCTTGCCCCCCATAAATTTTAAGATCGACGGCAGAACGAGCACACCATGAAGCAAAAGACCGAGGATGACCACCAGGGCATATTTACCCAGGCCCGAGAGAACGGACGAAAATTCGCTTAAGCCGCCCTGCAAAGCCAGTTGCCCGGCTACCAGGCCAAAAATACCGATCGGCGCAAACCACATAATAATGTGGACAAGTTTCATGATGGCCTCATTAAGGCCTTCAAAAAACGCAATGACCGGTCTTCCCTTGCTACCGATGGTGGTTAGAACCCCACCAAAAAAGAGGGCGAAGATGATAATCGGTAAAACCTTGGTTTCGGCGGCGGCTGCAATGAGGTTTGAAGGTATCTGTGCGATAAGCCAGTCAAAAAAGGAGTAGGAGGCTACCGCAGGTTCAGCCGCACCGCCAATGCTGACGCCGACGCCCGGCTGAAAAATATTGACCAGAATCAGGCCAATAGCCACCGCAATTGAGCTGGTGGCAAGAAAATAGAGGATTGTTTTAAGCCCCGTCCGTCCCAGTTTGCGAATATCACCAAGACTGGTAATACCAACAATCATGGAGCAAAACAGAAGCGGAATAACAACCATTCTCAGGGCGTTCAGGAATATATCGCCCAGGAATTTAACAGAAAGGGCAGCTTCTCCGAAAAGAGCTACCACAACCACACCCAGAACCATACCGATCAGAATAGCAACAATCAGGTAGTTTCCAGTTCGATCATACATAATTAATCCGTTCCATCCTATTATGAGTCAACCGGAAACATATCAAATAGGCAGTCACTTAGCAAGCCGTTTTTATCCTGCTTATACGGATGATAGCAGGTCAGGAAGCCCGGGACGTCCGAAACCCCCCATGTACAACTTGCCGGACCGTTCATCCAAACTCGCCCGGTTAGTATAATGGCAAAGCTTGACAAACTGGTTATTAATGTTTTTGATTGTTTCCAAACGACTCTAAAACAGATTGCCTTGGGAATCAGAGGTGTTCTTTAAGGCCATAATTCGCAATCCTTCTAAAGAGATTACCTGTTCCGTTGCAATCCGATACCCGCCGATTCCAATGTAAGGCTAAGATCAAGAAAGATTTGTGACTTCTTCAGGGAAGACTACTTATTAGGAGTCGTCTTTGCCGGGTTTGTATTCTTTCCGAATGATAGCGGCTCCCTCAAGCTGGAAGATGGTGGGACCCATTTCGTCGGTAATTTCCTTATAAATTATGCCGAATTGCAGGACAACGCCGGGATATACCTTCTGGGCCGCTACAATCCGCGCCCGTTTGTTTTTTTGAATTTCCATTTCGATAGCTTCCCTTTTGGCCTGCAATTCCTCTTTTGCCTTAGGCAGGTTCTTTTTGAATTCTTCCAGCTTTTCCAGGGCCTTCTGTTTTTGGGTCGTTAGTTTATTGTCCATCTGAAGACGATAGAATACGTACAAACCCTCTTTGACCCGTTCGGCATTTTCGTCGAGAGCCTTTGACTCAGATACAATTTCGTTATATTGCTTCATCAACCTGGCATCATAGGCTACCTGCAATTCGGTCCGCGTTCCTGCGTCTGATCCCAGGCAGGTGGCTTTAATTTCATCTCCGGCCATCACCCCGCCGCCGACGATCCTCCCTTTCTGGCCCGAGACAAAAACCCCGTCTTTTGCGGTTATCAGGCTATTGAAGGCTTCCCCGCCTATATAAACACTACCGCCCGCATCGACTATCTGATCATTTATGTACTTGCAGTGGATGTCGCCCGCAGCCTTCAGAAACCCGCTGCGGCTTCCCAAAAAGCCCCCTTTGACCATAATATTACCGCCGCTTACGATCTTGGCGTCGTCAACATTCTTGGCAACTTCAATATCTCCCTTGGCAATAACTTCAAATCCGGAATCAACCTTGCCCCTGATTATGAGGGACCCATTATGACGAATATTTCCGGTTTCCGCGCAAATATCACCGCCGATAGTATGGACGTCGTTGATCTTAACCATCTTGCCGGCATAAACAACGGCTCCGTCAATGGCCGCCAGTAGTTTCAGACCATCCTCGGAAGCTTTTGTGTTTGGGCCGGCCGGCAGTTTTACGTCGCGTCCGGATCGGGCCGACACCGGTTCTCCAAAAACGTCGGTTCCGGGGACTCCCTCCGTCGGTGGGACTTTCTCCACAAGTACCTGATCCCTGGTGGCGTTTTGTACGAAATCAATATCCTTGTAATCGATGCGGCCTTCCGCATCCTCTTTCGGCTTAAGCTCCTGAACCTTGTCAAACTTGAAAATCAGGCGGGCGTCGTTTCCGGAAACCGGATCCTTTCCGCGAGCGACCACGACATCTTTGTCGAATATGGAATTATTCACGATATCATTGACGGCTTTTTCGTCAATGCCGAACGCGATATTCTTCTTTTGAAGAGCGTTCTTTATATCTTCAGGATTGGGAGGCTTTTGTCCTTCCGCCGGCCACGGCACGTCAACCCACGCAGTCAATTTGCCGGAAGCGACTGTGATCCTGATTTCCTTTTCAACCGTATCCTGTTCCCGGTGTTGATTCGGTGTCGTTGCCTGAGACACTGCGTTTCTCCCCTTAACTGCAGGCTACATCTTTGCGTGAGGATATAATCCGCCAGTAAGCCCGCTCGACAATAAGGTTTATCTCAAAACTTTTAAACGGCTTGGTTATGTATTCATCGGCTCCCAGAAGGAGGGCATCCTTCACCGTATAAGTATCGCCGTAGGCGGTCATCATTATTACGCCAATATCCGGATACTCCTTCCTGGCCAACTTGAGGAGTTCAAATCCATTCAGACGAGGCATTTTGACATCCAAAATTAAAAGGTTATACCTTTTGTTTCTGAGCTTTTCCAGAGCATCCTCGCCATCTTCCGCCGTATCTACCGCATATCCTTTCTTAACAAGGATCCCGGCCAGGATATCCCGAAGTATCTCCTCGTCATCGACCACGAGAATCGAGACATCTTTCTTCATTGAAGTCCTCACCACAGGTTGTAGCTATTCATCTAATAAATCGGGAAATATCGAAAAAAATTGAGCCGCGGCAGCACTTTAGCCAAGCTTTTCTTCCGCCAAATCGATCAATTCGTCGAGAAACTCATCAATACCGACCGGTTTGTGCAAAACGCGGCAACCGCCCAGTTGACCGGCCTTCAGGATAAGATTGTCGGTTGCATTTCCGGTGACAATTACCATCGGCAGATGGGGTTTCCGCGCCTTTATCGCTTCAATCGCCTCCAGACCGGAAACTTCCGGCATCACCAGGTCGATAGTTACTATATCGAATTTCTCTTTTTCGATCAGTTCAATTGCTTCGTGGCCTCCCTGAGCCGTCACAACATCAAACAGCGGCGATGACCGGCAAAAATCCCGGAATACATTCCTGACATTTTCCTCGTCATCAACGACAAGGATTCTAAGCGGCCGGCCGTTTCTTTTGCGCATTAAATCGTGAGCTTTCATCCCCGCCATATTCTCCCTATGAAGGTTATTTGCGCGGCCCCGGGATATTTATTCCCGATGGCCATTGACCGGCCGACCTTGACACTATTCATTTGAAATTAAGCACCCAATCACAATCAAGCACCAGAATAAGCGAACCATTCAGATTATATATACCCTTCAAAAACTCCTTGCCCGGCGTGGAGGCCAGATCAGGTGTTCTGACAATTCGTGAATGCCGGATTCGTAAAACCTGCGTAACATTATCCACCACCAGGCCAGTGAGAGAATCGCCGCTATGCAAAACGATGATCCTGGTCTGTTTATCGTATTCAACTTTCGGAAGCCCCAATAACGTTCTGAGTTCTAAAACAGGAGTGATTCGGCCACGCAGATTGATTATGCCCTTGACGTAGGGAGCCGTATCGGGAATGCCGTTGATCTCGACAATCCGGTTAATTTCCTGCACACGGTTAATATCAACGCCATACTCCTCATTACCCAGCGAAAAGCAGACCAGCTGAAGTTCGTCGGCGGCTATGTCTTCGGGTTTCCCGGCATGTTCGTCCGCCGCTTTTTCGGGAGCAGGGCTTGTGTGCTCGTTTTCAGAATCAATGGACGGGTCGGCAGAACCCATATCAGTATAAACGTCCGGTGGCGACGGGACTATTTCTTCACGAACCGGCTCAGCAGTTTCCGGCTTATCGTCGACCTCGACCGCGGTGACGGTTCCCACCCCGGCTCCCGTCTCATCGGCCGAAAATAACGGGCTTTGAACATCCAATTCCGGGTGTTTTTTTACGACTCCTTTTTTACGGGTTCTGGATTTCTCTCCCGGCGCGGCTGTCTTGACAGATCTGCCTTGAGCCGATTCTGGGGACGTTCCCTTTTTGGCCGGTTGGCGAGAAGTTGTCTTTGCGTCTTTCTTTTTCGTTTTGTGTGCAACCGGCATCGACTACCCCACTTTTTCCCGGCCTTTTAGTATTGTTATCGTCTTAATGATCTCCTGACTTAAATCATAAATATGGTTCAGAGTGGCTTCAAGTCTATCGTATGCGCCCCGTTTGGCAACGATCTCCGATGATGCGGGCAGACTATATATTATCTTTTTTTGATTTTGAAAAGCCCGGAGAACATCGGCGACCTGATGTGACGCCTCGTTGGATTTTTTTATAAGCTCGGTGAAATGCGGCTCCAGCTCCTTCAGGGTTTTATCCTTGCCCCGAATCCCCGCCAGAGAGATAGCCAGATTTATGGCCAGAAGTTTAACCTCATCGGCCAGCTCGCCCGCCTTGTGCGCCAGGCGGACCTGTTCTGCGCGTAATTTTTCCTCACTGCTCGTGTCCACAAGGACCTTTCACCAGGAGGTCTTTAACCTTTTCCTTCAGCGGATTCAGATCGGAGGATTTCATGATGTAGGCATCGGCCAGCCATGTCTGAAAATCGGACTTATAGGTTGAATAAGCCGTGTTCAGGATCACGGCGCATTCCCTGAAATCCTGCCTGATACGGTTGAGCAACCGCAGTCCGCTCTCCTTTTCCAACTCGATATCAAGAATCACCAGGTCAGGCTCTTTTGCCGTCATGGCCCGGAGAGCTTCGTCGGCGTCGGCGGCCGGGATAACCTCGTATCCGTCGCGCTCGAACTCCTCCTTATACAGCCGCCGAATGTAGATTTCGTCATCAACTACCAGAATCCTGGCCATCAGCTTTCTCCTTATAAAGGGGTAGTTGAACGCAAAGTACCGGCCCCTTTTCCGGATGCGATTCCACGCTCAAGCCGCCGCCATGATACTTCAGCGTTTCTTCGGCCACAATCAGCGATAATCTTTTAGTGCTGTTACCGGCGCCAAAATACTGCTTGAGGGTTTTTTCCACTTTGTTGTTTTGCCTGCTTCGGCCGGCGAAACTTATATCGAAGCGAGATACGCCAGAGAGGGCACAGGTGCTGAGACTGGGGGTTTCGTCGGGCAGGTCGTCTGTCAACGACAAGAGAATTTGATAAAAGGCATGAAGAAGTTGATCGGGATTGCCCCATACCGGCAGGTCGCCGTCGTGAGGTTCCAGTTGCATTCGGTCGCGCCCGCCACCCAGGCGGACTTTCAGCATCTCCACCGCTTTTTGCGCCAACTGGTTCAAATCAAGCCGTCTATCTTTCGTTCTCGAGGCTTTCGAAAAATCAAGAACATCGGTCAGCACCGATTCGGCTCTTTGGGTTTCGGAAATGATGATATTCAGGTACTCGCCGTCAGGGGATCCGTTATCCATATTTCGATAAACCATATTGGCGAAGCCGCCGATAATCGTCAGGGGATTGCGCAGTTCATGCGTCACGGCCGAAGTTATTTCTCCAATAACCGACATCTTTTCCGCCTCAATGATCTGATTCTGCGTTTCGGCCAGCTTTCGGTTGATCTTCTCGAGTTCGACGGCCCGTTCTTTAATATCCCGATATAAATACGAACGTTCCACAGCGGCGGCTGTTTGATCAGCGATCAGCTTGAGAAACCGCCGGTCGTTTTCGGTAATTTCCTCGTGCGTGATGGCGTTATCCACCAGAAGCAGGCCGATCGGCCGATCGCGCAAAACCAGCGGTGTCATGGCCACCTCTTTTTCGCCCAGCCGAGAAAGAATCCCCTCGGTCTCATAATCAAGTTCCAGGTTACGATCGGTCACCATGGGCGCCTTTTCCCGAATGGCCCGCGCGAATAAGGAACCGTCGGTAATATCTATTCGCATATTGCGAATAAAATCGGTCAGGCTGCGATGGGTTCGTACCGATTCCTCCTGGTACAGCGAGAGTATTTCCAGAAGGGAACGGTCGTCATGCTCCAGCGAACTCCATATCTTTCCGGCCTCCTCGGCGTTGACGGGACCGATGGCCAGTCGTCCGGTCAATGTCCCGGATTCATCATCAAGAAGGAAAAGAAATGCCCGGTTAAATCCCAGGCCCTGTCTGGCGGTCACTCCGGTCAGGATAACCTTGATAACTTCCTCAGGGTCAAGCGCCGACGATACCGCCTGCGAGATTTGCGACAGGAGCGACAGTTCCTCGATACGGCCTTTCAGTTCATACTGCCGCTTGACCTCCACCGAAACATCTTCAATAATACCGAAGACGCCAACTGTTTCACCGCGCTGATTGATGCCGCGGTTGCAGGAAAGAGTGTAATAGGCAAAATGACCCGCCAGATTGGTGCCAGGGAAACAGTCTATTCTAAGCGGTACGTCTTCTGTCAACAGCCCGTTTATCCGCCCGATTATCGCTTGAGAAAAGAAAAATTCAAGCCCGGTCAACGGCTTGCCCACCGCTTCGTCCGGTTCGGCGAAACCGAAAAATTCCGCCGCCCGTTTATTGACGCAGCCAATGTACCCGTCGGCGTCAATAACGAATAACCCAACCGGGTTGGGCATCATATATTCCCAAAGTGCTTCCTCAAGTATCGTGTCTCTCGTATCTGTGCAGCCAAGGGTTAACATCAATCGTCTCCGGCAGATTCACGAATATTCAACATGGTTGCCGTGTCGTTGCCCAGATAGCTTTCGGAAACCAACCTGTCTATCTTTAACAGCTTGTGCGTTATCAGGGAGATTCTCCTGGCCCCGTCAACAATGGCGCTGATCCGGTTTACGACCTCCGGCGGCATATCAGATGTTTCCAGTTCGATCATCTGAGCATTGCCGATAATCACCGATAAGGGGTTGTTTACCTCGTGATTAACCGACGCCGCCAGTTCAATGACGGCTTTGAGCTTTTCCTGGGCGATAAGTTTGTCCTGGGCTTCTTTTAATTTCTGCTGAGCTTCCATAAGCGATCGATTCCTCGATTCCAATTCTTTTTGATAGATGATACATTCGATCGATACGGCCACCTGATCGGCGGCGATTTCAAGTACTTTCCGGCGGTTTTCGTCAAACCCGTCCGGGTCGTGGTGGCTGAAGCAAAGCACCCCAACCAGTTCATTTCTAACCATAAGCGGCATTATAAAAACGCTGTCGTGGTGTTCCCTGACGCTGTCCTGTTCCGGATCGTGGCCACGAATCAACACCGGTCTTTCCTGCTTGGCCACCCATCCGGCCAGACCGAATCCTTTGCCAAAATGCAAAAAATCAATGAGATTGACCGGACTCCCGCAGGAGGCCACTTCGTCCAGAGCTCCGTTTTTCTTATTGAGCAGATAAAGAGTCGCCGATTCAAAACCGATAACCTTCGATATCATTTCCAGAACCTCGACCAGCGTTTTTTTGCCGGCCGGCTTTTCGCGCAGAACCCGGGCTATATCTGCAATAAGCCCGATTTTGCTCCAGAAACGGGAAATCGGTTCCCCTGTAACGGTTGTGGTCACTCTATCTGCCTCTCAGATGCGGCTGGACATCAAGCACTATTTCGTTCACCGCCTTCTTTTCCAGTTCCCGCAGAAAGACCAGTTTCCGGGGCGCCGACATATGCAGGTCTGGATCACCCGGATAATCGGCAGCCACCTGCCATTGCCTCGGACCGGCCATTCGAGTAGTCAGTTTCCAAGTACCGATTACCTTGCTCCGATTAAGATCGATCAGACTATACATACCACTGATATGTCCCTCGACGACATAGCGGGATAACACCCAGGGAATCGACAACTGTTTTCTGGTGGCGATCCTGCGGCCATCCACCCGGAGGTAAATTATATAGCGGCACCCGACCTCGCGTCCCCACTCCAGCAGTCGCTCCAGGTCAAACCGGCGATTGGGAGCCTCGGGCCGGGAGCTGCCCGTATCCGGTACGACTACCCCGAGTCCCACCTGCATCGTAAGCGCTTCGTTAAGATTTTCCACCAGAGAAAAATCGGTAATATCCTGTTTCGGAGCCTGGTAAACGACGGCGATTGTTCGCATCTGGCTCTGCGCCGTCGCCGTTGCCACGGGAACCAGTATAACCAGCATCGCCAGAAGATATTTAACTCGTCTTCTCATTTTCATCGACGCTTAGTTTTTTGGAATAGATGTAATTGTTCAAAAGCGATCGCAGCCGTTCCGTAAAAGAAGCCATGTCTTCGGGAATCCCGGTTACTTCCTCCGGACCCAAAAGATCATTCAATTTTTCCCGGGTGATCGATTCGATACCCACCAGGTAACCGCCCGAATCGATTTCGCTTCTCTTGGTCAAGCCAAGAATATTGTTAATCTCTTTGCAGCCTTCGATTTTCAGCGACATAGAGAGAATGGAATTTTCCATCACCGGCTCGCTTGTGAACATAAGTATCCCGCCGGCCGAAATATTAAGGATTTCTCCCTGGCCCACGGGACCATCGCCTTTCGGCCAGAAGGCGCCGTCAGTCGATTTCATGATGCAATATGTTATAGGCTCCTCAATATCAATCCGGATAAAACGCCGACGGTTGTCTTCCATAATCTGGAAGGGCGGCTTCACTTCGAAATCAACCGCAGTCGTCGGCGGCAATTCCTTCCCGGAAGTCCTGCTAACTGTCATATTGGTCTCCTTTTGATAGGCTGGAATTTTGCATGAGAAATTTATCCAACTCGTCCTGTTTTTCCTTGTCGAACTGTTGCATTATGGGCGGCAACCAGGAAATCGTCTGCGGGGAAAAATGGTAAGGCAGTTCGTTCCACGAAATAAACATTATTCCGGACTCGAACAGCCTGCTGTTGAAGTTGCTGATACCCTGCCAGCGAACCTGTCCAAAAACGAATAAGGACCCCTGAAAAGATTCAATCTCAAGGTTCAACAGGAGATAAGACCCGACCGGCAACTGATGGCGGGTCTCAATCAAAATACCGCCGCCGGATATGTCCTGCGTCTGACACCAGTTCCAGACAATGTGCGGCAGGTGCCCCGACGAAAGGCTGAAATCGGAAACAGGCGCATACCCCGTACCGACCTTAAGGGGCAGGCGGGCAAAATGGCGCCTTGTAGTGGACCGAATATCGCCATTGATTATGACCTCCCGCATTTGATCGTCTTCCGCCCGGTAATTGGCCGGCACCTCATACAGGGTATCATCAATAACAAAATTAACTATCACGCCCGCTGATTCACGGAGATACCCCTGACCGGCCATTCGGCGCGGCAGAGTTATGGTCAGCAGATTATCTTCGACCATAAGTACCCGTGCCGAATAAGTATTGCCCAACTTCTGCTTCGGATGATAAATGGTAATTTCGCCGCCGGCCAGCGAAGGCAATTGGAGGAGTACCTGTTGAGCCGACTTCGACGCCGTTTTTGCCTTTTGCGACGGCATCAGAGCAGCCCCTTTTGACGCATGATCAACTGCTCGTTAAACAGTTCGCCGACCAGGTCGTTCTGGATATTGAGGTTAAACTGCCTGGCTTCTTTGGGAATCATAGCCCCCTCACCCGGCTTCAGATGGAGAGCCAAATCTTCTCTAAGGATAAGCTCCACCCCGGCCACCCGCTTCTTCTCCTCATTGACGCGCACGTACCGACAAACAGCGATGATATAATCCGAGATGGACTTTATACCGCTCCTGCTGAAATCGATCAAAATCAGGTTGTCCGTGGCAAGATTGCCTTCGACGGGGATCAGCAACCCTCCGGCGGATATATTTACGGTAACCGTCTTTTCAAAATCTTTCGGTTTTAGTTCTATTTTTTTCTTTATCGGTCGCGGCAAAATCATGTATCTTACTTTCACTATCTTATCCAACCTGACGAACCGGCGCCGCTGAATCCTCCGAATCTCCCCCGGATTCAGCAGATACATTTCGTCCGGCGATTTCGGTTCGATTTCTTTTAGGCGGGCCGAAAATGAATAAGAGGCGTCGGCTCGCGTGAAATTGGCCCGTACGACACGATTATCGGACAGAAGAGAGCGGCCGGAACTGAACATCGGCCGGCTGATTATAAGCCGGTCTTCGCTGATATCCAGAACACGGCTGATGTAAACACCTTCCTTGCCGGCCTCACCGACGACAATTTGCAGGCGCTCCCAGACGCGGATGGGGGCTTGATCGTTCTTTGATTTCGTAACGTTCATCTATGATTTTGCCTCAGCCAGATTCTTCCTTCCCTGCCCGAGCGCCAGTTCCAGTATCTTTCGAGTCAGAGCCGTTCTGGTGCGATCCCCCTTAATTTCACGGATGAATTCCTGTCCCCTTTTAATAGTAGTGTTAAAATATTGCCGAGCGGCATCATGATCGCCAATCTGGCGTGACAGCTCAGCAATGAGATAAGCCGCCTGTATCGACTGGTTGCCGCGCGAAATTTCCCGGCCCGTCTCGAAGGCCTTTATATAATAACGTACCGCCATGCGCATCGCCTCACGCTCGCTGCGCGGGACGCCGTCCCACAAGCGCAGGAACTCCGCCAGTGATTCTTCGAAACCGGCATAATCGTGGAACGGGTTACCGTAATCGGTCGGCGCGGGCCCGCTGGCCGCCTGACGCACCATGGTCGGCATACCGTCGAGTTCAGAGATTACCTGCCCGGTCTGTCCCTCAAGAGAAACCAGTTTTCTGAGTATTTCTTCAAAGCGTTGCTTCAAAGGGTCCGGACCTGAATCCGTTTCAGCGCCAGTGTCGAACTGGGCGTCAATAGCATTATTGAGGTATTCGATGTTTCGGCCAAAACCGGCCTGCCAGGATCGTAAGTCGTTGATGCTCCGCTCAATGTCGGCCAGATAACCGGAATTGAATTCATCCTCCGAACGGTTCTGCCCGGCGTTTATATAACGAAACATCCAGGCGACCCTCAGATAGAAACGACCGAGATCAAGATTGGACGGATGGTCGTTGAGAAGTTCATCAAAGACGGCCAGAAGCAATTTCAATATCGCCGTTTCATCGGGATATTTATCATTGTCCAGAAGTCCGCCGATCAGCTTAATAAATGAATTCTTGGAAGCAAGATTGTTCAGGTGTTTTTCTTTAACCGTCTTAAGGCGGTAGGTCCTGAAATTATTATCTTTATGCCATTCCTTGTACCTGTTGTTAAACTCGCGCGTGTAGTAGCAGTTCGAACAGGTCGCGGCAAAGAACAACAAGGGATTGTATTTCTGATACTTCGGATTGCGCCATTTTATGAGAGACGGACAAAAATCGGTCATCCGTTCCCCTTCAGTATACGCTCCGACACGAATAGTTTCGAATTCATTTATCGTACCGCAGACCGGGCATTCGACCTTGGATAAAAACAGCGGTGATTCCATTGCCATTTTATTTTCCTTCCCGACTTAGTTTTTCAAAGTTCAGGCCTGCCCCGAAACCGAAAGCATTTCTATCTCGTTTTCCGTCAGCGGCAACCGGTGCAATAAATCACCTTGTGATTTCCCCCCGGCCAGAAGGCGCCGCGCCTCACGATAGATCGCCCGACGGTTCTCCTGCCGTGAAATGGAGACAGACGCTGCCGGCTTCCCTATAGTCCCCCGTCCATTCTCAATATGGTGATTGGCCGCAGTTTTCGGAGTTTCTTCGCACTCCGAGAGCGGGATGAATTCCATTTTATCGCCGGTGCGTCGGCACTCGACCGTTTCTGATCCGGTCTTAGGCTCCACGGTAGAGGTTCCCGCCAAACGGCGATGATCGGATGAAAGCCCGGTTGCGCGCCGACGGCGGCTGAGCATCAAATAAACCAGCAGGGTAACAATGACGTACCCGGCCAGATTAAGACCAAAATCGATCAATATTTCCGAAGAAAAGTCCATTTTTCTTCCTTTCCGTAATTATCCCACCAGATCAAGATGCTCCTGCGATTCGCTGTCCCGATGATCCGATCTGTCATGCTTTTTATCCTTTTGCTTCTGCTGCCTTTTCTTTTCCTCTTCGTGTTCTTTTCTGATAATTACCATATCCGTTTGTTCGCTTTCTTTGGCTCTATTCAGATCGGCAATCACCTTTTCCCTGAGCGCACCGGCCGCCTGTCGCTGTTCCATTTCTCCGTGAGCCTTTTGAATCTGGTCAATCCTTTCCGCGGCCTGCGTCTTGGCCAGATTATCGGCCAACGCTATAGGACGCATTTCTCCTCCCCGGGCCCGAGGGAGCCCAGCCTACCCCAGGCCGAATTTCTCCCTCACCATACCGCGTAATTTCAGGACCGCTTTGGTATGGATCTGGGAAACGCGCGACTCCGATATCTTCATGACCTCCCCGATCTCCTTGAGAGTCAACTCTTCGTAGTAATACAGGGCGATCACCAGTTTTTCCTGTTCCGTCAGTTTATCCACGGCCACGACCAGAAAAGCCTGAAGTTCGCTTCGTTCCAACTTCTTCAAAGTCGTATTGGCTCTCTGATCCTCCACCGTCTCGATGCGCGGAATCTGCCGATTGTCTTCTTCTCGAAAAATCATCTCGTCAAGCGACAGAAGCGACGTTTTCGAAACATCCTCCAAAGAATAATGCAGTTCGCCAAGGCTCACATTGAGTACCCCGGCCAGTTCCTCATCGGTTGGAGGCCGGCCCTCCCGGTTTTCAAAACCGACCAGCGCCCGTTCGATCTCCCGCGCTTTGGCTCGCGTGGAACGGGGCACCCAATCGAGGGAGCGCAATTCATCGAGGATAGCCCCGCGAATCCTGGGAACTGCATAAGTCTCAAACTTCACCCCACGGTTGGGATCATAATTGCGAAAAGCCTCGATCAGACCAATAACGCCGGTGTTAATCAGGTCGCACAATTCGACCGAACGCGGGAAATTTATGGCCATTCGGCCGGCGACGTTCCTGACCAACGGCAGATAATGATTAAGAAGGCGTTTGCGAACGACGGAATCCTGATCCTTAAGATATTTACCCCACTCCCGTTGGGTTGCCAGATCCCGTTTTGATTTCTCTCTCGTTTTGCGACCGGTGGCTGTCTCTGAACTGGCTGCCGACGACACTGGTCTTTCTCTCTGCTTCTTCTCTTTGGTTGTACTAATCATTTACCTGCTATTCCCTCATATCGGCCTCAAGGGCGGTTGAATTTATCGATTTACGGTTAAAACCTGCCTCTGTAGACTCTCCTGAGAGACAGACTGCCAGGTCGGCAAATTGGCGATTGATCCGGCTGCCGGGAGCATAGTCGGCAATCCTCTTTTGGCGGGCCACCGCCTCAACCAACTCCCGGTCATAGCCAAGCGAACCGAAGAAAACCGGCGAACGATCTAAAAACCGGTTCGTTATCGCTATAAATTTTTGATAGATATATTCGACTTCATCTTCTCGATCCTCATGGTTAACCAGAAGGGAGGCAATGATATTCTCGTTGTCGGTAATCAACGTCTTATAAAGAGCGTAACAGTCCGAAATCGACGTCAACTCCGGCGTTGTTACCAGAATTATCCGGTCAACGGTGTGAAGTATCAGACCCGTATGCGGCAATACCCCGGAAGATGTATCAAAGATTATATAATCATACCGCCGGCACTGATTACGCAGACCTCCCAAAAAGACAGCCAGGCTTTCAACATCCGGGAGAGCTTCCACGGAAAGAGCGCCGGAGGAAGCCAAAAGGTCAAATTTCTCGTTGACGGCAGTAACCGCTTCCGAAAACCCTGCCCGGCCGAAACAGATATCCTGCCACCCGTATTCAGCCTTGATATTGCCTAAAAGATGAAGATTTCCCCTCAGAAAATCACCGTCGATCAGCAAAACCCGCCACCGGCTTGAAAGATGGTCGGCCACGTTGAAAGCAATAACCGACTTGCCGACGCCGCCTTTGCCCGACGCAACAGCCAGAAGGCGTGGACTTCCATTGTCCGGTATGGCGATTTCTTTTCTTCCGAAGAGATTATTCATCATTTGTTACCTTCTCTGCTCCGAGAAAGGCCCGGATGATTTTTCTGTGATCCGGCGCCAAATCTATGCCGCCCACCTTGCGCCCCGTACCAAGGATCGAAATCGGAAGTCCGGTCTGAATCGAAAGAGCAATCATACCTCCAAGGCGACTGGTTTGGTCGGTCAGGGTTACGGCTATTTCGGTCAATTTGAGCGGCCGGTAAGCGCGAAGCGTGTCCAAAAGGTCACTGGTCCGGAAGGTGGCCGGGAAAACGCCGATGACCCGGTGCGGCTTTATGCGCGTCAGCTTCTCGGCGTATAGCCCGATCTCATCACGGTCGCGGGTGTTAAGAGCCGGAGTATCGATCAGGGTTACCTTGTCTTTACCCTGATCTTCCAGCAAAGTCCGGTCAATCTCCCGCGGCATCTCGAAATGATCGACGTCGAGAATCTCAGCGTAAGTCAAAAGCTCCTCAGGCGCCGAAACTTTGACATTATCAAGCGAGGTCAGACAGACGGCCAGCTTCCGCTCGCCAACCAGATAGCCGGTCAGCCGCCCCATCAGCGACGTCTTGCCGCTTCCGGCCGGCCCGACCATGACAATCTTTTGTTTAGCCTTAAAGAGATACGATTCCCTGGTCTTGGGGAGTTGATCAATAAGCATCTGTACGGCCGTCGAGGCGATTGAATTATAGTCATCGTCAGGATCAAACCGCTCTCTGAGTCTGTCGGCCAGATCACAGGCCATCGTTTCCGGGATGTCGGCGTGCAACATGGCTGTGAAAAGCTGCCCGATATTTCCGGGAAATGCGCTTTTTCGCATCGGCGCTTGAAAGATGTCGATCAAAAAATCGAGCTTTTGGACGATCTCCTCGGCCGGGAAATACTTCTGCCGGTCTGCAGGCGGTCGAGACGAAACATCGGCAGGCTCAACCGATGCCGCTGAGCCGCGAGCCCGGTCGATACAGGCGGTCACTTCCACCCTGCCCCCCACGGCCGATTTTTGATTTAGTTTCCTGGTCTTCAGAATAACCGCGTCGCCGCCAAGTTCACTGCGCACCATTTTTAACGCGCCGGCGACGGTATCCGAGACAAACGATTTAATTATCATTGTTCAACTCCACCATTCCGGTTGAAATCACTTCCACATCGCGGTGAATCTCATTGTACGACACGACGGCCAGATGCGGCATCGACGACTCCATCAGACGCCGGAAAGCCAGCCGGACATTCGGCGAGGTAAGACATATCGGATGATATCCGCCCGTGGAAAGGTTATCAGCCTGTTCCAGCGTCAACTTGACCAGCTTTTCGGAAACCTCCGGCTGCAACACCAGAATTATCCCCTGTTTGGTACTCTGGACCGAATTGGATAAAAACTGTTCTACTGTGGGAGAGAGAGTAAAACAGTGAATCTTGCCGTCATTATCCTTAAGCATATCCGAAATCCGGCGGCGGAGAGCGATCCGGCAGTATTCGGCCAAAACTTCAGGGTCTTTGGTGGATTCCGCATAGTCGGAAATCGTTTCCATGATCGTTCCCAGGTCACGCACCGGCACCCGCTCCTCGAGCAGCAACTGGATAATTTTATGCGCCGCCGGCAGAGACACGAGATCGGGAATGACGCCATCCACCAGGGCCGGCTGATCCTGCTTAAGATTATCAAGCAAATGCTGCACATCCTGACGGGAAATGATTTCGGCGGCGTTGCCGCGAATGACTTCGGTAAGATGAGTGGCCAGAACGGCTGTCGATTCGACCACGGTGTAGCCTTTGGCTTCGGCGGTTTCCTTAAGGCCGGGAATAATCCAGTGAGCGCGGAGGTTGAAAGCCGGTTCGACCGTCTCAAAACCTTCTATTTCGTCATCTATGTAACCGGGATTGATGGCCATCAGGTGATCGGGCATCAGTTCTCCCCTGGTGGCCACCAGCCCCTTAATCTTTATGACATATTCATTTGGCTGCAGTTGGACATTGTCGCGGATACGAATAGCCGGAACGATTATGCCCGTATCGAGGGCTGTCTGCTTTCGGATAACGGTTATTCGATCCAAAAGATCGCCGCCCTGATTGGCATCGACCATCGGTATCAGACCGTAACCGATTTCGATTTCCAGCGTATCGACTTTGAGCAGGTCCTCGGTTCTCTCTTCGAGAGGCTGTTTCGCTTTTTCCGTTTCCTCGCGCTGCTCGCGCTGGGCAACCGATTTACGATCTCTTTCGACCAGAACCGCCAGTACTCCCAGGACCGATCCCAGCCCGACAAACGGCAAAGTCGGCATCCCCGGCACTATGCCAAAGACAAGGATTACCCCTGAGGCGATCATTATCGCCTTGGGCTGGAAGCTCAACTGTCTGACCAAGTCCTTACCGAGGTTGTTTTCAGCCGCCGACCGCGTGACGACAATACCGGCTGAACTGGAAACTATCAAAGCCGGAATCTGTGTCACCAGGCCATCGCCGACCGACAGCAGGGTGTAAGTATGAAGCGACTCCGTAACCGACAGGTCCTGCATGACGATGCCGATCACAAAGCCGCCGATGATATTTATGGCAGTAATCAGAATGCCGGCGATGGCGTCGCCCCGGACAAATTTGGAGGCGCCGTCCATGGCGCCGTAAAAATCGGCTTCGCGGGCAATCACCGTCCGCCGGCCGCGGGCTTCGTTATCGGAGATCAATCCCGCGTTCAGGTCGGCATCAATCGCCATCTGTTTGCCCGGCATAGCGTCAAGGGTAAAACGGGCGGCAACTTCCGAGATTCGCGTAGCGCCCTTGGTAATGACCACGAACTGAATGATGACCAGAATTAAAAAGACAATGAAGCCAACAATGTAGTTGCCCTTGACCACGAAGTTGCCGAATGAATTAATCACTTCACCAGCGTATCCCTCACCGAGGATAAGGCGGGTCGAGGCGACGTTCAGCGAAAGTCGAATAAGGGTAACGATCAGGAGCATCCCCGGAAAAACTGACAGATCAAGCGGGCTGGTGATGTAAAGCGTGGCAATCAGGATGACGATCGAAAAGGCGATATTAAAGGCCAGTGCAAAATCGAGCAATCCGGGCGGAAGCGGCAGAACCAGCACCGCCATTACAGCCACCACCAGAACCGCCATAGCCACGTCCGAATGATCCGTTATGGCGTTTAGAATTGATTTTCTCTGATCAACCAAGGCTTACCCCCTTCCGATCCTTAAGGCGATAGATGTAAGCCAGGACTTCGGCCACAGCTCGATACAGAGTGTGAGGAACCATCTCGCCCACGTCGACCATCTTGAAAAGCGACCGGGCCAGCGGCTTGTTTTCAACGATCGGGATGTCATATTCGCGGGCAATCTTTTTAATCTGCTCGGCGATCAGGCGCTGTCCCTTGCCCACCACCGTCGGCGCTTCCATCGTTTGGGGATCGTACTTGAGCGCCACGGCGACCTGAGTCGGGTTGGTGATTACCACGTCCGCCTTAGGGATTTCCGACATCATCCGCCGCCGGGCCATCTCACGCTGAATTTGCCTGACGCGGCCCTTGATTATCGGATTACCCTCGGTATCCTTCAATTCTTCCCTGACTTCCTGCTTGGTCATCTTCAACTGCGTGGCGTGATCGTATCTCTGAAATGCAAAATCGAAAAGGGCTATAATCAGGAGCGCGAGCATAATTTTTATGGATAGGATAATACCAAGGCGGCCCAGCGTAGCCCCATACTGGCCCACTGTTTTATCGCCCATTGACAATATCTCAGGCAGCCAACCGGAAATCGTATAGTAGGCAATGATAGCAATAATAATCGTTTTCAGTATGTCGCGGATGAGATTGGCCAGCGATTTCTTCGAGATAAGTCGTTTCAGTCCTTTGGCGATATCCAACTTATCCGGCTTCGGCTCAATCGACTTGGCCGAAAAGAGGATTCCGACCTGGGCGACATTAATCAGATAGGCAAAAAAAGCCAGCGAAAGAAAAATCGGACCGACCACGGCGGCAAAGGCGAAAATCTTATCGGTAAAAACCTGCGCAATGGTGTCCGGATTAACCATCATACCGGGCGCATCCGAAAGTGTATTCTTCATCAACCGGCCCAGGTTGTTAAACAGAATCGGCCCCATGAAATAAATTGTCAAAAAGCCGAAAGTTATAATGACAACCGAATTGAGATCCTGAGAACTGGCTACCTGGCCTTGCTCACGGGCCTTTTCCAGTTTCCGTGGAGTTGCTCGTTCTGTTTTTTCCTGCGCTGTATCCGCCATCTTAAATCGTTCCGCTCACGTTATAGACCTTCATCAGGTAAGCCATTTCGTTATCCAGGTTGTCGCAAATCTTTTGAAGCAGATAGGCAAAGACCGGCAGCGACACGCCGATCATTAGCAGGCCGGTGAAAATCTTCAGCGGGAAACCGACGATGAAGATATTCATCTGCGGCATGGTGCGCGCCAGAATACCCATCGCGACTTCGATCAGGAGGATGGTCAGAATCACCGGCGCGGCAAACTTCAGACCCAGCACAAAAACAAACGAAGTGTATTTCAAAAACCATTCGCCGACCCCGCCGGACGGAGTAGCCATTCCAAGGGGAATAATCCGGAAAGAATCAACCAGGCCGCTGATAATGATGTGATGTCCGTTTATGGTCAGAAAAATCAGCGTCGCCACCAGAAACCAGAACTCTCCCAGGATGGATACCTGGATCGAGGAATTGGGGTCAACCACGTTTACCATGGCAAACCCGATCTGATAACCGACTATCGAACCGGCCAGCCTGACGCCGAGAAAAATGACGCTGAATACCAGCCCGATAAGGACCCCGACGAATATCTCCTTCAAACAAAGAATGCCCAGGTCGATAAGGCCGGTCGTTTGCGGAAGGGCCGTTTCAAAAAAAATCGGCAGGAGAATAACACTCAGCCCAAGAGTCATTGATATGGCAATCCGTCTCGGAATCGAACGATGCGAAAAAACAGGAGCAGTCAACATGATACCGCCGATGCGCATCGTCAGGAGGATAAACAACTGTATCTTCTCCGCGCCTAAATTTATAAAATCCAACACCTTGGAAATCCCGCACTAATGGTTATCGCCCGCCTTAATTGCAAGCTCTGTGCCGGAATGAAACAGTCGTTAATTATCAACTATCATATTGTTATCAAATGAGTTACAAGGGTCGCGAAAGGTTCTCTCAAACGGCCCGGCCACCAAAAAGGAAAATAATACTCAAGATGGGGGAATATTTTTCTAACCGGCAATAGAGGGTATGGAATTAATCAGCCGGATGGTGAAATCTACGATAAGATTTATCATCCATGAAAGAAAAATCAACAGAGCAAAAGCGACCGCAACTATCTTGGGAATAAAAGTGAGCGTCATCTCATGAATCTGGGTCACCGCCTGGAGAACCGAAATAATAAGACCGACCAGCAAACCGGCCGCCAGCATCGGAGCCGACACCATCAGGGTCAGCAAAATAGCCTCGCGTCCGAGGGCCAGTACAAATTGCGGCGTCATACCATCACCTTATCCAAACGATTCGACCAATGCTTTGACTATCAGATACCACCCGTCCACCAGGACAAACAGGAGTATCTTAAACGGCAGCGCCACCATAATCGGCGGCAGCATCATCATACCCATCGACATTAAAACCGAGGCTACGACCATATCGATAATCATGAACGGAATGAAAACGACGAAGGCAATCTGAAAGGCGATCCTGAGTTCCGAGATTACAAAACCGGGTATCAACAGCCGGGTCGGGATATCATCCTTGTTTTGAGGACGTTCCATTCCGGACAGTTTGACGAACAAAGCCAGGTCTTTTTCACGAACCTGCTTGAGCATAAAACCCCGGACCGGTTTCATGCCGTTCTCAAACGCTTCGTCCTGCGTAACTTGACCGTCAAGGTACGGTTTGAGCCCGCTCTGGTACACCTGGTTGCCGACCGGCGCCATGATAAAAAAAGTCAGGATAAGCGACAGTGCAACAATCAACTGATTGGGCGGCATCTGATTGGTGCCGATGGCCTGGCGAAGAAAGGAAAGCACCACCGTGATTCGAATAAATGAAGTCATCATTATCAGGATCGACGGCGCCAATGTTAAAACCGTCAGCAAAAGGACAATCTGCAGCGCCACCGAGATATCCTGCGCGTCCTCGGAAGGCTCCACACCGATCGAAATCTTCGGCAATGCCTGCCCCTGAGCGGGCGTATAGTTAAAGACCGTAACAGCAAGGACAAAAAATAACAGCACCGTGATGAACTTCACCATGCGCCGCCTTTTAAATTCCCCGCTCACGCTTCGCTCCTTTATTATTTTTGGCGCCCAACAGTTTCCCGGCCGCCTCGGCCATAAATCCCTGAAATCCCGCCCGTCTTTCGGTTGCTTTTTGCAGAAAATCCTGCGGCAATTCGTCCCACGCCATTTCGGTCAGGAGATTGATATTCGCCTCGGTTATCCCAACCAGCACGGCTCGGTCGGCCAGTTTCAAAAGGCAGACCGATTTTTTGGGAGACAGATATGTCTGCTCAATAATCCGAATCGTTTTCCCTCCGCCACCGCCTGCCTTCCGTCCCGACAGCCTGCGCAGCAGGAATACGGAAATGTAGATAATACCGACAATTATCAGCAGGGAGAGACCGATTCGCGTCAGCGACGGCAATACCGTATCGGTCATGGAGGGCGTTTCGACCCGGTCGCTTTCGGGTTCGGAAGAAGCAGGTTTTTCCTCGGCCTGTTCGGTCAGCCTTTCAGGGTTGTCGGCTTTAATGATATCGCCCCATACCGGGGCAGCCAACATGCCCCACAAGAACAGCAACACAAGGCCCGGGACAATCCTATGTCTCATCCTTTTCCACCTCTTGCAATATTAATTTTCAGCCAGGCTCTTCAGTCTCTCTTCCGGTGACAGCAGAAGCGTAATCCTGACGCCGAAGTTTTCGTCAACCACGACCACCTCACCCCTGGCGATGACGCGGTTGTTAACCAGCAGGTCAACCGGTTCGCCGGCCAGCTTGTTAAGTTCAACCACCGAGCCCGGGCCGAGGGACAAAAGCTCCGATATCGGCATTTCCGTCCGTCCCAGTTCGATAGCGACCGGCATTTTGACGTCAAGCAGCATATCGATATTATTCGTGGTACCAGACGAATCCCGCGACGGGCTGAGCTGCTGAAATTCAGCCTGGTTGGCGACCGGTTCCTCCATCCTGACACCGCTCAAATCGGGGAAATCGTCCTGACTTTCGACGGCGGAAACCTCGGCTTCGACTTTCTTCCCTTCCTCCTCGAGAATGGCCAGCATATCCGCTTCTGCATCGCCTTCTCCCACGTCATCTTCATTCACGACCGGTTTGAAGTCCTCATCTTCTTCAGATCCCGCCTCAACCTCGGCCTTCGATTCGGCTTCCGCCTCACCCCCGGCGCCCGGCTCAGCATCGGCTTCCGATTCCGATTCTCCCCCGGCCCCAACTTCAGCCCCGGCGTCGATTTCTTTTTCAGCCACCGGTTCGCCGGCTTCCTCCGGAGCGTCAGCAACGCTGTTTTCAACGGCGTCATTGCCATTGGGCTGCAGTTCCTCTTCCGATGAGGCTTCCGGTTTAACATCATCCGGCATCTGCTAATTCTCCTTTCTCGTCTCAGTGGCGAGCCTGGTGACGATAAATCCTTTTTTCCTGCCAACCAGGCCGGGACTGGCCTTAAACTTACTGCAATCTTTGACAAATACTTCTATTTCCTGAGTCAACTTATGATCGGTTGTGACTACGTCTCCGATTTTCATGTTCAGGAAATCACGGATTCTCACCTCGGTTTGAGCCAGAATGGCCTTGACGGGCGTTTTAAGAAACATCAGGTTTTGCCTGTTTAGCTCCGCATCCTGGTCCTTTGATATTCTTTTGGTCGCGTCGATCCAGTTTTGCACCGAAAGCTTATCGATGATCGACTCCAGAGCCACGTAGGGATAACAGATGGTCATCAGGCCGGTCGATTGCAACAGCTTTAACTGGAACGAGATTACAATAACGGTTTCACCGGGCGGCACGATCTGTACGAATTGCGGGTTGGTTTCCAGGCTGACCTGCCTGGTCTTGATCGGGAGGACGCGCATCCAGGCATTCTCCAACTCCTTGTAAACAACCCGCACGATCCGGTTCATCAACGACTTTTCGATACCGGTCAACTCACGGCCGGTATCGAGCACCTTGCCGCTGCCGCCGAACATCCGCTCGACAAAGGAATAAGTCAAAGACGGGTTAAAGTCTATAATACAGGCGCCCTCGAGCGGCTCGGCCGTAAAAGTATAAGTGCACGACGGCGATACCAGCGACATGATAAACTCGGAGTAAGTGATCTGGTCAACCGAAACCAGATCAACATCCAGCATGGCCCGCTGAATGTTTGACAGGACCGACCCGATATGACCGGCGAAGTTTTCGTGCATATTTTCAAGCGTCCGCAGTTGATCCTTTGACACTCGATTGGGGTGTTTGAAGTCGTACACCACAACCGAGCGCAACTTGTCGTCGGCGACTTCCTGCGGCTGGCCCGCCTCATCGCCGGATGACACCGTCGATAACAGCGCGTCAATCTCGTCCTGTGATAATATCTTGGCCACTTCCTGTCTCCGGTTATTGCAATATAAATTCCGTAAAGTAAACTGCGGCGATATCCTCGGTCTGCAAAAGCTTGCTGACCCGCAGTCTTATCAGTTTTCGCAACTTTTCTCTCTGCTTGAAGTCGCTGAGTTCCGGTACAGACTGCGATGATAAAATAGTTATAAGCGCATCCCTGACTATCGCTTCCCGTTCATTCAGCAGGTCACCGGCCTCGCCGGTTTCCAGTTCGAAACCGATTGACGTCGAAAGAAATCTCCTGCCGCCGGTTCCGGCCGGATTGACGATAATCTGGTCAATCATGTAAATATCGCCGGCCTCGGATTCGTGCGAACCATGTTCCTTTTTAGGGGCACGTTCCTTCTCTTTCTTTTTCGGTTTCGGTTTTTCAGTCTTTCCTTTTGCTTGCTCAGCAACCGGCCCGTCGCCGGCGATCATCGGCTTGACCACCTTCAGGGTGATAAAATAGGCGGCCAATACCATGACCAGGACAATAGCCCCGTAAATGCCGTATTTCTTAATCGGTGACGAACCCTTTGACACAGATGGAGTTTCCGTTTCTTCCACTTCCATCATGGTCTTGTCTTCATCAGCCATTTTTATCTCCCTGCATATGGATGGCTTTCTTCGGGGTAAAAACCCCCGAAGAAAGCCGTTTGAATTCAGCCACTTTTTGGATTACTTCATCAGCCGATTCCCGAATCATTATCTTCTTGCCGGTTACCAACGAGATGATGGTATCCGGCAAAGCTTCGACAAACTCGATCAAATCGGCGTTGATGACCAGTTCATTTCCATTTAGTCTTTTCACCTTAATCATGGCTAAAATCCCTATCGTTTCAAATTAACCAGTTCATCCAGCATGCTGTCGGAAGTGGTGATTATTCGGGCATTGGCCTGGAATCCTCTCTGGGCGGTAATCATGTTGGTAAATTCCTGAGCGATGTCGATATTTGAAGATTCCAGTGCTCCGGAACTGATCGTCCCGGCGACCGTTTCTCCGGCGATGCCGTGAACCGCCATCCCGGAGTTGGCCGACACCGAATAAAGACTACGTCCGATCCGGCGCAAACCGCCCTTGTTGTTGAAATCGGCGACGCTTATCTGGGCCAGCGTCCGCGACAGACCATTGCTGAAAATCCCGGTAATGGTCCCTGAACTGTCAATAGCGATATTTTCCAGGATTCCCATGGCGTAACCATCCTGGTAGATAGCTGACGCCGTAAAGGGCGAAGCAAATCCGGTCAGACCACTAAACGAGGCGGTATCACCGGAATTGAGGGAGATATCGACAGTTTCGGAGCCATTGCCCGGATCAAACCGAAGCGACGTCGCACCGCCGTTGAACGAAAATGCAAGCAGGGAACCGTCGGGATTAAATCTGACCTGACCGGAACCGCCTTCAAGAATGGTTTCCTGATCCGGAAGGGTTACTTCCCAATCCCACAGATTGTCAGTGGTGGTCTTGGTAAAGGTCGTAATCACCGTATGTCTGCCGCCCTGGGAATCATAAGCCACGATTGACGTTGAATGCTGGGTCGAATCGGTCTCGACTATCATTTGATTACCGGCAGATCTGAGGCCCTCGCTCAAGCCCTGAGAAGCCTTGATGGTCACTCCGTCAGTGCCGAGACCGGCCACCCCCTCAGCCATTCCGGTTGTTTCATTGACGACTATTTCAAGCTGCCTGGCCGCCTCGGCAGACTTGCCGTATGGCGTAAAAATATCGGTTGCCGTGAAGGTATGATCCAGCCCCCCGGTCGTAACCGCCGAAGCGCCGTCTATCCCAAAAAGACGGTTGACAATATTGCCGTGCGTGGCGTCGGTGGCCGTGCCGACCGAAGTCTCCACTTCATAACGAGCGGAAGATCCGGCTTTGGACCTTTCGATAATAATCTCCAGGTTGGCCGGGTTAGTATAATCCAGACGGCAATTTACGCCGGCGATTTCGTTGATTGTGGTAACAAGGTCCCTGATGGTCGTATCGGCGGTAAGACCCGCAATATCCGTCGTAGTCGTGTTGTCAACCGTGATGGTAAATCCTGTAAAATCATCAACCCCCATTTGGCCAAAGGTGGTAAATTCGACCATGGAGCCGTACTGGTTGGTTCCCGTATCATAAATTGCCATTACTGCCTGGCCGTTGCCTCCGTTTGCGTTAATCTCAACATCGTGCGTGCCCCCGGCGCCGTCAACGGCAGTTCCGGTCACCTGATCAATGCCGGTAGTTCCCGGATTCGTCAGGGTAGCCTTGGAAAGGGTGGCGGAGCTGTCAAGATTATTGGCAAGGCTGATAGTCGTCGTGGCATTGGCCGGGTCCTGCTGGCCAAACGGGAGACGGATATCGCCAATGGTGGATACCGCCGGGATATTGCCGTCTTCATCAGCCATTTTGCCCTGCACCATATAACCGCTGCCCGGATCGACCAGATAGCTTTCGGCGTCGAATCCGAAAGCTCCGGCGCGAGTGTAAAATTCTCCGTGACCGTCGGAGAGAACAAAGAAGCCGGAACCCTGAATAGCCAGATCGGTAATCTGACCGGTGGTTTCCAAACCTCCCTGCGTAAAGAGCGTATCAATGGCGGAGACCGTCATGCCCAGACCGATCTGAAGCGGGTTGGTACCGCCTGAGATTGCCGAAGGTCGGCCGGCGCCTTTCAGGGTCTGCACCAGGGCTTCTTGAAAGGTAACCCGGCCTCCCTTAAAGCCAACGGTGTTAATGTTGGCGATATTATTACCGATCACGTTCATTTTCACCTGATGGTTACGCAGGCCGGAAACTCCTGCGAAAAGTGAACTCATCATAAGAGTATATCCTCCTGACGCGATTTCCGGCCCCTCCGCCTCAGCGGAGTCCAGCCGTTCGCACTCTTTCGGGTTTCCATTCTAATTATCCTTCATCATCGTTCACAAAATCACTGCGCTGTCGATAGCGGTAAACACTCCGTCGCGCAGGTTATCACGGTCAAAGGCGGTAATGACGGTGCGATTTTTTACCGACACCACATAAGCCGCCTCCTCCCCAAGAATCAGCGATTCCCTGGCCCCCTTGGCTTCAGCCCGGTCAATCGCGTGAGAAATGGCTTCCAACCGAGCCTCATCCAGCCGTACACCTCGTGAATAGAGGCGCGCCCGGGCGTGGGCCGAGAATTTCACATCACCGCCTTTTTGCAACTGCTGATCAAGAGCAGACTTGAAATTCACCTCACGATCAGTTTTGCCTTGCCGGCGAGCCTTCTGCAGCCCTGCAGCCGGTTTTCCGACCCTTTCGGGCAGATTGACGTCCTGATATGCCGATATCTTCAGCATCGCTAACCCTCTTTCACCTCCAGCACCGACGCCAGAGGAACGTCCTGACCTTCGATACTCAAGTAGGCGATACCGTCGTTATAGGTTACTCCCTTGACCCTGCCCTCCACGTACAGGCCCGGATTGAAGTCGTTGCCGTTGATGTCAACCGCCTCAGCGCTTACCGTATAAAAACCGGATGCCGCCTGGACGCCGTCGTCAGTTAAACCGTCCCATTCGATGACCATGTTACCCCGGTCGGAGTTCTCGCTGGTGATTGTCCTGACATCCTGGCCGTTTTCGTCACGAATGGTAATCGTGACTTCACTGGCCGGCTCCTGAAGGGTAAGGTTGATATCGGTCGAGCCGCCGGTTTTCAGATAAACCTGCGACGAATCGGCTCTGACCGTGCGGCCGATCAGCGACGTGGACATCGTATTGGAGATGGTCTGCGACAGCAGGTAGTTCCACTGCAGATCCTCAGTCAGGTTGCTGTTCATATTCTCCATCTGCTCCAGCGAAGAGAACTGGGCCAGTTGAGCGATAAAATCCTCGTCGTCAATCGGATTCATCGGGTCCTGATTGGATAGTTTGGCCACCAACAACTTCAGGAAATCATCCTTATCAAGAACCTTCTTATTCGCCTGGACCGATTGCTCGGAACCGGTCGAAGACACGAAGTTTATATTGTCTATTCCCATTATGTTTTCTCCTTCACGCCAGGCAGTTCACCATAACCTGGTCGAATCTCGCCCCGGCCGGATTAAATTGGTTCATCCGCCTTTGGTCGAACATATGCCGTCGGTTATCCCCCGAATGAGGATTATCATACCCGCCCTGCTGACGGGAATAATAATGACCGGCGAACTGCTCGTCTTTAGACGACTGATCCACGGAAATCTGGAAGTTGTCCACCCTGATACCGGAAGCGGTCAGTCGGTTTTCCAACTGGAACAGGTTTTTCTCAACCGCCTGCTTTGCCGCCTGCGAATCGAGCGTCAACTTGACCGTCACCAGGCCGCGGTGGGAAATGATAGAAAGATCCATCTTCCCCAGTTTGGCCGGCACCAGTTGGACGCGGATTGTCTGACCGGGATTTCGCTTAAGCTGATCGAGCTTGCTGTCCAGATCATAAAACCGTACCGGAGCCGAATGTTCGGTTGTCTCCGGCTGAGGCGTGGCTATACCCGGCTCGACCATTGACGTCAAAACCGACACGCCATTGTCAATACCGGATTGGGAAGGTGTAACCGACATTTCCCGGCCGCCGGCGTTTTTAGCCAACTGCTGGAATACGGCAGGATTGCCGTCGGAAAAATCCGCCCTCTGACCATAACCGTCTCCGCCCGTCATCGACGCCGGATCGGCATCGGCGCTCCCGGCAGTCTGACCGGTTTCCGAACCAGAAAACCCGGCAAGTTGAACCCACTGGTTTTTTAGACCTGGGATATTCCGGTTCAAAGCAGGCGTCCCGGGAAAAACCGCCCGTGAGGTCTGCCCGGAAGTTTCTCCGGCGTTTTCGATCACCAGCAGTTTAACGCCAAGCTCGCTCAACATCCGGGGCAGATTGATCTTACCGGCGGGTGAATTGGCCTCAACATCCGTCAGCGAGCCCTCTCCCCGATCCAAACCATCTGCCTGAACACCGGCCAACTCCAATTTCAGCCGGATCGGTATCTCCTTCCCGGTCGCTGTCAACAGTTCGGCATCGGCCAAAATCCGGTTGCCGCACTGTTCGACCGTCCGAAGGCGCATCGGCAGTATCATTTCCTGAGCCTCGCCCTCAACCTGTTTCGAATCGGGAAAAGCTCCTTCGCCGTCGGGGGCGATTCTCAGATAAAGGGTCTGATCGTTTCCGTCATCGGCCGCCAGAAGGTCAGCTTTGCCGAACAGCATCGCTTCCGAGGCTTCGGATGGAAACATCCCTTTTGTTGGTTCCGAAGGAAACAAGGCGTTCAATCCGAGCAGCCGGGCCAGAGAATTTGGCAGCATAAGCTGCGTATCCCCCGCCATCCCGGTTTCGGCGAACGCCCCAGGCGTTTTCCCCGGAACTAAACCCGGCACAGACCCGCTTTCCGGAGACGCCATCTGCGGAAACAGGCTCATCAGCGTATCGAATCCGTCGGATCCGCCCGCCTTCTTAGCCGACGACCGGCTGCCCAAACCAATCGCCATATCGATCGGATAGCAGGCCCGGCCCATCATTCCGCTATGCATAGGCCCCTCCCGAAGAGCTTGTCCGTCCGGGTGGCCGTAATCGTTTCATACATTACTCCTCGCTTAAGGTTATCATTCTGGCCGAAATGCGGGCCGCGCGATCAGGACTCAAAGAGCCCAGAAGCTTGGCCGCATTGGCCGGTTTCATCTTCAGCAGTATCTCGACTGCCTGTTCTTCCGTAAGTTTGGTAATCAGCGGTGCTACCTGCGCGGCCTTCATGCCGTTATAAAGCTTTGCCAGTGAATTGATTCGCGCCGATTCAATCTGGCTCGTTTTGGCGATCAACTGTTTAAGGCGGTATTCCTGCCTGTCCAGACCCTTTTTCAACGCCTCCAGTTCAGAGCGCTCATCGGCCAATTTGGCCTTCTCCTCATCCAGCCATTTAACCGCCTCGATCGAATCTTCTTTCGACATCCCCGGCTTTTCGCTTTTTTCCTCTTCTTCCACCAGGGCCAGTAAATCATCCAGGTCATCAGCCTCGCTGACATCCTCTATTTGAAACAACTCTTTCTCGAGTTTTTCCATTTCAGTCGAGTCATCACCTTCCTGACCGTCATCGGAAGCCTCGGTTTTGGCGGCTTCTTGCTGCTCTGTGGCCGCATCCGATCCCTCATCGGCCGTCGGCGGGGATGAAAAAACGCCCATGGTCAGGGTAAATACTCCGATGGCCGCGACAAAAACGACCACGCCGATAATGATTAAAAACAGCGGGCTTTTTAATTTGGAAGCCGGCTTCTGCGGCTTCTCGCTCGCTGTTTCTTCCTTTTTTTCTTTCTCATCAGGCATACCAACACCTCGTCCACCCTGTCCTTTGCTTCACAGTGCTTCAGCACCTGCGTCCTGACTCAGGAAGGAACGTTCAGGATAGAGCACATACTTTTTCTCCGGCTCACCTTTGAGCAACCCCTGTGCCGAAGATGCTAATGCGATTGTAATCTATTGAATGGTTTGTGATTACAAAAGCGCTGCGAAAAACATGCGTGCGTCGCAAACGGCTGCTTCGGGAAAAATTATCCCTTTGTTAACGGAACAAATTTCTACCGAATGACAGAAGTGGGTCGCGTTATGAGTCCGAGTGAAACCGAAGACGAAAAACCTGACAATGGATTATATTAAGCTATAACCGCAGCCGTCGTCGTTCGAGCCTGGGATATAAAAGTCCCCTTGACTTCAAATTCGCGGCTACCCTATCTTTAATCCGTGTCCGTTTTTTCGAGGGAAGTCCATAATGGCTTACAAGACTGTTCCAGGATCTACTGAGTGGATTAAGTGGGAGGATTGGTTACGACGATTTGCTGGTAAATGTAGTGATTGGACAATTATCGCTCAAGCTGATGGCTTCGATCACATCGGGAAGGAGGATTTCACAGAAACATATGGAACTTTATCTTATCTTGCAAAATACGACGAAGAAATTCTACGGAAGGTAATGGCTGGCGATACATGGTCCGTTCATTATGAGGACCAGTTTCTGCTAATCAATTCCACAGATTCGGGAGTTGAAGCGGAATTTAACCCAAGCACTGATGAGGAAAGGTCATTCGTAGTTCAGAAACCTGGACTATATGATTTCCCATCATCTTGGCGATTATGTCATTCATTCGAGGATTACTTCGACCTAAGGTACGATCAGAATGGCCAGCTTGTAGATCCCCGCACGGGCGAAACTATTGTTCGTATTGCCGTCCCTGCAACTTTAGGGCCGGTGGAAATGCGAACGGATTATCTGCAAGATTATCTCGCAGCACTCGGGATGGTTTTAATTCGACAGCACGACCACAGACGGCACTGGAATACTCCCAGCAAAGAGTTGCCTGAACGTGGCGGATCGAATGGTATTGTTAATACTAAATGGGGCTGCTATCGGATTAATTTTTGCAATACACAAACTCTTGGAGTTCTCCCTTTCAGCAGGCTGACATGCAAAGATGTAGTGACTCCTGCAAAACGCGCTGGATCTATAGGATGTCATGCGCATAATGGACTAAGATCAATCGACTATCCAGAGTTCATTGTGGAAAGAAAGGTTGATGGAACACTTGTAAAGAAAGTTCCAAATCGAGACAAATTGCAACCATTTGTTTACTTTAGCCCAAAAGTCCTAAAAAAATACTATGATGAGCCATCTAAATACTCGGTCGGTTTCGGATCACCTGGATATGGCTCCGTTTCCGACATTCATGGTTGGAGGATGCCCATTGGTTTAAGTGACGAGGGTCTAGTTTTCTGCTGGTTAGGTGATATAGCCAAGAGTTTTATGCCCCCCGAAGATGTCGCTCACTGGCATGCTAATAATGTACAACCAAGGGGAACGCCATCGAAATCGTTTGTGAACTCGCAATTGCACGGTAAGTTTGCAACCGAGGCCAGCCTAGAAGAAAGGTTGATTCGCGGCAGAGAGCAGTTGGCCAAGGCATTTAAAGAAAAGGGGCTCACTGTTTACCGACCGTACAAGGGGCCACATCGTCATTTGGAGAAGGCCCTGCGGGAACCTTTGCTCAACGAGTTTCCGGAATTCAGAGAATGTATTTTAAATCTTACTACGATTTTTATTGAATATTTGGATACCTCGGCTTTTCAGAAAGATCTTCCTACTGATAAAACAAAAGATAGCGATGGCAAAAGACTATCATCTATCTCTTTACTGCAAGTATGGTTAAAGGAATTTCCAGGGATTGACATTGAGAAAGTTGATAAACTTATCAATTCTCTACGATTACTTCAGATGGTACGTTCAAAAACGGGTATCGCCCATGGCTTTTCTGATAGTAGTTTTTCGGAGATTTTAACCAGACTACAAATTTCTGGTACACCAAGCGCACGAGAAGTTTTTCTTGCGACTACTAATCCATTGGCAGATTCGCTTGAGGAACTATGCTTAGAAATAGGAGCAAGTGATAGACTTTGGTGGCGTCATAAAAGGGACAGCAATTAAGGGAGGAAAAAATGATAGGCGAATGGTTCAAATCTCTTTCAAATCCGTCAGACAAAGTTATAAATCTCAGAGGCGAAATAATGAAATTAAAGCCTGAATATTTAACAACCTTAAACGACTTAATGGATCAAGTTGTAACTGACCGCTCTGATCTTGAAATTCTGCCAGTAGGTGGATATTCACCATATGGATTTCATATTAAACTCAAAGGGCAAATCATCGCAGATCGTTTTGATGTCTACGCGATGATCATTCCATTAAAAAGAACGGGGATCCGCGCCCGAGCCAGAAGAAGACCGCACTCATCTTGGCAACGAAAAATCGTCGACGGCCAGAGATTATTTGAAAAAATCATCACAAGCTCTGAAGATATCGAAAGATTTATAACATATTGCAAAGGGTTACATTAGCAAAATTTGTTAATATGCAAAGGCTAATTGATCTTAAAGAAAAAAGCAAAGATACTTCTTTGGCTTCCCCCGAAAAAACGTCCCGCAATAGACCCTATTTTACAGGTGCTGAAGCACTATGAAGCATCCGCAATC
>CAZSYD010000021.1:3680-37807 GCA_964611355.1 uncultured Ignavibacteriales bacterium | reverse complement strand
GCCGGTTGAATTATGAGTCTTGTATCAGGATTGATTACTTTGCCTTTTAATATCTCGGCGGCGATCCTGAGATCGTCAAAACGACCGTTGGCGGCTCCGCCCAGAAAAACCTGCCGAATCGGCAAGTCCGACAGCTCATCAATCGCCGTAATATCTTCAATACGTTCCGGCCCGCCGCGGCGGGCGGCGACCGGCTTCATGGTGTTGACATCGAAAGTATATTCACCGGCATAGACGGCATTGCGGTCGGCCAATATCGGAGTGAAAGGACGACGGGCGCGAAGATTGACGTATCGCCGGGTAGTAGCATCGAACGGGCAGACCGCACCGGCGGCTCCGGTAGTCATAATCACGCGGCAGAGGGTAAACCTTTCCGAAATCGACATCTGATCGACGGCGCTTCCATAAAACTCAACCTGCTTGCCTTCGATTCCCTTAGACGCCACCCGCGCGATAACCTGGTAAATTACGTCGCGCGTAAATACTCCGCGCGGCGTCCGGCCGGTGATGTTTATCCGCGTCGTTTCCGGTATCGTCAAGGTAAACTTATTTTCCGCCCAGACGGCGGCCATCTCTTCGACGCTGACGGAAAAATTGATCGCTCCCAAACAGCCGCACGAGGCGTTGTACCGGTCACTGCCCGCTACGATCTGACCCGGCAGTATCAGTCCCTTTTCGAGCGCGAGTTGCAAACCGTCGCCCTCGCCGATGTCAAAGAAATTTCTTATCTGTTGCAGGCGGGCAAAATCACGAACCGATTTCAGGCGCGAAGCCATGTCAGCGGAATCATCCGGGGAAGCTCCATCCAGAGCAATGATAATCCGGCCGGGATTTTTCACGAATTTAATGCCCGACACCTGAAAATGATAAAGCACCTCGCCCGCCGTGCCTGCCGACAAAGTAACGTCAGGTTCAAACTCTATCTTCTTCCCCGGCGGAATATCTTTTTCGCTTGTCTTATGCGAAAGGCTTTTTTGAAGGATAGTCTGCCGACCGGTTCCGATCCGTCGGTGGTCTCTTTTATCATCGGTATAGAGTTGAAGCGACAGTTGTTCGAGTTTCAGCGCTTCCGGCTTTTTGGTGATTTTATATCTTCGCCGCCAATTATAAAAAGCGGCCTTCGAGATACCCAGTTCCATACCGGCATGGAAATCGTCGCCAAAGCGATCCCAGACTTCGCTAATCTCCTTCTCGGAAAACTTGGGAAAGGAATACTGATCAATCCCTTTTTTTCTGCGCCAATAAGAAACCAGGTGCTCGGTAACACCGTTACCGATAAATTCGGCGATTTTCTTATCGGTGCGGTACAGTTTCTGGAGCCTGAGCAGTTCCCCCCTGGTTGGTATCCGTCGGGGACTCATAATTCGGCAAACCCCTCGACCAGTTTGTCGTAAATCGATTTCATCGGAATCGAATGCACTCTTGTTTTGCCCACCACGGCCATGAAGTTGGCATCGCCTGTCCAGCGGGGTACGATATGCATATGGAGATGGCCCGCCACCCCGGCGCCGGCGGGACGACCCAGATTCATCCCCAGGTTGAAAGCATTCGGCTTGAGACACGATTTCATAACTTTAACCGCCATCTGGCTGAGTTGAATCAGTTCCATCGATTCGACCCCGGTCAGCCGCTCCAGCGCCCCGATATGGCGATTGGGAACGATAAGAAGATGCCCGGCATTGTACGGATACTTGTTCAGGACGATGTATGACTTTTCGGTACGATATAATATCAGGTTTTTATGATTTTTCCTTTTCTCCCCGGCCAACCTGCAAAAGATACAACCCTTTTCTTTTTCACCCAGAATAAATTCCGACCGCCACGGGGCCCAGATCATCATGTCTGCCATATAAATGAAATATAATGATTGGCCTGGGAAAATAAAGGGAATTTTTATTCTTAGACGGTTTGCTCCCGTGTTACCTCGGAAGCCTCTAAATCAAATTCTATGATATGTGATTCGCCCTGAAGATTCCCTTTTCCGACAGCGGCATAAACAACCTGCCGCCGGGAGGCCAGGCGGGAAAGCAGGTCAAAAAAGTTTCGCCGCCTGTTTTCGTCCATCCTTGCGCCGGCCTGATCAAATATCACCGGCACGGCATAATCGCCTGACAGCCGATCCATCGCCGCCAGATGAAGAGCCATGTAAACGACATCGCGAGTGGATGATGAAAGATATTCGCCAACCCCGTACCAGTTATCGGTATTATTAACCTTCAGTTCAAAAGCGTCGATCTCTTTTGAGAAGCGGAGTTCTTCGTAGCGTCTGTCGGTCAAATCAGCCAGATAGGTTGAAGCTTCATCGCTGTATGCGGCAAATGTTTGTTCAATCAATTGATCAGCGGCGCGGTTCAGGGCCGCGCGGGTAATCCTCAGTATTTCCAGCCTTTCGACGATTTCCTTGTACTCGCGCTTAAGCGCTTCCAGTTCATTTTCTACTTTGGTAAAACTGTTTTTTAACGGTTCAATCGCCGAGCATCTTTCCGTAAGCAAAGCCGCCCTTTCACGAAAAGCATTACATCGGACCCGCTTGGCCGTCAATTCCTCTTTTAATTCGGCCACTTGCCCTGCCACGGAGGCAAACTCCACCAGGGGTGCAAACTCCTTGTTAATCTGCGCCACTTCCGCTTCCAGTTGCCACTTGACTTCGGCAAGATGTTCCAGTCCTTTGCCGTCGGAGAGAAGATCAACTCTTCCGGCCAGGTTCTCGGCGCTCAATCCAAGCGTTTGCCGACGCGTTATTTGTTCGTGAATGGCTTTTATCGGATCGGCAGCTTTGAGGTTACACCGATCATTCAACTCGGCATAGAACCCGTCCATTTCGGCCACTTTTCCCCGGAAAATCGTCGTCGCCTTTTTCTTTCTGCGGAAACAGGACAGGTACGCGGACATGCCCACTACCCAGATTAGCGTCATCACGGGAATAGTATAGGGAGTGATATCGGCCACCGGACCGGTGTCGTAATACCCCATCTGCTGGATAACATACACGAGGCAGAGGAAAACCAAAAGCAGCGTTACCGCCATGAAGTCGCGCTTGGCCCGGACGCGCCGAACGATCAACTCATCCATTCCGCGCTTGGCCTGATCGACAGTCTGGACCAGTTCATTCCGCCTGGTTTCAATCTCCTTGATTTCGCCGGGTTCGGGAACCGTGATACCGGCCAACTCCTTGCCTACTCTCTCCAAATCCTCAGCCGCCTGCTGCGCCCGGGAGTAGTTGGCCAGGTGAGTCTGGAGACGCTCATCCAGACCGGCCATCCGGGTATCCAACGTCCGGTACGCTTCACCACCGATAACGAGTCTTTCCAATCGCGACAAATCGTCTTCATGCTGCTTGATATTTTCCCGAACCGTATCAAGCTCCGCTTTATCTTTGGCCAGAGCCTCCATCCGTCGGTCAAGCTCTGATTTCTGCTGCAGGTAGCTTTGAATCTGTTCGTCGAGCAGGTCGAGTTTTCGCGGTCCGTGCGCCCGGGGATTATCGATTTTTTTGATTTCTTCCTCAAGATAGTCGTCGGCTTTGGTACGGTCAAAACCGGAAAAAACCGGCGTCTCCAGGGCTGATTTGAGCCTGCTCTTTTGTTTCTCAAGGGAGGCGGGGTCATCCGATGAAAAGCAAAAAACCGATTCAAAAAGATTCCGATCGGGAGTGCCGAAGTAAATACCGAGGTTTTCCCCGATTGTTCTCCCCTCATAGGTTATTCCGTCGGAGTCGGTCATAATGTCGCGGCCGGTACCGTGATCCCTGATCAAAGTAAATTCCTTATCGCCAACGGAAAACTTCAAGGTCAGCTTGAAAGGACTTTTTTGGTTCCAGTTTCGTAGTTGACTGATATTTTTCTTCCGGGTAGTTCCATCCTCGAAGACAGCAGTCAACAATCCCCTGAGAACGGTTGACTTGCCGCTTTCATTGGGACCGATGAGCTGATTGAGTTCCGGCTCGAAAGTGACTGTCCGATCGCGGAAGCAGCCGAAATTTTCCATCCGAAGAGAATTGAGCACAACCTGACGGCGCATCAAACCTCTCCCCTGATAATGCAAACCCCCAAATTGGCCGCCTTTTCATAAAGATCAGCGCGTTCCGGGCTTTCGTTATCTTTCAGCCTGTCTATCTCTTCAAGATATCCGGCAATCAGGAGGCTGTTTCCCCCCAGGTTAATATCTTCAGGCTCCGGGGATGCATTTTTCTCTTTCCAGTCGTCAGTGCTCACTGAAAGAAACCTCGACGCAGAATTTTTGATTATCCTGTCAATTTCATGATATTCTTTAAGATTATCGGAAAATCGCAGGTCAAGCTTTATTATCTTATTGGTATCGGCCTCGTTATCAAGAACCTGGGTCAATTGATGAGGATGATAAATTACCTCGGAAATTTTCCTAAAGACAACCATGGATGTTATTATCTTCTCCATGCTTACCAGACCGGAATATTCAATGGTGACAATAAGCGCTGAACCTTCTTCCGGGTCGGAAAAGGAAAGCGGCTGAGGTATGCCGGAATAAGCGACCGTCGTCCGGCCATATTTTTCTACTCTTGCCTTATGCCAGTGACCCAGGGCCAAATAATCAAGACCGCTTGCCTCGATTTCCTTTGGTTCCATAGGAAAATCATATGACAGGTTAAGCCCTCCAATCCGGAGTGAACCGTGAGCCAGACCGATATGATATCCTTCCCGACATTCCCGGGCAAATCCCTCAATCGGCGAAAACGCCGAGCGATTAGAACGATTTATAGTAAAATAGAGATAGCAGTTAAAATCTGGAAGGTGAAGCGGTGACTCGACAGACCGGTTTAAAAAAATAACGTTTTTGCCTGCCCATCCGGCTTTCTCCGAACTCAGAATCGAATCACGGCTCAAAAAATCATGCGTTCCCGGGATAACGAAAACCTTAACTGATGCAAATTCGGCAAAAGTCTCTCGTGTTTGCTTAATTACCTTTTCGGCCGGAAATCGGTTGTCGAAGAGGTCGCCGCAAATAACGACAAAAGCCGCTTCTTTTTCAGCGGCACAGGCAAGCGTTCGGTACAGGGCGTCAAATTGTGCCTGACGCAGCTTTTCCGCCGCCGGGCCGAGTCTTTTCAGGTCAGCGCCGAGATGAAAATCGGCCGCATGGATAAATGTTAAAGGCTTACATTCAGGCATAATTCGCCAATCCAATTTATAAAGATAATATCTTTATGCTTAAAAGCGATCAATCACTTTTTTCGAATCGTGAAACCAATTCGATATGCATAGTGTGGGGAAACATATCGAAAGGTATTATCTCGCAAAGATTATATCCGGCCTCGCACAAGATAGCCGCGTCGCGAGCGAATGTGGCCGGATTGCAGGATATATATATCAACCGCCCGGCGTTAATCTCCAGCAGGCGTTTTATCGCCTTCGGATGCATACCGGCGCGCGGCGGGTCGTTGATGACCACGTCAAATCGTATCCCCCGCAGATCATCCGAAGCCAGCGCCGTGCGAATCGGCCCGGCGAAAAAGCGGCTGTTTTCAACGCCGTTTATTTCGGCATTTATCTTTGCCGCATCAACCGCTTCTTTTTCGATATCAATGCCAATCACCCGTCCGGCTTTTGACGCGGCGCACAAACCGATCGTGCCGGCCCCGCAATAAAGATCAAGCAGGTTGTCGCTTCTTTCAATTTCAGCAAGTTCAATAGCCCTCCGATACAGCGCTTCGCTCTGACGGCTGTTTGTCTGAAAAAACGAACCGACGCTGATTCGGAATCGCAAGCCGAGTATCTCTTCTTCAATATAACCGGGACCATGAAGGATTTCGCAAACCTCGCCCCGGGCGATATTGGTCATCTTATCGTTCATCACCCAGACAATTGTTGTAAGCTTGGGAAATGCCTCGATCAGGGCCGAGACAAGCTGATCCTTGGCGACAAATTCTCCTCCGCCCGAAACCAGCGCCAGCATTATCTGCCCACTGTTTTTCCCCTCGCGTACGACGGCGAAACGCAAAAACCCGTGATGCGCCGTCAAATCATAGATCGGGATGCCGAGTTCGGCCACCTTTTCACGGAGAAAAACAACCAGTTGATTCGAAAACTCCGATTGCAGGCGGCACTCGACAACGTCGAAGATTCGGTCAAAACGACCCTGTTCATGCAGGCCGAGAACAAACCCCCGCCCGGCTTCTTCCGGCGAACAGACATTGAACGAGAATTCCATCTTGTTGCGGTAGAAGAAAATATCCGGCGATCGGCGCACATCCCCGACTTCGACGTCCTTAAATTTACCGATATGTTCCAGGCTGGCGATGATCTGATTTCTTTTGTAATAGAGTTGTCTTTCGTAATCGAGGTCCTGCCATATGCAACCGCCGCAGATATCGTAATGGCGACAGGCCGGATCAATCCGTTCCGGAGATTTGGACAGAATCCTCACAAGCCGGGCCTGGTTATGACGCTTCTTTGATTTGACGATTTCCGCCCTGACCCGTTCTCCCGGAAGTCCGCCATTGACAAACGTTACTTTGCCATTGTCATATCCTATCGCCTGCCCGTTATAGGCCAGATCGACTATATCGAGTTCGATTATTCTCTGCTTCATTTCTTATCTTTATAAATACTCAGCCGTTCTATTCACCTGCCGGGCCGGTATATTGAATAAGCGCAGTGTTGATCCTGCTGCAGTATCCCAATTAAGAACGGCTCTCTCGTATAAACCGGGAGAGCCGCTTGATGCTTCGCCTTAATTTCTTTGGCAAGTTCCCGCTTAACCTCTCGAATGTTTCTCAATAAACGGCGTGAAAAGATCAATCGGTACCGGAAAGATCAGTGTCGAATTTTTTTCGGCCGCCACTTCGGTTAACGTTTGCAGGAATCGTAGTTGAATAGCGGTGCTATCCTTGGATATCTCCTGGGCCGCCATAAGAAGTTTTCCGGCTGCTTGCAGTTCACCCTCGGCATGGATAACCTTGGCGCGCCGTTCACGTTCGGCCTCGGCCTGCTTGGCGATAGCCCGCTGCATTTCCTGGGGCAGATCCACGTTTTTAACTTCCACCTTGGTAACCTTGATGCCCCACGGCTCGGTATCCTCGTCGATTATTTTCTGAAGCTGATCGTTGAGCTTATCCCGTTCGGCGAGGAGACTGTCCAGTTCCGCCTGGCCCAGAACAGATCGCAGGGTTGTCTGAGAAACCATCGAGGTGGCATACAGATAGTCTTCCACGGCTACGATTGCCTTTTCCGGGTCTACTACGCGGAAATAGACCACGGCATTGACGCGGACGGTAACGTTGTCACGCGTGATGACATCCTGTTCCGGCACGTCCATGGTAACCACCCGCAGGGAAACCTTGACCATTTTATCAATGATGGGGATAAGCAGAATCAACCCCGGTCCCTTGGCGCCGACAAGGCGGCCAAGACGAAAGATAACGCCGCGCTCGTATTCCCGCAGGATACGTATGGCATAGGCCAGAATCAGAACAGCAAAAAAGATGATAGTGAGAACACCCGAACTGAAAATGTTCATTTGTCACCTCCGATTTTTTCTACTTTTAGGCGCATTTTATCAACCGCCAAGATTCGAACCTTATCTCCCTGTTTAAGCGGTTCGTCACAATCAGCCCGCCACAATTCGCCTTCGGCAAAGACCATCCCGTCGCCGCGAACCTCGCCGACAGCGCCGATCATCCCTTCATGTCCGGTGGTCACCTTACGCCGGTGAGCTCTGATGGCAAAACCGACGACAAAAAGGAAAAAAGCCGAAATAATAATTACCGTAGTGATTATGACCACCAATGAAATCTGGAGGTAAGGAGCCGGAGAATCAATTAAAAGCAGCGATCCCATAAGCATAGATACAATCCCTCCAATCGATAAGATTCCATGACTTACAATCTTCACTTCCAGGATAAAAAGTATTATGGCAAAGATTATAAGACCCAGACCGGCGTAATTTATCGGGAGCTGCTGAAAGGCAAAGAAAGCCATAATCAGGCAAATACCACCCACCACACCGGGCAGTACCGCCCCCGGATTATATAACTCGACCATCAAACCCAGCCAGCCGATATTGAACAGGATAAAAGCAATCGTCGGATCAGTAATAACCTTGAGAAAACGGTCCTTGAAACTTATAGCGTATTCCTCGACTTCCCTGTCGGCGATAGTGATTGTATCCGGCCCGATAGGAAGCTCCACTACCCGGCCGTCAACCTGGGACAGCAGGTCTTCAATATCTTTGGCAAGAATATCGATAACGTTGGAATCGAGCGCCGCTTCGGCATCGATGGATGCGCTCTCCAATATCGCCAGTTTGGCCCATTCAAAATTACGATCCCTTTTCTTGGCAATGGAGGTAATATAGGCGACGGCGTCATTTTGTACCTTTTCGGACATGACCGAATCGATCTTGGCGCCCATACTAACCACATGAGCCGCGCCGATATTGGTCCCCGGGGCCATGGCCGCAATATTGGCGGAGTAAGTGATAAACAGCCCTGCCGAGGCCGCCCTCGCTCCAGAGGGAGAAACATAAACCACCACCGGCAAATCGGCATTAAGCAACTTACGGCAAATAATCCGCATTGATTGATCCAGCCCGCCGGGAGTATCGAGCTCGATAATAAGAAGTTCTCGGTTTTCTTCAAAGGCCCGGTCAACCGCCCGAGTGATAACCTTGACGGCTATCGGGCCGATGGCCATATCGACTTTTATCCGTGCGATGCCTTCGGCCGATACCGGTGCATGCCCGCAAATAATAAACATTATCAACGCAACGGCAAACAGCGACAGCCTGAATCCGGCCTTGCTATCGCAAAAAGCATCTGCTTCTACCGATCCGAATGTCATTTTGGCTTCTCCATAATTGCGGTTGCGCCCTATAATGGTTCTGCCCGATGAAAGCCGATTCAAAGGCTTATCGGAAATATAGAGAAACTGAATTATTAACGCAAATGTTGTTTTACTAATATGTTTCACTATTCAAAAAACGCTTTTCAGCCATTACTCAGATTAAGTTAAGCGAATCCATTAGGGATTGCCCGCGCGCCATTAATATAAATTGACAATCCTTAAGAAATGGATATATTTTAGGTTTGTCAGAAAAAGGCGGAAAAAGATAATGGATTTGGATCTTCAGGGCAATATAGAACGGTTTACGCTGCCTGAGATTTTCCAGTTGGTTTCGACCAGCCGGAAAACCGGCACGCTGGGCATCCAGCGCGACGACGACATCGTTATGGTTTATTTTAAAAACGGCTCGGTTATTTACGGTTACGGGCCTCGAAAAACCTATCATGTCGGTCGCATGTTGGTGGAAAAAAACCGAATCACCCCCGAGCAACTCGACGAGGTGATCGCCGAGCAGGCCCGCCATGTCTCATCGGGCAGGCGGCTGGGACAGGTTCTGATCGAAAAGCGATATATTGACCGGGCCGACCTCGAAGAGGTTATACGAAAACAGGTCGAAGAACTGATCTATTCGCTAATGTCATGGGACCACGGCTCGTTTAAGTTTTATGAAGACCAGTTTCCCACCGAAGAGGAAATCACTGTAAACATTTCGACCGAAAATGTCGTCCTGGAAGGCCTGCGCCGGCTGGACGAAATATCCCGCCTGAAAGATCACATGCCCGATTTTTCGACCACTTATGGCCTGGCGCTCTCGGAATCCGGCCAAAAAAGAGATATTTTGCTCGAACCGGAGGAGTGGAACATTCTGGCTCTGGTGGATGGCCACCGCGATATCAACGATATACTTGAAGCCTCTCCCCTGGAATCGATTGAAACGCTTAAGAAACTGGCTTCTTTGCAATTGGCCGGACTGATCATACCGGTCGAAAAAGGCGATTCAGGAAATGATCGACTGGAGGCGATGGTGGATCGGCTCGGCCAGCTGATTGAAGACTACCTTACGCAAAAAATCGGCCAGGCAATGCCCGATGCCGCGGGACCCGCAGGCGATCAATGATAAAGACCGAAACCATAAATCGGCTTGAAGACCGGTTAGCACATCTAATAGGAGGTATGCTGGCCAAAAAGGAATCGCAGATCGATTTCCTGATCGGCCTTAACCAGCTTGACGATATCCTCATCAGTTTGCGTGAGGGTCAACCTGTTATCGATGATCTTACCCGATTCCTGAGCCGGTATCGCGCTTGGCCGGAAGATGGGAATCTGGACAGTTCTCAGCGAAAGCGGCTCGGTGTTTTCCTTAACAGCCTGAATCAGGAGCTGGTTAACCGCCACGATACGGACCATTTCAAGCTGGCCGAAGAAATCAGGGAATGGGCGCAAAGGCTGGGAACCGGCTCACTAAAATTGATCTTCAAGTCATCCGGAGAGCAAGCTTCCCTGGCCGATCGCTTTTACTCCCTGTTGCGGCGAGAATCGGAAGAAATGAACATACTCCTGACTGAGCGAGGCCACCTTTTAACCTGCCTTGATGACATTCTGAATTCGGCGGAAAGCAAGAATGACAGGATGTATCAACACCTGGCCGCCTCGTTGATATACTTTTTGAAACTCGAAGGATATAAAACAGACCCGTATATTAAAAGGTTGAGCCGACTCAAAGAGGATAAATAAGAATGGACGGCATTCTGACTCCGGAGGAAAAGGCTTACTGCCGCGGGCTGGAGGCGCTAAGAAAGAAAGACTATTCTGTTGCCGATAAGGAATTCAGGGCATGCGCAAAGCTGTACGGCGACAGCAGGGGATTCAATATAATGACCCGGGCGGCCGGCTTAATGGCGGCTCTGCAGCAGGAAAAAGTCAAGATATCGAAATTAGAAAATCATATCAGGGAGACTGCTGAAAATGGCGAAGAGACAATCGTTTGCCGACAAATTAGCGAAGAAAGCGCAGGTTAGTATCTGCCCTGTCTGTAACGGCGAAATTACGCATATCAAGCTGATGAAAGCCGTCAAAAGAAACGGCAACTGGAGATTTACGACTCGGCAGGTCGGCGTCTGCAAGTGTAACGAAGCCGAAATCTACGGGTAATTCAAACCATTTAAAGGTGATTCTTGCAGGCGGATGATGCGCGACATACTGGAAAAGAAGTTTTTCCCTTTCGTCGAAAAACCAACTCGCTACATCGGACAGGAAATCGGCATTACCGTCAAAGAACATCGAGATCGAATAAATATCGCTCTCGGCTATCCGGATCTCTATGAGATCGGGATGTCGTACTACGGCACACAAATTATCTATCATATTATCAATTGTCGGGATGACGCGCTTTGCGAAAGGGTATATGCTCCCTGGCGCGACGCTGAAAATCTTATGCGGACCCGCGACATCCCCCTTTATTCGCTGGAAACTTACCGTCCTTTACGCGAATTCGATGTGATCGGTTTTACCCTCTCCTATGAAATGGTTTACACTAATCTGCTTAACATGCTCAACCTGGCCGGTATTTCCCTCCTGACATCCGAGCGAAGCGATGAAGAACCATTAGTGGCCGCCGGAGGGCCGATCTGTTTCAACCCGGAGCCAATGGCCGATTTCATTGATTTTTTCTTCATCGGCGAGGTCGAGGAAGCTATCCCGGAGTTGATTGAAGCGTTAAAAGAAGGCCGTGGCAAAAGCCGTCGGGAAAGGCTTCTGCGCCTGGCGAAGGTGGAATCGGTTTACGTTCCCGCTTTTTATGATGCTAAAACAAAAAAGCCGGTCATCGACGGCGTTCCGGAAAAAATCACCGCCCGCCATACCCTTAAATTGCGGCCCGAATATTATCCCTCCCAGCCGATCGTACCACTGACAGAAATCACTCATGATCGGGTTACCGTGGAGATTATGCGCGGTTGTCCCCGGAGTTGCCGGTTCTGTCAGGCAAGCAGGATTTATAGACCGGTTCGTATCCGCAGCATAGACGATATCAAAAAACAGGCGATGGCCGGTCTCAAGGCTACCGGACACGATGAGGTCGGTCTTCTCTCCCTCTCAACCAGCGATTATCCGGACATCGACAGCCTGACTTCAACACTGGTTACGGCCCTGGAACCCAAAAAGATTGCCCTGTCGCTGCCGTCTCTCAGACCGGCCGGTTTCAACGTCACCATGGCCGATGCCGCCAGAAAAAGCCATAAAACGGGATTGACTTTCGCGCCTGAAGTCGGGACTGACCGGATGCGCCGTGTTATCGGCAAAAAAATCACCGAAAAAGAACTCCTTGACGCGGTCAGGTTGGCCTTTGAAAAAGGCTGGCAGTTGGTAAAACTCTACTTCATGATCGGCCTTCCCACTGAGACCGACGATGATATCCGGGGAATCATCGACCTGATTGCAAAAGTTGTCATGGTTGGCCGTCAGATTAAGGGCCGGCATAAAATAAATATTACCATCTCTCCCTTTTCACCAAAGGCCCATACGCCTTTCCAGTGGGATCGACTCCGCCCCCCGGAGGAAATCAGGAGAAAAAATACTTATTTGAAAGAGAATATCCGAGCCCGCGAGGTAACGCTGAAATTCAGAGATCCCCATCGCTCCTACGTGGAAGGCATTATCGGTCGGGGTAATCGCCGGGTAGGGAAAGTTATCCTGTCTGCCTTCCAAGGTGGCGCCCGATTTGACGGCTGGAGCGAACATTTTGACATCGAAAAATGGAAAAAGGCTTTTGCCGAAAACGGGCTTGAACCCGAAGAGCTTGCCCGCGAATTCAGCTTCTCGGAACCGTTGCCCTGGGATCATATCGACTCCGGGAAATCCGGTGAGAAACTCGCAAAGGAAAGATCCCGTATCGCGGAAGTCATAAACGAATCATTCGAGGAGCCGGCCGTTTCCATGAATGCAAGACAATCCTCAAACAGCGAAAATATGTTCGGCCGGCGGAAAATAAAAATCCCGGTAACGCGGACCACCGCCAATCCCATTCGAGGAAAAATCCGGTTGAAATGGGGTAAATCGGGGCTGGTCCGTTTCATGTCGCACCTCGACAACAACCGGGTTTTTGGACGAGCCATCAGGCGAGCCAATCTGCCGGTAGTTTACAGTTTGGGATTCCATCCGCATCAAAAGTTATCCTTCGGCCCACCGCTGCCGGTCGGCTACAGTTCCGAATCCGAATTTCTCGACATTCAAATTGACGGAAGCTGTTCTCGCGAGGAGATTGACGCCCTGGCACAGATGCTGCCCGGCGGTTTTTCCATATACGACTATAAGTTGATTTTCTCCAAGGCGCCGGCCATCTCTACTCTTCTTAATCGAGCCGTTTATACAATCAGGGGAAACTTCGGAGATCCCGACCTGCTTTATAGACGGATGGACGAAGTCCTGAGTAGGGATTCGGTCATCGCTGTCCGAACCACCCGGGAAGGCGGTAAGAAAGTCGATATCCGACCAGCCATCTATCGCCTTGATCTCCACCGCGGCGATACCGAGTCCGTCATCGAGATGGAGCTGGGCTTGGGGCAGGGAGGATATGCCAAACCGAACGAGGTCCTGGATGTATTGAATATCTTTGAGCCGGAACAGATCATCTCTTTTCATTTCCACCGCAAGATGCTGCACTACAGGGACGAACAGGGAACCTGCCTGGATCCGTTAACGGCGGTAATCTGACATTTGCAGTATATTCAAACCCATTTCCAGCCGATATACGGAGTTGGAGGCTGATTAGAGTTTAAGGAGCAACTTGGCGCCATGGCCGATAAATCCATCCACAAACCGAAAGTTACCCGGGAATCACCAAGGCAGAAATACGACCCCGTTCGAGCCGCCTGCATCCATGTGCTGGATTTGGCCCTTGATAAAGGGTGGAAAGTGGACGTTGCCATAAACAATGTGCTTGGCGACGCCAAATTCAATGAACTCGATCGCCGTTTCCTGTTGCAACTATGCCACGGCACAATAAAGATGAAACGGCGGCTTGATTTTATCTCTGCGTTTTACTTAACCCGCCCTGACGTCAAAATCGACAAAGTTACGCGCAATATTCTGCGTCTTGGTTTATACCAACTGATTTTTACCGATCGTATCCCTCACGGTGCGGCGGTCTCAGAGACGGTCAACCTTGCCCGGGGGCTGGTTCACCACAGCCGGGGTTCGTTTGTCAACGCCATACTGAGGAATTACCTGCGTAATCCGGAAAAGGTCGTCTATCCCGATAAGAATGAAAAAACGGAAGAGTACCTGGCCGTCTACCACAGTTATCCGGACTGGTTTGTCAAATATTGCTGCGATGAGTTTGGCGTCGATAAGGCCGAGAAACTGCTCGTCCGAGGCAACCGGCCGCCGACTCTAACTTACCGGGTAAACCACCTGCGATTCAGCCACGAACAACTCACCGAATTGCTCGATCGGAACAATGTCGAATACCGGCAGAGCAAGTACCTGGAAGATTTTTATCACATTACCAAACCGGGTCTTCCCCTTCAGGAAAAACTGGTTGATCCCGGCAGAGTATATATCCAGGACGAATCGGCCGGTTTGCCGATCAAGCTGCTCAATCCGCGACCCCGAAATCATATCCTGGATTTGGCCGCCGCCCCCGGCGGTAAGTCGACTTATGCCGCGGCCAAAATGAAAAACCAGGGCCTTATTACGGCGGTGGATATTAACAACAACCGCCTGGAAACGCTATTTGCCAACGCCCAAAGATTGGGGATAAAGATCATTGCGCCGGTTCTTTGCGATATACTCGATTTTAAGGGCCCCAAATGCCACAAAGTCCTATTTGACGCCCCCTGCTCCGGATGGGGCGTGGTTGGCAAAAACAGCGACCTGCGCTGGTCAAAGTCAAAGGAAGATTCCCTCAAGCTGGCCGAAACCCAGGGCCGTTTGCTGCGCCATGCGGCAACCCTGGTTAACCCGGGCGGGCTACTGGTCTATTCCACCTGCACTATCATCAGGGACGAAAACGACCAGGTTATCGAAGAGTTCCTCCTGGAAAGGCGGGATTTCTCCATCGATTCGGCGGCCAAAACCTTCCCCAAAGAGCTGGTCAACGAACGAGGTTTCGTAAAAACCTATCCCGATTTCGAAAACCTCGACGGCGGTTTTTGTGTCCGCCTGAAGAAAAAAGTTGGCTCCAGATCAAAAAAATCATAAACTATAAATCCTTGTATAACGTAATATGATAAATTATAGACGGGAAAAAAGCGCCGGGGAACGGTCCATCCTGCGCAGGAAACTGAGCCTGCCGAAATCAACCTGGGCCAGGTATACCATAAATATCACCGCTTCTTTGCTCGCCCTGATTATTCTTTTTATTATTATGAATGAAATCGTCATGCCGGCTATCACACGCCACGGATCGGAATTTCCGTTGACTAATATTATCGGTATGACAGTAGTTGAAGCCGAGCCGATCGTCCGGGAAGGGAACCTGCGTCTCGAGATCACCTCGGAAGAATATCATCCCGAAAAACCGACCGGAACCATTCTCTCTCAATTCCCTGTCGGCGGCACCATGGTAAAATCGGGCCGGACGATAAAGGTGGTCACCTCGCTGGGACAGAAAGCGGTCGAAATCCCGGATCTGCGCGGCTTCTCCATCAGGCAGGCCTGCCTGAAGCTGGAAGCAGCCGGGTTCACCCTGGGTGATGTCGAATGGACTCTGGCAGATTCGCTGCCGGAAAAGGTGGTCGTTTTCTCATATCCGCGTGCGGGCACAAAAATCCCCTACGGTAGCGACGTCAATCTGATGGTCAATCGCGGGCCGTATCAACGGACCGTTTTTGTTCCACGGCTGATTGGTCTTTCGCTCGATGAGGCCACGCTGCGCCTTGAAGAAAAAGGATTGAAAGTCGGTCTGGTAACCCGGATAATCGACGAAAATTACCTGCCGGAAACGGTTATGGAACAGTCGGAAGACGCCGGCTCGGAGCTTTTACCAGACGAAGAGGTTGATTTGGTAATCTCTTCAACCGATTAATAGAATAGAGCCGCTCTCTGCCGATAAGGATACATGCTGGGAAAAAACTGGTCATATCTTTCATCAGGTATAAGATGGGGCGAGTTTGGAATAATGACTTTGCGGGACAAAATATGACTGAAAGAAAGAAAAAAGCCGGAAATCACGGCAACTGGTGGGAAAACCAGCCTTCGTACCGGATGGCGTTTGAAGACCCCGATTTTATTATGCAGGATGAACTGCGCGGGGTGCGACTCCAGTTGGAACTTATGAAAACGGAAATGAGCTTTATCGAACATAATATCCGCTCGACTATCGTCGTCTTTGGCGGCACCCGCATCCCGGAACCGAAAGAATGCCGCAAACGGGTTAAGCAACTGGAAGCTCTGCTGAAAAACAAATCGCGCGATCCCGAATTATTGAAGAGGTTGTCTATCGCCAAGCGGGTTCGGGCCAAGTCAGGTTATTATGACGAAGCTCGCCGTTTCGCCGAATTGGCGTCGTCTGAATCGCAAAACTCCAATGGGAGCGAATATGTCATCGTTACCGGCGGCGGCCCCGGCATTATGGAAGCGGCCAATCGCGGCGCCTACGATTGCGGCGCGAAATCGGTCGGGCTGAACGTCACTCTTCCAATGGAACAAACGCCGAACCCTTATATCACCCCGGAACTTTGTTTCCAGTTCCGGTATTTCGCCATTCGCAAAATGCATTTTGTGATGCGGGCCAGAGCGCTGGTCGCCTTCCCCGGCGGGTTTGGAACACTTGATGAGCTTTTTGAAGCTCTTACTCTGGTTCAGACCGACAAGACTAAACGGATACCGATTATCCTGTTCGGAAGGGATTACTGGACTCAGTTGATAAATTTCGATTTCCTGGTTTCCGAAGGTACTATTGATCCGGATGATCCGGACTTCTTCCGCTTTGCCGACACGGCCGAGCAGGCATGGAAGATGATCCTGGGTTTCAATAAAAAACCGATCGGCTGGAAAGGAATGTAATCCTCCCGCCACGGCCCACAAGATAACTGCCTGATTACAACCAAAATACCGTTTGACATTGATTTCAGCTATTTGATCTTAAAACACTATCATACTATTTGCCAGTCTCTTGCGCATCCATTACTTTATCTGATCGCCAATGAACGATAATATAACTGAAAGACGGCAAGCCAAAAAAATCCGGGCGATGTTCAACCGGATCAGCCCTCGATACGATTTACTGAATCGCCTTTTATCGGCGGGCCAGGACATGCGCTGGCGCAGGCAGGCGGTCGAGCTTCTGGGCGATCTGAGCGGTAAAATCGCCCTCGACCTCTGCTGCGGAACAGGTGATTTTATACGGATTCTTCTGGAAAAATACGGCGGACATATAAAGGTCTTTGGAGCTGATTTTTCCCCTGACATGTTGAATCCGGCAAAAAGCAGGCTCAATCCAAAAAATAATTCAAACCTTGTTCTTTGTCAGGCTGATGCTTTGCATCTCCCCTTCACCGATAAATCTATCGATGCCGTTACCATCGGGTTCGGCATCAGAAATATCGCCGACCGGTTGTCGGCCCTGAAAGAGATACATCGCGTTCTCAAACCGCACGGCAGGCTGGTTATGATAGAACCGGCAATGCCGGAAAATCCCATAGTCAGCCTGGCGTTCTCATTCTACTTTAGATTCATCATGCCCATAATCGGCGGAATCATCTCCGGCGATCGAAAAGCCTACAAATACTTAAACGATTCCGTCGAAGATTTTCCCTCCCCTGATGATTTCATGGCCTTAATAAGAGAAGCCGGATTTGGTCATGTAAAAGCTTTCCCGCACACATTGGGGATGGCAATGATTTATTTTGGGGAAAAATCGCAAGCTTGAAGGTCTAATTATATTTCGCACCTTGAGTATATCGAAAAGTCATTTGAGACTATTTTAAGACTATTCAAATGTCCATATCCGCCCCTGTTATTTTACCCCGCAAAGACTTCTTACACCATAATCACTATACGACCGATGGTATTCCATCACTTTACCCAATTAATAGATAATTACATCAAGGATATAAATATGTCTATCGGCGAAGACGGCTCATTGCCGAAAATAATATTATCAACCGTTCATCACTTCAATGCAAAACAGAATCACCACAAAACCGATAGGACGAAAAGTAAAATATGACGAAACAAACCCATTTCCCCATAACTAATGGCAACCTATCACCTACCAACTCCATTTTTCATCGAGGCAAAACAGGCAACCGGTTGCGGTCGAAGATTGCGCCGTCCTTTGGTAACATTTATTGTGAGGCAATTCGCCTGCAACATTTAACGAAAGGCTCGCTTGACATCGACGTTGAGATAGGCTAAATTTTAACTCCTTTTTGATATATCTATGCCATGGAACAGGCTCTTTGCAAATGTATAAGCCGTTGGATATTTGTCGCTGGCCGTCTTGAAGAAACCGATGATCGAGAAACTATTCTACTTCAAATACGGGATTTGTCAGCGCTTGAAGAAAAGTCGCCAACCGCTTGATATTTTGGGCGTTGTGGCGATTATATAGTAAAAAGACCCGTCGCAGGTCCAATTGGGAAAATAGCGATGAAGAAAACAGTAATTTCACTTTCTATTGCGGTCTTTCTGCTTTTCCTGACAGGTTGCAGCAGCGATTCGGCGGAAAAGGTCCGCTATGATATGGAAAAGCTGGCTTATGCCGCCGAGCGGGCAGCGGAAAGAATCAGCGTTCAGCCCGATTTGACAACCGCGCAGGACAGCCTGAAATTGAAATCAGCCTATCAGGCTATTCTTGATTACTATGTCGAAAACCGGGATCGCCCCGAGGTTGCCAAAAACAAAACCGTCCTGTCGGAGATGGGAAAGATGGCCATATCGGCTTCGGTACAACTGGCTAAATACCATATCGCCCACAGAGAACTCGATTCGGCGATTGCCGCCTACCGGAGAATCGGCGCCGATATCCCCGCTGAGAAGAACGATCTCGCCGGAGCCAACCTTGCGCTGGCTCTGACTTACCGGTCGGTCAACCTTTTCGACTCGACCCTGGCCCTGTATGAAAAAATCATTGCCGATTATTACCCGCCGGCCGACAGCCTTGACCGCATTAATACCGACGTCATATCGCTCCCGATGGACAAGATCAATATCGCACGGGCTATGGGCGATTCGGATCGAGTAAGGATTTTTACCCGCCAGGCGGTCGGTTACTATAACCGGTTGAAAACCGAATATCCCAACTCACTCCTGTTCCGAACCGCCACGGTCTATGCCGCCCGTGTTTACGCCATGAACAAGGATTGGGACAAAGCTGTCGATCAACTGGAACAAATCAAAGACAGCACCGGTCAGATCGAGGTTCGCGCCGCTTTGCTTATCGCCAATATCCATAACGATTCGAAAAAAGAAGTCGATAAAGCTATTAAGATGTACCGGGGAATTATAGGGCGCGAACCGGACAGCAGTGTTATCGGAACCGCCATGCTTCGGCTGGGTGTGGCGCTTTGTTCGCAGAAAGATTACGAGGATGGGCGCAAGACTCTGGCCGAATTAAAGAAAAAATTTGCGCGGTACCCGCAATTGACCGCAAAGGCGCAACTGTTTTATGCCCGGGCTTTTGAATCACAGGGCCGCTGGGAACGAGCCCTCTCGGAGTATCAATGGCTGATGGAAAACTACCCCTATACCGAGGATGCTTTCCGCGCCGCGCTTCATATCCCCGACCATTTCACCGCCGAAAACGATGATAAACTGGCTGAAATCTGGTACGGTCGAGCTGTCGAATTTTACCGGAGCGTGGCTCAGAAAAAACGGAACCAGCCGATTGCCGTGGCGGCCAACATGTTTTTGGCCGACGCCTATGGTCGCACCGGCCGGTGGAAAGAGGCTATCGATTCGTACGATAAAATTTATTCCATGGTTCCCGAGACAAAAACCGGCGCCATGGCGCTTTTCAATTCCGCCAGAGTAGCCTTCAATCAATTGGAAGATTCGGCACTGGCTCAAAACTACCTTGACCGCCTTCGTGCGGAATTCGGAACCAGCGACAGCGCTTCGATAAACCAAGAGGATTTGCCCGAAATCGATCCTGAATCTTTAGAATAAACCGGAGGAAAAAATGTCACCAAGACTTCTTACAACGGCCATTCTTGTTGCCGGCCTGTGCCTCACGGCCGCAGCCGTATCGGCCCAGACCGATCCCATCGGAAAGGTCGATACCGTTTCTCTCTTCCTGGAAAATACCGGCGAAGGCAAATGGATGATTTCCGCCCATGTCTGGAATGACGAGGAACTGGCGGCCATTGATATTCCCGTTGAATACACCGCCGGAATCGCTAAACTGGGAGTTGATTCGGTATCATATGCCGGGGCTCGTATCGAATACTTTACCCATAAATTCAATCCCACCGACAGCGCGGGTCAGACTGTACGCATCGGCGGTCTCGCCCGTATGAACCCCAACAAGCCGCTACTGGCGCCCGGGAGCGGCGAAATCGCCCGAGTTTATATCTCCAGCCGGGATAAAAGGGAACCGGGGATCTTTGCCGCCGATAGTACCACCCTGCCACCCAACGGCACCCTGATGCTGGTGGATAAAAACGCCAAGAGCATCATTCCGGTGCTGAAGATCGTCACAGTGAAACCTGAGAAGAAAGCTGAAAAGACCAAGGGCAAAAAGGAGAATTAGCTCATTTGCCTATACGGAAAAGCCCGCCACAAGGCGGGCTTTTTTACCGTCTATTTCACTTTTTTGACCTTCACCATTTCCCTGACGGCAAGGCTGCTATATTTCTGCAGTTCTTTATTCAGAGCTTCCGGCAACTGACCTTCGGACAAAGCCTTTTGCAGGGCGGGCATATCAAGCGTGGAATAATCCGGGTATAACCCGGCCTGCTTTATTAACTCGTCAATAATGTCAAATTTCCCTTTATCGGAAGACCTGGTCGGTAATTTGTAAATGTTGCTCAGCGTCACCATGACGCCCCAATTACCGGAACCTTTCAATAATTTGCCGGAGCCGACTTCGCCATGCCGAGCCAATTCCGGTTTGATTCTCTTTATCTCCGCCTCTATCTTTTTCTTCTGCTCATCCAGTTTAACGTACCTGTCGACCAGCAAGGCAAGTTCGGTTTCAGAATACGATTCAAGTTCCCGCTGGGCACTTTCGACAATTGCACCCTCTCCCCCCTTGGCCGGACAAATCGGGTAATATTCACACCAGTTACATAGACCGGTTTCGCTGGTCGGGAAATTGTTCAACCTGACGGCGGCTTCGATTTTTTTAATCCTATCGATGTATTTTTTCTTAAGCTCTTTAAGTTGATTGGCGTCCCGATGTGAGATCAACGTAGTATCAAATTGCACGTAATGCCAAACCAATTCGATTCCGTTATTATCCGGCCACATTTCTTCAACGGCGATTTGATAAAGCGCCAGCTGGCTGTCGGTATCGACTTCCTGCTGGGTCGGCAGACTCGACGAGGTTTTGTAGTCGTGGATTCTCAGACGTCCCGAGCTATCGCGGGCTAACCGATCAATAAATCCCTGCAATTTATATTTTCCATCGGCGTCAAGGGCAAGTATTACCTTCCGTTCCAGGTCAAGCGTAATCTCACGGTCATAAGGGTAATACCGGTCATGATACACACGTAAAGCCTTTTGGCCAATCCCGAAATAATCGTCAGCAGCCATCTCATCCCTGACGATTTTGAGATTTTCCGGGAGATTCTCCTTCCAGATCCGCTCGTAATAGGCCAGCAGTTCATCAAGGACCATGACTTTCCCGCGTTGCGCCAGCTTATAGCATTGTTCCAGCGTCTTATGCACCATATTGCCCAAAAACGCTTCTACGCCAACGGGAATATCAATTTTGGGCTTTTCGATATATTTGAACTTGTATTTCCGGGGACATTGCTCAAAGCAGCCGATTCGTGAATATGAATAAAGCGGCATGTTCCAACCCCTGATCCGTGCCTGTATCCTTTACACGGAGTATATAAGTATTTATGGAAACTACCCGCTTTATTAAAAAGGAGCAACTAAAATCCCCTGAAGGGGATTGATATACGCCGCGTTTCGTTGATGCAGTATTTCAGGATAGCTTACCGCTTCCCGCATATTATTCAAGGGGAAGGAAGATACCTCCCGACCAACTGTTGTAACTTATATCGTTTTCAGGCGCATCAATGTGGAACAGACGCGCCTCCATGAAAAAACCGACCGGAATCGATGGAATATCCGTTTTGCATCCGATAACAGCATGATAACCGAAATAGGATGAAGTGCTTGGAATATCAATACCGTAATCTTCGAGCGCCAGCGAAGCCGGACGAAGATATTCGTACGAGATTGAATGACTGCCGAGCCCCCCACCTATATATAGTTTGGCTGTCGACAGCCGAATCGGATATACGACCGAGGCGGTCACGGCCAGGTCGCGCACCCTGAATTCGAGATTTTGGTTATCTACTACATAGGTTCGGTCCCGCCAGGAATAATCTGCGCCCACGATCAATTCAACGACCGGAAGCTTTGAAATATGGAACTGCCCGCCGATCAGATTGAGCCGGTTGACATTATATACCGGCAGATCGAGACCCTTCTGACTGTAATTATCGACGATACCGCCTTTGATACCAAAACCAACTTCATCAACCGCGCTGACGGGAGCGTAGCAAACCGTCAACAACGCCACCGCAACCAATACTTGCCTCATAACTATCCTCCTGTACCATTAATCGGTCGGAAGATGGAAAGATTAAGGGTAACGGCGAGAATTAAGCGGCGTGCGAAAGTCGGGAGAATTTATCGAATAGCGAAACTGCGATAATAGCCTTCATCGTCGACCAGACCGATAATTTCTGCGGCCAAAGAACTGTAGCTGTCGCGAACAGCCACGATCGACTGCCGGCCCGAAGAGGAAATGACGGAATGTTCAAATCCATTCGTTACAATCGGAAAACACGCCGCTTGGGCCCGGCGGACAAACATTCGGTTTACCCCACCCGGAGACAGCAGCACAACCATATCCGAAGCGGAATATATTGATCTTAATTCGTCTTCAGTCATCGGTGTCGCCATGATTATAGACGTTGCGCTTACTTCCGTGCGAATATTGTCCGAATCGGTCAGCGAGACGAGGACAAATTCTGTCCGCGGATATTTTTCCTTGATCAAATCATGCGTCCTTCCGGCCAAAGACAAGACCAACCTGTTTTCAAAATTACCATAGACAATAACCCGCGGAACGGCTCTGTCTTTTTGAAACATACGATAGGCGGCAAGATCATCGCAAAAGACGCGCAATGTCACGTTACGGGCCGGCGGTTCTTTATCCGGCAACGCCGTCGGATCAGCAATGACCCGGTGGCGACAAAGCGAATCCATCAGGCAAGCCCATCGGCTTTTGGAACTGCTCGGGAAACTGAAATCATGCAGCACAACCGATCGCCCTTTCAAGCGGCATATGGCCGCCGTCAGGAAAGCGGGAAACATATCCGCTCCGTAGGAAAAAACGCAAAGGTCGACTTCGCGACAGGCGTCAAGGTAACGGAACAATTGAAACAAATATTTCAACCGGTTCCATAGTCGGCCGAGGACAGTTATATTACCGTAACCAATTTCAAGATAATACGCCTTTACTTTTTTGCGTGGAAATCTTTTCCGAAGGAGTTCCCGATACCGCAGGCGCCCGGGATAGATTACAAGTCGGCCTTCCGCCGTTTCGCGGGGCATCACCATCGGCCGACCGGTTCCTGTCGCAGCCAGTTTTTCCGGAAACGCCGGGCTTTTCAATCCGGGAGAATAGACTGTCATATTCCTCTATACAATAAACCCGTCCAAAAGATGCACTATATATTGAACCAGAAACCTGATGCCCCTCTGATCTCCCGTCTGCCAATCGACAAATGATTAATAAATATTCATAAATATATAAAAAAGAGGCCGATGAATCATCGGCCCCTGTCTAATTAGACTGTATCTGCTCTACGGGCAGTCGGCGCATGGTTCCGGCGCGCCAGCCACGAAGATGAAATTGACCATATAAACTCCGTCGCCCAGGTTGACACCACCATCGCAGTTGACGTCACCCGCCGCCGCCGGGTCGGGAGCGGGACCTTCATGGAACACGTGGTTAACCAAATACACGGCATCGCCTAAATTGATCGATTCATCGCCGTTGGCGTCACCGCATATATACGAACTGCACTCATACACCGTAACCAGAACATCATCAAGGCCGGCTTCGACAATCTCGGCGTCGCCTTCCTCCGAAGCGGCATCAAAACGAAGTTTCAACTGTGACGTCGGCGTAAGAAAATCGCTTACCCAGAAACTATGCTCGTACCATCCGCCGGAAGATTGCTCGGTAGGACCCACCGTTTCGACCGGCGTCCAGCTTCCCCCGTCATTATTGGAAACGTAAACCTCCATCACGTTGGCGTTTTTTATATCGCCCAAGTCGTTGCAGTACCAGCGAGCGTAGTGGACGCGGGGTTCCAATCCCGACCCGTCTATAGTCGGCGAGACAAGCCGGGTGGCGCCATATTCCACGTCGGAGTTGCCGTCGACGTTGTCGGTCAGGTAGCAGTTTCCGGACCCGTCATAATCGGTCGGCGGGTCGCCGCGATCGCCACCCCCGACCGGCACACCTCTTTCCCAACGACCGTCTACGGCGTTGCCGGATACCGTCCAGCCTTTATCCGTTTCAAAGTCATCTTCGAAAACGGTAATCACAGCCGAAGCCGGAATAGCCTTGTGAGACGCACTCGGATCGGTATCGCTTAATCTGCCTTTGGAATTCTCTTCGGCGCTGACATAGAACTGGAGAACATCGCCGCAACCGACCGCCGGCATAGCCCCTTCATAATGATTCGGCGCAGTTTCCGTCATCGATACGATTTGGACTTCCCCGGCGTTTATGGAATAATGAAGCTGACCCGTGCCGGGTACCGGCGTCCCGTTGTAGATACCTTCGACCATGACTTCAAAAGGGGTCGGCTCATCAGGAATCAGCGTCTCGGGAACGGCTCCCTGATAGGTAAAGACCAACTCCTGAGCACCTGCATAGACGGCATAGGCGGCGTACTCGCCGATACGTGAACATCCATAAGGGATGCGCATATACCCGCCGTCTTCACCCCAGCTTTTACCCCAGGAATTGCGCATAAACCAGACGCCTTCGGTTCCCTGATTATCGTCCCAGCCGACCAGGTCAACGAGGTGATTAAGCTCCTCATCGACGCAGCCGTTGAATATTCCACCGTTATACCCCTGCATGGCCGAATTAGCGTAAACCGTTACGGCGATGGGACCGTAGTCCATTATCGCCTGTTTCAGGACCTCAACAGGCGGAAAGGGAGAACCACTGCCGATGTATGACCAGGATTCAATATGAAATCGATGTGGATAGGGGCATCCGCAGGGAACATCGCTGGCCATATAGGGGAAATCGGCTTCCACGACGGGGCCAGTACTGTCGCATGGATCCGTATCCCACTCGAAATAATCATAGGCAAACCAGCCGCCATACTCGCAGTCCCATCCGCGGCTGTTGCAGCTGACCAGCCACTGCTCGGAAAGGTCAATCGTCAACCCATCCACCATCTTGATGTAGCTCTCAACAGTGCCGACGGTCCCGAAAGCCCAGCAACTTCCGCACCCGCCCTGCGATTTAACGGGTGTACAAGCATCATAGTCGCGCCAGTCAAATCTATCCGGCAAATCTTTTGTCGGCGTGCAGGGATCAAAACGGGCGCCATCCCGCCAGTCGGGAGGCAATACAGCTCCGCACAGGATTTCCAGTGAATATTTCGTGGCCGGATTCTCGCCGACCGTAAAGGTCCACCCTTCCTGTTTACCTTTTTCCCGCAGAGCGACAATATCCTCGTCGGTTAATTGAGCAAAGGCAGCGGTGGCTGACAGACAAATCGCCGTCAGGATTATTGAAATCATAATTATTATCAATGGGCGGTTATTATCTTCCCGTCCTGCTGGCCCAGGCATGGCAATCTCCTTTCACTTTGACTGAAGAAAAACAACATCTTTCGGCGGAGAAGGTAAAAAAAGAATCGGCACAGTTTTGCCTCTCGGTCAATGGGGACGCCGGAAACACGCATATTGAATGGCTATCTCATCTCGTCTAAATATAGCAAAAAACCCGGGTTTGTCTATAGAAATCTTTGGTCGGTAATCAGACGGCGATGTTTCCCGACTTTCCTGTGAGGTATTAACATATAGTAAGCAGGTGATATAAGAAAAAGATAATAAAAAAATCAGCCCGTACATTGCATACGGGCCGATTTCCCACATTGGGTATTTCACCTTTGAGGACCCCCTTGAGCCCTGCATTAGCCTCCTTTTGGCGTTTCAAAGACTAATGAATGGGGGCTGAATAATAAACTTGCCAGTTCCATTCCCCACCCCCTGACTCAAGCATCAGTCTTCATTAAAAAGAATATGCAGACGGCGTGCCAACTGATGGATCTATTTGGCGAATTTTTGCCCTGATAAGGAAATGAAATACAATAGCTTACAACGCGAAAGAAATACCTTTTGGCTTTGCGAACGGATAATGACCGAAAACGTTTGAAAAAGAAACAGGGCCTGTTCCATAATGAACCTTATGAAACATGCTTAACCCCGGTTAATCTTAGTATAGACCGGTGTGGAAAGGTACCTTTCCCCTGTATCACAAATAACCGTAACGATTAATTTGCCTTTGTTTTCCCGTCGCGAGATGACTTCTAATGCCGCGGCGACGTTGGCGCCGGATGATATACCGGCCGAAATACCTTCCTTGCGGATAAGTCGGCGGGTGGTTTCAATCGCCTTTTCATCGGTAATAGTTATTATTTCATCGACCAGGTCGAGATTCAAAACATCCGGTTTGAAACCGGCCCCGATTCCCTGAATCTGATGCGGCCTCTTTTTACCTCCCGAAAGAACCGGGGAAGCCGCGGGCTCCACGGCTATCGCCTTGAATTGCGGCTTGAGCGGCTTGATATATGAAGCGACCCCGGTAATAGTTCCACCTGTTCCAACGCCGGAGACGAATATATCAACTTTTCCATCTGTATCTTCCCAGATCTCCGGGCCGGTGGTATTTTTGTGCATCTCCGGGTTTGCCGGATTTTTGAACTGCTGCGGCATAAAAGAATCGGGATATTCCCTGAGCATCTCCTCGGCACGGGCAATAGCGCCGGACATGCCTTCCACACCCGAAGTAAGAATCAATTCCGCCCCGAATGCCTTCAATATATTGCGCCGTTCAACCGACATCGTATCCGGCATGATTAATATCAACCGGTATCCCCTTACCGCGCAAATAGACGCCAGAGCGATGCCGGTATTGCCTGAGGTCGGTTCGATAATGATGGTTTCTTTACTGATCTTCCCTGCCTTTTCGGCTGCCCTGATCATGGCGTATCCGATTCTGTCTTTCGAGGAAGAAGTTGGATTAAGAGATTCCATCTTAGCCAGGATACGTCCCGGCAACCCTTTGGAAAGTCGGTCAAGAGCCACCAGGGGCGTCCCGCCAATCAGGTCAATGATACTGCCGGCGATTTCTGACATTTCCGCTCCGCTGCAATGCAATCTTTAAACCATAATGGGCTTTGGTATAAAACATTTTCAACTCATCCTGTCTAATCGGTTTGATAAAAATGCACTACGATAATTTAACTCAATTTCTTGCTTTCCAGATAGTTACCAGTTCATCCTCAAATACCGGCCTGTCCGAAAGCGTAAAGGCCGGAAAAAGACGCCTTTCGACCGGCCCGTAGATTATATAGTCGATTTCGGACGAATTTGCGAAGGAACTCGTAAAATAATTGGCGATATTTTTGCCGCGCTCTCGCCAGTCAATACCAAGGTGCGCCACGTGAGGAATGAAGCCAAGATATAAAGCCCGCTTCTCCATCAGCCGACAACTCCATTCCGAGTCCAAAGGAACCGTAAGGAGTACGGCGTCCGGCACGGTATTCTCTTCGAGCCATTTCCCCGCCGCTTTGTAGGCTGGGTCAAGGTGAGGGTAATAGTTGCCTTTTTGAGGATAGTATTTACCGACCGCACCCACAATAAAACCGACAATAAGTAATCCGGCCAGTGTGGCCGCGATAATTTTTCCATGTCTTGATCTTTTGATCAATTCCGCTGCCGCCAGACCGGCGGTAAAGTAAAGAAGAAAGACCGGAAAGAACGGGTTGTAATGAAACAACAGCCCGAAAACAAAGGCTACGGCAAACATAATGTACAATCGCGCGTTTCGGGCCGGCGCAACCGGAATCAGGGCAATTAAGGCGTGCATCCAAAGATCGGTCGGATCGAATCGAAAACCTTCAATAAAAGGAAAATAGAAAGGCTTATCGGCCACGCCCGCAGTGAGCAGACCCGCCGACAACAGCCCCGCCAGAGTTATTCCGGTGTCAACAATAGATGATCGGCGGAATTTCTCCAATACCATGACCGATACGAAATAGATAAATACCAAAAGCGTTAAATAGGAGTGAAACCACCCCAGTAAAAACAGGGTGACGTATCGCAGCCGCTTGTTTTTGGTCTCGAAAAGAGCAATTATCAGAGCTATGAAAAAGGGAAAATGATTAAACCCACGGGCGATCAGGTCTATCCCCAGGGAATTAATCAAGCCAAACCCGACCGAACCGGCGGCTATGATTGAAAGGCTGACACCCCATCCGGTCGGAAAATATCTTCGTAAAAACCAGGCAAATAAAAGAAGATAAGCAAAATTGACAACCCGCATGGACAGGTAAGGGTTTAACAGGTATGAAACCAAAAGGGTCGGGTAATACTGGATAAATGACTGGCTGAGAGGCTCTCCGCCGCGGGCCGGATTTTGCGGCGGGAAGTTATGCTTCATCTGTTGTATTATTCCGGCGTAATAAAGAAAATCAACGTCGGCCGGGGCGTCAAAATGAAAGGAGCCGTCATCAGGCAGGCAGGTTCCAATCAGAATCTGACCCGCCAGGTATAGAAGCAGTACCAAAAGAAAAAACGCCCTATCCGCATTAAAGCGGGGTCGATCAAAGCCCATGCCTTAATATAATCGCGCATCCTTACCGCTAAAACCTAAAAAATAACGGCTTGAAACAGAGAACAGATTCTACATCTCTAAAGCAACACAAAGATTCAAACTAATCCAATCGTATTATCGTAAAATCATGCCAGCGACGTAATTTTTTTGCTTTTCGGATATTGAATGATTTAGTTTTCAGCCGATACAAGGGTAAAAGCCTGTTTTAGTACATTTAAGGAAAAGGGTGAGGTTATCATGGCGAACGAAATCAAGCGAAATACCTGGACGCGATTTTGCAAAAAATTCAGCGCCTCCAACCAGTACCGTCCCACGCAGCTGACAACGAAGCAGAAGAAGGGCGATGCGGTAATCATGCCGCTGATGCCTTTCATGGGCGTCGCCATCAACAAACAGGGGCGATTAATCGACGGCATCCGGTTTTTCACCGGCCGGGCAGATCCCGAAAACGTGGTGGAACCGATTTTAACGATCAAGGAACCGACTAAGATCCATCTGGAGAAAGACAAAAACGGAGTCGATGCCCGGCTCCGGATTCGCTCCAGGGACGGCAGCGAAACCAGCCTTGAACTCACCGGCGACACGGAGACCGTACAGGCCCGTAAACTGGTGGAACAGGTCGCCTACTCGCTTTACGAAAGGCACGGATACGCACCAGGTAACGATATGGGCGACTGGTTCGAAGCTGAGAGCAAAGTCAGGGACGCGGAACATCAACTGATTGAATAAGCAGGGCGCAGACAAAACTCAACCGGTTGCGCGATAATCAGGTCGGTCATATCAAATTTGTCGCGCAACCGGTCTTTTCCCCGCTTGTCCATATCCAATCATAATCCGAAGCGCGGCGCCGACCGGAGAACGCCATACATATACCCGCGACCCGGGGGCTGAGGATTGAGGCAACGTATTATCAAACGCCTACCTGGCCAGCCTGTCAAGCTTTCGCTTTAACGGGTTCAAAGGCAAAAGGCCGACTACCCTGTCGACGACCCTTCCCCCGCGAAGGAAAATCAGCGTAGGTAAACTCTGTACCTGATACATAGCGGTTATTTTCGGATTTCGATCAACGTTGAGCTTGAAGATATTTACTCGTCCGGCATAATCGGGGCCGATTTCGCTTAGAAGCCCGCCCATTACCTGGCATGGCGGGCAACTGAGCGACCAGAAATCAATCACAGAGGGAATGCCGGATGACAGCACCTCATCCCTGAAAGTCTCATCGGTCAGCTTGCGTGGCTTGCCCGGCTTCGGTTCTCTGTTAAACAGTTTGTCTAAAAATCCCATAACGTACCACCATACTCGACGGACATAATTGTCCGCTGCCAATTATAAGGATCGAAACAAATCTATCTTCTCCGTCTCCTGATCAGCGGACGAAGCAGCCGGGCCAGAAAACGGTTGCGGACAATCGTTACGATTAATCTATACCTGATGTGGGGAATACAAGTAACCCGACCTTTTTCCAGCGCCTTCAGCGATTCCCGGACAACATATTCGGCCGACATCCACCAGCCTTTGGGAACGTGCGAACGGTCGAAACCGACGAGATCGCCAACTTCGTGAAATTCAGTACAGGTAAATCCCGGGCAGAGAGCCTGTACCCTGATGCCTTTATCTTTCAATTCCTCCTGCAGTCCTTCGGAAAAAGGAATCAGGTAGGCTTTGGTGGCGCAGTAGTTGATATTTCCGGGAGTAGCCATAAAGCCAGCCACCGAAGAAACATTGATAATATCGCCGCGCTTTTCGGCAATCATATTCGGCAGCGCCGCCCGGCACAGTTTTACCGCAGCCAGGACATGAACCGAGATCATATCGAGCTGCCTGCCGAAATCAACTTCACCGAAATCGCCGATGGCGCCAAAACCTGCGTTGTTTATCAGCATGGTAAGATTTTCGGTTTCTTTAATACGGGAAGCGACCTTTTCGATGTCTTCGTCTCGGGCAAGATCAGCCGATAGGATTTGGCACTTGACCGAATACTTTTCTCTTAGCTGTTCGCAGATTCTTTCCAGTTTATCCTGTCGTCGGGCGACAAGAATCAGATCGTATCCCCGCGCCGCCAGTTCTTCGGCAAAGGTTTCTCCGATACCGCTTGACGCGCCGGTGATGAGGGCTACTCCGCGCGTTTTGTCAGCCATTGACGTTCATACCTCGCTAAAGCAACCCGCAGGAAATCATTCCTTCTTCGCCCTGACCACAACAAACGAACCTTCACCGTAACCCGATCTGACCGGTTCGGGAGTATCTATCGATTCCATGTCGCGGAATAATGTCTGATAGAATTCGAAATTTGAAAAGCCCGCCTTTTCCAGCATTGCGATTACTTCTTTGGGGGTGTAAAACCTGGCTTTCGCAAAATAGCTGCTGCTATTTTCATTCTTTCGGCTTGAATAATTTTTCCCGACCCGGCTGTCGCGGTCGATGAATCCGATAATCAAACAACCCCCCGGTTTAATAACACGATAACATTCCCGCATGGCTGCATCGGCATCATCAAGCAGGAGCAAAACGGTGACCATGAGCGCAAAGTCGAATTGAGCATCATCATGCGGGAGGGACTCAGCGGTACCGTCAACCACGTCAAGCCCCCGGGAGCGGGCGAAAGCTCGCATATCTTTCGAAGGCTCAACTCCGTGGGAGATATTCAATGGCCGGGCAAAACGACCGGTGCCGATCCCTATTTCCAACCCTGTGCCATATTGGGGAGTAAGTATTCCGACCGCTTCCAGCTCGGCTTCATAGACAAACTTATGCTCATCATACCAGCGGTCGTAACTTTGCACCCAGTCGTCGTACGGATCCGTCTTCGGCATAATCTCCCCAATCCAATTGGGAATAGATTATTTATTTTCGTGGCCGCCATGTCCCTCGCCATAGTAGGGACCATGACCCTCGCAGGGGACGTAATTTGCTTCGAGCTTGCCGTCCAGCCACTCGGCGACAACCTCTTCGACCGGCAATTCCGGCACGCCGGCGATAACCTTAATACCCATCTGGTCAAAGAATTGAATCGCCCGATGACCAATACCCCCGACAATAATATGGGTCACCCCCTGTTGGCTTAACCACTGCGGCAGTATGCCCGGCTGATGTCCGGGCGGGACAAGTTTTTCCGAGTTGATGGTTTTTTTTGCCGACGGATCAACTTCCACGAGAACAAACTCCTGGCAATACCCGAAGTGAGCCGAGAGCACGCCGTCTGACGTCGGGATGGCGATTTTCATATCACTGACTCCATTATTTTATAGACCCTGTATATTTGCAATATTCGTATTCGTCCCGGTCTCGTCAATCGATTGCAGTCTTTTTTGCAGCTTTTTCCATAGCGATCTTATATCATTGGCGGTTTCGCCGGTAGAATATTCCATTATCGTCTTGCCCAAAACCTGCGCCCTCGTAAAGTCAACATCATATTTGAGCCGTCCCAGTATATCTATGCCGTTTTCTTCGGCATTCTTTTCAATTTTCCCGGAGATTGATCTATTGATGTCATACTTGTTGACGCAAAGACCGGCCGGGATTTTGAAATGCCGGACAAGCTGCGCCACTCGCTTGAAATCATGAAAAGCCGAAAGCGACGGTTCGGTGACCAGCAGAACATAACCTGCTCCGGTCAGAGTCGCGATAGCCGGACAGCCGATTCCCGGGGGACCGTCAACTAAAATCAAATCGCATTTCAGAGATTCGGCCTCATCGCGCGCTTTTTTCCTCAAAACAGTCACCAGTTTTCCGGAATTGCCTTCTCCCGGGCCCAGTTGACCATGCACCATAGGCCCGAAGCGTGTATCGGAAACATACCACTTTCCGCTTTCGGCGGGCTTCATATTAATCGCATTTTCCGGACAGAAATAAGTACAAACGCCGCACCCTTCACAATTAAGCCGGTCTATTTCAAACTGAGGTTCCCGGTCGGGAGCATCCGAGGCAACTGAAACAATAGCTTCAAACCGGCAATAATCAAGGCATTCCCCGCAGTAGGCGCATAATTGCTGATCAATCTCGGCTTTTTGGCCACCGATAAATGTATGACTTTCCCTGATCCCCGGATCGGCGATCAGGTACAGATTGGCGGCGTCCACGTCGCAATCAACCAGTACCTTGCTGCCGGCCAGAGTCGCCAGGGCGCCGACCAGGCTGGTCTTTCCGGTACCGCCTTTGCCGCTCAGGATCACCAACTCTTTCACGACGCCACCCTGACGGCTATGCGATCAAAAAGATTTTCCAACCCTTTTCTATAATCTGCGCTGGCTCGGGCAAATATCTCGCCCTTGGAATAGCTTTCCGCAATTTCTCGATTGTCGGGGATTTTCAAAAGTATCTCGATATCCTCGTTGCGGCAATAACTGATGACATCGTCGTCGCCGGAACCGGAACGATTAATTACCACGCCAAAGGGAAGCCCAAGTTCTCGGAGCATTTCCGCAGCCAGTTTGAGATCATTAAGCCCGAACGGCGTCGGTTCGGTTACCAGCGCCACGTAATCACTGCCTTTGACCGCTTCAATAACCGGACACGACGTCCCCGGAGGAGCGTCAATAATAATCAGCGGAGCATCAGTAACGGACTGCTTAACGGCGCGGGTTACCGGCGGCGCCATAACTTCGCCGATATTCAGCCTTCCTTCGACAAAATCGAGACCCAGACCCCTGCCCCGATTGATAACGCCTACTTCCCGAGGAATTTCGCTGATCGCTTTCCGGGGACATAGATGGTAACAACCCCCGCAACTGTGACACAGTTCCGGGAAAATCATAACCTTATCGGGAATAACGGCAAGAGCGTTAAACTCGCATATTCGAGCGCACTCACCGCAAAAATCGCACCGCTGGTAATCGACTTCGGGAATAAGCTGACCTACTTTGATGCTTTGTCCGATTTCGGGCTTGATAAATATATGCCCGTTCGGTTCCTCCACATCACAGTCAAGATAGACGACTTCCTTCCCCGAATCCGCCAGCGTGACGGCCAGATTGGTCGCGATTGTCGTTTTACCCGTGCCGCCTTTGCCGCTTGCTATGGCTATTTTCAATTGCGGTTTCCCCGGTAGACTATTTTCTCGTCATCGGCTGGCCACACTTCGGGCATTTTATATTGAAGCACTGCGTTCCGAGGTCATGCGTTACAATCGTACCGCATTGGGGGCAAACGCACTCACCGCCGGGGCCAGCGGCTCGCCCACCGCCTTGACCACGACCGCCGCCACCTTGACCACGGCCCGCGCCGCCACCTTGACCACGGCCCGCGCCGCC
>CAZSYD010000021.1:0-3580 GCA_964611355.1 uncultured Ignavibacteriales bacterium | reverse complement strand
CGCCGCCACCTTGACCACGGCCCGCGCCGCCACCTTGACCACGGCCCGCGCCGCCGCCTTGACCACGGCCCATACCCCCACCCTGGCCGCGACCTATACGTGCGGCCGCGCTACCAAAACCGCCTTTGTTTTTCATACCCTTATTTTTCCTTTGCCTGTTTTACTTCTTTCTGGAGCTCATCGATTCTCTTGTTGATTTCCTCCAGGGTTTTCCCGTAGTATTTAGCCTCATCCCTGAGACCGGTCAATTCATCGCCCGGGTCTAATGCCCCGCCAAACCAGGGATACGGTTCCGAGGTTGGAACCGGGTACCCGGGTCCTCCTCCGGCCCATCCCTGAAAACCGGCGCCATAATACGAACGACCCCATCCTCGGCCGCCACCTCGGCCAAAACCTCGACCGAAACCCCCGCCGAATCCTCGTCCCATAAATCCCATTCCACGGCCATAACCGGGATTAGCCCAACCCGGCCGGCCGTATCCTGCACAATATCCAAGCCCGCGACCGGTCATCGGACCGGCACCGATCGGACCCGTTCTGTCTCCACCTGGCATTTTAGACTCCTTTCTCTTTCTTGAAGATATTTATATCTTATTAATCAAGGCAACATTGAATAATATCAGTTGCCCTGCCCTTTATCTTCGATAATCTCCACCTTATCACTGATGTCAAGCGCCTTCCGTTTTTCAAACCTTGCCGGCAGGAGCTTGGCGGCCGTGATCGCCAGGAGATTGCGTACAATACTATTCGGCTTTCTCAGGTCGTTGACGATAAAGCCGGCCACCGGAGCGGCTATCGAGGCGATCCCAATCGTTTTACCCTGTTTTCCGGAAAAACATCGTCCAAGCCTCTTTCGCATCCTTCGGCCGCCTCCGCCTCCACCTTCTACCGGACCGCTATTGGTTTTCATATTCGACATCCGAATTACCTCCTTTTCCCTTTTCGGTACAATGGAACCGAAACGTTTTTACCTAAAATCAGAGCGACGGTTTTAGCCGGAGGCTTTTCTCCGCAAGCCAAAGCCGTATCTTTTCGATAATTTGCCATTTTCACACCGAAGCCCCTTCAATGGGATCCAGTTTGTTTTGCCTTGCCATCTCAATCGCCTTTTCAACCGTTGCATCGGGTAACGTCACCGCCTTGATGCCGGCGGCATTGAGGACCCGAAAAGCATTCGGGCCGAAATTGCCCGAAATAACCACATTGACATTTTCCCGAATAACCGTTTGAGCCGTCGCCACGCCGGCGCCATGAGCCGCCTGCACGGCCGCCTCGTTGTCAATGACCTTTAATTCATTGCCGGCCGTATCCGTATCAAAGATTACCAGATACCTGCTTCTTCCAAATCGTGGATCCATTTGAGACGACAATTCCGTCCCTTGTGAAGTGATGGCGATTTTCATATTACCTCCTATATATTCCCCCGCCCCGGCCGGAACCGTGTCGGTGACCTTTTCGTCCGCCCATCCCCCGACGCTCTCGTCGACGAAAGCACCCCGGTAAGTGGAACGCTTCTCTCTCAAGACTGCCCGCAAGATGGGCTTCAAGAATATCATTCACCTCGCCTCGAACCCAGGGAATAACCTCGATTCCGGAGGCGGTCAGCATCATTTCAAGGTGGCGCGAAACGGCGCCGCAGATAATCGTATCAATACCGGCCTGACAGATACGCCGTACCTTTTGCGCAAGAAACGGTTCGGCCAAATCTATCTTTCTACGGGAAGTTTCGCTTCCGTCTTCAAAATCGACCACAAGTAACTGCCCGGCACTGTCCAGGACGGGCGAAACACGATTATTCCAGACCGGTATACCTATCATAATTAACTCCGGGTAATCATAGAGCAGAATCCATGCCAATAACCCGCAATATAGACGGATATTGTAATATGCTGACTATTAATCAGTTACATGACAGGGATTTGAGAATAGTCGCAGGTTTACAACTAAATGGTTGCACTGGCGCAATGGTTGTGAATAAAATTACCTTGCAATAGTGCAATTAATGTTAATCAGGCGGACTTATTTTGAGCTTTTTCATTTTCCGCCACAATGTCGATTTGTCAATTCCCAGTTCAGAGGCTGTCCCGACCCGGCTCCAGTTGTTTTTCCGGAGTGTTTCTAATATGAGATTTCTTTCAAAGTCGCCTACCGAACGAATAGGCGCGGTAATCTTCTGGCGCCTTCCTTCGGGAAGCAGATTTTGGGGAAGACAATCGACGTCAATGATTGTACTTTTGCATAAAACAAAAGCATGCTCGATAATATTTTCCAGTTCGCGGACGTTTCCGGGGTAGCCGTGCGTCATAAGAATTGATAAAACCCCCGGCGAGACGTCGGCTATCTCTTTGCTTTTTATTTTGTTGAACCGGTCAATAAAATGCTCGATTAGAAGCGGGACATCTTCTTTTCGGTCCCGGAGCGGGGGAATTTTGATCGGCAAAACATTGATACGATAGTAAAGGTCTTCGCGGAATTTTCCTTTTTTAACCAGCGTTTCAAGATGTCGGTTGACGGCCGCGATGATGCGCACGTCAGCATCGACCGATTCGGTGGCCCCAAGCGGCTCGTATTTGCGTTCCTGCAAAACTCTCAGCAATCTGACCTGCAGTGCCGGTGAAACGTCGGCGATTTCATCCAGAAAGAGCGTGCCTCCTTTGGCGAGGGCGAATCGGCCCGGTTTATCCCTGACGGCATCGGTAAAAGCTCCCGCCTTGTACCCGAAAAGTTCCGACTCCAGGAGCGTATCCGGCAGCGCCCCGCAGTTGACGGCAATCATCGGCTTTTCACGCCGACGGGACAGGTTATGGATAGCGCGGGCGATAAGTTCCTTGCCGGTGCCGCTTTCGCCTTCGATCAGAACGGTAGTATCGCTTTCGGCGACGCTCGGCAGGATGCCGAAAACCTGCCGCATTGCATCGCTTTTGCTGATGATATCCTCAAAGGAATAGCTCTGGCGAAGCTGGCGGCGAAGTTCTTCAACGGCGCTCAGGTCGCGAAACGTTTCCACGCCTCCGACAATTTCGCCCTTTTCGTCCCTTAAAACCCCTGTTGAAATGCTGACGGGTATCCGTCGCCCTTCAAGATTCATAATGTAAACTGTCTTATTGACCACAGGCTTTTCGGTCTCGAAGGTTTTTCTTAAAGCGCAATCCGATTCGCAAATAGAAGCGTGAAAAACGTCACAGCATTGTTGCCCGACCGCTTCGTCTCTGGATATGCCGGTAATTTTCTCGGCGGCTTTGTTGAACGAGGTAATCCGCCACTCGCGGTCAACGGTAAAAACGCCGTCGGCAATACTGTCGAGAATAATATCTGTCGCCTTGCTTTTTTGCTCCATAACTGTCTGCCATTATATAGACATTTTGCCTATGATTGCAATATAGCAATTATTTGCCAAAGTAACAATGCCGTCGGGCGTCATTTCGATAAAAAATGGGGGAAATACTCCTTGACGTTGTTTTAACGGGTTTGGAATTTGTGTTTGACATTGCGGCGGAGGTGTTATAGTTTATTCTCAGGGTTGGTATCATGGATTTGAACGCCTTAAAGCTCCATAGACCGGTCAGGAACGCTGCAAAGA
>CAZSYD010000020.1:36190-38785 GCA_964611355.1 uncultured Ignavibacteriales bacterium | reverse complement strand
CGCCGTTTCCATTTCATTTGACAGCCATTTCAAATTACGATATATTCGCCTTTTATCAAGGGAGACAAAAATGCCGGAACCGGCCGTAACCCCCGAACTTGTCGCCGAACACGGGCTTTCTCCGGAAGAACATCAGCGGATCGTGGAAATTCTTGGGCGTGAACCGAACTATACCGAACTGGGCGTTTTTTCGGTAATGTGGTCGGAGCATTGCTCGTACAAGAATTCGATCAGGCTACTCAAGACTCTTCCGCGCGAAGGAAAGCATTTACTGGCCAAAGCCGGCGAAGAAAACGCCGGCGCGGTTGATATCGGCGACGGCCTGGCGGTGGTCTTCAAGATTGAATCCCATAATCATCCATCGGCGGTTGAACCTTACCAGGGAGCGGCCACAGGCGTCGGGGGAATACTCCGCGATATATTTACGATGGGCGCCCGGCCGATCGCATCGCTCGATTCGCTCCGTTTCGGATCGCCGGAAAACGACCGCGTCCGCTATCTGCTCGACGGCGTTGTCCGTGGGATTGGCGATTACGGCAACTCGTTCGGCGTGCCGACGGTGGCCGGAGAAGTATATTTCGATGAAGCCTACACCGGCAATCCGCTGGTCAACGCCATGGCCGTCGGCATCGTGAATACCGACCGGATGGCCTCGGCGGTTATGAAGGGCGTCGGCAACCCGGTGATGATCGTCGGTTCGTCCACAGGCCGAGACGGCATTCACGGCGCCACATTTGCCTCGGCGGAACTGACCGAAGAATCGGAAGCCAAACGGCCCTCGGTGCAGATCGGCGACCCGTTTACCGAAAAACTTTTGATGGAAGCAACCCTCGAAATCATCCGGGAAGACCTTATTGTAGGTATCCAGGATATGGGGGCGGCCGGAATTACCTGCTCCTGTACCGAAATGTCTGCCAAAGGCGGAACCGGCGTCGAAATCGATCTTAAAGACATACCGCTCCGCGAAGAAGGCATGACGCCGTATGAGATTCTCCTTTCGGAATCGCAGGAGAGGATGCTGGTTTGCGTCAAAAAGGGATGTGAGCAGCGGGTCCGGGAGATATTCAAAAAGTGGGATCTCCATTCGCGCATAATCGGGCAGGTTACCGACGACGGTATCTTCCGGGTAAGACAAAACGGCCGAGTCGTCGCCGAAGCGCCCTCCGGCGAATTTGTCCTCGGCGGCGGCGCGCCGGTTTACACCAGGGAAACCAAGAAGCCGGAATATATGAAACGACTGAACCGGCTTGATCTTTCGCATATCCCGCAGGATATTGAATGGGAAAAGGCCCTTCTGAGCCTTTTAAGCGCTCCGAACATATGCTACAAAGGCTGGGTATTTGAACAGTACGATTCAATGGTCCGCACCAACACGGCCGTCGGTCCCGGAAGCGACGCGGCGGTGCTTCGTATCCGCAAGACAAGGAAAGCCCTGGCGATGACCACCGACTGCAACGCCCGCTACTGTTACCTCAACCCCCGGCGAGGCGCCATACACGCCGTTGCCGAAGCGGCCCGCAACATCGCCTGCTCCGGCGGCCGGGGTATCGCCATCACCAACTGCCTTAATTTCGGCAATCCGTACGATCCGGAAATCTATTACGGCTTCGCGGAATCGGTAGCCGGCATGGGAGAAGCCTGCCGCGCGCTGGAGACTCCGGTCACCGGCGGCAACGTCAGCTTCTATAACGAAGACCCGGAACATGCCGTTTACCCCACGCCGACAATCGGTATGATCGGGATAATCGAAGATATCGATCATATCACAACTTCATGGTTCAAAGACGAAAGCGATGATGTTTATTTACTGGGGGAAAACAAGGAAGAGTTGGGCGCGTCTGAATATCTTTCGACTATTCACGGGCTCAAGGAGGGTGAAGTTCCCGATATAAACCTTGAGTTCGAGAAAAGACTGCATAAGGCCATTCTGGAAATGATTAAAGGCGAACTCGTAAAATCGGCTCACGACTGCAGCGAAGGCGGACTGGCGGTAGCGCTGGCCGAATCGGCCATCGGCAACCGGGAAGAAATGATCGGGGCGCAGATAGAACTTAACTTCGGCAAATTACGAACCGATGCCGTTCTCTTCGGCGAGACCGCATCACGGATAATTATCTCAACCCCACCGGGAAGTGAAGACCGTATCAGAGAGCTTGCAAACAAATACGATATTCCGGTCCAAATAATCGGAAGAGTCGGGGGTGACAAACTGATTATCAATAACATAATCAGCCTTCCCCTGTCACAAATGGAAACGGCCTATTACGATGCGCTGGCGGGATTGATGGAACGCCACCCGCATTCATAATTTGAATATCAGGCCGAATTACGCTATATTCCCGGCATGGCGATATTTTTTATATCAGACGCTCACCTTGGTTCAAACGACGAAGCGCATGAACGAATAAAACTGGAAAAACTCTTCGCGTTTCTGGAGATGGTCAGGCGGGATGGCGAAAAGCTTTATATCCTCGGCGACCTGTTTGATTTCTGGTTTGAATACAAGCACGCCATCCCCAAGCAGCATTTGAAAGTTGTTTTCAAGCTGGCCGCTCTGATTGAAAGCGGCGTTCCGATTCATTACATCACCGGCAA
>CAZSYD010000020.1:0-36090 GCA_964611355.1 uncultured Ignavibacteriales bacterium | reverse complement strand
AGGTTGTCGCTCGAGTATTTCAAATAGCAATCGTCTTCCTGATGAATTGAAATATACGCATTGTCATAGTATGAATAGTGGCAATGGATTTATTTGGAAATGTTAACGGTTTTTTATTTGATCCAGTATCGATATAGCGATATTGACCCGGCCGTTTCCCATCACTTCAATGTTTCTTTGCAATCGATTAAAAAATACCCCGCCGGAGTGGGGGAAAACACTCCGGCGGGTTCCTGTGATACAGAGTAGGGGAATACTCCATATTTCGCAAATGCTTCGGGGCTTACGGCAAAGCGGAAGGCCTGCCGGTTGCCCTAAACTTGCAACAGCCGTTCGAACGATTCGACCTGCTTACCGGGACAGGTTCTTATAATTCTTCCATTTGCCTCCTGATGTAGGTCGGCACTTCCAGGTTATCGCCCTCGGCGAAAACCGGCTGCCTGGTTTTGCGTCCGTTGCCGCCGTTTGTTGAAGCGGCCGGCGCTTTTGTCATCACCGAAGGCTGCCTGACAGGATTCCCAAAGAGATCGCTCATCACCGCCGGTTCCTCCTTCGGCTCCGGACGAGTCTCCTCCACGGACGTGCCGCTGCCGAAACCGGTGGCAATAACCGTCACCCGGACCGTATCCTTGAGAGCCGGATCGATAACGGCGCCCACGATTATATCGGCGTCGGATCCGGCGGCGTCATAGATTTTGGAAGTGGCATCGTTGACGTCAAAGAGGGTCATATCGGCGCCGCCGGTGACGTTGATCAAGACTCCCTTAGCACCGGCGATCGAGATGTTTTCCAGAAGCGGAGATGATATTGCGCTGTGGGCGGCCTTGGCGGCTTTTTCATCGCCGGTGGCCTCACCGGTTCCCATAAGAGCGTCGCCCATCTCAAGCATGACCGTTTTCACGTCTGCGAAATCGCAGTTGATAAGTCCCGCCACGGTAATCAGATCGGATATCCCCTTAGTCGCCTGATAAAGGACATCGTCGGCAATTCCAAAGGCGTCGGCCAGCAGTGTGCTTTTATCCACAATGGAAAGCAGGCGCTGATTGGGAATTCTTATCAGCGTGTCCACGTGCGTTCTCAGCTCGGCAATACCCTCATCGGCCCGGCTGATCCGTTTCTTGCCTTCAAAGTCAAACGGCCGGGTGACAATCGCCACCGTCAGGGCGCCCTGCGATTTGGCCAGCTTGGCGATTGTCGGCGCGGCTCCCGTTCCCGTTCCGCCCCCCATACCTGCGGTAACAAAAACCATGTCGGCCCCGGGGAGAGCCGCAGCGACCTCATCGGCGTCCTCTTCAATCGCCTTGCGGCCGATCTCCGGATTGGCGCCGGCCCCCAGTCCCCTGGTGAGCCTCTTGCCGATCTGAATTTTTACAGCCGCCTTGTTCTGCTCCAGTACCTGTTCATCAGTATTAACAGCGATGAACTCCACTCCTGACAGACCCGCGTCGATCATGCGGTTGACCGCGTTGCCGCCGGCCCCGCCCACGCCGATGACTTTGATCTTCGCATGTGTGGTTTGTTCTTCGTCAAACTCAAACGGCATCGCATCCTCCTTCTCGGACAGATATATTAAAAATGTTCATTAAACCATTTTTCTATTTTTCTAAAGAAGCCCTTGGCTTTCCCTCTCTTCATAATCTCATCGCCGTGTCGCACCCCGTACCGGATCAAACCGATTCCGGTGGCGTGAATCGGCGAGGCCGCCATATCGGCCAGGCCCTCGAAACCGCTCAGCACGCCGATCTTGGCGGGCATATCAAATATCTGCTCGGCCAGTTCGGCCGTTCCCGGCAGAAGCGATCCCCCGCCGGTCAGAACAATTCCGGCCGCCAGAGTATCGGGGAAATTGGCCCTTTTTATTTCCCGGTGAGTCAGGGTTAAAATCTCTTCCATACGCGGCCCGATAACCGAGGCCAGGACGTGTCGCGAAATTTCACGGGAGGCCCGAGTTCCCACGCCGGGCACCGAAATCATCTCGTCGGCGTCAACCATTGATGGTATGGCGGCGCCGTATTTAAGCTTTATCTCTTCGGCCTGCTCGATCGGCGTGCGCAATCCGATGGCGATATCATTAGTGACATTTTTGCCGCCCAGCGGTACGGTAGACGTATGGCGGATGGAACTGTCGAAATAAACGGCGATATCGGTCGTTCCACCGCCAAGATCGATTAACGCCACCCCCAGTTCCTGCTCGTCGTCATTAAGAAGGGCATAGCTGGACGCCAGCGACTCAAGCACCAGCGCTTCCACTTCAAGGTCGCAACGGTTTATTGCCCGGTAAATGTTACGCACCGCCGTAGCGGCGGCCGTAACAATATGCACCTCCGCTTCCAGGCGCACGCCCGACATTCCCACCGGCACCTTTATTCCGGATTGTTCGTCGATGATAAACTCCTGCGGCAGGACATGAATTATTTCCCTGTCAGCCGGGATGGCCACCGCCCGGGCTGCATCGATTACACGTTCGACGTCGGCGTCGGTGATTTCATTATCGCTCCGGGAAACGGCAATAACGCCGTGCGAATTGATGGAACGGATATGTTCCCCCGACAAACCGGCGATGACGCTTTCGACTTTCACTCCGGCCATCAGCTCGGCATCGGATATCGCCTTGGAAATAGCACGGATTGTTTTTTCGAGGTCAACCACAACGCCCCGACGCATTCCGTCCGAAGGAACCATTCCCAGTCCGACCAGCCTGGGGATGGTTTCGCCTTCCTCTATCTCGGCGACGATAGCCGAAATCTTGGTCGTCCCGATATCAAGACCGGTCAATGTTCGCGTCTGCGACATTCTTTCCTACTACCTTTCCTCAATTACCATGTCATCATAGAGCAGGTTACAGCATCCTTCTTCCGACCAGGCGGCTATTCCGCTGATTGCATGCAGCTTAATCAGTTGAGGCGCGAAGTTGATACTTGTCGCCAGAAACTTCTTTCTGCTGGAGGTCATATACAGGCAAACATAGACGCTGTCGGAAAAATCGATCTCGGCAATCTGCTGATACAGTTCCGGCAAATCTTTCCTGATTGTTTCCAGAACGGAAACTACCTCCGCCACGCGAAAATCGGAAGGCGGCGCAAAAAGCTTATGGTATTTCAGGCCGGTCAATACCGGCAGATCAATACATTCCCAGTCGGCATCATAAGGAAGCAGCCGGCACTTCTTATCCAGACCGAAAAACCTGTCGCCATCTCCCCACACCAGCGCCACCGGTTCAAAACGATTCACCTCGGCTCTTATTCCGTCAGGCAGGCTGAGACGTATCCTGATTTTTTCGATACCTTTCGTCGCCAGCGCCTCCTCCAGCACCTGGCGTTTGTCTACACGGAACAGATTTTTCTGCGTCCGCCGCTCGGCCTGCAACACCTTTTCCAAGCGGCAGGCATAGGCGCCATTGACTTCCGTTTGTCGCCAGGCGAAGACCGGCGAAAGGTTGAGAAACACCATCAGGCCGGCCAGCACGACGGTTGATGCAAGATAAAGCCAGTATTTTTTCCTTATTCCCAGAAACATCAGCCGCCCAGCCTTTTTATCAGCTTTTCGTTTATCCGAAAAATATCTCCGGCCCCCATAGTGATTATTATGTCGCCTTCGCGGGCAATGGCGGCCGCTTCTTCGACGGCGTTTTCCTTGCCCCCTATATAGCGCACGTTTTTGTATCCGATCGATGAGGCATAGTCGGCGATCATTGCCGCCGTTATTCCGGGCAGAGGCTTTTCCCGCGCCGGGTAAATATCGACCACCAGAGCCACGTCGGCATCATGCAGCGCCTCGGCAAACTGGCGATAAAAATCGCTGGTGCGACTGAACAGGTGCGGCTGGAAAACGGCGATTATCCTGCCCGGTTCCCCGGCTCGGGCCTGCAGGCATCCCTCCATTGTGGCGGCTATCTCGCTGGGATGGTGGGCGTAATCGTCAATGACCGTCACACCGCGCGCTCGGCCGATAATTTGAAATCGCCGCCTCACCCCATGGAAATCGCGCAGGCCCTCTTCTATCGCCTCAATCGGAATCTCTATTTCCAGTGAAGCGGCAATAGCGGCCAGGGCGTTGGCAACGTTATGCCTGCCGGGTATGCGAAGCGATATTCTTCCCTTAAATTCGCCTTTGACGATTAAATCGAAGCGCGTTCCAAAACCAACGGATTCTATATTCTCGGCGCGGATGTCGGCAGCAACGTCAAAACCGAAAGTCACCACCGGCCGCTTGATGCCATCGCGAATGCGGGCCACGTTGTTGTCCAGAGCCGGTATAATAACCGAACCGTAAAACGGTACCCGGCCGATATATTGGGCGAACGAATCCAGAAGATCATCTATATCCCGGTAACAGTCGAGATGATCCTCCTCGATGTTGGTGATTACTGCAATAGTGGGAAACATCATCAAAAATGACCGGTCAAATTCGTCGGCTTCGGCCACCATGATATCGCCCTGGCCCAGTTGCCCGCCCGAATCGATCTCCACCGCCCGACCGCCGATGAGTATTGTCGGGTCGAGTTTTGCGGTCGTCGTAATTTTACCGATCATGGCGGTTGTGGTCGTCTTACCGTGCGTACCGCCGATCCCAATGGAGAACTTCAACCGCATCAGCTCGCCCAGCATCTCGGCTCGCTTGATGACCGGTATGCCGCGACGGGTCGCCTCGATCACCTCCGGATTGGAATCGTCAATGGCCGAGGAGATAACCACCAGGTCGGCACCTTCCACATGCCGACCGATATGGTCGCCGTAAACCCGGATACCGATCGCTTCGAGCTGCTCCGTTACCTCAGAGGGGGAATTATCCGAACCGGCTACGTCGTACCCGAGATTATGCAGGATTTTGGCCATGCCGGACATGCCTGCGCCGCCAATTCCGACGAAATAAAGATTTTTATATTTTCGAAAAATCATGTTTTCCCTTTTGAACCTCTCAATCGGTGCGACGGCGCTGCGTACCATCAGGTTTCTCTCCTTTGAGTCTTGCCAATTGCAATATTTCCCGCGCAATCTCGGCGGCCGCAGCGGGCCGTCCCAGTTTTTGGGCCGCCTCACGCATACCGTTCAAACGATCCGACTTGACCATATCAACGGCCTTTTGCAGAAGCTTGATATTATTCAGTTCCACATCGCCTACTGTCTCGGCAGCACCGGCGGCGACTACTTCGGCGGCGTTGTGCGTCTGATGATCGGCCGTGGCATACGGGTAAGGAATCAAAATTGACGGGATACCGCAGGCGGTCAGTTCGGCAATGGTCAATGCTCCGGCCCGGGCTACGGCCAGGTCGCAGGCGGCATAAACCAACTCCATTTCATCTGAAAACGGGAAAAGGGAAATAACAAAATCCTTTTTGTCGAGCCGTGCGGCCACTTCCTTGTATTCCCTTTTCCCGCATTGCCAGAGCAGTTGGACCTTATCGTCAAGATATTCCAGACTGCCCAGAACAGCTTCATTGATCCGGCGCGCGCCCTGAGAGCCGCCCAGGATCAAAATTGTTTTACGGTCTTCCTTAAGTCCGAATCTGGCCAGAGCCATAGATCGTTCGCCGAAGGTTATCGAACGCCGTACCGGGTTGCCGGCCAGCTTGATGCGTGCATTTTTGGGCAAATACTCAGCCGCTTTCCGATAAGCAATAAAGACTATGTTCGCTCTCGAAGCCAGCCTGCGGGTCACCAGGCCTGGGTGGCTGTTTTGTTCCTGAAGGACTCGCGGAACAAACTTCAGCGCGGCGGCAATGATTACCGGCCCGGCGACATAGCCGCCGGTTCCGACGACGACGTCGGGTTTGAAACGCCGACAGATATTTACCGCCTGGATAATCGATATCAGTAATCGTACGGGGAAAAGTATAAGCGCCAAAGAAATTTTACGCGGCAATCCTCTCATGGAAATCAGCGACAACGGATATCCAAGTGTATCTTTCATTCTGCTTTCCAGACCGTATCGCGTGCCGACGAATTCTATCCTGCATCCCGCATCGATATGCTCCATTTCCCGCGCAATGGCGATGGCCGGGTACAAATGCCCGCCCGTGCCTCCTCCAGCAAAAAGAACTCTCACCCCGCATACCTCACTTTCTGCCGCGAGAGGTTAAGCAGAATACCCACCGCCGCCGCCGACACTGCCAGCGACGAGCCGCCATAGCTTAGAAAAGGAAGCGTCAAACCGGTAATTGGAATCAGTCCCAGCACTACCGCGATATTCAAAACCATATTGACTGCCAGGCAGACGGTCAATCCCGCCGCCAGAAGGAACCTGAACCGATCCGGCTGGATGGTGGCGATTTTCATACCCCTCCAGATCAGCCCAAACAGCAGCCCCAGCGTAACAACCAGTCCGGCCAGCCCCAATTCCTCGCCGATGGAAGCGAAAATAAAATCGGTATGCGGTTCGGGCAGGAAGAACTGCTTGAATATCCCGTTACCCAGACCGACGCCGAACAAACCGCCGCAGGCCAGCGAGAGTATTGACTGCTTTACCTGGTGAGCCGCCAGCATCGGGTCGGAAATCGAAGCGAGGAAGCTGTCGACGCGGACCTTTTTATACCCAATGACAAACACCAACAGGTAAACAAAGAGGGTCGATCCGCCCATCGCGACAACCAGGTGGGTCAGGCGGGCGCCGGCCAAAAAGAGAACCGTGATAACCGTCATGCCGAGAACCAGGACCGAGCCCAGGTCAGGTTCAAAAACGACCAGCAGCGCCCCCAATCCTATGATGGGGCCATACGGCCGGAGATACAATCTTACATCGCCGAGATCTCGACCTTTCCGGGAGAGAGAATGAGCCAGATAAAACATCAACGCGTACTTAAACAGTTCCGAGGGTTGTAAGGTTATTATTCCCAGTGATAACCAGCGATGTGTACCGCGGATTTCAGGTGTGAAAAACACTACGATTAGAAGCAACACACAACCCAAAAGGGCCGGTACGATAAAGGGACGGAGCCTGTCAATGCTGATGCGTGCAGCGGCAAACATCACCAGATAGGCAATCACCACCCAGAACAACTGGCGTTTTAGAAAGAAGGCATGGCTGGAAAACTTATCGCTGCCGTCGGCGATCGCGGAGGACGACGAATAAACCATGATACTTCCGATCAGTATCAGAGCTGAGACGATTAGAAACAGCGAAGAATCAATTCTCTGCTCTCTACGCTTCAACTGCGGCCCCGCTCCCTTTACCGTTCTTAAGCCGGTAAACTATATTCTTAAAATCTTTTCCCCGCTCCTCAAAGTTGCGATACATGTCAAAGCTGGCGCATCCCGGCGAGAGAAGCACCGTATCACCCGGATGCGAAAGATTAAAAGCCTTCTGTACGGCATCACTCATCGAGTCGGCCATGACCACGGGTATATGGCATCCCAGCTGTTCGAAAATTTTATCCCTTGCTTCGCCCAAAAGGATCAGGTTTTCCACTTTCCCCTGCGCCGACGGCAGAAGGCGCGTAAAATCTCCCCCCTTGTCTCTGCCCCCCGCAATAAGATTTATTCGACCCGATATCGACCTGAGAGCCATAATAACGGCGTCGATGTTGGTTCCCTTGGAATCGTTGATAAAACAAACGCCGCCAATAAAGACTACTTCCTCTAAGCGATGTTCTACTCCTTTGAACCGCTCCAGCACCGAGGCGATGATATTCGGCGATATGCCGACAGCAATGGCGGCCGCCGCCGCCGCCGCCCCGTTGGCCAGATTATGCGCTCCGGGAATACCGATCCGGTTGACGGGAACGATTTCCATTTCTCGCCCGGCCAACCGCCCAAGAAGTGTCCCTCCCCTCCGAAGGACACCTTCCGGCGGTTGGTCGGGATATTTGTTTTCATCGATGGAAAAGAAAAGCCGGCGGCTTTGATACGGGAATGATCGCCCGGTTATGACCGGGTCGTCGGCATTGAGTATAGCATACTGATCGGCGGTTTGATTTTCGAACAAACGGCATTTGGCGTCGCAATAGGTTTCGAAAGAATCGTAGCGATCCAGATGGTCGGGGGTGAGATTCAGAAGCAGGCCAACCTGCGGAGCAAACTGCTCTATCCGTTCCAACTGGAATGATGATACTTCCAGAACCGCCAGACCGTCCTCGGGTACCTGCCGGGCCACCGCCGCAAACGGCATTCCAATATTCCCGGCGACCACCGTGGAACGACCCGACGCTTTGCATATTTCGCCCAGCAAGGCGGTCGTGGTAGTTTTGCCGTTCGAGCCGGTTACCGCAAGCACCAGGCCGCGGCAAACCCAGTAGGCCAGTTCTATCTCGGAAAAAATCGGAATTCCGGCATCGGAGGCTTTCCGAATAACCCCCAATGAAGAGGGTACGCCGGGCGAAATAACCAGGTAGTCCGATTCGAGCAGTTTATTGGAATGGCCGCCGCATTCGAAGACGATATTATTCTTTTCAAGACGAGCGATGCCTTCCTCAAGTTTTTCCCGTGGCTGAATATCCGATACGAACGGGACGCCGTTCAGTTGACGGACAAGCTCCGCCGCGGCGATGCCCGATCGGGCCATGCCGATGATGCCGACCCTTCTGCCGCTTAAACGATCAATCCGATTCATCGTATCTTCAACGTACTCAGGGTAAGAAGAGCGAACAACGCGCCGATTATCCAGAAACGCACCACGATCTTTGACTCGGCCCATCCGGCCAGTTCAAAATGATGGTGCAGGGGGGCCATCTTGAAAATCCGCTTCGAGCGCAGACGCCAGGAAAGCACCTGCAGGATGACCGACAAAGCCTCAACCACGAACACCCCGCCGACGATCACCAGAAGCAGTTCTTTCTTAATCAGGATGGCGATGGCCCCCAGCGCCCCGCCGAGAAACAGGGCCCCCGTATCACCCATAAAAACCTGCGCCGGAGGAGCATTAAACCAAAGAAAGCCCATCGACGCCCCGATTACCGCGGCGCAATACACGGCCAGCTCGCCCGACCCGGGGGTATAATCAATAGCCAGGTATCCTGCGAAGTCGGCCCGGCCGGAAACATAGGTCAACCCCGCAAAAGCGATAAAGCAGAAAGCGCAGAGACCGATGGCCAGACCGTCCAGGCCGTCGGTCAGGTTAACCGCGTTGGAGGATCCTGTTATGACGACAATGATAAACGGGATATACAAAATTCCCAGCTTAAGGATATAATTCTTGAAAAACGGGATATCGGTGTCGCTGGAGAAAACCCCCGTCGGCGGGAAATAATAAAGCAGGATTCCAAGCAGAAGTCCGCACATTATCTGTCCCGCCAGCTTTTTCCGCCCCACCAGCCCGTGTGACTGATGCTTTTTGGCCTTGAGATAATCATCCATGAAGCCGATGGCTCCCATCCAGACGGTAACCAAAAGAATCAACTGGATGAAACGGTTGCCCAGATCGGCCCAGAGCAAGGTCGGGACCAACGTGGCAAACAGGATCATGACGCCGCCCATGGTCGGGGTGCCTTCTTTGACTTTATGGCTGGCCGGACCTTCTTCTCGTATCTTTTCCTTGACCTTATAGCGGTGCAACAGGCGCAGGAAAAAAGGACCGAAAACAACAGCTATAAAAAGGGCCGTCACGGCGGCGGCGGTAGCCCGCGTGGTGATATACCGGAACAGATTAAGCCCGGAAATATACCGGGTCAACTCCAGGAACAGATAATACAGCATATCAGTTGCTCTTGAAGGCCGATCCCTTCAGCCCGATTACGATTTTCTCCAACTCCATTCCGCGCGATCCTTTAAGCAGGATCATATCTCCTCTGGCGATAATTCCCAAAAGGCCATCCATAAGATCCTGATGCGTGAGATAATGAAACACGTTCTCCTTTTTCGTGCCGGCCGACAGCGCCCCCGCTGCTGTTTCAACCGACTCCCGGCCGAGACAGAAAAGAAAATCGATGCCCGCCTCGGCGACCCGCCGGCCCACATCGAAATGCATCTTTTTCGAGGCCTGCCCCAATTCAAGCATATCACCGAGGACGGCAATCTTCCTGCCCTCGGTTTCAAACTCTCCGAGTATCTCCAGAGCCGCTTTTATCGATTCGGGGTTGGCGTTATAGCAGTCCACCAGGAACGTCAGCCCTTCATAATCTTCAAGCGCCAGGCGCATTTCCATCGGCCGGCATTCCGACAACCCGGTTGCCCACTCTTCGGGTTCGCATCCCCAAACGGACGACGCCGCAATCGCCCCCAGAGCGTTGTAAACATTAACCCGGCCAAAAAGCGGCATGGCTATTTTTTGCCCGCAGACTTCAAAAGAAAGTTGCTTCCTTTTGTCCGTGCGGATGTGTCGGGCTTTGAACCGGCATTCGCTTTTTATCCCAAAGCCGATATAATCGAGATTTCTTCGCCCGGCTTCGGCAACCAGCAGTTGATCGTCGGCGTTAAGCACTACCACCGCGCCGACCGGCAAACGGTCGATAAGTTCGAATTTGGCCTTGACCACGTTGTCCATCGTCTTCAGGGTTTCCAGGTGGGTCGGGCCGATGTTGGTTATAAGGGCCAGTTCCGGTTTGATGATTGAAGCCAGCCGCAACATCTCACCAGGTACCGAAATGCCGAGTTCAAAAATGGCGTAATCAACCTCCGGCATCTTCCCCAGCGAAATCGGCAGGCCAAAAAGATTGTTCAGGTTTCCGGGCGACCGATAGACAGAGTGCCTGCACTTGACGATGGAATAAAACATTTCTTTGGTGGTCGTTTTGCCGTTTGACCCTGTTATGGCCGCAAAGCGGGCGTCCGATCGGCGGCGAATATACCCGGCAAGATTGAGGAGGGCTTCATGAGTATCTTCGACGGCCAATATCAACCCCGGCTTTTTTTCGGCAAAAACATCCATTTTGACACGGTTGACCACCGCCGCCGCCGCGCCGCGTTTGAAGGCGCCGACGACAAAATCGTGGCCGTCGTGTTTCTCGCCCTTGATGGCAAAAAAGATATCCCCCGGTTTGATTTTCCTGCTGTCGATTGACAAACCGGTGAATTGTGGCACGGCTGCGTCGGAACCGGCCGCTATATCCGATTCCAGTACCTTTTGCAGGATCTCAGGATTCAGATACTTCACCTATGCACCAAACCCAAGTTTATGCAATTCCTCTTTGGCAACGTCGCGGTCTGACCAGGGATATTTGACGCCGCCGATCTCCTGGTAATTCTCATCCCCCTTGCCGGCCAGTAGAATTACATCATTGTCGTGCGCTTCTTTCAGGATATGGGCAATCGCTTCGCGGCGATCTTCGATTATGTCGATCTTTGCACCCGGAGCAAAACCGGGCTTAACATCCTCAAAAATCTGCTGCGGCTTTTCGGAGCGCGAGTTATCCGAAGTCAGCACGGCATAGTCGGATATGGAAGTAACCGCCTCACCCATAAGAGGCCGTTTGCCATGGTCGCGATCGCCGCCACACCCGAACAGCGTCAACACGCGGCCTTTGCCCATCTCACGCAGGGTTTCGATAGTCCGCCTGAGCGCATCGGGAGTATGGGCGTAATCGATGAAAACGGAAAACGGCGCGCCCCTGTCAACCCGTTCCAGACGGCCCGGGACCACGGCCGCATCTTCAAGGCCGCGCACAACCGTATCGATGTCGGCCCCGGAGGCCATAGCCGCCGCCGTCGCCGCCAGAGCATTGTAAAGATTAAATCTTCCCGGCAGTCTGAAATTCACCTTGCGATTGCCCATCGGCGTGTGGATTTCGAACCGGGAGCCATCCGGCGCCATTTGATAATCTTGCAGGTAAACATCGGCATTCCGATCCCCGAGTGAATAAGTCATATAGGATCCGAGCACACGCTCTATGAGACCCCGAAATTCAAGGCTGTCATAATTGATGATCGCCCACTTGTCTTCTCCGCGGACCGTCTCCAGCAGTGTGGCCTTGACGGCAAGGTAATCATCAATGTTCCGATGAAAATCGAGATGATCCCGGGTTAAATTGGTAAACAGGGCGACGTTAATGTCTATATTTTTGACGCGATGCAACGCCAGCGCATGAGAGGAAATTTCAATGACCGCATTAACGCAAAGATTTTTCTTCATGCTATGAAGGAGACGGAAAATATCCAGCGATTCCGGCGTCGTGCGCGAAGCTGCGATTTTCTGACGGCCCGTATCATAAACGAGCGAATTGATCAGCCCGACCTTTTTGCCGCGGGCTTCGAGAATTCTTTTAATCAGAAAACAGGAGGTGGTCTTGCCGTTGGTGCCGGTCACGCCGCATACCTTGATTTTTCTGTCGGGATGGGCATAAAACGCGGCGGCCAGGTCGGCCAGGGCGGCGCGAGCATCGGAAACAATCATCTGTGGCACTGAGCGCTCCGCTTCCTTCTCGGTCACCACCGCTATGGCGCCGCTTTTGATCGCTTCGTCGGCAAAATCGTTGCCGTCTCTCACGAAGCCGGAAATGGCCACGAAGGCCGAGCCGGGTTTGATCAACTTGGAGTGATATTCGATCCCGGCGACATCGACCTCTCCATTGCCGATAAGGACGGCTCCCGGTACGATTTCTGCCATTTCTTTCAGTAAAATGGTCATACTCCCGCGTTTCGCGTCAGCGCCAACCTTACGGGCGCGCCTCCTGTAATGATAGTTCCCGGTTTCGGCTTTTGATTCTCTACCCTTCCCTGACCGCGACAGGTGAAAGGCAATCCGTAATAATCAAGAACACTCACCGCCTCGCGCAGGGTTAATCCTTTCAGATCCGGCATACGAAAATCGTCTTCCGATCTTTTGCCCATTACGCATCGCACCTGACCACCGGGCTGAAGATGCGAAAACGCCGACGGAAACGTTGCAAGCACGCTGCTTCCCGTGCCCGAAAAGACCGACCTCAAGCCCAGTCTTTTCAGTTCATAATTCGCTTTGCCCGGAGACATCCCGCGCAGATCGGGCAGTATTATGTTTACCGGTTTTCCGTTCGGGGCTTTGGCGATTTTTTCCCGTTCGGCTACCGGGCCGACAGGAGGTATCAACTTGTAATTGTCTATGGCTCCAAACTTGATAGCTATATTTTCAAACGCTGGACCGGCGGTATAGCCGCCGTAATGGATCGGCCCGGGTTCATCAAGAACGACAATGCCGGCGACCAGCGGGGAATCAGCGGGAAAATATCCGGCGAACGATGCCACAAAGCGATTCTTGTGATAGCCACCGGTTTCCAAATTCGGTTTTTCGGCGGTCCCGGTTTTCCCCGGGATGAGGAAGGGCGCGTTCACTATAGGTTGACCGGTACCGTTCTCAACTACGCCACGCAAAAAACTATTGAGGATAGAGACGACTTTATCGTCAAGTATTTTAATCGGTCGGGAGTGATGGCGTTCAACCACCTTTCCCTCATCGTTTATACACGCTTTGACAATATATGGTTGAGATAAATATCCGCCTGACGCAATCACCGCGAAAGCCTGAGCCATTTGAATAGCCGTAACCGAAAGGCCGTGGCCGATGGCGAAAGTGGAAGTAGTAAATTTGGACCAGTGCCCCGGACGTCGTACGACTCCTCCGCTTTCGCCGTTAAGGCCACACCCGGTTTTACGGCCGAAACCGAATTTTTTAGCCATAGCCAGGACTTTATCACCGCCTGTCCGGTTGGCGACTTTACCCATAAGAATATTGGAGGAGCACTCGAATCCCTGGCGGAAAGTCAGCCAGCCGTGCTTGTGATCGTCGCGCAGGGAATTCCGGCCCAGTTTCCAGCGCCCTTCTTCGGCGAAAAAGGTATCGCTCGGTTGAATCTTTCCATCTTCAAGAGCCGCCGCGGCGGTAATCAGCTTGAATATCGACCCCGGCTCAAAGACAGCACCCACTGCCTCAAGCTTCATCGGCTTATCCGCCGGGTTCCGGCCGGGAAAGAAATCGGCGGCGGCAATTACCGCTCCGGTATATGGGTCGAGAAAAACAGCCGAACCGCCTTTGGCATTATATTTTTCCACCGCCCGCTGCAGTTCTTCTTCAACGATCTGCTGCTTATTCCAGTCAACCGTCAACACTACCGACCGGCCGGCGACCGCTTCCCTGATCGGAACCTCATGAATCGGATACTGCCAACCCTTGCCGTCTTTCTGGATTATCGAGCGCCCATTGGAACCGCTCAGATATTCATCCATAACCAGTTCCACCCCGGCTTTGCCACAGTCATCCAGATCGACAAATCCAAGGATACCCCGGCCGATGGTTCCATAGGGATAGCACCGGGTCGGTTCTTCACGAAGGTACAAGCCACACGGCTGATCCGGATTTTCAAACCGCGCCATCTCTTCCGGGGAAAGTCTCCGCTTAATCCAGCAAAACTTTTTTGGAGACAGCCTGTATTTGCGTTTTAGTTCACTCCGGCTTTCCCCGAAGGTCCGAGCCAGATGACGATACGCCGATGTGATTTCCTGCTTTGTGAGCGGATAGGCAAAAAGGGACTTAAAGCAGGTATTGCCGGCCACCTTGTTTCCCTTGACATCAAATATCCCGCCCCGCGCGGCCGGAATCTCGATGGTCTCCTGGTATTGCCGCTTCGCCCTTTGACGCAGTTCTTCTCCCCTGACAATCTGCACCATGGTCAGCCGGGCCAGAAAAAGCGCAAAAATCATCCCCAAAAGGATGAAAACCACCCCGATTCTGACTTTTGAGTAATGTTTCTTCATTCAGCCCTAAAAAGCCTCTGCGCTTCAGCCTCGCTGGGAGCCACTATCGGAATACTGCCTTTCAATTTCTCCAGCGCTTTCAACATACCGGCATAACGCCCCCCGCCCATATCGGCCGGGGGCTGCACTACCAGGTTTTGCGATGGTCTGGTCGGTTTCAGGCCAAGCCGCATCGATTCAATACTCTCTTCAATGCCGGCAATCGAGGAAGCCGCCGCCCACTCGACTTTGAGATTACTCAGATGGTGCTCCGCCGTTTCGTTTTGCTCTTCCAGTTCTTCAATCTCGGTCACCAGATTCCTCACCCATACGCGCTGATAGACATAGAACGAAGCCACCAGTATTATGATCATCATCAACAAGACCAGGCGCAGATACCGGTTCCCGAGAAACCCATTAGGTTTTGACCGCGGCCAATGTATATAGCTTCCGGTGCCTGGCATGTTAAAGTTTCTCCGCAACCCTCATCCGGGCCGATCGAGCCCGCGGGTTTTCGCCAATCTCACGATCCGTCGGAGTGATCGGCTTCTTGGTAATCATGCGAACGGCGGGAACCGGGGGCGCATTCATATTCGAAGGCTCCCCGCCAACCGACTTTCCAGCCAGTTCGCGGATATATGTCTTAACCAGTCGATCTTCAACCGAATGGTATGCGATTACAACCAGCCTCCCGCCGGAACAAAGCAGATCAAAAGCCGACGCCAATCCATGCTTCAACTGGTTCAATTCATCGTTGACTTCAATCCGTATCGCCTGGAAAACGCGGGACAAAGTTTTATTGAAATAACGGGGATTAGTGACGGCCCTGACCACATCGGCCAGTTCGGTGGTTGTGGTCAGTTCCTTTTTTCTGCGGGCGGTCTTGATCGCCGAAACGATCTTTTTCGCATTTTTCTCCCCGCCGAATTCGAACAGGATTTTTACCAACCGATCAACCGGATACCGATTTATAATCTCACCCGCCGTCAACCGGGCATCCTGATCCATTCGCAGATCAAGCGGCCCTTCTTTCTGATAAGAAAATCCGCGGCGGGCACAGTCAATCTGATAACCTGATACCCCCAGATCGAACAGCACTCCATTCACCGAGCTAATCCCTGCTTCGTTGGCCAGTTCTTTCAATCTGCCGAACTCCCCGCGAACAACTTGTACTTTCGGAGCAAATTCCCTTAACCTATCCTTTGTTTTCGCAACCGCCTCCCGGTCACGATCAACGGCGAGAAGTCTGCCCGGAGCTTCCAGCCGGGAAACTATCCGGTGCGAATGACCTCCGCCGCCGGAGCAAGCATCGATATAAATACCATCGCGACAGGTTACCAAATACTCGACCGCTTCCTCGACCAGCACCGGCCGATGAAAGCTATTGCTCGCCGCCATCCCGGAAAAGCCTCTCGGCCACCTCTTCATAAGTCCGGCCAAAATTATCCAGGTAAGTCTGGTATCGAGCCGGATCCCAAATTTCTATCGTCTGGTTAACACCGATCACCAATACATCCTTCCGCAATCCGGCCATTTTCTGCAGGACTTCAGGTATTCTAATCCGGCCCGATCTGTCAATTCGTACGCGGCAGGTATTCTGGTGAAGACGACGATTAAAATAACGGAAATTCTTCTGGGTAAACGACAGGGTATTAAGGCGTTCCTGGATTTTTGCCCATTCCTCTTCCGTATAAAGGGAAAGACAACCGTCCAACCCTTCGGTCAAAACCATAACCTCCCCGGGCGGGATTCCTTTCCGTTTGGATACGTCCACATCACCCGGTCGAATTTTGGCCGGAATGGAAAACCTGCCTTTATCATCAAGAACACAACTAAAGGTGCCGCAAAATCCTAACAAACAATACCTCTTGTCCCAAAATTTCCCACTTTATCCCACTTAAGCCAATAATCGTCTTGGTTATGGTTATTGTCAAGAAAAAAAAAGAAAAAAACAACACTGTAATTTAATATCATTCAATAAATAAGAGAAAATAATATTTGCGAACTATCTATCCTTCTCAAAGACAATACAAATAAAAATTCAACATATTTTCCGGCTTTCGCCTAGATATTGTTTTGCCGGTCATCGACAGACTATCGATCTATTCCCATACTTTATTTTCCAAATACTGCAGGCAGATATGGCACCGTTGAGCTATAGTTATAATTCATTAAATTTCAATCGGTTACAATCTAAAAAAACCGGACTGTTGCCGCCTGACAGGGCATTCCCCTTGCATTGATTGGAAGCGGTTCGAACTGAAACACGTGGGGGATACCATGAAGGCTGTTTGGCTGACATTACTGCTTTTGACGGCAACGGTCGTTGCCGTTTCGGCCGAGACGATTGATACCATCAATTTCGAGATAGATAAATTAAGAATTGATGATCTGAAAAAAACCGTCGGCTACGACGACTTTGATTTGATCACTGACGAGGGCAAACCCGCCGTTCCGGTCGGGCGCCTTATTTACCATACCGATGATGCCACCGATTTACGGATAAGCTGCTCTGTTATATCGGCTGATACGATTGACCTCGATTTTCAACCGGCGATTTGCATGGCCGATCGACCGACCTCGGATCGAAACTACAAGGTTGAGCAAAGCACAATCCTTTACGGGCCGAAAGGGACTTTTCCCGCACAACCATACCTGCTGGCGGTAAGCAGGACAAAGTCTCAAACAATTATTTCTATTTCGGTTTTTCCGATTCAGTTTTTGGATGACAGCAGGATAATCTTCAATCGGCAGGTTATTGTCTTACGCAAAGGCTCCGGCAGTGATATCACCATCAAATCAGGAACTCCGGTGCGAGTGCACGGAAAGGCGGTTCCCTCGCCGTCGATACCCTGGACGAATAACGACGGTTGTCCTGTCGGTGGTGAACTGGTGATTATAACATCCCCAGCGTTAACTGATGCGTATGCACCGATGATTAATCTTAAACTGCAAACCGGATTTAACGCCGCCATAGCCATTACCGATTCGATCTATGCTCATTATTCCGGAGTTGACGAAGCGGCTGCGATCAGAAATTACCTTAAGGATTTTTATCAGGCGGGCGGCCGTTATGTTATTCTTGGCGGCGATGAAGATAATGTGCCGGTGCGTTATGCTTATTATTACAATACCGACGTCTCTCCGGAGCTGAAGCGGCTGATGATCTGCGACCTGTATTTTGCCGATCTTGACGGCGATTGGAATTTCGACGGCGATGGTATCTGGGGCGAACCGACTCAGGATCATCCCGACCTGGGAGCGGAGCTTGCTGTCGGGCGTCTGCCGTTTTCAGATACATCGCAGATAGCCGCATATACCGCCAAGATTGAAGATTATCTTTTCAGTCCCGGCGGCGGGGATCCGTCCTATTTGAATCGATCCATCTTTTTTACATCCGATCAGATGCGCGATTATTTTGAAGGCGGCCAGCAATACCGTGTCGCCGAAAAATTCCCCGATCACATGTCAACCGACTGCGAAACGCTGGCCGAAACACCCAGCGGAAAAGACCCGGCGCCGGTGGGACCGACCGCTCCGGGTACGATGTCCGCCCTGGCCGACGGATACGGAATGATAAATATACTGGCTCACGGGCGGCCGGACGGTTTTATAATTAATTCAAGCGAGTATAATCTGTGTCCCAAGATTTACCTCTTAACCGGAACCGATCACGCTGCCGATGCCGAGTTTATCGGTATATCCCGGAACAGGAAAACCGGCCTGTATTATTCCATTTCCTGCGAACAGGGGGCTATCGACCTTGAATCGCTTTATTCAATGCAGGTGCCCTCGGTGGTGGAGGAACTCCTGGCGCTTGATTCAGCCGGTGCGGTCGGCATGGTGGCTTTTTCGCGCTGGGGATGGGTGGCTTCCAGCTACAAGCTGATGGCTTCTTTCTACCGGCATCTCTTTGGCGATGCGCGGGGTTATCCCGTCGAGGCGATGTATTTGTCGTACGTCGATTATCCCTATTATCGCGACCAGATTTACGGCCAGAATTACTATGGCGACCCTTCGATAAAAATCTACCTCGATACCCCTTCACCGGCGGCCATTGAAACACCTTCGGTTTATACGCCGGGTCAGTCGATCACCGGAAAGCTTACTCTTGACGGAACGCCGCTTGCCGACCAAACTCTGACTGTTATTATCGGCCAACAGTTTTGCGAGACCGTTGTCAGCGACGGCAACGGCAACTTCGAGATAACTCCCCCGGATGAATGCACCGATAATATCCGGCTTACCGCGTATATTCCGGGCGAAATATCCGCCGTTAAAGTTTTGACGCCGAGTATCGTGGCCGACGCCGATAATGATCAGCCGGTTGTGCCGACCCGGTTTGAACTGAAGCAAAACTATCCCAACCCATTTAATCCGCAGACAACGATCAGTTTTTCGCTGTCGAAAAGCGGTTATGCTTCACTTATGATTTACGACATTCTGGGACGACTGATTGGCCGTCCGGCGGACGGCTATTTTGAATCAGGACATCATGAAGTCGTTTGGAACGGCCGGGATGAATCCGGACAAGAGGCGGCCAGCGGTATTTACATTTACCGTCTCGCTTCGACCGAAGGAACCGAGACCAGAAAGATGTGCCTGATCAGGTAAATAATCTCCTGAGAAGATGATACAATGACCGCGGCATGGCCGATAGTACGAGAGCCGGCCCGGCCAGATACAGCGCGAGACGATAAGCTGTCTTTACCGGCCAAGACGCGTGTCGGCGTTTTTCCCACTTTTGAAAATACCGAAAAACGGATAAATGCGACAACCAGACCATTTTCGGTTTCTGTCGGGATACCGACCCGCCGGTAAAATGCTCGATAACCGCTTCGGCGCAGTAGTAATTCAGATAACCGGCTTCAAGCAGACGACGGCAAAAATCGACATCATTCAGAAATATGCCGAAAGTTTCATCAAGCATCCCGATTTCGTCAATACGGTTTCGAGAAAGAAGCATCGCCGCCCCCATCGGCTGCTCCACGGAACGCGAGAAGGTATGATCAAACTCGCCCATCTTCCAACCGTTAAAAAGCGATGAGCGAGGGAAAAGATAGGCCAGGCCGGTCATCTCAAAAAAGATATGGCGATAACGGGGCAACCGCCGGCACGATCTTTGAAGTTTGCCGTCGAAACCGATCAGGCACGGTCCGATCACACCCGGCCGGTCAAACTTCTCGTGGCATTTGAATAGAGTTTGGAGACAACCCTTTCTTATTCTGATATCCTGATTGAGCAGCCATAGATATTCATACCGGGCGGCTTCTATTCCCTGATTTACCGCCCGGGCAAAGCCCAGGTTGCGCGGGTTTTTGATAAGCCTGACATCACCATGATTTCTTTCGATATACTCAATCGTTCCATCGGTGGAATGATTATCGACCACGATTATTTCGTGTTCGTATTCGGCAAGGTCGGTCTTCAGGCTGTTCAGGCAATCGGCGATAAAATCGATCCCCCGGTAAGAGATAACCACCGCGGATATGTGTTTTTTATCCGTCACGCGTAATCCTGTCAAAAACATCGGCGAACCGGCGAGCGGCTTCGCGGCGAGTCAAGCCTGACAGATCGCGCTTCTTCCAGATGCTACCGTCCTGATGATGTTGAAACAGTAGAAGCATCTTTTCCGCCAGCATGTCCGGGTTGTCCGGCTCAATACAGATTCCACCCGCGTATTTGTCGATCATCTTTTCCGCCTCGCCTCCTGCCGGTACCGACGCCAGTATCGGGGCGGGAAGCGCCAAACAATCAAAAACTTTGCCGGGCATAACATCAGGATAACCTTTGGGAAGGCTCAGGAGCATCACCGACGCTGCTGCGGCTTCCTGAAGCGCGGCACGATGCGGCCGATAGCCGATCAGTTCGACCCTTCCCAATAGATTAAACTTCCCGGCCAATTTCAATACGGCTTTCTTGTCGTTGGCGCCGATTATCCTAAAATGCACCTGCGAAGCGAAAGAAGTATTCGAGTTCGATGCGATTCGCGCAGCATCAAAATACGGTTCGATCGGGTGCAGACTCCCGATTGCGCCAAGATAACAAAGGACGAATCGGCGTTTGCTTTTTGGAATATTCAAAGCCGCGAAATCATCAGGATCATACCCGCCGGCAATTATCATTCCATTGCTTAACAGCCGTTTGACGATAGTGTCATTTACGCCCGTAACGGCATCCGCTTTTCGGGCGATTTCCTCCAGCAGACGATTCGATTTATCGATCAGATTCTTGTCATTATATAGCTGTTCCGGCGACCGCGATTCCCAGATATCGCGAAAATCGGCTACCCAGGGAAGGCTAAATCGGCTTTTAAGCTCCATCGCTATCAAATGGCCGGTTATCGGCGGCGATGAAGAAAGCAATATATCAATCCGGTTTTCGCGTATAATTTTTTGCCCCAGTTTCAGGGCGGATTGTTTCCAGCCGATTTTGGAATCGGGCCAAAAGCCGCCTTTGTTTTTGGCCGCCGACTTGAGCCCGTCTCCAACTCTGATCGGAAAAGGGATAAATTTCGCAATACGAGCGGGATCGGTCGAGCCGGAGCGAAATATTTCAACCCCCTCCGGTAGTTCCTCACGAAGCGTCTTATCGTAAGCGGGATAACGAACAGGTTTGACGGTCAGAACCTTAACGTTATACCCGAGGTCGGGAAGATACCTGGCCAGCTTGGACATTCGCTGCGCTCCGCCCATCCCCATAGGGGGGAAATAATAGGCTATAATCAAAACCGTCTTCGCCATCAGGTCGCCAGCTTTATAAATAATTCCTTAATCTTATTCATATTATCCTCCCAGATCGCTTCCGATCGAATTCGGTTCCGGTTTATACTTGCGATATATTCAAACTTATGACGCATACCGATTGCTTTTTCAACAGCAGCGGCCAGCGACGAAGCATAGCCCGGCTCAAACAATAGCCCGTTTTCACCATCATCTATCCATTCCCGATTTCCTTCGATATCACTGACTACCGGAAAAAGACCGACTGCCATTGCTTCCAGAAGAGCCACCGAAGTCGAATCGGAAAGCGACGCGGAAACGTAAATGTCGTATTCCTTCAAACGGGAGACAAACTCTTCATGAAGCATAAACGGGCATATACGAATCACGTCGGAAGCGGAGTCGCGTTTCAGTTGTTCTCCAAAGGAGCCTGCTTCCGGCTCATCGCCCGGCAGGTCAACCCGGAATTCGATCTTATCTTCTAACAGCTTCGCCGCAGCAATGATCGTCCCGGGATCATATATTTTTTTCAGTCCGCGGGGAGCGATTATTCTTACCGGGCCCATACCGGGAAACTCCGTTTTGGTTGAGCTTTCAAATACGCTCTTATCCACACCCATAATTATCCGGATGATCTTTTCTTCGGGGATAAAACGCGAGGCCGCCCTGAGCAGATTATGATTATCCACCGTCAGGTAGTCGGCCTTTTTCAGGGCGCGCGAAACTCTTTTGCGGTGCACAATCGATCTTTCCGGCAAGACCAGAAGATCGCTCCCCCAGGCCGTTACCACTACAGGGCAGCGCCTGCGGTGCGAGGCCAGCCAGCCATACGAGGCGACAAAATGGGCATTGACGATATCGGGCCGGAATCTTTCCAAGATTCTTCTGTAATCTCTACGGGCAAGATAATAATCAATGACACCAATCGACGTCGGTCGTTTCCCGCCGAAAAAATGCCGTGGCGGCGATATACGGCACGGCTCCAGCGAATAAAGAGCCGTTTCAAACCCCTCATCTTCAAAATACCGGCACCATCTTTCGGTATGAACCGATTCGGCGTCTGATAAGATCAGCAGTTTAATCAAACGTGTCTTCCCATCAATTTTCTAACTCTCGATCGACAGGACAGGATATCATATTCAATCTTCCGGGCGCCCCAGCTTTCCTTATACTCAATCAACCCGGTCGCGTGCGGCGGCGACGCTCCCAGATTCACCCTCCCGGCTCCGGATAATTTTGCCTTCCTGATGGCGTCATACATCAACAGGTAACCCGGCTTGTATTGACGCATTTCGTAGTCCCATACTCCCTGCCAGTAGGTAAGCGTACCGCTATAAACAAAGTTAATCTGCAAACCTATCAGTTTGCCTTCAACCGCCGCCCCCGTCCAGTACAGCATATCCGTATCCTTTAGCAGGTATATAACACTTTCGAAAAAATTCTTTTCATAAAGAGGTCGGCGTCGCCCATGTCTTTTCTCGGTCAACCGGTAAAGCAGATAGAAATCGTCGAGTAGGTTCTCATCCTTTATTTCGACTATTTCCACGCCGCTTCCCCGGCCGGAGCGAATATGCCTTTCCACTCTCTTATCCGGTGGATGAAAATCACCATCCTTCGATAATTCGATGATATGCGTGGATATTTTTGATCTTCCTAATTTCTTCCCCGGCAATTCTATCAGGGAATTTTCAAAATCAACGATTTCGATTAAAGAGTAGCGGCGGCTCGACAAGTAATCTGATAATTCCTGAAGGAATACCCGTTTCGATTGGTTTGAGATTTCCGGAGTGAAAACGGCCGCCCCATAAGTGCCGTACGGCATCGAATAAAAAGATTTTATGCCGAAACGAGAAGTAACAACCGCCGGCAGGCCGGCAGATAACTTATCATTTTCATATCCGCACAGGAAAACCGCACGCGCATTAGAACCCAAACCGGCAACGCATATATCGGCCCAGTGATAAGTCTGAAAAAATGAGCCGTTTTTTGTCAGATTTTCCCACGCGGATAAATCCAGCGATTGACGATCGATCACCTGAAATTTCATCTATTCACGGATAAGCAGAATCTTGCCCCGGCCGGTATTGCCGTCGAGGTCGGTCAGCGTGAAGATATAAACGCCCGAAGCGACCGGTTCATTATCGGCGTTTTTACCGTCCCACATGCCGGTGACCGGAATCTCGCGCACCAATTCTCCCGACAGAGTAAATATCCGCACCTCGGACAGCCCCGAAAAATTAAACCGCACCGTCTCATAGCCATACCTGATTACATATGGATTAGGATAGGCAAGCGTTTCGTCCAATTCCTGAGTCGCCAGCGCATACGGCATACTCAGGCGGGAGATACCGCCGGATGTTGAAATCCAGAAGGCGTCCTGTTCACGATGGTAATAAATATCTGAGATATTATCGTCAACCAGGCCGGAGTTCCTGCCGGTCAAGTATTCAAACGTGCCCGTGCCGATATCCCGTATGGCCATACCCCGGGCGGAACCGGCATAAAGCGAACCCTGCCCGTCAAAGGCCAGAGCGGTAACCCCGGGACCGAAGCTGTCGGGAACGTTGACATTGTTGAAAAAAACCTCTCCCAGCGCCTGATACGACAATCCGAATGAAGTGCCGACCCACAAGGTATCGTACCCGTCGACGGACAGTCGGCCGATCATATCAGAACCGATTCCCGCATTTGATGAAGTGAACTTCCATCTGAAATCATCGCCGGTATAGAAAGGCGTGCCGGAATATTCCACGGCATAGATGCCGTTGTTCAGCGTGCCGGTATAGACTACTCCCTGCCCGACCGCAACCGAGGTCACCCATTCCGCCGAAGCCCCGCCGACAAAGGCATAATTTTGCCACTGATCGGTATCATACGGATTGACCGCCACCAGTTCGCCCTCGTTTCCCCGGAGATTGCTAAACCATACCGCGTCGCCCGTCGAATGGATATCGGAAACGACCACAAAAGACGGCGCTTCGTAGGGGCCGGAAAGCGCCGAATTGGTGTGGTCAAAATGCGCCATGCTGTCGCCCATGATACGATAAACGCCGGCTCCCCAGGTGCCGACCCAGAGCTCCCCAAGAGGTCCGACGCCAAGAGTATTTACCAGGCCGACCATAGAATCGACGGAGTGCCACTTCCCGTTTTCATAACAGGCCAGACCCTGTCCCCAGAAAGCGCCCCATATCTTCCCCTGAGCCGCCACGATCCGCCGGCAATCGTTGGAAGGCGCGCCGCCGGCGTCATAATGAGCCAGGTACTCCCCATGCAGATAGTAAATACCATAAAACAGGTTACCGTCCCAAATGACGCCGTTATTATCAATTACCGCGGCCGTCGTATTGGGAATCGGCATGCTGTCCCACGGCAGACCGAAAAACGTACCGTCGTAGTATATTTGACTGCCCCGGCCGCTGTGCACAAAAACCGAGTCGCCCTCCAGCGAGAGATTATAAATTATGGGAGCATTATACATCCCCAGGTCGACAAGGTTCGTATCGGGATCGGTATCAAATCGATACATCCCGGCCCGGGTGCCAAGATAAACCGTGTCATCCTTGATAACCAAACCCTTGATGGAATCAAACGGCAGACTACCATCCATCTGCGTTGGAAAATACGAGAGCCAGTTCGACGGCGTCTTCAGTTGGCGAACATCCGACCGGTTACCGATAGCCAGGCCCCGATCAGTCCCGACCCAGACGTTGTCGGCATCCAGGGCCAGCCTGCGGGCGGGAGTATCCCGTTCGATTTCGCCCAACCGGGTATAAGTATCAAGAATCAGGCCGTCTCCCGGAGTTTCCGAAGGCAAAAACAGGCTCACCCCGAGACGGTTGGCCAGCCATAGCGAATCGCCGCCGGGTACGCTGACAATATCATAAATATCGACATAGCCGCCGTCCCGATCGGTTAAAAGATAGCCATCCGGGTTTTGAGGATTAGTGAAATCCACCAGTCTCCCCCGGCCACCGACCCACAAGCGATTCCTGTCGTCAACGCAGAGACTGAATATACGATTGGTCTCAAGTCCGTCGATATTGGTATAGGTCTGGTAAGTCATCGAATCAGGGTTAATCCGCACCAGCCCGCCGGTCGTAGCCACCCAGACATCACCGCCATAAAGCGCCATATCCTGCACCTGGCTAAACGAGGTAAAACTCTGCCACTGCCGGATCGTTCCCTGACCCGGTGAAGCGAAAAGAAAGAATATCACTACGGCAAGGCCGCAGGTATTCATGTTGCGAATTTTTCTTTCACCCATACAATCGCCAATATAAGCGACACCAGCCCGATTAACAACAATCCGGTTCGCCCCAAAACCGGCCCACTGTGATTAAAAAACGTTCTTCCTTCAATCGGAAACAGGTTGCCCCTGATAATAACTCGCTCAAAGAGTGCGGTCTTATTATAGATCCGACCATACCTGTCGACGAAATACGAAAAGCCGCTGTTGGCCGCACGGGCGATATAAACCCTGTTTTCAATCGCTCGAAAAACAGCCATCACAGCGTGCTGATAAGGCCCCGATGAATAACCGTACCAGGTATCGTTGGTGATGTTTACCAGAAAGTCGACCCCCTCACGAATATATTGATTTACCAGTTCCGGAAAAATGACTTCATAACAAATAAGTGTGCCGTAGCGACCAAAATCATTTTCGTAAACCCGCAGCTTGCGGCCATGCTCGAAGTCTGACCAGCCCAGCGACAGGTTGACCAGCCACGGGACATAATCGCCATAGGCAACCGTCTCGGCAAACGGCACCAGTTTATTCTTATGATACGGGACTCGATGACTGCCATCGGGGTCAAACTGGATGGCGGCGTTGAAGTATTCGAGCACGCTGTCGCCCTTCCTGTCGTAATCAAGAGTGCCCACCAACATCGGCATACCGGCTTTTTGGGCCGTCCGGGATACCCGCCGGGTAAGATGGTAATTGCTAAGTAAATAAGCCGGCGCGGCCGTTTCCGGCCAGATTAAAATATCCGCCGGGGGCGCGGCGACAGCCAGCGAATCATACAGATTGAAATTATAATCCCTCTTATTCGGATCCCACTTTGTTTCAAGATCAACGTTTCCCTGAAGCACCGTCACGGTTATAGGCGTACCTCCCGGCGGCTTTGTCCGCGATAACACCACTGACCCATATATTGTGGGAACGACGATGAGCAATCCCGCCACAAACGCCAGAACAGCCTGCTGGCGGCGCTGCTCGGTCCCGCGCCAGATACGCCAGATAAGGATATTTACGATAACGATTATGAGAGATATTCCCAGATCGCCGACGTATTCGCATATCTGGATGAAAGGAATGTAACTGCCCTGAGTATAAGACAGGTTCGCCCACGGGAAGGCAATCTCAAGCAGCGAACGGAAATGCTCCATACCCACCCAGAGAAACGGAAACGATATCAATGCCAGCCGGTGATGACGCCGATAAAGCTCGCCAAAAAGCGCCAAAACATAAGCGGTGTAAAGCGAAATAATCGCCATCGCCGCCAGCATGCCGGGAACCGTGACCCAGCCGATCCAGTAGAGCGAAAAAAGGTGATAACAGAAGGCGAAAAGATATCCGCTTTTGAAAGCCTTGCCAAATCGTTTTCGTGAGATAATATCAAGCGGCAGAACGAGGGAGATAAAACTCAAAAACCCAAACGGAAGAGGGGGCCACGCCGCCGCCAGCAGAGCGGCGGAAAGAACTAAATAGAAACGATCCCGCCGCCGCGACGGATCATTGGGCAATAATGATCTATAAATATGTTCAATAATCTTCGGCACTCACCAAAGTAACAGAGACCGGCCGGTCATTTCAACAGGTTTTTCGATGTTGAGAAGTTCAAGGATGGTCGGGGCGACATCGGCCAGTTTGCCGCCGGGACGGAGAGTCGCTCCTTTTGGCCCGTTTACCAGCACGAAGGGAACCGGGTTGGTGGTGTGAGCGGTGTGCGGACCGCCGTTTTCAAAATCGATCATCAACTCGGCGTTGCCATGATCGGCGGTGAGTATCCCGGCGCCATTCTTACTCGAAAGGGCATCGAATACTTTTCCGGCGCAACCGTCAACCGTCTCGACCGCCTTCACGGCGGCGTCAAATACCCCTGTGTGTCCAACCATATCGCAATTGGCGAAGTTCAGAACGATCACGTCGTATTTTTCGCTTTCGATTGCTTTGACCGTTTTATCGGCCACCTCAGGAGCCGACATTTCCGGCTGTAAATCATAAGTGGCTACTTTCGGCGAGGGTATCATAATCCTGTCCTCGCCCGGAAACGGCTTTTCTTCGCCGCCGTTGAAAAAGTAGGTCACATGAGGGTATTTCTCGGTTTCGGCGATACGAAGCTGCTTCAGTCCGTGCGCAGAGATGACCTCGCCGAATATATGAGTAAGTCTAACCGGCGGGAACGCAATCTTCGGCGTTTTCAGCGTTTCGTCATAGAGAGTCATATTGACCAGGTTAACTTTCAAGCTATCGGGATTGTTGGTTTCCGGGATGTCGGTCAAAGGCTGATTGCCTTCAAAGACATGGTTTAGTTGCCTGACCCTGTCGGAGCGGAAATTGAAAAAAAGGGCCAAATCGCCGGAAGTAAGTCTGCCATCCCCGTTGCCGGAACTAAAAACAACCGGTTCGACAAACTCGTCGGTAACGTCGGCCTTGTACGATTCTTCCACGGCCGTCACCGGGTCCGAACTTACTCTGCCCCGGCCATGGACAATGGCATTGTAAGCTTTTTCCACCCGATCCCAGCGTTTGTCACGATCCATGCCCCAGTACCGACCCATCAGGGTAGCAATAGAACCTATACCATGCTTTTTGAACATTTCCTGCGTCTGTTTGATATACCCGGCCCCCGAATGAGGCGGGGTATCGCGACCGTCAAGGAAAGCGTGCAAAAACAGTTTCGGCGCTTTCATATCGGCGGCCATTTTAATCAGGGCTTCAAGATGCACCATGGAACTGTGGACGCAGCCATCCGAGACCAGCCCCAAAAGATGAATCGCTTTGCCTTTTTCAATCGTCTCCCTCATTGATGAAACCAGCACATCGTTATTGAAGAAAGAACCGTCTTTGATGGATTTGTCGATTCGGGTAATATCCTGATAAACCACCCGCCCGGCTCCAAAGTTGAGATGCCCGACCTCGGAATTGCCCATCTGGCCTTCCGGCAACCCGACCGCCAGGCCGGAACCGCTTATCTGTCGGTTGGGCCAACGATTAAACAGCCGGGTAATATTCGGCTTTTTGGCCGCGATAATCGCATTGCCTTCCGCTTCCGGCCTGAGGCCAAAGCCATCGAGAATGCACCATAAAAACATATCAGCCTGCAATATCGAGAAGTTTATTGCTTAATGATAATCGAAATTGACTAAACAATCTCCACCGCCCGGCTTCCGCGTTCAATCCGCCCGATACGGTAACCTGACTGTCCGCAACCGGAGAGAATATTCTCGGCTTTTTCGATGTCGTCCGGTGCAACAACGATTATGTATCCTATCCCCATATTAAAAGCGTCGTACATATCATCGTCGGCGACATTGCCGGTTTTCCGGAGGTAATCGAAAATCGGCAGTTTCGGCCGGCGGTCACGTTCGACTTTCGCCTTCAGGCTTTCCGGAATTATTCTTACCAGGTTTCCGGCAATCCCCCCGCCGGTAATATGAGCCATGCCGCCGGGGCGCAGTTCCTTCAGAAGGGCGCTTACCGGCTTGAGATAACTCCTGTGAACCTTCATCAATTCCCGGCCGATTTCATTGTCGATTGATTCAACATAATCGTCAATCTTCAACCCGGCGATCTCGAAACAAATCTTGCGGGCCAGAGAATATCCGTTGGTATGCAGGCCGACCGAAGGAAGACCGAGGATGATATCCCCTTCGCCTATCGCCGAACCGTCTATAATATCCTTGCGATCGACAATACCGACGATAGTCCCAACAAGATCATACTCGCCGTCATTATAAAAACCGGGCAACTCCGCCATCTCACCGCCGAGAAGAGACATATCGTTTTCCCGGCAGCCCTGCGCCAGACCGGAAACAACATCAGCAATGATGTTTGGTTCCAGCCGGCCAACGCCGATATAATCCATGAAAAAAAGCGGCTTTGCTCCCTGAACCAGGATGTCGTTGACACAATGGTTGACGATATCCTGTCCGACGGTCGTATGTATTCCCGAAATAAAAGCCAGTTTCAGCTTGGTGCCGACGCTGTCGGTGGAGGAAACCAGAACCGGTTCATCGTAGTCGGCGACCGGAATCTTGAACAGCCCGCCGAACGACCCGATATCCGAGAGGACATTTTCGTTAAACGTAGAACGCGCCAGCTTTTTAACCTTTTCCAGGGCTTTATCGGCCGCTTCGAGACTGACTCCCGCCGAAGCATAGTTGACTTTTTTCTTATCCACCATGGTACGGGCCAAATTAGCCGACACAATGCCGGTTGTCAAGTGGTAGCTTGGATCAACACCGGTTTGCACGAATATAGACATGCTACGATTTCGACGAAGGGCTTGATACGTTTCGGCCAGGTTACCGATCCATGGTTTCAAAACGATAAAAATCCACCTTCAAAACGGCGGGTCGGATTTATGACAAAGTCAGGAAATGCGATCGCGAGGAGTCCTGCGCTGCGCTGCGAAATCCTGAGTGAAGCGAAGGAAGTAAAACGAAGCAGGCGAAGTAAAGTGTGACGCGGCAATCTCATTGACGCTCATAAACGACAACAATCCGATTTTATAATCACCCGGATAACTATTGATATTTTTCCCTGAGAACGTTTAGAAGCCTTTTAATATCGTCAGGGAGGTCGCTGGTGATTTCCATTTCCTTTCCGGTAACCGGATGGGTAAACACCAGAGTTTTTGCATGAAGCGCCTGCCGGTCGATTATTTCCAGCAGGGCTTTCCCCGATTTTCGTGCCGAGGGATCGATACTCCTCAACCATTTATTTCGGCCGCCGTAATCGGGATCACCGAAAACCGGCCGATTCAAATGCGAAAAATGCACCCTTATTTGATGCGTCCGCCCCGTCTCGATTTTAACTTCAACCAGGTCAACCGGGCGAAAGCTTTCCAGCACCCGGTAATGCGTTATCGCCTCGCGGGAAGCGATATCGGTAACCGTCATCTTCTTCCGGTCTTTGATCGATCTCCCGATAGGCAGGTTGATTGTGCCGCTCCGCTCAGGCATATGTCCGCAGATAACGGCCTGATAAACTTTCGTTACCTGTCGATCAGCCAACTGCCGTCGCAGCTTTCGCGCCACCGCATCGTTTTTGCCTACCAGCAAAAGACCGGAAGTATCTCTATCAAGCCGATGGATTATACCCGGCCGAAAATCTTTGTCGTCTTCGGATATACTTCCAAAATGATACAGCAGGGCATTGACGAGCGTATGTCCGGGATTTCCGGGAGCGGGATGCACAACCAAACCGGCCGGCTTATCCACCACCGCCAGATGCTCGTCTTCATAGACGATATTAAGCGCAATGTCTTCGGGCGTCAGATCGAATTTTTCCGGCGGCGGGATAACGAGGTCAATTTTCTCGCCGCCTTTCAAGCGAAAGTTCTTGCCGACGGTTTTGCCGTTGACGACAACCAGATTACCCGAAATTATCTTCTGTATGAACGAACGTGAAACATCAAGCTCATCGAGAGAGGCCAGGAATTTATCCAGCCGGATTGACTTAATTCCGGATGGAACGTTGATAGTTTTTCTTTTGCCTTCCGAGATCATTGACCTGAATATTTCCGCAGCGGCGGTTCACGAACCGCCCGTACGAAGTCTCGTTATTTCAGTCGCAGGTCGGCGTTCCGAATGGAGCGCAGCGTAATAAGAAACCCGACGCCCCGGCTATCTCAGCCAGTCGAGAAGTTCCTTGTCGGCGTCTTTGACGTTATGCAATATATCGGTACCATGATCCTTACCGGGATATTTTTTGAGTACCTTGGGGCCTTTATAATTTTCGAACAGCCACCGGCTCGATTCGGAAGAATAGGTATCATCCACAGCGGCGGCGATATAAACAGGCTTATTCAAACCCGGCCCGCCAAAGGCGGCCGCCATGACTTTACCGGGTTCCAGGCCGCGGTAACTTTTCCCCGGCGACAGCAAAACCGCCCGGCTGACCCACTTGCGATCAAGAAGTAGTCCGGCGGTATTGGCCCCGATCGAAGCGCCAATGACGATAACATCATTATATAAATAATTTTTAGGATGTTTGGCTTTGAAATCAAGAAAGAAGCTCTCGATATCTTCGGGCATTCTGGCGAAATCTTTTTTATTCATACTGGAATAGAAAACGCTGTCATCGCCGATTTTAGTCGAAAGCCCGTGCCCGCGCATATCAAACGATATGGTTGTATATCCCTTTTCGCGGAGTTTTTGAGCGAACGGTTCATACGATTCATGAGTCTTTGACATCATCGGCAGAAGCAGAGCCAGTCCGGTCAGGCGGGATAACGCCGCGCTGTCGGGCGTTCCTTCGACCAACCAGGCGTGAAGAGTCAGACCGTCGGGAGTAACATAAGTGATGTGGACGCTCTCGGTTGCTTTGTCCGATGCCTGAGCCGACGTCTTGGCGATGCCGATTGACTTCAGTAAAAATCCGCCGACAAACAGGATCAAGCCGAGGGCAACAAGCTTGAGTATATCCTTCTTCATGGAGCTTTAGAATATCTTTCTTTTAGTATGCGTCAACTAAAAAATCAACACAGATATATTGATTGCCGACACGTTCTAAATAACGTTTGTCTCTTCCTCAACCGACCCGTGCGCAAAACGGCTGAGGGCCAGCCTCTCAATATCGATCGAAGGCTTTTGGCCGGTTATCAGTTCGGCGGCCAGAAATCCCGCGCCGGGAGAGTGCATGAAACCGTGACCGGAAAAACCCCCGATGATAAAGAATCCCAGGACCTCATCGGCAAAGCCGATAATAGCGTGGTGATCGGGCGTGGTTTCATACAGCCCCGCCCAACTGTTGGCCACCTCGGCAGTTTCCAACTGCGGAATGCGGTCAAGCGCCTTCATCAAAATGTTGTCGTTGTAATCGGGGTCCTGGGATTCGTCGAAACCGGGCTCAACGTCGGGATCTGCCCATCCCATAAGCAGTCCTTTTGATTCCTTGTGGCAATACAGCCCGGAAGAGACATCGACTACCATCGGCATAGTCGCCGGAATAAAATCGAGTTCGCCGGATGTTACAATCTGACGCCGATAAGGCTCGATCGGAATCTTAATGCCCGCCATGTCGCCGATCAGCTTGGATTGCGGCCCGGCGGCGTCAATAATAAGCTCGGTGGAGATATCTCCGTCCGGGGTTTTCACGCCCGAAACCTTACCGTCTTTAATCATGATGCCGATTGCGGGGGTTTCGGTGAGAATTTCGACGCCAAGCCGTTTGGACGCTCGGAAATATCCCTGCATGAATTCGTGTGGGTCACCCAGGCCATCGCGGGCACAGAAGGTAGCCTTAATAATATCGTCAGTACGAACCGGTGGAGCAATTTCCGCAACCTCATCAGGACCGACGATTCTCACGTCCAGACCGAGCGATTTTTGAAGTTGGGCCGCCTTCAAATACGGTTCGACCGTCGCTTCGTCGGTCAGTACGAACATATACCCAACCTGATCGTAGAGAGCCGGCTCGCCCGTGATTTCCTCGAAACGTTCCAGGATTTCAATCGATTTCATGGATATTTCGATATTGACGCGGGAAAAGAACTGGGCTCGGACGCCGCCGGCGCATTTGGCCGTCGCGCCGGAACCGACAAACATCTCCTTTTCCAGGACAAGAATATCACCGAAATCGGATTTGGCAAGGTTGAAAGCCGTCGCCAGCCCGGCAATGCCTCCCCCGATTATTATGGCGTCATAGCTTTTCTTCATAAGCACAACCGCTTACTTCGTGAAATATTTCACGACCTCAATTTACCTGACATGCGTCCAAAGTCAAGCAAAATAGCGGTGAATATTGTCTTACCGGCCGGAATCCCGTACAGAGAAAATATAATTTTGTTGTCGCAGCAGATTTTATACATAGATTGCTTTTCGATCCACCTATGGTTTAGGGTAATGCGTAGATTTTTTACATCCAAGCTTAAGCCGGGCAAACTGCCGACCCTTTCGGAAACGAACATTCTAATAATCCTGGCGGTGGTGGTCGGCACCGGCACAGGTTTTGGCGCCATCATTTTCATTTCTCTCATTGAACAAGCGCGGGAACTGTTTTTCGGTTATTCGGCCGACGCGCTTTCGAGTCTGGCTGAAACCGGAGAAAAAGGGTTTAAGTGGTGGATCATAGCTATTCCGGCCATCGGCGGCCTGATTAGCGGTCCGATTATTTACTACTTCGCGAAAGAAGCCAAAGGTCACGGCGTTCCCGAAGTAATGGAAGCCGTTGCTCGGAAAGGGGGTATTATCCGCCCACGAGTGGCGGCCATCAAGGCGCTGGCCTCGGCTATATGTATCGGATCGGGCGGTTCGGCCGGTCGTGAAGGACCGATTATCCAAATCGGTTCTGCTATCGGATCGACCATCGGTCAGTTATTCAAGATGTCAGCCAACCGGGTCAGAATTCTGGTCGGTTGCGGCGCTGCCGCCGGTATATCGGCCGTGTTTAATGCGCCGATTGCGGGGATTATCTTTTCGCTCGAGATTATATTAGGCGATTTCGCCATCAAAACTTTTGCCCCGGTTCTGCTCTCATCGGTCATTGCTTCGGTTATTACCCGCTCATTCCTCGGAAACCACCCCGCCTTTGAAGTCCCCGCCTACGAACTGGCCTCAGCCTGGGAGATACCGCTTTATGTCTTGCTGGGAAGTGTTTGCGGCGGGGCGGCAGTGATATTTACCAGGGGGCTGGGTTGGGCGGAAAGTCTTTTCGACGATTTCAAGATTCCCGAAACTGTCAAACCGGCCATTGGCGGATTGCTGCTGGGGATTATCGGCGTTTTCTTTCCCCAGATTTTTGCCGACGGATACAACACTATCCAAATAGCACTCTACGGCAGGATGGCGTTCGGGCTTATGTTCATTCTGGTTTTCCTTAAAATTGCCGCAACTTCGCTGACTCTTGGCTCGGGTAATTCCGGCGGTATCTTTGCCCCCTCGCTTTTCATGGGAGCTATGCTGGGCGGCGCTTTCGGCAGCCTGGCGCATTCTCAGTTCCCGGCTTTTACCGGTTCGACCGGCGCTTATGCTCTGGTCGGCATGGCCGCACTGGTCGGCGGCACCACCCATGCGCCACTGACCGCCATCCTGATTATATTCGAAATGACCGGCGACTATCACATAATTTTGCCTCTGATGGTGGCGGTTGCCTTTTCAACGCTGGTGGCCAGGCACCTGTTTGAGCATTCAATCTATACTATCAAGCTGGCCGCTCGCGGAGTATTCCTCAAGGGCGGCAAGGACCTCATGATTCTCAGGTCAATAAAAGCTTACGAGGTGATGGATCGTAACTTCGAAACAGTCAGCCCGACGACGCATCTGCGGGAGATTATTCATAAAATTGAATCGACCCGCGAATCGTATTACATGGTCGTTGACAGGAACCGTTGTTTGCGCGGGGTCATATCGCTCCAGGATTTGCGCAGCGTACTAACCAAAAGCGGCCTTCAGGACCTGGTTATCGCCGAGGACATCGCTCACACCGACTTTGTTACCGTCAACCCGGATGATAACCTCGAAGAAGTGCGTCGCAAGTTTGCCCTGCAGGATTTGGAACTGTTGCCGGTGGTTGAACCTCGGAACGGAAACAGGATCATCGCCGTCCTGCGGCACAACGATATGATGACGGTTTATAATAAACGGCTGATCGAAACCCTGAGCGGATAATGCCAACGATAGGATCGACAAACGATAGGGCGATTTTTGTCTTACCAATTGCAGAAAGTTGCAAAAGGATCTTTCAGAATAAACGGCAAACAGTCAAAAGAAGGGATTACAATGAAGCGCACAATATTTCTCCTTGGTTTGTTCTTTATTGTGTCAAACTACGACGCATCGGCAAATGAAGACAGTACAATAACCTGGAACAGGTCGGTCGATTTCAACCTCGCCGTTACCCAGAATGCCTATTCCGATAGTTGGTCCGGGGGCGAGGCCGGCAATGCCAGTTGGGCAACCAACCTGAATTCGCTCTTTGAAGGTCCGCTTGGAGCAAGGCTTTTTTCCAAGTCAACGGCCAGACTTTCGTTCGGACAGACCCACATCCAAAATCAGGAAACCAAAAAGTGGGCCAGGCCGGTCAAATCGACGGATAAGATCGATCTCGAATCGATCGCCAGCTATCAGTCTAAATGGTATGTCGATCCATTCTTCGGATTAAGGTTTGAGTCACAGTTTCTGGACGCTTCGGTTGACAGCATCAAAAGATATATCAACCCGATAACCCTGATCGAATCGGCCGGCCTTACTCGCAGGCTGTATAAAAAGGAGAAGGATTTCATCGATTCACGCCTTGGTTTGGCGCTCCGGGAATCTTTCGATCGCAAAATAATCGATACGCTAAGTGAAAAGACGGAAACCGAGACAACCACCGACGGCGGTTTTGAATCGGTAACCGACTTGTCGCTTCACCTGCATAAGAACATACACCTGACATCCAGGCTGAAATTATACAAGGCGATCACCATCTCAGATGAAAATACGGATAACTGGTCAACCCTCGATGTTGATTGCGAGAATATTCTGGCGGCCTCGGTGACCAAATATGTAACCGTCAATCTTTATCTCCAGTGGCTTTATGACAAACAGGTTGATAAACGCGGCCGATTCAAGGAAACGCTTGCGCTGGG
>CAZSYD010000019.1:4426-38849 GCA_964611355.1 uncultured Ignavibacteriales bacterium | reverse complement strand
GAACCGATCGGCGGCAGTAAGAACTACAGCGGCCCGGAGTTCAGTTTCGAGTTTAATTGGCTGTTTGGCAAGGGGAAGGAATAGACGGCAAATCACCGTCTACTCAGCGAGGCCCATGAGAAGGGCCTGCAATCTATCAAGACCGAACTGGTCATGTTTCCCACGCCAGGTTATCCCACGGCTATTGTTCAGGCTCAAGAAATGGATTCCCGTGCGAAATCAACGCAACTTCCATTCCGAATTTCCGTATTGAAAACCTGGCAGATATTTATATCTTGTATTGAGCCGTGTAAAAGTGAGGGAGTGAACCGGTGAAGACATTTCTTATCGTAATAGCCGTAATTTTCGTGCTCGGCTTTCTGGGTTCCGGCGGATTTGGAATCTTCTTCGGTATTCTCGGTGGCATGATAGGAGTGGCAGCTGGCGTTTTTGGAGCCTTGTTCGGTATAGCCGCCGGGCTTTTTGGCGCCGTGGCCGGTATCTTCGGCGGATTGGTGGTTTTGGCGATTCCGATTATTGCTATAGTCCTGATCGTTGCCGGTATAGTCCATATTGCCGCCGGTATTTGATTTCTCAGGCCGCCGGGTATAGATTTGCGGCCGGCAGCCGGGCGATTTTTATAAAAACCTGTGCCGTGCCGTGCCCGACCGCCTATAGGCGTCTTTTAATTCCAATCTTACTTTCATATGGCTTTCGAATTATTTTCACATTCGGGCGTCTTTATCCGTCTTGATACAGGCCGGTCTGAGTATATCGGCTTTTGGGGCCGACGGCCATACGGTTGGCGAAAAAGGCCTGGAAAACAGTTTGACAGGTAATTTGGAAATTGTTATATTCTCGACTTGTTGAGGCTTTAATTAGTACGCGGTAGAAATATATTTGGATAAGTTATAGGGAGATGCCCGTATGAAAACGCTGGTAGGTCTTACAGGGTTGACAATACTGCTTTTATCGACCCCTGTGTTCGGACAGAATGTGTACCCTGCCTTGAGCGAAGTAAGTTACAATTATTATGGAGCCGGAGCCAGAGCTTTTGCCATGGGTAATGCTTTTGTCGGCCTGGCTGACGACATCTCCGGCGGCACTTGGAATCCGGCCGGTATCTGGGTAATTGAGAACCCGGTCATGGCGGCAACGTACCTTTACTATGCGCCCAACGGCGAGTTTACGTATTCTCTGACCCCCGTCGTCACCGAGAATAAATTGAACGTCAAGGCGCTGGGAAGCTTCTCATTTGCCACCCCGTTGCGAATCAAGGGGCATCCCTGGGTGTTCAGTTTTAATTACAACAGGAACAATCAGTACACCACCGAAGCGGATTTATTCTCAGGCGGAAACAGCGAGTTAAACCCGGATATTTTCGTTATCGACCAGGGGCATCTAAAGACCTTTAACGTTGGTTTTACCACTCGGTTGTATAAGCAGCTATCGGTGGGGTTCACGACCAATGTCTATGATGGTCGCCGGTGTTACAAAGAAGTCCATAATTCCACATGGGACAGCACGCTTTGTGAAATGCCCCCGATATTCCTGCCCATGTTCCGAACTGTGACCAGGATCGATTCCACTGCCAGCAATGGCGTCAATTTTGCCGTTGGCATGATGTACAAGCTTGAGAAACTCGGAATCGGCGCGGTCGTGAATACGCCCTTTGCTATTAAACACTCCACCGACCAGTTATCGGATACGGTTGTCACGGCCAAAGGAAACCTGGACACTTACCTGTCAAAAAAGATTTTGGTCACCGATAGTATCGCCAAGCAGGATATGCCGCTGACACTTGCTTTTGGAATAGCAGTCTTCCCCAATGAAAAACTGAACCTGACCTTGGATATCAATTATCGGCGTTATAAAGACATCAAATGGTATTTGCGGGAATCGTATTTCATCGACGCCGGCGGCGATCGTACCGATTACTATATCGAGTTCCCCATTGATTGGAATAATTCTTTGGGGATAGGTACAGGTATAGAGTACCTGCTTGATACCAAATTTGGGTGCGTGCCGCTCAGGGGCGGTTTCCGGTTCGATCAATTACCTCAACCCAAGACATTTGAGATTGCCAATCAAACGGTTCTTGACGGGGAGGGAAACCCGACCGATAGTATTGTAACTACATATACCGCCTCGGATCGGCAGAACTCGGTAGGTATAAGCTTTGGAACCGGAATACACTGGTCGCAAATCGAGTTTGATTTTGGCTATCGATATTCAACCGGCGCGGAACTTGTGGTTTCTCATATCAATAACGGCAGCCTTTACTCCGAGCAGAAATTAAAACGAAAGGCGCACGAGTTCAAAGCCACCTTTACCGGGCATTTTTAATCCCGGGGTATAAGCAGGAAAAGGCGGAACCACCGGTTTGATTCCGCCTTTTTTAATCTATGCCGGCGGTGATATTTACCGATACGACTAATAGTAAGCAGGAGAAAGCGACAAATGGCTCGGAATGTCAAAATCACTAAAAGGGAGATGAAGGAAGATAAATTTACCACCTTCATGCTCCGAACCAAAGATTATATTTTTGAACAGTGGATTTATCTTGTCGGTGGAGCCGCCCTGATAATTGCGCTTATCGTCGGCGTTACGCTGATCCGGGCGGAGCGGATCAAGAGCGAAAAAGAAGCCGCGGATATTTGCAGCCGGGCCATGTCGGAACTGCTTAGCAAGAATTATCAGTTGGCCATTGTTGATTTTAAGACTATTATCGATCAATACGGTTCAACGCCCGTATCACGGCAGGCGCTGTTTAATCTGGGCAACTCTTATTTTGAGGCCAAAAACTATACGGAAGCCATAAATGCCTTCGAAAAGTACATTGACAAATATAAAGACGACAAATTCTTTATCACATCGTCAATGGCCGGGATAGCGGCTTCACTAGCCGGGAACGGTGATCCGGCCGGAGCGGCCGACAAGTACCGGGAGACGGCTGAAAAATACCCTGATTTCAAACTAACAGGCGATTATTATCTCAAGGCGATGACCTATTATATCAGGAGTGGTAATTTGGAATCGGCTCGGGTTATCTATGCCAGGCTGAGCAAAGATTTTGAGGACACTCCTTATTATGCTCAGGGACAACTCCTCGCTCGAGAAAATAATATTGGGCTTTAGTCGGACGGGGGGGGAATGCTCAAGGTAGCTTTTCTCTGGCATATGCACCAGCCGTATTACCGTGACCCCGCCACTGGAATGATGCTTCTGCCCTGGGTGCGATTGCATTGTCTCAAAGATTATTACGATTTACCGGTCCGGATGGGACGATTTGACCGCTTGAAAATGACGTTCAATCTGGTTCCTTCCCTGATCGAGCAGATTGACCTCTATGTAGAACACAAGACCTCTGATCGACAGTTGGAATTGACCAAAAAGCCGGTCAGCGAGCTTAATCGCTCCGAAAAAGCGGAAGTATTCAAGACCTTTTTCATGGCCAATCCCAAGACGATGATCGAACCGTACCCGGTTTATCGAAGGCTTTACAAGAAACTGGCCGACTGCGGCATGGATACGGAACTGGCCGCTCGAACGGCAACTACCCGGGAAATCAGGGATTTGATGGTCTGGAGCAACCTGGTCTGGATAGATCCGATCTTTCGCAGCCGCGAACCGTTTAAGAGACTGTTTGGCAAGGGAGGCAAATTCAGCGAGGAAGATAAGGCCGAGATGATCAAGGCGCAATACGATATCATGGCCGAAACGGTTCCGGCCTATCGTTCGCTGATGGAGGAAGGCAAAATAGAGGTTTCATTTACGCCCTATTTTCATCCCATTCTGCCGCTTTTGTGTGATACCGAATCCGCCCGCGAAGCTTTGCCTGGGATTACCCTTCCCAAAAACCGCTTCTGTTATCCGGAGGATGCGGAAGCCCAGATTTCTCTGGCCGTGGAGATGTATCGTGAAAAGTTTGGCCGCGACCTTGGAGGAATGTGGCCGTCCGAGGGTTCTATTTCAGAAAAGGCGGTTGGTATACTGGCCAAATATGGGATCAAATGGATAGCTTCCGACGAGCAGGTTTTGTTCGCATCGATGGTCAAATCCGGGCAGCCACTCGACCGGGTTTCCCCGCATGCCATGTATCAAATCGTAACACGGGAAGGTCCTGTGAATATTTTCTTCCGGGATCACGCTCTTTCGGACAAGATCGGATTTGTCTATTCCGGGTGGGACGAGGAAAAGGCGGTGGACGATTTTATGGCCAACCTGCACAAGCTTGCCGACATGTTGGCGGACGGGAAATCAAACGCCGTAGTGCCGATTATCCTCGACGGCGAAAACTGCTGGGAATACTATCGCAACGACGGCGACAGATTTCTTAACTTGTTTTTTGAAAGACTTGCCGCCGATACGAAAATCGAAACGGTAACCATGAGCGAGGCGGCTCGAACGGTTAAACCCATGCCTCTGAAAAGTATCCTGGCCGGTTCCTGGATCAATCATAATTTCCGGATCTGGATCGGTCACCCGGAGGATAACACCGCCTGGGATTTGCTCTGGGATGCTCGCCGCACCCTGACGAAATTCAAGGGAGAACACCCTGATTATGATCCCGTAAAAATCGCGGAGGCGGAAAAATCGATTTTGATTGCCGAAGGCTCCGATTGGAATTGGTGGTACGGCGATGAACACCGCGGTCCCCAGAATGAGATATTTGACCGCATCTACCGGGCTCACCTGAGCGCCGTCTACACGGCCCTGGGTCTTGATATACCAAAAAGTCTCCTTTCGCCAATCTCGGCCAAACTGCCGGAGACTTATATCACCGAGCCGGAAGGTATGGTAACCCCGACCATCGACGGCAAATTAACCCATTATTACGAATGGCTTGGGGCGGGGAAGTATGATTGCCTTAAAGCCGGCGGTGCTATGCACCGTACCGACCGGATCATTACCCGGATCAGTTACGTCGCTGACAATGAATATGTGTATATGCGGGTTGATTTCGTAGAGAAAAGATTTTTAGTTGACAATAAATCAAAGCGTCTGGAAGTTAAAATATTGCGTCCCGGACAGGGGGTGTTTGTTTTTTCCGGCGAGGGCATTGAATTGATGCCTGAGTGGGCCGGAAAAGAGGAAGAGGTTTTGTATGAAGCTGGCGATATCGTGGAAATCGGTTTAAAAAAGAGTTTGTTTTTCCCCGATGGCCGGGGCGAGATATATTTTTGCGTCGGCATCGCCGACGGCCGGAAGAGCTTGGAGGAATGGCCTGAGGTGGATCCGATCCGGTTCCGTTTTTTCGGGCCGGGAGAAGAGATAATCTGGAATTTGTGACCGGGAGGATATATGGCCGATTCGTTTTTTGATCATGGTCATTCTGAAGAAGAATTTGCCGGACGAAGCGATATTCCCAATCTTGAAGACACCGAAGAGACGACCCGTCCGTCGGAGGAACGCCGGATGGCGGCGGTAATGGCCTATATTCCCTTTCTGTGCTTTGTTCCCCTCATAAAAATGCGCGACGATAAGTACGCCTATTTCCATGCCCGTCAGGGACTGGTTCTCCTTTTCTTTGAAATCATTGCCTTTATCTTTTCTTTTCCACACCTGAGCCAACTTTTCTGGACGGCCATGATTATAGGTTGTATCGGCGCCGCAATAGCCGGTATTATATTCGCGATTCAGGGAAAGACGCACCGCTTGCCGATCATAGGCGATCTGGCCGACAAATTACGGATGTGAACAAGGCCGTCGTCGCATAATATTAAATCTAAACTTATATTTTACCCGTCGGCGGGGTCTCGGTTGTCGTTTGGATGTTCGAATTCCTGCGATCTTTGTAAGGCGAGCATGTAGAAACTTCTGCTCGCTAATTGCGAGACGGCATTTATTTTTCTTTCAATAATGGCGAAAGCATCAGGATTTCCCAAATCAGCGATAAATCCTCTTAATCCTTTATTGGGTAATAAGATAGGCCAATTCAAATCAAACTATACATGCACGAAAAATTATGGTTTTTCAAGTATATGATTCTCAAATAACAACCTCCGATATTTTTTGAAAACTCCATAATTTTTTAATTGACAAGTAGTTATAAAAACCGGTAGTGTTTTGTAGGATGCGGTTACTGATTAGAGTATATATATTCAAGCGCCCGATCAGCAGGGATTTCGTCATTTACCGATCAAACGGGCAAAATGCCCGCGAAATGAACAGAACCTGATAAACGTATGAAATATATAATCTTATGGGATTTGCCGGCGGTTTTTGGACAAATGCGATCACTATTCGAGCAGGTGTTTCCCGCAGGCCAGGCTGCCTGCATTTGGAGGATTGATATTAGTGGAAATGAGTGGAGTGTCCGTGCTCTTGTAACAACTTGGCGTTTAATGGCTTATTGTAGCCGCAAGATATCGGTCTATTGAAACGTAAACGGTTGGAGGTTTGGCTTGTCCGCGGCATATTCATTGCAATTAATACCTGCGAACCTATGAAGAAACTCGATGCCATATGAGAACCGTAAAGTTGATAATAGCTATTTGGGCGTTAGCCGCGTTTGTAGCATTTATTTTTGGTGACGCAACGATTGCGGCTGAATATGGCACGACGACCGCCGGTTTTCTCAAGGTTGGCGTCGGCGCCAGGGCTTCCGGATTGTGCGGGGCTTTTACTTCAATCGCCGACGATCCATCGGCTGTATACTGGAATCCGGCCGGAATCGGAAAACAGGAAAACCGCCAGTTGCAGTTTTCCCATTGTGACTGGTATCAGGATATGAAAATTGAAAACCTGTATATTGTTTTTCCCGCCAAACCGGTATCCTTCGGGGCGGGAATTACCTATCTGGACTACGGCGAATTCCAGTCATACGATGAATTGGGTTATCCCGGAGAGGAACTTTCGATTTATAGCCTGGCGGCTTCGATTTCCATATCGATGCGTATTGGCGAGATTATATCAATGGGAGCAACCGGCAAATATATCGAACAATCATTTGACGTTGTCAAGGGCTCGGCTTTCGCCGGTGATATCGGCATACTCGCCGATTTCAGCGGCCTCCGTCTCGGCTTAGCGGCAACCAATATCGGGTCAAAGATGAGGTATATTTCGCGTGACGAAGAATTGCCTTCGGTTTTGCGGTTTGGAGTATCGCTGCGGCAATTCAATGATCTGGCGCTCTTGTCGGCCGAAGTTCATTCTCCGCGGAAAGGGAACATGTCGTTTCACCAGGGGTTGGAATTGAATTTTGGGGATCAGTTGTTTGCGCGATCCGGTTTTTCGTATCAGACCGATAATCTGCCCGGAGTAGAGTCTTTGAGCTATAACCTTGGCGCTGGGATTGTGTACGGCGTTGGTCGATTTGATTATACTTTTATCCCTTCCGGCGATGTAACGGAAACAATTCATAATTTCTCGATAGGTTTTGCGTGGTAGATTTTCATTGCCTGGCCTATTGATAGCTTGATTATTTACAAATACTTAGGCGAAACAAGTCCTGATTTCGGTGCAATCAAATGCAACTTCGATTGATTGAAATGCACGTAATTGCACCTAATATGATGGTTACTTCACGAGGAACCCGCAAGATAATATCGCCCAACTGAATAATAGAAATAACAGATTTGAATAATCAGGCAATTATTTTCTAACTTGTTGGTATTACATAACATAGACCAAGACAGAGTTGGCCTGTGGAATCTGTGTTATCCAACATTCATTTAAGACCAATATTGGCAGTCATTTTGCTGAATTTCAATCTGATATCATTGAAAAGGTTAAGGATGATCAATTAATGCAAGATATCCGAGGGGTTTATGCCAACAAATTCAATTAATGCCTGGGGTAGCCGGGGATTTGCCATTGACCGCAGGCAGTTCTCCGGGGTTCTAAAGCCTTTCGAGCTTGGAACCACGGTTATTTCAGCTGATAGGAACTCATTAAATATCAAGATCGGGTATTTCTTCTCGGAGTATATTCTGGCTAACCTTATGCTGGCGCTGACTTGCCTTGTCTTTGTGTTTCAAGTTTCCCCCGATCAGCGATACCTGAGCGTTCGTCTTAATGTTTTTTCCAAGCGAGCGGTAGATATTATCGGTGCTGTGGCCGGCCTGATATTGACTCTGCCATTCTTTGTGGTTTTGCCGATTCTGATCAAGCTTGATTCGCCCGGGCCGGTTTTTTACAGCCAAACCCGCGTCGGTCATAATCGTCGGCGCGGCCCGCGCCGTAAGGTGACCGGTTCCGTTCTCGGTCGTACATCGCGTGATCGTAGGCGAAATGACTACAAAGGCCGTCCGATTATGGTGTTAAAATTCCGTACGATGATCGCCGATGCCGAAAAGAAATGCGGGCCGGTCTGGGCGACGGAGAATGATCCTCGCATCACCCGTCTGGGCAATCTCCTAAGAAAAACACGGCTCGATGAAATTCCGCAATTCATTAATGTTTTGAAGGGGGATATGTCGGTGGTTGGTCCCCGACCGGAACGTTCGGTATTTGTCGAGGAACTTTCCTCTCGGGTTGAGAATTACGACCGACGCCTGGAAGTGAAGCCCGGCATAACCGGACTGGCCCAGGTAGAGAATGGATATGATTCATCGGTTACCTCGGTTGTCCGCAAGGTCCATTATGATTTGCAGTATATTCAGAACTGGAACGCGTGGCAGGACTTAAGGATTATGCTGAAAACTGTGATTGTGGTGGTAACCGGTAAAGGGGCTTTTTGACGATTTTAAAATATTAAAAACCGCACCAACCCGGTGCGGTTTTTTTTATGTGCGGTGGGTTGGTTTTTATTGCCACTTCGTCAAGGAATAGATATATTTCCCGAATATTAGGGTAAAAGGGAATTTGCCATGATGCCGCCTGAACGAAGAATTTTTTCGGTCTTTTTGCTTTTATATTTATGTTTGTGCTTTAGCTGCGCCTCGGCGCAGAGCCAGGGGAACGTGATAATAAATACCGATCCTCAGGGCTCCTTGGTTAAGCTTAGTGGGGAATTGTCCTTATCCGGTGTGACGCCTCTGAAATTCAATCGTTCCCTTTCAGGACAATATAAGATAGAGGTTATCAGGGACGGCTTTGAACAATACCGCTCGACTGCCTATTTTTCGGAAACGCAGGAGTCCCGGATAGATATCAAGCTGGCGCCAAAGACGAAAACAAAGGCATTTTTCAGGTCATTGATTATCCCCGGTTGGGGACAAAAGTACTACGGCAACGGTACCAAGTCGACCTTTTTTACGTTGGGAACGGCCGCATCGGCCATAGCTTATTTATTCGTTAAAAATGATTACAACTCCAGGGTTGATACATACAATGAGAGAAAAGCCGCGCGCGACGCGGTCACCAAGTGGAGTGACATTTCCCGGCTTGATGCCGAACTGTATGATGCCTGGAAGGAGGCCAACGACGCTGAAGACCGGGTTAATATCATGGTTGGTGTGACTGTAGGCTTCTATATTTTTAGTCTGCTCGATTCGTTTTTAATGTTTCCCGAATACGATACCTTTACCGAATATAAAGCGTTAACGGTGAAGCCGAAAATAGAGGGCGAAGAAGTCGGGCTTTCTCTTTCGCTGAGGTTTTGATGATGATTACCGCTAATAAAATTCTTGTTTTTTTGTTTGCCGCAGTTGTTGTCCTTGCCGGTTGCAGCAACGATATTGAACCTCCCAGCGGTATTCCCACGCCTCCCGCGCAACCGGAAACACCGCGCGATCTGACCGCTTCAATCGGAGACGGCACGGCCGTAATCAACTGGGCGGTCAATAATACCGCGGCAGTCGATCATTATGTTGTCTATTCTTCCGATTCGGCCTCGGTGGAGGGGATGCGCCTGCTTGATTCGACTGATGCCGAGAATTATGCCGTTAATAATCTTATCAATGGAAAACGGTATTATTTCCGGGTAACTGCGGTTGACAATTCCGGCCTTGAGGGGGAAATGTCGGACGTTCTGTTGCTTGTCCCGGGTCTCTTTTCCATGGCCATCGAGAACTACAGCGTGTATACCAGTACCCGATCGGTAGCTATCAGCTTTATTGCTCCGGCGGGAACGGACCTGGTGGAAATGTCGGAAGATTCGAATTTTATCACCGACGTTCATATCCATGAGTTCGCCAATACGCTGGGCTTTGAGCTTTCCGACGGTGACGGCATTAAGAAGATTTATGCCTGCTTTGAGTTGATAGGCGGCGGTTCATCGGTCGGTTTTGTCTCCGACAGCATAATCCTTGACCGCATCGCCATAATTGATTCGGTTACGGAAAGTTCCAACGGAGTTACCCTGAGCGCCGACAGCGTGGTGCATTTTGCCGTCTATACCTCCGAACCCGGCGGGGAAGCGTCGGTGGAAGTAGCCGGCCTGGGAGTTATTGAATTGAATGATCTGGGCGTCGCTGGTGACGCCACCGCCGCCGACGGTATCTATGAAGTTGATTATGTTATCCCGATCAAGACCGAGCTTGAGGACGCGGAGGTAACGGGATCGTTTATCGACGCTGCGGGAAATAACGCCGCCGTTATCAAGGCATCTACGCTGTTAAACGTTACCGGTATTCCCGATCCCGTAACTCTTACCGGTTTTTCCATATCGTCGATGGAAATACTGCTGGAATGGACCAGATCTCAAATTACGGATTTTGCCGGTTATCGGCTTTTCCGCTCAGGGGGCGATAGCGTAAATCAATCGTCCGATCTGGTGACCACCATTACCGCTCAATCGACCCTCAGTTATTCGGATACCGGACTTCAAGCATCCACAGCTTATTACTACCGGTTATACGTATACGATCATCGCGGTAACTTTGCCGGTTCGGACAGCCTGGAGATTTCGACTCAGCCCAACGAAGCCCCCGATTCGATAACCATTGCCGTCAGGCTGACAGGGGATACTCTGACGGCCGAGTTAACCTGGTTGCAAGCAACCGATGCCGATTTCGAATCGTACCACGTTCTGCGGGACAATTCCGCCCTGCCGGTTGACTACGATGCCGCCAAGGTTATCCGGCTGATTAATGATCACGGCACAACGACATTTACAGATAAATTGCCGGCGGCTGGTCAGTATTACTACCAGGTTTATGTTTTTGACCGGCAGGGGATGAAAACCGGTTCGAACGTTGTTTCGATAAATGTACCATAACCGTTTGGTCCGGCGGGCGCCGACGGGAAGTATAGTTCAAGCAGGTGAGTAATGACGGATAGAGTTCGATTCTCGGAGTTTCGGTTTCTATACGGTCAGACGATCCGCCAGATGGGACGTGTCATCCTGTGGCTGCCGCTTCTAATCTATGGCTTTCTGGCGTTCGGTATCGCCCTGATGCATTACCATATCTTCTCCCCGGCAGCCGGCCCGATTGTGGCCGCCTGGGTGAATTTGATAAAACCTGATTTGGCCAACCTTTTTTATCATTACCCTGTTCATTTTGAGATGTTTCCCTTCTTTTTCGGCAATGCGCGCTTGGCCGTCGGCGTGATTACGGAGGCTTTTCTGTTTGGCGTCTTTATTGATTTGATGATTGCTCTTTATCGCGGTCAACGCCCCGCTTTGGCCGTTTCTTTCGGTCACGCCCTGCGGCGATATTTTTCCCTGACAGTGGTCTGGGCGGTTTTGATAGCTGTCCTGTATGTCGTCAATCTTTACTTCAACGATTTCATTGAAAATGTAATCGGGTTTACCCTGAAAGCTTCACCGCGTCGCCAACTGGCTGCGTCGGTGGCGTTGCGGGGCCTGACGGTTTTGATTTACATGCCATTTGTTTTTATGTTGCCGAGCATAATGGCGGGAGCGGCGTCGTTTGGCGAGATCATCCGGCGCGCCCTGGGTATGTTTACCCGGCATCCGTTCGTTGCTTTCGGGCTGGTGCTGATACCTTATTTAATCGGTTTGCTGCCCAACTGGGCGGCGTCCCAGTCGAGTAATATCGTCGCAAATTTCTTTCCCGAACTGGTTTTCTACCTGGTTGTTATCTCCATCGCCGTTGATGTCATTATTAATTTTATCTTCCTTGGGACGTCGGTAAAATTCTATATGGACCGGTCCGATTAATCGATGGATCTTCTGCAAGTTATCAATTTGCTTTCCGGTTTCGTTCTTCTGGTTACGGCCTTTTTTGTAATTCGCAAGAGAAAGGCCGATCGATACGTCCGGCCGTTTCTGTTTTTTATCTTCGTTAACCTGCTTGGGATCCTGGCCGCCGGTATCGAAACCGGTCAGAATCCGTCATTGTGGAGCTTCGGGTATATTCTCCTCTTTTTTTATATATCATTTTTGCCCTCGGCCTGGTACTGGCTGGGGAGTCGATGGGGCCTGGACGATAGCGAGCAAAGACCGGCCGGTAAAATCATTTTAAGAGGGACTTTTCTGGTTTCCGCGGTCTTTTTTATCTCCTTGTCGATGACAAGAGGCATTGATCTTACTCTCCTTGAAAAACGATGGTACCTTGATCTGGGAGGCTGGTATTTCTGGCTCGGCGCTTTTCTTATCGTCTGCGTTACGGCGGGGATGTACGCAATTGAAACCTGCTACCGCTCTTCACTTGGCCTGACTCGGGAAAAAATAAAAAAGTCGTTTTCTCCTCTTTTGGCATACGGTGTCGGGCTGCTGGCGGCGGCCACGGTGGCCGTGCTGTATCATCAGGTCAGCGACCTGATGCTTGTTATTACCTATCTACTGGCGGCCCTGGTCGCTCTCATCGTAATGCGTCATTATATGATTTTTAATCCCGCAGACGACGGAGTTATCCTGACCCGTAAAGGAATTTATTCGTCTATAGTTATCGTAATCGTCGGCATATACTTTTTAGTTATCGGGCTGGTGGGAGAACTGCTCGTCAAGTACAACCTCAACGAGGGGTTATTTTTTTCCGTGGCGGTTCTTATCCTGCTGGTCGTTACTTTTATGCTGCTTGTTGTTTCGCAGGCAATTCGCTCTCGCCTGAAAGCCGTCTCTTCACCGCCGGCGCCCGTTTCAGGGAAAGGCGTTTACGCCGAGGAATGGAAAGAGTTTACCGAAGAGGTTTCGGTAATCCTCAATCTGGACGCCATCTATGATTGTACCAGCCGCCTGCTTCACCGGTTAATGAAAATCGACCGCATTGTTTTTGTTGTTCGGGAAACGGCGCCTTCGGAGAATTTTGCTCTTTACTCCGGCGACGGAATCGACCGGGGTATCCCGGGTGACCGTTTGCAGCTTCTGTCCGATTGGCTGTATCGGTTTGCTCATCCGGTAGAAGTAGTCACCTTAAGGGAGAAAGCCTCGCGCGAGGCCGAAGAACTGACAGCGCTCGAAAAATCTATCCCATTTGAACTTTTTCTCCTGGTTCCCTTTGTTGCCCGGCAGCAGTTTCTGGGATTCTGGGGGATCGGCCGGCACAGCAGCGGCCGGGATTTGACCTCGCATGAGATAGGTTTCATTGAGGCTGCCGCCAACCCGGTGGCGTTGACTATCCTGAGCGCCCGTATGACCGATGAGCTGGTTGTTTCCAGAGAAATCGAATCGTTTCATCGAATATCGTCGTTTGTGCTGCATGACCTTAAAAATTCCGTGGGCATGCTGTCCATGCTTTTGCAAAACGCCGAAAGGAATATAGACAACCCGGAGTTTCAAAAGGAGGCGATGGTAACCATAACCAGGGCCGTTGATCGCCAGAAAAAGATAATATCGCGATTGACCGGACAGAAAATCGATGATAAATTATCTTTTGAGAAAGTTGATCTGGCCGGTTTAATTAGAAAAACCCTGAATAGGATCAAGTTCGACACGCTTAAATCAATTGAGCTTCGTTTTGATATAGACGAAGGGACATTTGTTATTGTCGATCCGGAAAAAATCGAATCGGTTTTTGACAACCTGGTAATGAATGCCGTGGAAGCGATGCCAGAAGGCGGAAGATTGGAGATTAAGCTCTCTCAGAATCAACCCCCCGGAATGGTGGCTGTTTCATTTCGCGATACCGGTCCGGGGATGGAGCCGGAGTTTATTTCCACCCGACTGTTTAAGCCGTTCAGGTCCACCAAGCCGCACGGATTGGGGATCGGCATGTATCAGTCGCGGGAGATAATCAAGGCTCATAGGGGGAAAATAGAAGTTACCAGCAAGCCGGGGGCAGGCGCTGAATTTGTGATCTATTTGCCGGGAGAGGAATAGATTGGAAAAAAGTACTGTTCTGATTGTCGACGACGAGGAAGGGATCAGGTCGCAACTGAAATGGTCGTTGGCTGACAATTACGATGTATTTGAAGCGTCTGGTGGAGAAGAGGCATTATCAATAGCTGTAAAACACCGTCCTCCGGTGGTTTTGCAGGATATTTCTCTTACTCCGCGAGAGGGAGCCGCCGAGGGCCTGAACCTTATTGAGAAGTATCTGGATATTAACTCCTTTTGCAAGGTCATTATGGTTACCGGACATGGCGAAAAGGAGAATGCCCTGACAGCCATTAGGCTGGGCGCCTATGATTTCTTCAGCAAGCCGGTCGATCTGGACCAGCTTAAAATAATTATTGAAAGAGCGGTCCGTGTCTCTCAATTAGAGCGGGAAAACAGCGAAATGGCTTCCGAACTGGCGCGTCGGAAAACCTTTGAGCAAATCATCGGCGACTCCGAAAAGATGCGCGAAGTCTACGAGATAATAAGGACCGTCTCCGGCACCAATTATACCATCCTGATTACCGGTGAATCAGGGACCGGCAAGGAACTGGTATCCCGGGCTATTCATTCCTCCAGTCCCCGTGGCAGTAAGCCTTTCGTCCCCATAAACTGCGGGGCGATCCCGGAAAACTTGCTTGAATCGGAATTATTCGGCCACGAGAAAGGCGCTTTTACGGATGCTCATACCCGTAAGCGGGGCCGATTTGAACTGGCTGACGGCGGCACCATTTTCCTGGACGAAATCGGTGAGATGCCGCTGCCGTTGCAGGTTAAACTACTTCGATTTCTGGAGGATAATATAATCGAGCGGATCGGCGGCTCCGAGTCAATCAGCCTTGATGTTAGGATACTGGTCGCCAGCAATCGAAATATGGCAGAGCTGGTTAAGAAAAGCTCTTTTCGGGAAGACCTTTATTACCGAATCTCGGTCATTACTATCGATATGCCTCCTTTAAGGGAACGGGAAGACGATATCCTTCTCCTGGCCAACAGCTTCCTTAATCGGTACGGACTCGAGAACAACAGGCCCGGCTTGTCGTTTTCCGAGGCGGCGGCCAAGGCCATTCTTGCTTACCGGTGGCCGGGCAATGTCCGGGAACTGGAGAACAAGATAAAGCGGGCGGTAGTCATGGCCCAGGATAAAAAAATAAAACCGCAGGATCTGGCGTTGCCTTCGGAAGGGCGCGGCGCGGTAAAACCGCGTACCCTCCAGGTGATCCGGGAGGAGGCGGAAAAAACCTGTCTGGCTGAATCTCTGGCCCGGAATAGCTGGAATATTTCCCGGGTAAGTCGTGAATTGGAAACCAGCCGTACCACCCTTTATGATTTGATCGAAAAATATAAGCTCAGGAAATGATCCGACCGGCGCAAAAGGCAAAGATTTTGCGCTTTTCCCGCTAAAATTAATCTCCTAACAACCGATTATTGTACTATACCATAATATCTTATGGGGAACATATGGGATGAAGAATGTACTTTTGGTCGATGATGACATAGAACTTTCTCAGTCAGTTATGGATTTATTTGATCCGAGAAAATATACCTTCCATCATCTTGATGACGGGCAGGAAACGGCTTGCTTTATTTCCGAAAATAGAAACAAGCTTGATTTGGTAATGTTGGATGTTAATCTGCCGTCCTGTTCCGGCCTTGACCTGCTGAGAGATATTAAAAAGATCGATCAGAAACTTCCCGTGATTGTTATTTCAGGATTCATTTCCACCGAAAACGCCATGGAAGCGATGCGCGACGGAGCATTCGAATATATCACCAAGCCGTTTGAAGTGGATAAACTAATAGAAATGGTCAATAAAGCGTGCGGGTTTTCGCATGGTGCGGAACCTTCACGGGACCAGCCGGCACAACCGGAAGAAGAAAACACCACCGATGAAATCATCGGTCAGTCACCCGAGATGGTCGAAATAGCCAAGCTGATCGGGCAGGTGGCTAAGACCGATGCTGCTGTTTTGGTCTTTGGCGAATCAGGCACCGGCAAGGAACTTATTGCGCACGCCATTCATCGCAACAGCCTTCGCCGAAGCAAGACCTTTCTCTCGGTCAACTGTGCGGCTTTGTCGGATACGCTTCTGGAGTCGGAGCTTTTTGGTCACGAAAAGGGCGCTTTCACCGGAGCCTATTTCAAACGAATCGGAAAGTTTGAACAATGCGACGGCGGCACCATTTTCCTTGACGAAATAGGCGATATGTCGATGCTGACGCAGGGGAAGGTGCTCCGCGTGCTCCAGGAAAAAGAGTTCGAGCGCCTGGGTGGAAACGAAACCATTAAAGTCGACGTTCGCGTGATTGCCGCCACCAACAAATCGCTGGTGCAGTGCATGAAAGAAGGTACCTTCCGGGTCGATCTTTTTTACCGCTTGAAAGTCGTTTCCATTTATGTGCCGCCGCTTCGCGAACGGAAAGACGATATTCCTCTTCTGGTCGATCACTTCATTAGAAAATACAACCAAACCATGGGCAAAAGCGTACGCTCGATTTCCAGGAAAGCCAAGCCGGTTTTGCAGAGATATATCTGGCCCGGCAACGTCCGGGAGCTGGAAAACAACATCCATACCGCTATGGTAATGGCCAAATCAGATATCCTGCAACCCGAGGATTTCTCCATTGTTAGCGAGGGTTCCAACAAGGTTGAAATAGACTTGGAGCAACTTCAGGACAATTATACCGAAATGTTTGCCCAGCTCATCGACCAGGTTTTCCCCAAGCTCATCGCCAGCGGCGAAGGGCGTGTTTATCATTTGATGCAGTCATCGATGGAAAAGGCGTTGATATCGGCCTGCCTTAAGCATTGCAACTCCAATCAGGTCAAAGCATCCGAGATGCTGGGCATCTCGCGCAATACCCTGCGCGACAGAATCAGCAAATACGGTATTTATTAATCTGCTTTAATTTAATTTCTTTTCTGCATTATCAGTTATCAATAATCGCTTGCCGCTTTTTGAAGAGCCGAGTATATTCGTTGATGTTACCCGGGAACTGAGATAGCTATGCGTTTGATTCATTTTGCCGATAATCATTTGGGAGCCGGCGTTAACCGACGGGAGCAGGATATTCTCGACGGTTTCGCCGAGGCGGTGGACAGGATTATAGCCCTCAAGCCGGATTTGGTCATAAATTCCGGCGATATGTTCCACCTCGTCCGACCTTCCAATCGGGTAATCGCTTTCGCGTCGCAACAGCTTCTCAGGCTTGGACGGGAAGCGGGCATTCCGACCGTCGTTATTTCCGGAAATCATGATGCGCCCAAACAGAGACAGATCGAACCGGTTTTATCCATATTTAAGGAATATGAAAATATCCATGTTATTTGCCGGTCGCGTTATGAACGGATAACTATCGGCGATTGCTCGATATCGGCCATACCTCACTGCATGACCGTTGATATATTGAAAGAAGAGCTCGAAAAAATAGGGCCTGACGCGGGCGCAGAATATAATATTTTGGTACTGCATGGTGTAGTGGGAGGGATAAAGGAATTTCAAATGGCCGATCTCGCCGAACAGGAAATCGACTCGTCCTATTTCCGCCGTGGTTTTGATTACGTTGCATTAGGCCATTATCATAATTTCACCCGGGTCGAGCCGATGGTTTACTATTGCGGTTCCACGGAGCGGCTTTCTCAGGCCGAAGCAAATCACCCCAAGGGATTTATAGAAGTCGATTTTGAAAAGGCCAAAGAGGAAGATAAAATCAAATTTCATGAGATTAAATCGCGCGTGATGCTTGATCTGCCCGCCATCGAATCAAAAGGGAAATCGGCTGAACAGATTATGGCCAAACTGGAACAAAAAATCAAAGAGCAAAACCCGGAAGACAAAATAATTCGCGTCAGGCTGACTGATATTTCCGAGGAAACATATCGCTCGCTTCCCTTCGACAGGATCGCGGAATTGAAAAAAGAAGCTTTCGCACTTGATATCCGTTTTGAAAAAGAGGAAAAGCCGGAAGAAACATTATACGCCGATATCAATCTCGGAAGACTTGATCGGGCGTTTGAGAGGTTTTTGGATTCTAAAAATATGAAAGATGCAGACAAGGACGGTTTGAAAAAGATCGGTCTGGATTATCTTCGCCGGGCTGAATCTGAAGAAGCATAAAGATTCAGTTTTAGGGCATTGGAGTTGATTATTGCTTGCGGTCGCTTGAAGGGAGATTAGCGCTGCCGCCATTGCATAAGCATGCTGAAAAGACAGCCCGCCGACCTACAGATCGGTGTTGTTTTCTTCAGAGAGGATTTTGCCGAAACAGTATATCCCGATAACAAAGACGCCGCCCCACATAATTGTCAGCATTATCCAACCGCCTAAATTCATCTTACACCTCGTTTCCGGTTTCGCGCCTGCGCTTTTGCCATGCTACCCGGACCAGAATACACAGAATAATAAGTATGGCCAGGAGGCCGAGTCTGGTGCCGAGTATATACGGGATATTTTCCCGAGGTACTCCTTTCATCATGATAAACGGAATCCATTCTTCATAGAACCAGAACCCGAGGATTCCCAGCAGGAAGAGAGGAGTTATATATTTGGTCACGAATTTGAAAAAACCGGGGATTCGAATTTTAGAGCCGATATGCATTTCCGTCCAGGCCTTATCAATGCCGAAAATCCAGGCGACAAGAATGATTTCAATGGTGGCGCCTAATACTATTATGAGGTTGCCGCCCCAGAAATCGAGGTCAAATAGCACGCCATTGCCGTAGAACCAGACCGCCGGTTGGCAAAGAATAAAAGTGACAATCCCGAATAGAAGGACTGCCTTTTGCCGAGAAAGCTTGAATTCGTCCTGCAGAAATCCGACCACCGGTTGCGTGACCGATATGGAAGAGGTGACTCCGGCCAAAAAAAGCATGAAAAACCAGAGGAAGCAGAACAACTGCCCAAAAGAAATTGTTCCGAAAAGAGCCGACATGGTAACAAAGGGGAGATCAAACGGGCCGCCACTGGCGATTTTTTCAAGGACATCCGGTCCCATCAGGATAAATGCTGCGGGAACAACAATGGATCCGCCTAGGACAACTTCCGCAAATTCGTTGGTGCTGGCGGCGGTAAGTCCCGATAAAGGAACGTCGTCGGTTTTTCTAAGATAACTGGCATAAGAAAGAATGACGCCCATGCCAAGCGACAGGGTAAAAAACATCTGTCCCGTTGCCGCCAGCCAGACTTTTGGCGATTTTAATGCTGAGAAATCAGGGTTCCATAAATGCCCCATACCGTTAAATGATCCCCAGTCGAGGGTCAGCACCCTGATGGCAAGTAGAATGCCGAATATAAATAAGGTTGGCATGGCGATATAGCAGATTTTTTCAATACCCCCCCTGATACCGAAATAGGTTATGGCGATATTAATGGCAAAGGTAATTACAAAAAATGTCATGGCTACGCCGATACCTGAGAAATAGGAGTTTGTCTCCACTCCCTGGAGTCCCTTGAGGAACGATGTCAGCATCGCCGTGTCGCTTGTATTTCCAAGTTTGCCGGTCAACGAAAAGTAGCTGTAAGCCAGCGTCCATGATTCGATATAAACATAGAACATATAGATAATGAGCGGGCCGAGGATACCGAGCACGCCGACGTATTTAATGGCCGGGTTCTTTTTCCATAAAGCCTGAAAAATGCCCGGCGCCGAAGAGTGGCCGAATCCTCCTCCATACCGTCCGGCCGTCCATTCCACCCACATCATCGGGATACCGATAAAAAGCAGCGCCACCAGGTATGGGATCATAAAGGCCCCGCCGCCGTTTTGCGCCGCCTGCACCGGGAAGCGAAGGAAATTTCCCAATCCGACGGCTGAGCCGGCCACCGCCAGAATAACTCCCAGCTTAGTTCCCCAACGTTCCCTTGTTTGCGCCATTATTACCTCGACTGAATTCCAGGAAAATTAGAAAAAATGCGGCATAATCCGAACCATTTTACCCGAAAGTTTGTCCCATAGTAGAGACGAGTCACGCGGTTGTCAAGACTAAACTTCCCGGTTAAAGGTTCGGTTGATTTTTAATTGACTATTGCAGGGAAAGCTTTTTATATAGGACAAAATCATGAGTCGATAAAGAAAGGAGTCCTCCGTGCGGACGTTAGGGATTTTTATTACTGCGCTGCTCTTGTTTTTGGCCGGCGATATTTCGGCGCAGTTTTTGGGGCAGATGTCATCTGCCGACGCTCTTGATATTAATGCCGGCGTAGCCGGCGGGTACATTGTTTTTGCCGATCACGCTACGGCCGTGGCTGGTTCGGTGAGATACGGATTCTCCGATTTCGTCGAAGGCCGGGGCCGGCTGGGGTATATTGACCCGGATCACGGCGATGGAAGCATCATATTAGGCGGCGATTTCAAATATCAGTTATGGCAGTACAAACAGCATGATAATCCACTTGACATGGCGCTCGGAGGCGGCGTAGAGTATGCCGACTTCGAAGGCGGAAGCATCGTGAGTTTTACCGGGTCGGTGATCGGTTCGATACCTTTTGAATTGAAAAATAAAAGCGTGATCGAACCATATGCCCAATTCCACATGAGGTTGCAAAAAGTTTCAGGCGGCGATTCGGAACTTAAGGCCGGAGTCAACCTTGGGGCCGTATTTTCTATCGTCAATTTTACTGATTTTACTGCCGAAGTTCAGATTGATGACGAAACGGCCTTTATGATCGGCGTTGACGTATTGCTGTTCTGACGCCGCCGAAATATCGCGCAGGTACTTCCGGAGAGGCAAACATCCGGACTAAAATACAATGAATATATTGGATGCGGTTATCCTTGGCTTGATCCAGGGGTTGACCGAATTTTTGCCGATTTCGTCATCGGGTCATCTTGTTATAAGCAAGGCTTTGCTGGGCTTCAAAACGCCCGGCGTTTCGCTTGAAATCTGGCTTCACTTCGGGACGCTGGTAGCAGTTTTAGTCTATTTCAGAAAAAAAATATTTATACTCATACGATTTCTTTTTAATTTGGGAGGTGGTGAGGGGACTGAAAACCGGACTCTCTTGCTGGCATTGCTAATCGGCACCATTCCGGCGGTTGTCATCGGCATAACACTCAAGCCGTTCATCGAGAGCCTTTTCGCCAAGCCTGCATTTGCCGCAGTTATGCTGTTGGTAACCGGCCTGATTCTTCTTGTAACTCGCTGGGCCAAAAATCGGGGCCTAAGTGTTAGTATGGGCCGCGGTTTTGTTATCGGCGCGGCGCAGGCGGCGGCCATTTTGCCCGGCCTGTCCCGTTCGGGAAGCACGATTGCATGCGCCATGTTTCTCGGCGTCGAACCGGCTTTGGCGGCTGAGTTTTCCTTTCTCCTGTCTATACCGGCCGTCGGCGGAGCGTTTTTACTGGATCTGGTTTCTTCCGGCGGAGCTCTTTTCGAGTCGGGTCAATTCTTTTTATATTTGCCGGGCGCCCTGGTATCGTTTATTTTTGGTCTCCTGTCAATTCATTATCTTCTCAAGATCATCCGTCGTGGCAGGTTTTTCTATTTTGGCTTTTATTGTCTTGTGATCGGAGGGATATCGCTTATATATTTAAGGTAATGGAAACTGTTGTCGTTATACGTTTGGGACGGCTTGGCGATGTGACTCTGACGGGGCCGACCGTCAAAAACCTCCGATTTCTTTATCCCGATTCGAAAATCCTCTTTGTTACAAGAAAAACGTATGAACCTTTGGCCCGGATACTTCCCGGCGTTGACGAGGTTCTGACTTTTCCTGACCGGGGCACATATTTTGATCTGGTCAGGCTCTCGTCTCAAATAGATGAATATGAGCCTAGGTTGATGGTTGACCTGCATAAGAATTTCAGATCGTTTCATCTGGCCAATATGACCAGGGCTCCTTACAAGGTTGTTTATACCAAGCGGCGCAAGGCGAGACAGGCGGCGGTTAATGAGAAAAAGTTTGTCTCGCCCGTACCCCATACGATTGACCTGTATAACGTCGTTATCGATCAATTGAAGGGTGAAATCCTCGCCCGCCGTCCCGATCTGAAGCTTGCCGATGAAGCGCTTTTGGGTTTGGATGCCGAAAGAAACGGCGTAGCCGTCGCGCCGGGAGCCAGTTCGCCGGTCAAAGCGTGGCCGACCGATCGATTCGCCGGACTAGCTGAGCGGATTATCTATGATTTCAAATTGCCCATTAAACTGTTTCTGGGTGAGGCCGAAGCCGATCTTGCCAGCCGCTTCGCCCATTTGCCCAAAGAGGCCGTGACCGTTTACAATAATCATCCGGTAGTTGAAATCGCTGCGCTTCTTTCTCAGTCGTGCCTGACGATTACCAACGATTCGGGACTTATGCATGTGTCGTCGGCGGTTGGCACGCCGACGCTGGCTCTTTTCGGCCCTACCCATGAGCAGCTCGGATTCTATCCACGCGGTCTGCATGACGTTATCGTCGCCACGGATGAGAAATGCCGTCCCTGTTCGCTGCATGGTAATGAGCCATGCTATCGGGAAGAGCAGTATTGCTTCACCCGCCTGACCGTTGATACGGTTTACGGTAAAGTTGGCGAGATGCTTGAGGGTATTACTCTGCAACCGGCGGTATTTATCGACCGGGACGGCTGTCTGATTGAGGATAAACATTATCTTGGTGATCCGAACCAGCTTGTTTTTCCGGACGGCTCGCTGGATGCGGTTAAATATCTGAAAGAGGCCGGGTATAAAATTGTAATCGTTTCCAACCAGTCGGGCGTAGCCCGGGGGTTTTTCCCGGTCGAAACCGTTGAGGCGGTTCATGACCGCATGAGCAGGGAGATGAAAAACGCCGGCTGTGAACCGGATGATATCCGTTTTTGCCCCTACCATCCTGACGGGGACGATCCTGAGTTTACCGGCGACCCTTACGACCGGAAGCCAAAGCCCGGAATGCTGGAAAAAGCGGCGATCCGGCATGGTATTGACATAAAGAGATCATTCATGATCGGGGATAAATATAGCGACATCCAGTGCGGGAAAGCGGCCGGGACAGCGACTATTCTTGTCCGTACGGGCAAGGGGGCGGCAGCGGAAAAGGAAATTCCCGTTCATCCGTTTTTGAAACCCGATCATGTTTGCGACGATTTAAGAACCGCCGCTGAGGTTATTATTTCCAGAAATGATACACGACGCCCTGTATTTCGAAAAGCTTGACGACCGGGAAGTCCAATGCGGGCTTTGTCCCGCCGAATGTCGTCTCAAGCCCGGACAACGCGGCATTTGCAGATGTCGTTTTAATGATAACGGGACGCTTAAGACCGACAACTTCGGCGAAACGGTTACCATCGGCATAGACCCGATGGAGAAAAAACCGCTCTATCATTTTCTACCAACAACCGATATCGTTTCCATCGGCGTTAACGGCTGCAACTTATCCTGTCGCTATTGCCAGAACTGGCAGATTTCACAGGAAAAGGTCGGCACCACCTATATTGATCCCCGGGACCTGCCCCGCGTGGCTTCCCAGCAAGGTTCGGTCGGGATTGCCTATACCTATACCGAGCCGTTGATCTGGTATGAATATATTCTCGAATCGGCTCCCCGAATCAGAGACGCGGGACTGGTCAACGTAATGGTTACCAACGGGTATGTAAATCCCGGACCTTTGAAACGCCTGCTTCCGCTGATAGACGCTTTCAATATCGATCTCAAGGCGATGCGCCCCGATTTTTATGTGAAAATATGCAAGGGGAAGCTTGAGCCTGTCCTTGAAGTGATCCGAATCGTGGCGGCATCTTCGGCTCACCTGGAATTAACCAACCTGGTCATTCCGGGATTGAATGACAGCGAAGAGGATTTCCATAAACTGGGTGAATTTGTCGCTTCGGTCGACCAGTCGATTCCGCTTCACCTGTCGGTTTATCATCCCAGTTACCGGCTCGATAATCCGCGGACGCCCCCGGAGACGATGAAGCAAGCGTATCGGATTATGCGGCAGTACCTGGCCAACGTATTTGTCGGCAATATGGAAATCGAAGGATGCTCAAATACCTATTGCAGGTCGTGCGGCGACATTCTCATCGAACGATCCTGGTATCATATAAAGGTTACTGGGCTTGATCAGGACGGCAAATGCCGTAAATGCGGTGCTCAATCCGATATAATATTGAAGAAATAAAAGAAAGAAGCTCACATCTGAAGGCCGCCCTGTTTTGACCGATAGTATTAATAATCAAGCGTTAATAAGGTGTTATTCGTCATTTGATAAAATGCGGCGGGGAACCGGCCTTTACCGGGAATCGTTTTCTATGGTAATGAACATAAACAAGACATTATTGATTATTTTGGCCGCGCTGTTTATCGCGGCGATCTGCGCTGCGCCGGTTACGGCCCAGTTTTATTTCGGAAAGAATAAAGTCCAGTACACCCGGTTCGACTGGCGCGTTATGGTCACTGATCATTTCCGGATTTATTTCTATTCCGAAGAAACCGAACTGGCGGAAATCGCAGCCCGGTCGGCCGAAGAATCGTATCGTTTTCTGGCTTCCAAATTCAACCATGAAATCTACTCGAAAACACCCCTTATTATCTACAGTAATCCCAATCATTTCGTGCAAACCAACGTTACTTGGGCGATGCTGCCGGAGAACGTGGGCGGCTTTACCGAGTTTATCAAGGGTCGGGTGGTCGTGCCGTTTAACGGGTCTTATCACGATTTCGACCGGGTAATCCGTCACGAACTGGTTCATGTCTTTACCCTGTCCAAAATTAGTCGCAATACACGGAAATACGGCCGACTTTATGGCGTGTATCCTCCCCTCTGGTTTATCGAAGGAATAGCGGAATTCTGGTCAAGGAAGTGGGACAGCGAAGCCGATCTGATTGTCCGTGATATGGTGATCAATGGTACCCTGCCCTCGATTGACAATCTTTGGAGAGTTCGCGGGACCTATTTTATGTATAAGCTGGGTCAGTCAATCTGTAATTTTATTCATGATTATTACGGCGAAGATAAATTGACAAAGCTTTTTGAGAACTGGCATATGGGGCACGATTTTGAGTCGGTAGTCGCATATACGGTCGGAGATGATTTCGAATCGCTTTCAAGAAAGTGGACTTATTACCTGAAAAAGAAATACTTTCCGCAAATCGCCGACCTTGATTTACCTGATCGGGACGCCGTGCGATTGACGAAGAAGCAGTTTGCCGTCAGACCGGCGCCGATTACACTCACGGATAAAAAAGGTAATAAAGAACAGTGGGTAATCTATAAGGCCAACAAAGCAGGCTACAGCGCCATATATATGATGCCCGCCGACGGCGATGGCAAAAAGACGGAAATGTTCCTCAAGGGAGACCTCTCATCGAAATTTGAATCGCTTCATCTGATGACCAGCGGCGTCGATCAACACGACAATCGATTTTTAACCTTTTCCTCCAAGTCGAAGGAAAAGGACGTGCTCTATATCTATGATATTGAAAATCGCGAAGTCACTCGAAAATACGAGTTCGACAAACTGGCGTCAATTGCCTCGCCCCGTTTCTCGCCCGATGGCTGGTGGGTGGTTTTCACCGGTAATCATTATTCCGGGTACGCTGATCTCTATACTCTGGAATTGGAATCAGGCAAACTATATCGTCTGACCAATGATATTTACAATGACCTTGATCCTTGTTTCAGCCATGACGGAAGGTCAATTATCTTTTCTTCCGACCGCGGCGAGGACGGATACGAAGGATATAAATCGCTTTATCGGCTGCGGCTGGATGACTATTCGCTGAAGCGGCTGACCTGTGGGCGATACCATGACCGGGGGCCCGATGAGAGCCCCGATGGTTCGCGGATAATTTTTTCCTCCGACAGGGGCGGTGAATCGGCTTTTAATATTTTCAGCCTTGATAATGAAGGCGGACTGTCCCAGTTGACGGAATATATTACCGGCGCTTTTGATCCCCGTTTCGGAGCCGATCCTGATGAAATCTATTTTGGGGCCTATCAGAATATGGGCTTCGGTATTTTTAAGATTTCAGATTCCGAACCCGTTCCGGTTATCGCCGAAGCGGGCGACGGCGTCGAGGGCCGCTGGCGGCCCGGGCGAATCGACGCCGCCACCTGTGCCGCAGCGGTTAAGTATCAGACGCATTATTCTCTTGATATCGCTCAATCGGCGGTTGCCTACAACGACGTTTACGGCGCCATAGGCGGTATCCAGGCGGGGATCAGCGACGTTCTTGGGAATAATACGATTATCTTTCTGCTTGCCAATACCGCTCAGGACAAGGACGAATTTCTTTCCAGTTTCAACGTCACGGTTACATATTTGCGGCGCACGCGCAGACTGAACTGGGGGATGGGAGCTTTTCATCTGTACGATGAATATTATAACGACTTTGACGGCTATTATTTCGAACGCGTGATTGGTGGAGCGGCGTTTGCCAGCTACCCCATCTCCAAGTTTGATCGGATTGAATCTTCGCTGTTTTTGAGGCATTCCAATAAGGATATCTTTTTTGGAATAAAAAACAGGAAAGCATTCATGGCAACTCAGTTGGTAAGTTATATCACTGACAATACTCTCTGGGAAGCAACCGGCCCGCTGGAAGGACGGCGATTTAATCTGACCCTGGGCTGGACATATGATATCAAATCCGGGAGAAACTTCAACCGGCTGGCATCGGCTGACTTCAGACATTATTTCAGGTTAAAGCGGCTTTCCTGCGTGGCCAGCCGCTTTTTTGCCTTTTCTTCGGCGGGCGTTGAACCTCAAAGAATTTATTTTGGAGGAAGCTGGTCGTTTCGGGGTTACGGTCGAAGGCATTTTTACAACCGCAATGTTTTATTCAATTCGGAGGAGTTGCGTTTCCCACTGATAAATGACTTGCTGGTTGCCTTCCCTTTCGGTGATTTCCGGCTTCGGGGCATCAGGGGTGCGATTTTCCACGATACCGGCGCGGCTTGGGACGACAGGTGGAACGGCTGGAACGGATCGTTCGGGGCTTCCGTTCGGATAGCTCTCGGGTATCTGGTGGTTTTGCGGTTTGATTTCGCCAGGACCCACGACTTTAGAAGCATTTCCCATCATACAAGGACTTCGTTCTTTTTCGGATGGAATTTCTGATGAACTTTTTGCGTTATATCATAATTCTGCTCCTCGGTCTGGCCGCGGCCGGGTGCACGGCCAAAAAACATCTGCCCCGCGATGGCGGGATGTTTGAGATGGTCTGGCCGCGTTCGCAAAATCAACAAGCCGCATACAGGATATCAAAGGCGCCTTTTAACGGCGATTTGAAGCTTTTATACGAGAAAAAAATCAAAGGCTCGGCCTTTACTCCGATACTGGTAGGGGAAAAGTATCTTGCTTTCAATACCGGTCGCAGTCGTTTTTTGGTTTTGGATCGGCAAACCGGCCGTCGGGTTTGTCGAATCCGTAAAGGTAAGGGGGTTATCCGCCGGCCGGTGATCGTTGATTCTCTGCTGGTATTAGTAAGGCGAGTTCCTCTTGGCCGGATACAGGTAATTAATTTGTTTACCGGAAAAACGCTGACGGAAAGGACGGTAAATGAAATCAGATCAGGGCCGATAAATGTAAAAAACAGTTTGACTTTCGGCACTACGGCCGGAATTGCGGCTTTTGGCGTACCTGACCTGCAAACGGTGTGGTCTTACGAATCCAGGGGAATGGTTGACGCGGCGCCGGTAACTGATGGAGAGAATATCTATTTCATCTCAGGAAAGCGCAAGGCTCTGGCCGTTGGCGCCGACGACGGAAGTTTAGTCTGGATGAAAGAAACTGACGCTGACGTGGTATCCGAGTTAAGCCTGGGGCGATATCTGTTTTGCGGTCTTGCAGACGGACGAGTGATCGCCATGGATCGGCACACCGGAGGAAAAATTTGGGAACAATCGCTGGCCTACCCAATCAGGGGAGCACTGACTGAGGCTGATGGAAAGATATACCTGGGATGTAACGACGGCAAGATATACTGTCTTGCCGCCGATGACGGTACACTGGAATGGGAGTACCAGACGGACGGCATCGTTACGGCCGCGCCGGTCGTGATCGGACGGGCAGTTGTGGTTGGTTCGTATGATCGCTTTTTGTACAGCCTCGACCGGGCTGACGGGAAGCTGCTGGACAGGCGCCGGTTGCAGGGGTCGATAACACAGTCCGTTGCGGTTGACGGTGGCCGGATGTTTGCCGTATGCGAAAAAAACCGCGTCTATTGCTTTGAGGTTGATTGATGAAACCGAGAATAAATCTCAGTGAACAGAGTTTCAAGACTGATCTGAATGAACTTTCCGGCGAAATCGTGCATGAGCTTTATGTCCTGTGCCGCAAGGCGGCGATATATTCAAAAGATCATCCAATGGTCAGGAAGTCGATTTCGCGCCCATTCCTTGATCTTCAAAAGATTTTTGGTTTCAAGAAGTATTTCAGTCTTATTCTTACCGAAGGGAAGTTGTTTGCCAATAATATCCTGATGGCCGACTCCGGTAATATGGACTACCTGAAGGAATGTATGCAGCAGTTGGATATCAAATCGATCCTGTTTGATATGAGCCTTACGGCAGATGATCTCCTGGCCTTTGTCGGTTATTTTGCCCGGAGGCTGCCAGGCAATCACCCGGGTTACCCGATAGAAAAGCTTCTTGAGAATCATAATATTAATTCCATCTTGGTAAATGACAAACTGTCGGTGAAAATTTTCGAGACCGGGCGGAGGTACCGCGGCAACGTAAAAGATGACTACTCCGTTCGTCGCATAGTGGCCGATTATTTCTCCGGTGAAATTGACCTGGCGATAAAGATATTGAACGCCAACTACACCGATACCGGAACGCAGGCGATTGCCACCGGCATTGATTTTCATACCGATATAGTTAATTATATCCTTCCGGAGAAATTTGCTCAGCTTCAGCCCGCGGAACTTATGGAAGTCGCGGAAAAAATCTTTGACGCCGATCCCGAGGATGTTGATTCGGCGGGGGTCAAGTTGGCGCGTTTGATTCGATCCTTTGATTATCACCCGAAACGGGGTGTGTTGATTGAAAAGATCCGAAGCAAATTCGAAAGTCGCGGGCTGACCGCACTATCCGTACGGGATTCACTGTCGGATTCCGGTAAACTGAAACTGGAAACGGTTCAGGCCATCGATGGGATTAGAAATAAGATTTTCTCGGAAAAAGAATTTGATCCGGAATTATACGCCCGCTTTCATGACGCCTTTATGCGGCTGGTTCGCACCCGGCAAATGGGCAAGGCCGCCGGTGTTACCGAGGATATGATAGAGTATTTGGCTTCCGATAATAATGCCTTTCGCCGGCACGCGATCTATTTGCTTGGTAATATTGTCAATTCGATGATTTCGTTTGGCGATCATGAATTCCTCGACTTGGTCATCAGGAAACTGCAATATCTTTTTACCCAGGGCCGGGAAACCTTCGAATTTTCCGAAGCAGTCTCGGAACTGCTTGGATCAATGCTTTCGCTGAGACGCTACGAGCCGGTGGCCGCGTTTCTAAATGTCCTTAAGAGCGGCCGAAAGGTTAAGGATGGAGTAACAATCTACGATTCAATCATAATCAAAAAGATTTTCGATGATCTCGATGGCCATGAATTGATCGCTCGAATGGTTCGGGAACTGCAGGTTCGCGAAAGTGATCAGATGAGGTTTATCGGGGATATTCTTATAGCGATTCAATCGGAAGATGTGGCCCTGCAGCTTTCCGCAATCGTTGCTCACCCGGATCGGATGATCCGGCAGCGTTGCCTGAAAGTTCTCTCCGGTCTTGGCAAACCGGCGGTGATTATATCTTCCGAGATACTGCGGGATGAAAGCAATTTTTATCGCCGGGAAGGGTGTCATGAGCTTCCTGATAAGAAGTGGTTCCCGGTTCGTAATGCTATCTTTGTCCTGGGTAATCTCGGTGATCCCGAGGCCTGCCATGCTCTCCGAATGCGGCTGTCCGATCCGGATACGCGAGTACGCCGGGAAATTGTCCGCGCCCTGGAAAAAATACAGGGAGACGAGTCCGTTGACCTGCTGATGATACTTGCCGAAGATACCGATATTTCGGTCAGGGAAATGGCTATAATAACCCTGGGGCTTTTGAAACGTCGAGATTTGGCTCCGTTTTTTATCGATCTGCTTTCTCGGATAAAAACTGAGGTTTCCCGTATAATTAACGCTATTGCCCAAACCGGTTCGGGGGAGGCGCGAGATTTTCTGGTCAATCTGCTGGAAAACCAGGAAAAGCTTAAATCGCTCTCATCCGGAAAGGCCTCGGTTGATGACATCCGAGAAATGATTGTAAAAGGGCTTGAAAAACTTGGAGATGAAAAATCTTTGAGAAAAGCGGAAGAATATCTGGCCAGAGAGCAAGGCGAAAAGCTATTCTCGCGCAACTCAGGACTCGGTAAAACCGCTAAATTAATATTAGATAAAATTCAGCCAAGAAATTAACTGTCATATTGACATAATTGTAATAAAAGTGCGCCATATTGGCGTATAAGACTGCCATAGCGACTCACAATCCCCAGCCATCTTTTATCGCATTTTCCTAACTAACAGTGTCCCTGTTAGTTATGGTTTTTGGCATACACTTTGATATAAATCCTGATAGATAATAAATAAACAAAAGAAAGGAGATAAAAACGAGATTTATGTCGTGTATTCCGATTACAGAGACGGCATCCCTCAGGTTTTCCTTCCCGCAAAAGAGGAAACCAGGCCAAAGGAGATTGAGGTCAAAGTTAAATAAACGCAGGCCTCAATACCTTACCGGACAGTGAATTGGTTTCGGCTTTGTAGCCGGAGCCCTTACTACAAAAAGGAGAAATAACTAATGAGTAAAATTATAGGTATAGATCTTGGCACCACTAATTCCTGCCTTGCCGTAATTGAAGGGCGGGAACCAAAAGTGCTCAACAACCCGGAAGGCGGACGGACAACGCCTTCGGTGGTAGCTATGGATAAAAATGGCGAACGGCTGGTCGGTGCGGTAGCCAAACGGCAGGCGGTGACTAATCCGGATAATACCGTCTTTTCAGTCAAGCGTTTGATGGGCCGAACATACGGGGAAGTAACCGAAGAGATGAAAAATTTCCCTTACAAAGTTGTCAGGAATTCTGAAGGCGAACCGCGCGTGATAATGAATGGCAGGGAGTATGCTCCACCGCAGATTTCGGCCATGATTCTTTCGTATCTCAAAAAGGCGGCCGAAACGTATCTTGGCCATGAAGTAAAAGACGCGGTTATCACGGTGCCGGCCTATTTCAACGACCGCCAGCGACAGGCGACCAAAGACGCGGGGCGAATCGCTGGGCTTGAGGTTAAGAGAATTATCAACGAACCGACTGCGGCGGCGCTGGCTTACGGACTTGATAAAAAGAAGACCGGAAAAATCGCCGTCTTTGACCTGGGTGGCGGCACTTTTGATATCTCGATTCTGGAGCTTTTTGACGGAGTCTTTGAAGTTCTTTCCACCAACGGAGACACGCACCTGGGTGGCGACGATTTCGATAAACGGGTTATCGACTGGCTTGTGGACGAATTCAAGAAAAACAACGGCATTGACCTTTCGAAAGACTCGATGGCTCTTCAGCGATTGAAAGAAGCCGCCGAAAAAGCCAAGATCGAGCTTTCTTCGACTCTGGAAACTGATATAAATCTGCCGTTTATCACGGCCGATTCCAGCGGCCCAAAGCACCTTAGTGTAACTCTTAGCCGGGCCAAATTCGAACAATTAACGGACGATCTGATTGACCGGGCTATCGGGCCGGTGCGCCAGTCGATTGAAGACGCCAAACTAAGCTTTGCCGATATTGATGAGGTTGTCCTTGTGGGCGGTATGACCCGAATGCCGAAGGTGAGTGAAACGGTTAGAAAGCTGTTCGGTAAAGAACCAAGCAAGAACGTCAATCCGGATGAGGTTGTGGCCGTCGGCGCGGCCATCCAGGCCGGCGTGCTGGCCGGTGATGTTGGGGAGATGGTTCTGCTTGACGTGACCCCGCTTACACTCGGGATTGAAACTCTTGGCGGCGTCAGTACGGCCATAATCGAACGCAATACTACCGTTCCTACGCGCAAATCGCAGGTATTCTCGACCGCCGAGAATAACCAGACAACAGTTGAGATTCATGTTCTGCAGGGTGAGCGGAAGATGGCAATTGATAACAAAGCCATTGGCCGTTTCCATCTCGACGGGATACCTCCGGCGCCGCGCGGTATGCCGCAAATTGAGGTAACCTTTGATATCAATGCCGACGGCATCCTCGATGTCTCGGCGTCTGATAAGGCAACCGGCAGGAAGCAGTCGGTGCGGATTGAAGCTTCATCGGGTTTGTCAGAGGCGGATATTCAGAAGATGATCAAAGACGCCGAATTTCATAAGGCCGAAGATGAAGAACGCGGTAAGAAGGTCGAAATCCGAAACCAGGCTGACCAGGCAATCTTCATGGGCGAGAAAAATCTCAAAGAGACGGAAGGCAAACTTGACAACGAGACCAGAGCCAAAATAGAGGCGGCCATTGAGCGCGTCAGGGAAGCCCTTAAAGGCGACAATACGGATGAGATCAAGTCGGCTGCCGATGATCTGACTGCCGCCTGGCACGCTGCGTCGCAGAAGATCTATCAGCAGCAATCTCAATCTGCCGGAGCTGGTCCTCAAGCCGGTCCTGAAAATCATTCTGAGCCCGAAGGATCGACTTCTCAGGAATCGGTTGACGCCGACTATGAAGTGGTCGACGAATAGGGATGAAAGCCGGGGGACTGCAAATTCTCCGGACTGATGACAATATCGAATCGCCGTCATTGCGAGGTCGCCTCGCCGACCGTGGCAATCTCAAGGCCCATCCAATTCAATTTCGTCATGTATCAACAATATCGAGGGTCGTGAGGTTCCATTCTTAATAAGAATGGTTGACGAGGCGGCAATTGGCGTATAAAATAAAATATGGCGTCTGAGTAAAGGGCTGATTGTATTAGGGACTGAGAGTGGACAATCTTCATTTGGCTGTAATAGTTAGAGTTGGCGGCTAAGGAGAGCGATTTATAGATGGCCGGAGATTATTACAAGGTTCTTGGCGTTGATGAAAAAACCGGCAAAGACGAGATAAAGAAAAAATACCGTAAGCTGGCCAAGAAGTATCATCCTGATCTTAACAGGGGCGACAAGGCGGCTGAGGAGAAATTCAAGGATATATCCGAAGCCTACGACGTCCTGGGGGATGATAAGAAACGTCAGCAGTACGATACAATGCGCCGGTTCGGAGGCTTCAACGGCAGGCAGGGATTTCCGGGGGCGGGCGATTATCCCGGCGGCGGCAAGTTCTATACTGACGCTGATTTCTCGCAGGTGTTCGGCGGCCGCTTTAATATGGATGATCTCTTCGGCGGCGGTCTGGGTGATATTTTCAGTTCGCTCTTTGGCGATAATCTGAGAACCCGAACACGGACGAGACCTTTCCGACAGCGGGCCGGACGGCAAAAGGGAACCAATCTAAAGGCCGAAATCAAAGTTACTCTACCCCAGGCGGCCAGCGGAGTTACCAAAAAGATTCGTCTTTCGGTTCCCGAAAGGTGTGTTGAATGTGGCGGTACCGGGACGGTCAAAGGCGCTGGACAACGGGTCTGTCCGCGATGCAACGGGACGGGGCATATCGCCAATGTTCAGGGTGGCTTTTCAATATCAAGGCCGTGCCCGTCCTGCCTGGGGCGCGGGGTTCTGCCGGGGCAGGAATGCCCCGTATGCCGGGGCTCCGGCGCGACCAAAAAGAAAAAGACAATCGCTGTCAAAATTCCGCCCGGGATTGAAAACGGCGAAACGATCAGGTTGAGAGGTCTCGGTTATCCGGGAAGAAACGGCGGGCCGAAGGGCGATCTAATCGTAAAGGTGATAGTTATGCAGGATCAGCAGTTCAAACGTGAAGGCAACGATATTCATACGTCGGTTGATGTAAGTTTCCCGCAGGCGGCTTTGGGCGTCAAAGCGCCGGTCAAGACTTTGACAAAAAGAGTAATGTTGACTATTCCGCCCGGCACGCAGCCGGGGACGGTAATGCGTCTGAAAAGCGCAGGCCTGACCGTCAGCGACAAGACCGGCGACCTGATGGTTACTGTTAATGTCGTAGTCCCGACCAGCCTGACCGAAAGGCAGAAAGAACTACTACAAGAATTCGAGAAGGCGGGGGAGAAGGTAACGTAAAGTATTAGCCTTTCATCTTCGAAGGATTCGATAGTGAGAAAATCAGAGGGTTAAAAATAGATTAAAGGTAAATAAAAAAAGGGCGTCATAATGACGCCCTTTTCTATTTTAAGTCTTAATTGCAATCGAAATTTACTTGCTGCGCTTACGCAGTTTCGCACCCATACCGAGAAGACCAAGACCAACCAGAACCATCGTGGCCGGCTCGGGAATA
>CAZSYD010000019.1:0-4326 GCA_964611355.1 uncultured Ignavibacteriales bacterium | reverse complement strand
CTATTATGTACCAACGAAATGATGCGCATACTTAAAGTGTTCAGGTATTGAACAAAAGTATCCTAAGTTCAGAAAACTCCGAAGGTTAAGGCCGTGTGGCCTGGGAAAGAACTTGCTTTTTGCCATAATTCTTTCGGTTATTTGTTGAATATCGTATGGCGGATGGCCCCCGACGTATAGGAGCAAACGTTCAAGGTTATTAGTGTCCCTGAAGTCCGGCTGTTCTATAACTTTCCATACCATATACGGTTACATTCGGCCACGCAACCTAACATGTTGTCTTTCAGACTATTATGATTTTTACGCGGCAATATGGTTCGGTTTACACTTGACAATGAATCAGGCAGTAAATTAATTCTATTGTGTCGATAATTTTAGGTAACGTATTATTCCGGCCGGGGAGGCCGATTTTTTTAGTCAGGGGAATCGCTTAAGGTGATATTCGCTCTGTCACAAAAGGCGTTCTCTTATTGTTACAGAGGATTGAAGTGAGAATTGTAATTGTCGGGGGCGGCATTGTAGGTTACAGTTTGGCCCAGCAATTGTTGTACGAAAAGCACAGCATCTCACTGATCGAGCAGGACCATGTTGTGGCCGAGGCCTTGGCTGAAAAAATGGACCTGCAGGTGCTGGTTGGTTCCGGGTCGTCACCGTCTGTGCTTGAGGATGCGGGTATCAGGGACGCCGATATGGTCATAGGCGTAACGCCGGTCGATGAGATCAATCTCCTCGTCTGCAGTATCGCCCGACAATATAATGTTCGTCAACGAATTGCGCGTCTTCGCAGCCGCGATTTTATGTCGCCTGATCGCCGCGTTAACCTTATGGGTCTTGGCGTGACCAGCTTCATCTTCCCCGAAAAAGTAATGGTTGACGCCATCTTGCAGTATATAGAAACTCCCGGGGCGTCCGACGCGGTTAATTTCGAGGACGGCAATATCTTAATGCGCGGTTACCGAATAAGAAAAGGGATGACGATGGTGGGCAAATCGCTGATTGAGCTCAAGAGCATTTTCGAATCGGGCGTATTCCTTGTGGCGGCCGTGCTGCGCGATGGAAGGGGGATAATTCCGCCGGGTGATTTTGTCATTGAGGAGGGAGACAAGGTCTTCAGTTTATTCCCCAGGTCAGCCATTCCGTCGTTTATGAAGCTGGTCAACAGCGGCCGATCATCGGTTAAACGGGTGGTTATGACTGGGAACAACCTTTCCTCAATGGAGCTGGGTTCCACCCTTCAGGGACATATCCCCTCGGTTATTTACGTTGATCCGAATCGAGTTCATGCCGAGGAAATGGCCGTAACATTGGATAAGGCGGAGGTGGTTCACGGCGATTGTACCGAGATTGATACCTTGAGAGAAGTCGATATTAACAGGGCTGATTTCTTTATCGCCTCTTCCAACGAGGCTGATTACAATATGCTCTCGGCCCTTTTGGCTAAATCGGAAGGCGCTCGCGAGGTAATTGCCGTATCGACCGAATTCCGGCATGATCAACTGTTTCATTCCATCGGCATAGATCACGTAATCAATCCACGGATAACGGCGGCCCGGGAGATTATGCAGATTATCAGCCGGGGGCATTTCGGCTCCGTGGTACGGCTGGGCGACGCCGAAGTTGAAGCAATCCGGTTAATCGTCCCGGATAGTCCGAATATCATTGGTGTGCCGCTTAGGAAACTATGGAAAAAAATCAGAAAAGGGGCGCTCATCGGTATTATAGTTAGGGGAGACAAGATGATTATTCCCGACGGGGAAACGACTTTCGAACCCGATGATCATGTTATCACTATCGCCTATACAAAGTTCCTTCCCCAGGTTCAGAAGCTGTTCAAGCTATAATCATAATACTGCAGGCAGGTTGATTATATGAACGGAAGAGCGGTTGCTTATGCCATCGGCAAGATGATGCAGCTCATGAGCGTCGTTCTCTGCGTCCCGCTGGGGATTGCCATATGCGATCTTGAGGAATTCTCGTTTTCGACGATATGGTTGTATCCTGAGGCGATAGGGTTTATTCTGGCTATTGTTATCTGCTTTTTAGCCGGAACCGTTATTTCGCTTATTTATCGTGCTGATCGCGATAATCAGGGGATCAGGGAAGGGTATGCCATTGTGGCCTTCGCCTGGATTGTATTTGCCCTGATCGGAAGTATTCCTTTTGTCTTTTACTTTATCTCGCAGAGCGCCAGCCGTGATGCGGGGACTATCCTGCTTTGCTTTACGAATGGCTTTTTTGAAATCATGTCCGGTTTTACTACAACCGGTGCGACCATTCTTCCCGACGTGGAGACCATTCCGGATTCGCTTCTTTTCTGGCGCAGCCTGACGCACTGGCTTGGCGGTATGGGAATAATCACATTAGCGTTGGCCATTTTCCCCGCTATGGGCGTTTCCGGCTATAAGATGTTTCGCGGCGAGATCCCCGGCCCGACCGCCGATCGCCTGCGTCCCCGCCTGGCTCAAACGGCCGCTATTCTATGGGGCGTCTATGCTCTTTTATCCGGAATAGAAACGGTTCTCTTTCTCCTGGGCGGGATGCCCCTTTTTGACGCGCTTTGCCATACTTTCGGTACTATGGCGACCGGCGGCTTTTCGACCAAAAATGGTTCCATAGGGTCGTACGGCTCGGCCTATTTCGAATGGGTGGTTATAATTTTTATGTACCTGGCCGGCGTTAATTTCCTGCTTCATTTTAACGTTCTGCGAGGTAAGTGGCGGAAGGCGGTCATTAATCGCGAATTTCTATTTTATACCGGTCTTATCCTGATTGTTGCGGTTTTCTTCGCGATTCTCCTTTACGGTGGAGGTTTGAAACCTACGGAGGAAGCGTATGCGCACCATCGGCATAATAAAATCCAGATTGAGGACTTTGACCGGTATGTTGCCGGGGAATCATCCAAATTCGAAAATATGCGCGATTGTATCCGCCATTCTCTTTTTCAAACCGTGGCAATTACGACTACAACCGGTTATGGCACGGCAGATTTCGATCTCTGGCCCGACGCGGCACGGATACTGCTTTTGACGTTGATGTTTTTCGGCGGCTGCGCCGGTTCGACGGGTGGGGGTATCAAACAGATTCGTATCATTGTCTTGATTAAAACCGGCTGGCGGGAATTGCGCCGGCTTACCCGGCCCAAACTGATTGCACCTCTCAGGGTAGGCAGTATAACGGTTGAGGAAGATAAGATTATCAATATTGTAGCTTACTTTATCCTGTTTATGCTTTTATTTGTGTCGGGGTCGTTTTTGATGACCCTGTTTGTTCCCGACCTGGTAACCGCTTTTGCTTCAACCGCCGCCTGCATCAATAATATCGGCCCGGGTTTGAACGGTGTCGGTTCAATCGAACATTACGGCTGGATACCGATCCCCGGAAAATGGGTGTTGATCGCCTGTATGTTGCTTGGCCGATTGGAGGTTTTTACCATTCTGATCGTTTTCCGGCCTTCCTTCTGGAAATAACCCGGTCACCTCAAAAATGAGTTGCTCTTACTTTCCTGCATGATACGCGACGAGTTGACGGAATCAATAATATGCCAAATTAGCTTAGAGAACGGAGGGGGTGGCAAAAAAACGAAAAATCTGTAATTATATTTATATATTTAATTTCTTGACATCATCAATATAAAGTATTATAGTCGTCTGCCGATAGTTGAGATTGGCGGGTTTCGCTTGAAACCGGTTGGATTTTGGGCAGTCAGGCGTTTGTTTGAGTTATTTTACTTGACATCCTGCTCAAAAGATTTTATATTTTAATTTGCCGATGTGTGTCGTCGGCAGTTTTTTCGTCTGCTCTTTGAAAAATTAATAATACGTGTCACGTGCCAGGTCGCGTATGTGCTGAAATGGTGTTGGGTATTACCCGCAGGGTAATATCTAACCCGCAATTCTTAAGAGAGAATCGAACAACATGTGAGCGTCTTCGAGAGAGGACAGCTTCGTTGTTACAAATCGGGAAATATACGATTTGAAATAAACGGAGAGTTTGATCCTGGCTCAGAACGAACGCTGGCGGCGTGTCTAATACATGCAAGTCGTACGAGAAAGTCCGGCTTCGGCTGGATGAGTAAAGTGGCGAACGGGTGAGTAACACGTGGGCAATCTGCCCTTCGGTCCGGGATAAGCTTGGGAAACTGGGTCTAATACCGGATGATATCCCGCGATGGCATCTTCGCGGGATCAAAGGCGGGGTAACCTGCCGCCGGTGGATGAGCCCGCGGTCCATTAGCTTGTTGGTGGGGTAACTGCCTGCCAAGGCGACGATGGATAGCCGGCCTGAGAGGGTGATCGGCCACACTGGGACTGAGATACGGCCCAGACT